>JAJTHE010000096.1 GCA_021298815.1 Betaproteobacteria bacterium | reverse complement strand
CTTCCAGTCGCGCACGTCGACATCGTCGTCGGTCACCAGGATGAACTTGGTGTACATGAACTGGCGCAGGAAGCTCCAGATGCCGAACATCACCCGCTTCGCATGCCCGGGATACTGCTTGCGGATGCTGACCACCGCCATGCGGTACGAACAGCCTTCCGGCGGCAGGTAGAAGTCGACGATCTCCGGGAACTGGCGCACCAGCAGCGGCACGAACACCTCGTTCAGCGCCACGCCGAGGATGGCCGGTTCATCGGGCGGCTTGCCGGTGTAGGTGGAGTGGTAGAGCGGATTGTCGCGATGCGTGATGCGCTCGACCGTGAACACCGGGAAGCGATCCTGCTCGTTGTAGTAGCCGGTGTGGTCGCCGAACGGGCCTTCCAGGGCGCTCTCCCAGCCGCTGGGCGAGGACGCATCGGGATGGATCGCGCCTTCGAGCACGATCTCGGAGGTCGCCGGCACCCGCAGGTCGTTGCCGATGCACTTCGCCAGTTCGGTGCGCCCGCCGCGCAGCAGCCCGGCGAACTGGTATTCCGACAGCGTATCGGGCACGGGCGTCACCGCACCGAGCGTGGTCGCCGGATCGCAGCCCAGCGCCACCGCGATCGGGAACGGCTGCCCCGGATTCGCCTTCGCATGGTCGCGGAAGTCGAGCGCGCCGCCCCGATGCGCGAGCCAGCGCATGATCAGCTTGTTGCGGCCGATCACCTGCTGCCGGTAGATGCCCAGGTTCTGCCGCGTGCGCGCCGGGCCGCGGGTGACGGTGAGGCCCCAGGTGAGCAGCGGCCCGGCGTCCCCGGGCCAGCAGGTCTGGATCGGCAGCCGGCCGAGGTCGACCTCGCCGCCCTCGATGCGCTGCTGCTGGCAGGCCGGCCGCGACACCTCCTTCGGCGCCATGTTCAGCACCTGCTTGAGCAGCGGCCACTTGTCCCAGGCATCGCGCAGGCCCTTCGGCGGCTCCGGCTCCTTCAGGTACGAGAGCAGCCTGCCGATCTCGCGCAGCGCGGAGGGATCGTCCTGCCCCATGCCGAGCGCGACGCGGCGCGTGGTGCCGAACAGGTTGCCGAGCACCGGCATCGAATGGCCGGTCGGGTTCTCGAACAGGATCGCCGGACCGCCGGCGCGCAGCACGCGGTCGCAGACCTCGGTCATCTCGAGGTCGGGCGAGACGGGCGTGGCGATGCGCTTCAGTTCACCGAGGGCTTCCAGTTGCGCGATGAAGTCGCGCAGGTCGTGGTATTTCAAGTCGGCAGCTGCTCCGTGGGCTTCTGAAAAATACTTGTCAGTGCAGTTCGAGCAGCGCCTTGATCTTCGCTCGAACATGAAGCAACACATCGGCATCCGCAATAGCTTTTCGTCTGGCCTTCCTCGCCCGCCAGTCGAGCGACCGTACCTGGTCTGACAGCACGGCACATTCGAGCCTGTCGACGGCCGCTGGGACTTCGAACGGATAGCCTTTTGCACGCGTGCTCAGCGGGCAACAGACCATGAGACCAGTCTTCCCGTTGTAGAGGGCGGGGCTGAGCACGAGGGCTGGCCGTCGGCCCGCCTGTTCATGGCCGGCCTGCGGATCGAAATCGAGCCAGACGATGTCTCCGGCATCCGGCACATATCGCGCCGCCATCAGAACGCTTCTTTTCCGACTACCGGACCGAAATCGACTTCCGGATGAGCGTTCGCCGGCGTAATGCCGGCGACGAGATCGGCCAACGAATACGTGGGCTGCGAATGCGGTTCGATGATGATGCGGCCTTCTTCGGCCGTTAGGCGTACGGCCTGTTCCAGCTCCAGATGGGCGGTACTCATCAAGGCCCTTGGAAGGCGCACTGCAGGGCTGTTACCCCATTTGCGGATGATGGTGTCCATGGTCAGCTCCAGGTTGTATCTACATTGTAGATTCACGGGAACGCGAGGTCAATCGGTGCGCGATTGGAATGTCGCGCAGTCGCGCCTGTCCCAGCCCTACAACGCCACCCTGAACCAGCCGTCGACCATGATCCCCAGGAACACGATGCCACCGACCGCGATGTTGTTCATGAACGCCTTGAAGCACTGCTGCGGCTCGCGCGTCTCGCACAGCGCCACCTGGTAGCGGGCGAGCATCGCGCACAGGATCAGCGAGAAGAAGTAGATCCAGCCGCGCTGGGCCATCACGCCGGCGGCGATCATCGTCAGCAGGAAGGCGCCGTGCGCCACGGCGATGCCGACGAGGTCGAAGCGGCCGAAGGTGATCGCCGAGGTCCGGATGCCGATGCGCAGGTCGTCCTCGCGGTCGACCATCGCATAGGCGGTGTCGTAGGCGATCGCCCAGAACACGTTGGCCAGCATCAGGACCCAGGCCACCGCCGGCACGCTGCCGGTGGCCGCGGCATAGGCCATCGGGATGCCGAATCCGAAGGCGACGCCCAGCCAGGCCTGCGGGATGGCGAAGAACCGCTTGGTGAACGGATAGGTGAACGCGAACACCAGCGCCAGCAGCGACAGCCCGATGGTCAGCCAGTTGAGCATCAGGACCAGGCAGCCGGCGAGCACGGTCAGCACGCCCGCCAGTATCAGGGCTTCCTTCACCCCCACCAGGCCGGCGGTGATCGGCCGGTCGCGGGTGCGCGCGACATGGCGGTCGAAGTTGCGGTCGGCGATATCGTTCACCACGCACCCCGCCGAGCGCATCAGCGCGGCGCCGAGCACGAACACCCACACCAGGACCATGTCGGGCCGCCCGCCGGAAGACAGCCAGAGCGCCCACAGGGCCGGCCAGAGCAGCAGCAGGATGCCGACCGGACGGTCGAGCCGCATCAGCTTTTCGTAGTACGACAGGCGGGTCCCGAGCGAGATCGGTCCTGCCGGGGCGCTATCGGCCATCGGCGTGCTCATCGGCGTGATCCTCGCGCCCCGGCATTCGCGGGAGTGCGTGCTGCGGGCTGCGCGCGGACGGCAAGGATGCCACGGCGGGCAGGAAAACCTCGGTGACCAGCAATTGACGCCCCCCCGCGCTGAACACGGAGCGGCGCGCCCAGAGCGACGGCGGCACCGGCAGGCCGCGCGCCGAAAGCGCGGCGGCGGCGCCCATGTATCGACGATCCGGCGCACGCAACTGCCTGAAGCGGAGCGGACCGCGTCGCACCTGCGGGTCGCGGAACAGCGCCTCTCCCAGCGGACGCGACCCGAGGCCGGCGAGCCAGCGCCAGCGGCCGCGCAACGCGGCCGCGTCGATCACGCTGTGCGCGAACACTGTCGGGGAACCATCGCATACCAGCAGCACCTCCCTGGCCAGGACGCCGAGCCGGCGCGGGGACCCGCGCTGCCAGACCCGCCGCCCCTGCTGCATGCCGGACCCGCCTGTCGGCGTCGGCCGGATGCAGTCAATCTCGTCGCTGCTCGCGCCGCCCCTGCCCTGGGCCAGCCGCACCACCTCGAACCCGCGCGCCGCACGCTTCAGGCGCTGCGTCAGCGACCCTTCGCCGACCAGCCAGGCGCGCAGCCCGGGCAGGGCCGGCACGACCCGGTGCCAGCGCGTTCGCGACGCACCGGCGGCCAGATCAGGGTTATCGGCAGGAAAACGTTCCACTTCAGTCCATGGCGACAGGCCGGCGACAGAATCCACGCCGGCATTGGGTTATGGTGTCACCGTGCGCTCACCCATTGAGCCATTCGAGGGCCTCGGGCAGCCACCGGGCCAGGTGGCGGTGCACCGCCGCCGGGTCGCCGTCGAGCAGCGGCCCGACGGCCTCGACCGCCGCTTCCAGCAGGTCGACATCCTGCACCGGATCGGCGAAGCGGAGCATCGGCAGCCCGCTCTGCCGGGCGCCCATCAGCTCGCCCGGCCCGCGCAGCTCGAGGTCACGGCGGGCGATCTCGAAGCCGTCGCTGCTCTCGAACACGACCTTCAGCCGTTCGCGCGCCAGCGGCGACAGCGGGGTCTGGTAGAGCAGGATGCAGGCCGATTTCGCGCTGCCGCGGCCGACCCGTCCGCGCAACTGGTGGAGCTGGGCGAGCCCCATGCGTTCCGCATGCTCGATCACCATCAGCGACGCGTTCGGCACGTCCACGCCGACCTCGATCACGGTGGTCGCCACCAGCAGCTGCAGCGTGCCCTGCTGGAACGCGGCCATCGTCGCCGCCTTCTCGGCGGCCTTCTGCCGTCCGTGCACCAGGCCGACCGCCAGTTCCGGGAACGTCGCGCACAGCGCGGCATGGGTGTCGACCGCGGTCTGCAACTGCAGCGCCTCGGATTCCTCGATCAGCGGGCATACCCAGTAGGCCTGGCTGCCCTGCATGCAGGCGTCTCGCACGCGCTGGATGACTTCGTCTCGCCGATGGTCGCCGACCAGGCGGGTGCTGATCGGGCTGCGGCCCGGCGGCAGCTCGTCGATGGTCGACACGTCGAGGTCGGCGTAGCAGGCCATGGCCAGGGTGCGCGGGATCGGCGTGGCGGTCATCATCAGCAGGTGGGCCTCCCCGGCATCGACATCGCCGGTGCCGCCCTTGCCGCGCAGCGCGAGCCGCTGGTTCACCCCGAACCGGTGCTGCTCGTCGACGATCGCCAGCGCGAGCCGGTGGAAGTCGACGCCCTGCTGGAACAGCGCATGCGTGCCGACCGCGATCGACGCCTCGCCGCTGGCCAGCCGGGCGCAGGCGGCTTCGCGCTTCTTCCGCGACAGGCTGCCGGCGAGCCAGGCGACCTCGACGCCGGCCGGCGCGAACCAGCCTTCGAACTTGCGGAAGGTCTGCTCCGCCAGCAGTTCGGTCGGGGCCATCACGGCGACCTGGGCACCGGCCTCGACCGCCTGCGCGGCGGCCAGCGCGGCGACGATCGTCTTGCCGCTGCCGACATCGCCCTGCAGCAGCCGCTGCATCGGCTGCCCGCGTGCGAGGTCTGCGGTGATCTCGGCCAGCACCCGCGCCTGGGCGCGCGTCGGCGCCAGGCCGGCGACGGACAGCACCTGCCGCGACAGCCGGCCCGCCGCCGGCAGCGGCAGCGCGCGCCGGGCCGAGCGGCTGTTGCGGTGCATGCGCATCGACAGCTGCTGGGCGAGGAGTTCGTCGAACTTCATCCGGCGCCAGGCGGGGTGGCTGCGGTCGGACAGGGTCGCGGCATCGAGGCTGGCCGGCGGCTCGTGCAGCAGGCGCACGCTGGGTTCGAACGGTGCCAGCGACAGGCGGGCACGCAGCGCCGCCGGCAGCGTTTCCTCGAGGCTGCATTGCGCCAGTGCACGCAGGGCGAGGCGCTGCAGCACCGATTGCGAGACGCCCTGGGTCGCCGGATAGACCGGCGTCAGCCGGTCGGGCAGCGGCGTGCCCGGCGCCACCACCCGCCAGCGCGGATGCACCATCTCGGCACCGAGGAAGCCGCCGCGGACGTCGCCGGCCGCGCGCACCCGCGCCCCCGGGACGAGCGACCGCTGCTGGCTCGGGTAGAAGTTGAGCAGGCGCATCACCAGCTCGCCGGTGCCGTCGGAGAGGGTGCAGACCAGCGTCCGGCGCGGGCGGAACACGACCTCCGTGCCGACGACCTCGCCCTCGACCACCACCGGCGATGCGCCGCCGGCGGCCGCATCGGCCAGCGTCGACAGGCGCGTCTCGTCTTCATAGCGCAGCGGGAAGTGCAGGACGCAGTCGCACAGGCGATGGATGCCGATGCGACCGAGCTGGCGCGCGACCGCCGGTGGCACGCCGGGCAGGGACGGGGCTGCCGACACCGTCACCGTGCGGGCACGGCAACGCCGGACGGCGCCTGCACGGCCGTCGCGCCGGATCCGGCCGCCGCACCCAGCGCCGCGACGATGCGCTGGAACTCGCGCATCAGCAGGGCCGGCGTCTCGGTCTCCACCACCAGGCGCTGGTGGTCGCGGGCGAAGAAGAACAGGCGCGCATCGCCGCTCGAGCGCAGGTCGCGATAGCGGTGCTCGGGCGAGTTCCAGCCGAACAGCGCATAGGGCCTGTCGCTGAAGAACGCCATCGTGCTCGGGCCCGAGGAGGCACCCATGTGCGCGCGGCATGCACCGATCACGGCGAGGTCCTGCTCGAGCGTCGTGTGGAAGGCCTTGGCCACGACCACGTTGGCGAGGCCGGCGATGCGGGCGTCCTCTTCCGCGCCGCTGCCGACCAGGAAGAAGCACGCCTGCGGCGCCTCGGCGGCGCAGCGCGAGAGGAACGCGAACCATGCATCGAAGTCGCTGTCGCGCACCGGATTCAGCGGGTTGCGGCGAAGCTGGATCGAGATCGGCAGGCGGCCGGCCGCCTTGCCGGCGATGAACGCAGCGGCCCAGGCCGCCGCGGGGATGGCGGCCCGCAGCTGCGGCACCCCGCCGAAGCGGCTGAAGTGTTCATGAAGCAGTTCGTTCCACACGAGGTAGTACACGTACTGGCCGGCGGCGTAGTAGCCGGCCGGTGGCCAGACCACTTGGCCGGCCGGCGAACGGTCGACGAATGCCTCGAGCGCGAGGCGCTCGGAGAAGAAGAACACCGAGCCGAGCTCCGGATCCAGGCGCAGGGCCTGCAACGCATGTCCGACCTGGGTGATCCCCGACGCGCCATCGATCGTCGATGCATCGGCGGCCGGCCGCGGCTCGTGCAGGAAAGCCATGTCGGCATGCCGTGCGCCGTGCAGGGCCAGAAGTGCCTGCGCCGCCACGCGCGCGACCAGCAGGTCTCCGACGCTGACCGGCTGGTGCGAAAAATCGTAGAGCAGGAGGACGCGCCCCCCTTCGGGCATCGGCCGTCCCGGCGGCAGGAGCGCCCAGCGCAGCAGCGCGCCGAGCCGGATGCCTCGCCATGCCGACGACCACACGCCTCCACGCAGTCGGGACATCGTGCGCCGCAATCTGCCGGATAGGGACAGGGTCATGTTCAGCCGTCACGCACTTGCGATGCAGTCGCGCAGGTCAGCGCCGGGCGCGATGCGCAGGGCAACGACACCACGCAGGCTTCTTGAAGCATCGAACAGCGCTCTCCCGTGCTTTGTATTCTACAATAGCGATGTGTTGATTGCCCATCAGGCCCCCCGCCATCCATCGCCCGGCCCATCGCCGCGGGCCCGGTACCGCCCGAGCCCGCTCGCGTGCCGGCGCCGGTCCCCGACCGGCGCGATGCCCGACCGGTCGGACGCGGGGGCATGAACACCTCGCTGTCGGTGCGGTCCGTCGCCCGCGCGCTCGAGGACGTGGCCGACGGCCTCTCGCGCGTGCGCATCTGGCACATGCTCGCCTGGCAGGAGATCCGGCAGCGCTACCGGCGTTCGATCCTGGGGCCGTTCTGGCTCACGATCAGCACCGGCTGCCTGGTCGCCGGCATGGGGCCGCTCTACTCGAAGCTGCTCAACCAGCCGCTCGGCGTCTATTTCACCTACATCGCGGTCGGCTTCGTGCTCTGGCAGCTCATCGCCGGCCTGATCTCCGACTGCTGCCAGTCGTTCATCAATGCCGAGGGCTTCATCAACCAGATGAAGCTGCCCCTGACCCTGCACGTGGCACGGGTCGTCTGGAAGAACGCGCTGATGTTCGCGCACAACAGCGTGATCGTGTTCGCCGTGCTGGTGTTCTCCCCGCCGCCCTTCGATGCCGCCCTGCTCACCTCGATCGCCGGGCTGGCGGTGCTGCTGTTCAATGCGCTCTGGGTAGGCCTGCTGCTCGGCATGCTGTCGGCGCGATTCCGCGACATCCCCCAGTTCATCAACAGCCTGCTGCAGGTAGGGCTGTTCCTCACGCCGATCCTCTGGAAGGTCGAGATGCTCGGCGACTGGCGCTGGTTCGCGATCGCCAACCCGGTGTACCACTTCATGGAGGTGATCCGGTCGCCGCTGATGGGCGATGGCGTCACCGCACAGTCGTGGATGGCCGTCGGCATCATCACCGTGGTCGGCTGGGTGGTGACGCTCGGGGTGTTCGCCAAGTTCCGCGCCCGCATCCCGTTCTGGATCTGAACCATGGCACTGGCCATCGCCCGAGACGTCGTCGTCGAATTCCCGGTCTATGGCCGGCGCCAGCAGTCGCTCAAGCGCTCCGTGCTGCGCGCGGCCACCGGCGGCATCCTGGCCACCGACGCGCGCGACCATGTCGTCATCCGGGCGCTGGACCAGGTGTCGTTCGAGCTCGCGGAGGGCGACCGCGTCGCGCTGATCGGGCACAACGGCTCGGGCAAGTCGACGCTGCTGCGCGTGCTGGCCGGCGCCTACGAGCCCGTCTCCGGGAGCATCCGGGTCGAGGGAAGCGTCGCCTCGATGCTGAGCATCACGCTCGGCCTCGACATGGAAGCGACCGGCTACGAGAACATCTTCATGCGCGCCGCGCTGATGGGACTTTCGCAGGCGCGCACGCGCGACCTCGTGGACGACATCTGCGACTTCGCCGAGCTGGGCGACTACATCCAGATGCCGATGCGCACCTATTCGAGCGGCATGCTGATGCGGCTGGCCTTCGCGATTTCGACCAGCGTGTCATCTGATATTCTCCTGATGGACGAATGGCTGAGCGTAGGAGACGCCAGCTTCAGCGAGAAGGCGGCCCGGAGGCTCAAGTCACGCGTGGACGACGCCAAGATCATGGTGCTGGCATCCCACGACATGGCCCTCGTGAAGCGCAGTTGCAACCGGTTCATCACGCTGGAACACGGGTTGATCACGTCCGACTCGACCAGCTACCCAACCTGAGGGCACAAACCTTGCGTCTACTTGTCACTGGAGCGTGCGGCTACAAGGGGACGGTCCTCGTCCCGAAACTGCTTGCGGCAGGCCACGAGGTCGTCGCGCTGGACATCATGTGGTTCGGCAACTTCCTGCCGGCGCACCCCGCGCTCACCGTGATCGAAGGCGACGTGCGCGACATCGATGCCATCGAACTCTCGGGCATCGACGGCATCGTGCATCTGTCGTCGGTCGCCAACGACCCGTGCGGCGACCTCGATCCCAAGCTCACCTGGGAGATCAGCGCGCTGGCCACGATGCAGCTCGCCGACAAGGCCGCGCGCAAGGGCGTGCGCCACTTCGTATACGCGTCCTCGGGCAGCGTGTACGGGGTGAAGGACGAGGACCAGGTCACCGAAGACCTCGAACTCAAGCCGATCTCGGAATACAACAAGACCAAGATGGTGGGCGAGCGGGTGCTGCTGTCCTACAAGGACGACATGACGGTGCAGATCATCCGGCCGGCCACCGTCTGCGGCTACTCGCCGCGCATGCGCCTGGACGTATCGGTCAACATGCTCACGATGCAGGCGCTGACGAACCGGAAGATAACGGTCTTCGGCGGCAACCAGACGCGGCCGAACATCCATATCGACGACATCACCGACGTCTACATCTTCATGCTCGAGCATCCGGAGCACACCGGGGTCTACAACGCCGGCTTCGAGAACATGTCGATCCTCGACATCGCCGAGCGCGTGACGCACCACGCCGAGGCCGAGGTCGTGGTGACCGAGTCGAACGACCCGCGCTCCTACCGGGTGAACTCCGACAAGCTGCTGGCCACCGGCTTCCGCCCGAAGAAGACCGTCGAGGACGCGATCCGCGAGGTCGCCGAGAAGTACCGCAGCGGCGTGCTGAAGGACGACGACCACTTCCACAACCTGAAATGGATGCAGAAGAGGATGGCCCGATGAATGCACCGCTGCCCGGCGCGGTACACGCGTACGCCGACTACGCCCGGCGGCTGCATCACGTCATGTCCCACGCCGACTGGACCGGCGCGGCCCTGCTCGCGCAGGAGCTGCGCGACTGCTGGTCGAGCGGCCGGCAGGTGTTCCTCGCCGGCAACGGCGGCAGCGCCGGCAACGCCGTGCACCTGGCCAACGACCTGCTCTACGGCATCAGCAAGACCTGCGGCTCCGGGCTGCGGGTGCATGCGCTGCCGGCGAACACCTCGGTCATCACCTGCCTGGCCAACGACGAGGGCTACGAGCACATCTTCTCGCACCAGCTCGCCGTGCA
The DNA here is from genome assembly GCA_021298815.1 of Betaproteobacteria bacterium. Lineage (GTDB taxonomy): Bacteria > Pseudomonadota > Gammaproteobacteria > Burkholderiales > CAIKXV01 > CAIKXV01. The sequence goes on along the minus strand of JAJTHE010000096.1, from coordinate 1,367 downwards.
GGCGCGTCCCGGCGACGTGCTGATCGCGCTCTCGGGCAGCGGCAATTCGCCGAACATCCTCGCCGCGCTCGGCAAGGCGCGCGAGATGGGCCTGCGCACCTTCGCGATCCTGGGATTCACCGGCGGCAAGGCCAAGGACATGGTCGACGTGCCGATCCATTTCGCGGTCGACGACATGCAGATCTCCGAAGACATGCAGATGATCGTCGGGCATGTCGCGATGCAATGGCTGCACGCGAATCCGCCGCCGAAGGCTTGAGGGCGACACGTTGAAATACCTGGTCCTGGGCAGCAACTCCTATTCCGGATCGACCTTCGTCGACCATGCGCTGGGGCTCGGCGCCGAGGTGATCGGCACCAGCCGCTCGCCGGAGCCGCACGAGGCCTTCCTGCCCTACCGCTGGTCGGGGCGCGACGCGGGCTTCCGCTTCCACCGGGTCGACCTGAACCACGACCTCGATGCGCTGATGGCCCTGATGGACCGCGAGCGCCCGCAGGTGGTCGTGAACTACGCCGCGCAGAGCATGGTCGCGGAAAGCTGGGCCAACCCGGACCACTGGATGATGACCAACGTGGTGTCGACCGTGCGCCTGCACGAGCGGCTGCGCCACTGCGACTACATGGACCGCTACGTGCACGTGACCACCCCCGAGGTCTACGGCAGCACCGGAGGCTTCATCGACGAGAAGACGCCGTTCAACCCGAGCACGCCCTACGCGGTGTCGCGCGCGGCCGGCGACATGAGCCTGCGAACCTTCTTCGCAGCGTACAAGTTCCCGGTGGTGTTCACCCGCGCGGCCAACGTGTTCGGGCCGGGCCAGCAGCTCTACCGCATCGTGCCGCGCACGATCCTGTTCATCCGCCTCGGGCGCAAGCTGCAGCTGCACGGCGGTGGTCATTCCGAGCGTTCTTTCATCCACGGCGCCGACGTGGCCGATGCCACGGCACGCATCGCGAAGGACGGCCGCAACGGCGAGACCTACCATATCTCCACCACGCGCATCGTCACCATCCGGCAGCTGGTCGAGATGATCTGCACCATGATGGGCGTGCGCTTCGAGGACCATGTCGAGGTCGTGGGCGAGCGCCTGGGCAAGGACGCCGCCTACCAGCTGAACAGCAACAAGCTGCGCGGCGAACTCGGCTGGGAAGACCGCATCAGCCTCGAACAGGGCGTCGAACAGACGATCGCCTGGATCGACCGCTTCCTGGGCGAGCTGCAGCGCCAGGAAATGAACTACGTGCACAAGGCCTGACGGCCGCCAACCAACCCGACACCACGGCAGGACGATGACCCGACCCAGCGTGAGCGAACTCGAAGCCCTGGCCCGCCGCACGCGGCTGCGCATCATCGACAACTCGCACCG
>JAJTHE010000161.1 GCA_021298815.1 Betaproteobacteria bacterium | reverse complement strand
TCGGGGCGCGGGTGAGCACGCACGACGCAGGCGTCATCGCGCGCTGTCGGGCCGGGTTGGCCAGCCGATCCAGGGCCGATGGTGGCCTGCGGCGCATCGGTGCGAGGCTGGTCGGCTGCAGGCAGCAACGCGTGGGGGCTGGCAGGGGCGTTTGAAAGTACTATTCGCTCGATCAGCCCAAATCGATAGCAAATCTTGAATCCAGAGCGATCTTTCTGCAGTCGCCCTGGCGTTACCTTGCGGGCTGGACCAAGCATCACATGGTGAAATGGGACTCAATGGCAGCCGCTTCTCACTAGCTCGGACATCAATATATATGACAAAGGAGTGCAACAAAGCTCAAGCTTGCCAATACGTGGTAGAACGCGATGCAATTTATTGATATTTTCAAGATATAAGAGTGTGAGCTTACTGATCGTCAGTACGTCACCCTTCTCCAGTGAGGCCAGGGAGGTGGGAAATGTTCATAAATGAACCTGAGGCCGCCCGCACCGTTGATCGCTCTCGCGATGCGATCTTGGAAGAGGCCTCCTTCGCGCCAGATCAAACGATCATTTTTTTGTTGACCTGGCATGGTCGCAAGATCCCTTTTCTTGCCAGATACTCGACTATCAGGGACCCTGTATCTACGAGATCCATCATTGATTGGCAGGTTTTTAGCGTCGGTCAGACGCAAATCCTTGGCAGCCTTCAGCTCCCGGGCTGCACTTTCGTTGATTCCGCAGACAAGGCGTCTGCCGCCGATCTCATCCGCGATGCGCTCAACACCTATGTGATTGCCTTTGGGCAAGGTCCCAACGTTCTTGGCAGTATTGATATCGATCTGACCTAACCCCCCTAGTCAAACCACCTGCACGCCCATGGATCCCACGACGATCGCATTCTGGCTCGGTCAGAGCAACGCCCAGATCAACAGCGCACTCACGGCTTCCCTTGCTGGCACGGCGCCGCTCTCGCCCTCACCCGCGCCCCGATCGTCGAGCGCAACACGTCCCGCCCTGCACCGGTAGCGCCCGTGCACGGTGTGCGCTCGATCTGCCGATGCCCTCCCGGCAGCGTCGCTGCGCACACCTGACCCGATGCGCTCGGCCATGCGCTGCAACAGTGCCCGCTGCTCGCCTGCGCCCGGTGAGCGCACCGCCCGGAACACCGGCGCACCAGAACCTTGGCCACGTACACGCCATAGGCGGCGATCATGCAGCACTCCATCGGCCAGCAGCGCTGCCGTCTCGGCCATGCGCCTGGCGCCGCGCGAGGGGCGGAAGCCACGCTTCCTGCAACTGAAAGTCACCAGCTTCTCGACCCGGCACCGCTCGCAGCGCAGCCGCAGGAAGCCCTCCTCCAGCCGCCCGCACTTCAGGCAGGCATCGAACTCTTCCTCCACGTAAGGGGGCAGTGGCCGGCCGGCCCGCGCACGCAATCGTCGGAACTCGGGCAAGTAGCGCTCGACCAGTTGATAGAGCTGTGTGTTCTCCGGGCGATGATGCGCATAGCCGGGTGGGTCCACGAAAGCAGGGGCGCGGCGTGCATCGCGTATGGCCTGGAGGCAGGCGGGAACCTGGCAGGCTATTCGGTGGCCTCCTTGAGCACGCGGGCAGAAACACGGGCGATGCGCCAGAAACGCGATCGCTCGGCCGGCATATAGCCAGGCCAGCGACCTGCTGCGTGGCAACCATTTCCGGGTGAGGTTCCCGAGCAGCCCGGGGCGCGGCATGCCGGCCCATCAGAGTGCTGCCGACCGGGTGGAAGATGGTGGTGGCGATGTCCCCGGCCACTCGGGCAGGTTCTTCGTCGCTCTGGTATCGCGCCCCGGGCCTGAACTCTTCGGGACTGAACGACGCCAGCGCGCGCTGCCCTAGCGCCGGGCGCGTCGCCCGTTGATGCTCGACGAGCCGCCCAGGGTCTTGCCGCGCGGGTAGCGCAGCGAGCGCCCTTTCAGGCCCGGAGCCAGCAAGGACATCGTGATCGACATCCAGGACGTGATCGAGAACGGCGCACGCACGCACATCTAGGTCACCAGCCGGATCCCCGACACGCGGGCGTTGTCGATCGTCACCGATCTCAACCCGCACCCGCTGGCCGCCACCTTCACCTTCGGCCCAGGCGCAGAGCCTTGAGTATCCACGCTGATCAAGGTCGCCGAGTCGGGCACCGTACGCGTGATCGTCAACGCTGACGGCCTCCTGCATGCCACCAGCCGCGACTTCAAGATCCCCATCGGCGGCTGCAGCTGACCCGTCCGGAACACGAGGAACCATCCGATGGCCAAAGCAGCCACCCGCATCACCGCGCGCATGCGGCAGGACTTCATCGACATCCGGGCGCTGGTGATGCACCCGATGGAAAAGGGTAACCGGCGCGATGCAAAGAACCAGCTGGTACCGCTGCACTCCATCAAGCTCGTGCAGATCGTGCACAACGGGCGCGTCGTGCTCGATGCCCAGTGCAGCCAGGCGATCACGCGCGATCCGTTCTTCGGCATCCGCGTCCGGGGCGCGAAGACGGGTGGCAAGGTGACGCTCGCCTGAGTCGACACCAAGGCTACGCAGGAGAGCGTCGAGACGGTGGTGGCGGCCTATACCGGCATCGTCATTCCCAGGCTGCGCGCCTGCCGCGCCTCGAAGTTCTCGTGTTGCGCACCGTACGCGTGGCCACGGATGCCGCCGCGGACCGTGCCAGGCATCACGGACCGGTAGAGACCACCCCAGCTCTCAGGTAGTGGATCGCTGTCGGGCGGCGCCAGCCAGAGCCGGTACAGAAGGCGCTTCTGCGACGGATCATCGCTGTCCACGAAATCGGTGCGCGAGTGCAGCGTCACGTGGCTGTTGACGAGTTGCACGTCGCCGGGCTGAAGCCACATCGAGTATGCAAGCTCGGGACGACGGACGATCTCGTCGAAGCGCTTCAGCGCCGCCCAATGCTCGTCGGACAGTTGCGGCACCCCGGGCAGCTTCTGCGCCAGGGCGATCCGGTTCCAGTTCCAGCGGCTGAAGCGTTTCCCGCCCTTTTCGTCGAAGATCGGCTGCAGCACGGTCTCGCCTTCGTCCGGTGCCTGCTCTCCCTGCCGGCTGAAGTGGATGGGCCGGTGCAGCCACTGGATCATGTCGGGATGTTCCTTCGACATGACATCGTAGGCAGCGAGCGAACTGGTCACGATCGTCATGCCGCCCGAAGCTGCCCGGTTGTAGCAGGTCAGGAACACGATGTCGGACGAATCGGTGTGATAGTCCAACTCGGCATTCGAGGCGTAGCCACGGCCCGACCCTGTGCGGTAATCGCTTCCGGCATCACGCACAGCCGATATGTAGTGCGTAGCCTTTCCCTGGGGCCGCGCGACGCCCGCATGCAGGCCCATCGCCCAGGTGAGGAACTCGAACTGCTTCTCGTCGAGCCGCTGTCGCGGCAAGCCGCGGATGATGGCCAAGCCCCGCCCGCGCTTGACCTCGTCAAGTGCGCGGTCGAGTACGGGAGCGGCACTGCCGATGCCGCAATCCTCCCGAGTGCAGTCGAGCAGGCTGCGCCCGGGCGCGTAGGCCTTCTCTACAGCCGCCACGAGGTCGCGCTGCGCACGCTCGTCCAGTTCGAACTCCCATCCGTGATTCAGCGTCAGGTCTGCCGCTCGCCACGCTGCAGCCGCGTCGGTGCCCGTCACTTTGCGCCCTCCTTCGTCGTGAATCGCCGTTCAAGCGCCTGCGCATGCCTGAACCCGACCGTCTCGTTGAGCTCCTCGAATGAAACCGCGCAGTCGTCCCGCTCCACGACCGTACCTGAGCGAAGCTGCTGCGCGAGCGCGTCCAGCCCGTTCTTCATGCCCTGGATCGCGCATGCGGTGAGCAGTCGCGGGTAGATGACCGCCGCCACGCCCAACCCTTGCAGCTCTGCCGCGGATATCAGCGGGGTCGTCGAACGCTTGCGGATGCCAAAGCCCATGTTCACGCACAGGGGCTTGCTGACGTTGCGCGCAACCGTGCGGATGGCGTCCGCTGAAAGCAGCGCATCCGCGAACAGCAGATCCGCGCCTGCTTCGGCGTACCTGTTCAGCCGGCAAATCACCTCGTCGATGCCGTGTGTCGCGAACGAATCGGTCCGCGACTTGATGATGAAGTCCGGGTCCCGCCGCGACGCGCTCGCGGCCTGCAGCTTCTCCACCATCTCCTCGGCACTGATGACGGACTTTCCGCTCATGTGGCCGCAACGCTTCGGCCAGGTCTGGTCCTCGAGCATGATGCCCGCGAGCCCTGCCTGCTCGAAGTCGCGCACGAGGTGGAACACGTTCACCGCGTTGCCGTAGCCGGTATCACCGTCCGCGATGAGCGGGATCGTGCAACAGGCGGCGAGCGCGCGGGACGCGTTGAGATTCGTCTCTGGGCCCATCAGGCCGACATCCGGCTGTCCCAGCAGCGCTTCGCTCAAGCCTGCGCCGGAAATGAAACCTGCCGGATAACCTGCCTGCTCCGTGAGGCGGGCACTGTAACCGTCGAAGACCCCCGGCATGACCAGGATGGGCTCCGCCTCGATCAGCGCGCGAAGCTTCGAGGTGCGCGGGCCGGTCATCGACCTGCTCCGGCGCGCGGGTGCTCGGGTACGGCAGGCGGGTGTGCCTCGATCATCGGGCGCATCGCATCGGAGATCCGCGTCTCGTGCACGAGTGCAGCACGGCACGGCGCGCCAGGACCGCTCATTGCGCCTCCAGTCCGATATCCTTGATCAGCGTTCCCCATCTCGCGATCTCCGCACGCAGGAACTTTCCGAGCTCTGCCGAAGTTCCGCCTCCGGGAAGAAGACCCTGGCTACCGAAGCGCTTCTGCACGTCGGGCAGTTGCAGTGCCGCGTTGACCTCTTTCTCGAGCCTTCCGATGATCGGCGCCGGCGTTCCGGCCGGTGCGAACAATCCGAACCACCCGACGATCTCGTAGCCTGGCAGCCCGGACTCGGCGACGGTCGGTACTTCCGGGATCAGATTGACGCGCTTCGCGCTGGTCACGGCAAGGCCGCGCAGCTTGCCGGCACGCACCTGCGCGATCGCAGCCGGAATGGTCGAAAAGTACATCTGGACACGACCGCCTATCAGATCCAGCACCGCAGGCCCGCCACCCCGGTACGGGATGCCCACGATATCCAGGCCGGCCATCTTCTTGAAGAGCTCGCCGGCGAGATGTGCGGTCGTACCGTTCCCAGAGTTGGCGTAGCTGAGCTGGCCTGGCTTCGCCCTCGCCAGCGCGACGAGCTCACTCACGCTCGTCGCGGGGAGGGTTGGGGTCACGACCAGATAAAGTGGCGCGATTGCGGCGAGCGCGATCGGCACGAAATCGTTCACCGTGTCGAAAGGCAGCTTCTTGTAGAGATGCGGGTTCACGGCGAAGGAGGTGATCGGCATCACGATCGTGTAGCCGTCCGGCGTGGCTCTGGCCGCGAGTTCGACGCCGATGTTGCCGGCTGCACCGGGCCGGTTGTCCACGATCACCGACTGTCCGATCGACTCGGAAACCGGCTGAGCCAGCGTGCGCGCGGTGAAGTCGGTTCCGCCGCCTGGCGGGACGGGTACGATCAGGCGAATCGGCCGGTTGGGAAAGGCGCCGGCACCTTGTGCGGCGGCATGCTGGGATACAAAAGCACCGACCAGCGCCAGTGCGCAGGCGGTGCAGGACCTTGAACCCATGGGTACCTCCTCCTAGGAATCTTCGCGCCGCGGATCGCGGTCTCTTGACTGGAAAACTGGACTGCTCTTGAACGGGACCTGAACGTCGGACAGGGCACCCCGACCCCTTCGGCTGCCTGTGAAGGACTGCCTTCGGCTGACGTTATCCGCCGCCTCTACCGCGCGGCCTTGACAGCGTCGCGCCTGGCGGCAACCGGCTGCACTGCACGCTTGCGACGACGATCGCCCGGCGCTGCGACGTCCGGCCCGGCACCGGTCGCCAGTGGCGTGGCCAGGCTCGACTGCAGCTCGCGCCATCCATGGTCGATATGCGACCGGATCGAGCGCTCCACCGCCTTCCCGTCGCCTTTCCTCAGCGTATCCAGCAACTCTCTATGCTCGGTCGCCGCGCGACCTGGCCGCCCGTCGATCCGATTGATGAGATCGAACGGGTACCTTGCCCACAGCACCAGGACGAAATGCAAGGTCTGGGGTTGCCCTGCAAGGGTGTAGAGATGCTTGTGAAAGCGGTAATTGATGGCGCGCACGGCTTCCCGGTCCTGCCGGGCGTCCGCGTCTTCGAACTCGCGCTCGAGCTGCCCGAGCTCCGTGTAATTCGTGGCCGTCATCTTCTTCATGGCGAGCAGTGCGAGTCGGGTTTCCAGCACGACGCGCAACTCGTTTATCTCGTGCGTGTCGGCCGCGTTGAATGGTGCAACCACGACGCCGCGGTGCGTTTCGCTCGTCAGATAGCCCTCGGTTTCGAGAATACGGAAGGCTTCACGGACCGGAGTGATGCTGAACTGAATCTCTTCGGCGACTTCCGTCTGCTTGAGCCGGGTCCCCCTGGGCAGACGACCGGACAGGATGCCCTCGCGCAGGTAGTCGGCGACGAAGTCTTCCTTTGTCCTGAACGGCCGCGCGGGCTCGGAGCCATCGGGATGGCTCGATGGACGCATCGGGCTCACTTCAAGTGGACTGCTCATTCAGTGGCACGCGGTCGGTGCTGTTGCAAGACGATCACCATCGCATCGCACTATCAAAGCGCCGCACGGGCGGCAGGAACCAGGTTTCGCAAGGTGTCCGCGACATGGACACCGGCTGCGCGCAACGCCTCGACCTTGGCCGCCTGGCTGTCCAGCGCGGATCCGACCAGTGCCGCGGCATGGCCCATCTTCTTCCCTGCCGGTGCCGCAGCGCCCACGATGAGTGCTGCTGTCGGTTTGGCGCCTGCGCGCGCGGCATAACGGGCGAGCGCATACTCGTCGCTGCCACCGATCTCTCCGAGGTAAATGATCACCTGCGTCTCGGGATCGGCATGAAGCAGCTCGATGGCCTCGGCCGCGTTCAGCCCCTTGACCGGGTCTCCGCCAATGCCGATGGCGCACGACTGCCCGAGCCCGGCGCTCGTCAGGCGCCACGCCGCTTCATAGGACAACGAACCGCTCCTGGAAACAACCCCGAGCGGTCCGGGGATGAAGCAGTGCGATGGCATGAAGCCCAGCTTGGCCTTCCCAGGCGAGATCAGGCCGGGGGTGTTGGGTCCGACCAGGGTGGCGCCGCAGCGCCGCGCCGCGGAGCGCAGGGCGATCGCATCCTGCACCGGCAGACCGTCGCCCGGATAGACGACGACCTTGCACCCGGCATCGAGCACCTCCAGCACGGCGTCCAGCGCAGCCGGCGCGGGCACGTAGACGATGGCCGCAGACGCGTCGGTACTTCGGCACGCCGTGCGTGCATCCATGAACACCGGGATACCTTCGACGGCGGCTTCGCCGCGGCCAGGCGCGACGCCCGCAACTACGGTACTACCCGAGGCAACCAGATCGCGTGCAGAGAATCGGCCGAAGTTTCCGGCAATGCCGTAGATGAGCATGCGAGAGGACGCATCGATCAGGACGCTCATCTTGGCGGCACCGCAGCGATCATGGCCTCGAGCGCCGATTCGAGCGTTGGCTGGTTGTACAGCCCCGCGTCCCGCAGGATCGCATCGGCGCGCTCCCGGCCCGTGCCGTTGATGCGGATGACGACCGGCTTGCGCGAGCGGCGCGCCGCCATGATCGCCTCCAGGGTCTTCGCCACCCGGTCGACCTGCGTGCCGCCGCCGAAAATGCTGACGAGGATCGCCTTGACGCGTCGTTCGCCATCGAGCAGATCGAAGGCGAGCTGATACCCTGCAGGCGTCGGGTTCGAGCTGCAATCGAGAAAGCACGCGGGCTTGAGCCCTGCGGCGGCGAGCATGTCCATTCCCGCCATCGTCATTCCGGCACCGCCCGATATGAGGCCGATATCGCCGTCGAGCGCGACCATCATCAGATTTCCAGCGAGCGCCCGCTGCACCATGCGCGGCTCGCGCCGTCGAGCCTTCACCCTCTCGGCCGCAGTAGCCGCCTGGCGAAAGGCAGCCGCCTCGTCGAGCACGACCTTTGCATCCAGCGCGAGCAGCTTGCCATCGGGAAGCACGGCGAGCGGATTGATCTCGACCGTCGTGGCATCGACAGACGTCGCGATGAAGAGAAGGCGCCGTGCCATCGCGACCACGCGCTCTCGAACGCCCGCGTCCTGCTCGACGGGGCCGAGACGATCGCGCAGGACATGCGCGCGAAAATCCGCGGGCTCGCCGAAGCCGTACCTGATCGGGGGATTGTCTTCCACCTCGATGCCACCCGCAGGCGCATAGAGCACGCTGTAGCCGCCGGCCTCGCCATCTATCGTCAGCGCGAGGTAGAGCTCGCGCGTGTGCTCGATCCAGGGCTCGATCAGCAACGTCGACGGGCGTTCCCCGGCGAACTCTAGGGCGAGAAGTCGCTGCGCAGCAGCCGCAGCTTCCTGCGGATGGGCGACCCGCAGCACGCCGCCAGCCTTGCCGCGACCGCCCGAGGAGACCTGCGCCTTGATCGCGGCAGGATAGACATCGCCCCAGCGGCGCACCTGCGCGGCGTTGCGCACGAGCAGGCCGTGCGGGACCGGGACGCCGTAGGAGAGCAGCAGGCTCTTGCCTGCGTGTTCCGTCATCATCATCGGGAGGGTTTGATCACGGTTGCTTTATGCAAATATAATGCATTATATTTCGCGCAACGCCAACTCCTGATTTCGCAGGCCAGCGCAGCTTGTGCGACATCGACCGGGCAACGACGACTCATCCACTCGAAAAGGACACAGCCCATGGGATCGCCCAAGGAAGCTGACGCCGCGTCGATGCGTGACGCGCCCAAGCAGGGGAAAATCACCGATGAAGCCATCGCCGCGGCGAAGGCGATGGTGGGCATGCGACTGCGGCCCGAAGGGCCCTACCTGCAGGACGTCACGCTCGACACGATACGCAACTTCTGCAACGGGATCGGCGATCTCAACCCCCTGTATCGCGACAGCGAATACGGCCGAAACAGCCGTTGCGGCAACGTCATCGCACCGCCCATGTTTCCCATGGCCTATGGCTGGCTTGGCCGCACCCGCTGGGGCTTGCCTGGGGTTCACGGCTTCTATGCCGGCAACGATTGGGAGCTCTTCCGGAATCTGCGCCCCGGCGACCGGATCACCGCCGAAGAGCGCGTCGTCGCGGTCGAGGAAAAGCAGAGCGAGTTCTCGGGCAGGCTCGTCATCCAGTACGTCGAGGCGCATTTCGTCAATCAGCATGACGACCTGGTGGCGCGCGTGCTCGGCTGGTGCACCCGCCACGAACGCCAGGCCGCGCGCGATAAGGGCAAGTACAAGGACATCAAGACGCACGAGTACACCGACCAGGAACTCGATGCGATCGACAAGGCCGTCATCGAAGAGGACAAGAACATCTGCGGGCGCAACATCCGCTACTGGGATGATGTTCAGGTAGGGGAAGAGCTCACGCCGATCGCGCGCGGGCCCCTGTCCATGATGGATACGATGGGGTTCCTCGTCGGCTGCGGCCGCGGACACACCCACGGCGTCATGTTGAAGGGAGCGCTGCGTCACCCGGGACATTTCTTCCGGAATCCGGAGGCGGGCGGCGGCGTGGAGTACACGGGCATCGGACACCATCGCGAATCGGTGGCCAAGGAAGTCGGCGTGCCGGGCGTCTACGATTACGGTCCGCAGCGTTCGGCGTGGGTGGCGACTCTTGTCACCAACTGGATGGGCGATGCCGGCTTCCTCAAGCGCATCAGTACCGAGTTGCGGCGCTTCAACACCATGGGTGATACCACTTGGTGCAAAGGCAAGGTCCTGAAGAAGTATCAGCAGGACGGCTTTCCTCTGGTGGACGTTGAGGTCTGGGCGGAGAATCAACGTGGCGAGCGGACGGTCACCAACGGTGCCGCCACCGTCATGCTGCCGGCGAAGGACACGTCGACAAGGATGTTCCGCGATGGGTCCGGGCTGGATCTCGGCCACGCGACACGCAGCCAGCGCTGAGGTGTGGCGCTGGGTTTGTGGCTCTGCCCGGTCGCCCGCGGATAAGCGTCGACCGCGGCCTCAACCATCGGATCGCTGAACGACGATGAATGAACATGGCGACGCACCGCTGTCAGGGATCACGGTCATCGAGCATGCGCAGGGCGTGGCCGCCTCCTACGCGGGACGCATGCTCGCGGCCCTGGGCGCAAGCGTCATAAAGATCGAGCAACCGCGCGAGGGTGATACCTTGCGTCGTTGCGCGCCCCCGCTCACGCAAGAGTCTTCGGCGAGCACGTTGTTCCACTACCTCAATGCCGGCAAGCGCTTCGTCACCTGCGCGCTCGGATCGGACCGCGGGCGCGGGCTTCTGGACGAGCTGCTGGGCCGGGCCGAACTGCTGATCGATGACACCCCCGTGGCCCGACGCGCGGGGCTCGCCCTCGATCCGGACACGATCGCCACCCGCTTCCCAGGCCTCGTGCATCTGTCGGTCCTGCCGTTCGGCGCGACCGGCGCCCACGCCGACTATCTGGCCCATGAGCTCAATGTCCTGCACGCCGGGGGCGAGGGCTATCTCATGCCCAATGGCCTTACGCTCGAGACCTTCCCCGACCGCGGGCCGGTGAAGATCTACGGGCACTTCGCGGAAATGATCGGCGGCACCTCGGCCGCGGTGGCCGGCCTGGCCGCACTGGCCGCACGCGAAGCGACGGGCGGACAGTTCGTCGACGTTTCGGTCCAGGACGCAAACGTCTCGGTCGGCTGCTTCGCCGTGCAGCGCCTCGGCGAGGGCGTGCTCGAGAATCGCCGCGAGCGGTCATTCAAGTACGGCGGGGTGCTCGAGTGCAGCGACGGCTACGTAGGCGTGCTGACACTGGAGCAGCGGCAGTGGGAGGGACTGGTCGAGCTCATGGGCAATCCGCCCTGGGCGCTCGATCCAGCCTTGAGCGATCCGCTGGAGCGCAGCCGGCGCGGCGCGGAGATAAACAGACACTTGCGCACGTGGGCGACCACCCAGCGCGTGGACGAGGTCGTGCAGCGGGGCCAGGCCCTGAGCGTGCCGCTGGCGAAGTACAACACGCCAGCCGACATTCTCGGATCCGAGCAGATCAAGGTGCGGCGCGTGTTCGAGCCGCTGGAGATCCCCTCGCTCGGGACCGTTCCGTTCTTCACGGCTCCGATGCAGATCGACGGCCGGGCGCTGGCACTGGGCCACGGCGCGGCAGCGCCGGGCGCCGACAACGAGGCGATCTGGTGCGGCCTGCTGGGGCACACCGCCGCCGAGCTTTCCGACTGGAAT
>JAJTHE010000080.1 GCA_021298815.1 Betaproteobacteria bacterium | reverse complement strand
CGCCGGCTGCCCGGCCGCCCGGCCCCGCGGCGGCGGCACTGGCCGCGGTACGTGCCCAGGCCGAAAAAAAAAAGCTGAACCGGGACGACTGGGCTGAGTTCATCGCATCGGCCCGGGTGTCCGGCATGGCGCGGATGCTCGCCCAGCACTGTGCGCTGCAGGCGCACGACGACGGCGGCGGCGTGGACCGGATCGAGCTGGTGCTGCCGGAGGAACACCGCCACCTGCTCGAGAAGGCGTATCAGGATAAGCTCCAGCAGCATCTGGCGCGCGAGTTGGGCAGCGACGTGCAGCTTCGCGTGCGCATCGGCGCGCCGGAGAATGACACGCCGGTCGAGATCGATCGGCAGGTGAAGCATCGGCGGCAGGTCGAGGCGGTCGCGGCGATCGAATCCGATCCGTTCGTGCGCACGCTGATCGACCAGTTCGACGCGCGGCTGGACGAAGCCGCGATCACCCCCAGGACACCGGACGCGCCCGCGCGTCCCCCATCACCCGGAACCACTGGACGAGACCCGAGATGAAAGGTGCCATCGGCAACTTGATGAAGCAGGCGCAGCAGATGCAGGAGAACATGCGCCGGATGCAGGAGCAGCTCGCCACCCAGGAGGTGGAAGGGCAGGCGGGCGCCGGGCTGGTCAAGGTCACGATGACCTGCCGGCACGACGTGAAGCGCGTGTCGATCGACCCGAGCGTGGTCGGCGACGACCGCGAACTGCTCGAGGACCTGGTGGCCGCGGCGGTGAACGACGCGGTGCGCAAGGTCGAGGCGACGGTGCAGGAGAAGATGGGCGCGATGAGCGCCGGCATGGGGCTGCCGCCCGGCATGAAGCTGCCGTTCTGAGCCGGCCCGGCAGCACGCAGCCGACCGCATGTCGAACCCGCCGAGCGCACTGGCTGCGCTGATGGAAGCGCTGCGCTGCCTGCCGGGCGTGGGCCCGAAGAGCGCCCAGCGCATGGCCTACCACCTGCTGCAGCACGACCGGGAGGGGGCGCAGCGGCTCGCCGGATCGCTCGAGGGGGCGCTCTCCAACGTCCATCACTGCGAGCTGTGCAACGACTTCAGCGACACGCCGCTATGCACGCTGTGCGCCTCGCCGCGCCGCGACGAGACCAAGCTGTGCATCGTCGAGATGCCGGCCGACGTGCTGATGGTGGAGCAGGCGCGCTGCTTCACCGGCCGCTACTTCGTGCTGATGGGGCGGCTGTCGCCGCTGGACGGCATGGGGCCGGCGGAGCTCGACCTCGACCGGCTGGCGGCGCGCGCGCTCGACGGCAAGGTCAATGAGGTCATACTCGCGATGAACTACACGGTCGAGGGGGAGGCCACCGCCCACTACCTCGGCGAACTGCTCGGCGCGCGCGGCCTGGCCTGCACGCGGATCGCACGCGGCATACCGGTCGGCGGCGAACTCGAGCATGTCGACAGCGGCACACTGGCACAGGCGATACATGAGCGCAAAAGGGTCTAGATCACGCAACACGCGCGGTGCCAGCGGGCCGCGGCCCGGGCCGCGCAGCGGCGGGCCGAAGAAGCCGGGCAGCCGGGGCGGGCCTTCGCGCATGCCGGGCCAGGCCGCACGGCCGGGCTTCCGCGCGGCGCCGACGACCGGTCCGGGCGGCGGACGTCGGCCGCGGCCTGCGGCCGACGGGCCTCCCGCGGCACGCGGGGCTTCCACGGAGCGCGGGACTTTCGCGGAGCGTGGGACTTTCGCGGCACGCGGCCCTTCCGCGACAGGCGACAGCCGCACAGGTGCGCGCGCCGACGCGCCGGGCCGGCCCGGCAAGGGCAAGTCGCGTCCTGCCCGCTCCGGCGGCAAGGCGCGCACGCCGTTCCGCCCGCCGCAGAACCGCGGCCGTGGCGCGGCGCCGGGCGGTTTCGACGGGCCGCCTCGGGGTCGGGGTGCACCCGGCGCCGGCGGCTTCCGCCGCGCCCCGGACGGGGATGTGGACGGCTGGGCCGGCGATGCCGGGGCCGGCTACCCGCCCGCGTTCCGGCCGCCGGATTTCGACCGGCCGGCGGCGGTGCCGTCCGGTCCGAGCCAGAAGCTGCAGAAGGTGCTGGCCGATGCCGGCATCGGTTCGCGGCGTGCGATGGAAACGCTGATCGGCCGCGGCGCGGTGACGGTGAACGGACGCCCGGCGACCATCGGCACCCGGGTGATGACCGGCGACGGCACGCATCCGGGCGACGTGATCGCGATCGACGGGCGGCGCATCCGCGCCCGTTCCGGTGAGCGCCCGAAGGTGCTGCTGTACCACAAGCCCGAGGGCGAGATCGTGTCCCATGACGATCCGGCCGGGCGCAGTTCGGTGTTCGACGCGCTGCCGCGGCTGCGCAACGGCAAGTGGCTGTCGGTCGGCCGCCTCGACTTCAACACCAGCGGCCTGCTGATCTTCACCGACTCGGGCGACTTCGCCAATGCACTGATGCATCCGCGCTTCGGCAACGAACGCGAGTATGCGGTGCGCGTTCTGGGATCGCTGTCGCCGGACCAGTTGAAGCAGCTGACCGTCGGCATCGAGCTGGTCGACGGGCCGGCCCGGTTCGAATCCATCCATGACGGTGGCGGCGATGGTGCCAACCGCTGGTACCGGGTGGTGGTGACCGAAGGGCGCAACCGGCTGGTGCGGCGGCTGTTCGAGGCGACCCGGCTGACGGTGAGCCGGCTGATGCGGGTGCGCTTCGGCCCGATCGAACTGCCGTCGAAGCTCAAGCGTGGCCAGTTCCTGTCGCTCACCGACGAGGAAGTCGGCGCCATCCAGGCGCGCATCGAGCGCGACATGGACAGCACCGCACCGGTCGCATCGCCCTCCGGGCCGCAGGACCGACCAGCCCGGGGCCGCCGCGCCCCTGATGAGCTGTCGCCGCTGGGCGTGCCGGAAGGGCGCCCCGGGCGCAAGCGGCTCGACCGGCGCCTGCCAGGTGCGCGGGCGGGGGCGCCCGGGCGCCCGGGCGTCAAGCCGCGCGCGGGCGCTTCCGCGCGGCCGGCGGCGCCGTCGGCACGAGGTGCTCGCGCGCCAGCAGGCAGACCGAAGACACCGGCGCGGTCGTCTCGATCCAGGTGAACGGAAGCTGCGGGAACGCGGCTTCCAGCGCATCGCGGCTGTTCCCGACTTCCATCACCAGGTGGCCACCCGCAGCCAGGTGGCTCGGCGCCTGCGCGAGGATGATGCGCACCAGGTCGAGGCCATCCTCGCCGCCGGCCAGCGCGCCGACCGGCTCGTGCCGGTACTCGGCCGGCAGCGCGGCCATCGCAGGCGCGTCCACGTACGGCGGGTTGGTCAGGATCAGGTCGTAGGTGCGCTCAGTCGACCGCTGGCCCAGCGGCTGGCTCAGCGGCTTGTACAAGTCGCCCTGGAACAGCGACACCCGGTCGTCGAGACCGTAGTCCGCGACGTTCAGCCGCGCCACCGCGAGCGCATCCGGGCTCAGTTCGACCGCATCGACCCGGGCCGCCAGGAAGCGCAGCGCGGCGACGATCGCGAGGCAGCCGGACCCGGTGCACAGGTCGAGGACGCGCTCGACCCGGTCTTCCCGGATGCCGAGCGGTTCGAGGTCCTCGCGCAGCACTTCCGCGATGTAGGAGCGGGGCACGATCACGCGAGGATCGACGCGGAAGCGCAGGTCGCCGAGCCAGGCCTCGCCGGTCAGGTAGGCCGCCGGGATGCGTTCCTCGACGCGCCGGCGCAGCAGGTCGACGACCACCTGCCGCTCGTCGCGCAGCAGGCGCGCATCGAGGAAGGGCTCCAGCAGGTCGAGCGGCAGGCCGAGCGCATGCTGGCAGAGGTAGACCATCTCGTCCCACGCGCTGGCCGTGCCGTGGCCGAAGAACGCGTCGGCCTTGCCGGCGCGGCTGACGCCGAAGCGGATCAGGTCGCGCAGGGTAACCAGTTCCTCGACCGCCTGCGCATACGGATCGTGGTCCGACCCGGTCGGGTCGGCGCCGGACGGGCCGCCGCTTTGCCGGTCGACCTTCAGTAGAGTTGCGCCTGGATGCGGGCCGGCAGCTCGCGGTCGTAGGTCGCGCCGTCGATCGCGCCGCGGCTCAGTTCGCCGATCATGGTGCCGGTGCTGGGCAGCGCGGAGCGCTCGATCTGCGCGGCCGGATCCCAGAGCCGGGAACGCACCAGGGCCTTCGCGCACTGGTAGTAGATCCGCTCGACCGTGACCACCAGCACCGAGCGTGGGGCCTTGCCGTCGACCGCGAACGATTCGAGCAGCGCGGGGTCGGTCGAGATCACCGCGCGTCCGTTCACGCGCATCGTCTCGGCGACGCCGGGGATCAGGAACAGCAGCGCGATGCGCGGATCCGCGACCAGGTTGCGCAGGCTGTCCAGCCGGTTGTTGCCGCGGCGGTCGGGCAGCATCAGCGTGTGTTCGTCGACCACGCGCACGAAGCCCGGTCCGTCGCCACGCGGCGAGTTGTCGAGTCCGCCCGGCCCGACGGTCGCCAGCGAGACGAACGGCGCCGCCTCGATGAAGCGGCGGTAGTACGGGTGGATGTAGTCGATCTCCTTGGCGAGCGACTGCGGCACCGGCGTGCCGTACAGTGCGTCAAGGGTCGCGACGTCCGTGACGAGGTGCGCGGCGGTGGTTTGGGCGGTCATCGGGCGAGCAACCTTTCGAGCATGCCTTCGTAGATGCCGGCGAGCAGCGCCGGGGTGCCGGTCGACACGCGCTCGTCGACCGCATGCGCGGTGGCGTTGCGTGCGCCGAACTCGATCAGTTCGCCGCAGATGTCCTTGATGAAGCGCCCGTCCGAGGTGCCGCCGGTGGTGGAGACTTCCGGCGTGACGCCGGTCACCGCCCGGATCGACTCGACCGCGACCTCGACCAGGCGGCCGCGACCGGTGTGGAAGGGTTCGCCGCCGAGCGTCCACTGCAGGTCGAACTGCAGGCCGTGCCGGCGCAGGATCGACTCGAGCCGCTCGCGCAGGGCTGCGGCCGTGCTGGTGGGTGCGAAGCGGAAGTTGAACTGCACTTCGACGGTACCGGGGATGATGTTCCCGGCGCCGGTGCCGGCATGGATGTTCGACACCTGCCAGGCGGTGGGCTGGAAATCCTCGTTGCCTTCGTCCCACTGCGTGGTGGTCAGTTCGGCGAGCGCCGGCGCCAGCAGGTGCACCGGGTTGGCCGCCAGGTGCGGGTAGGCGATGTGTCCCTGCTTGCCCTTGACCACCAGCCGGCCGGACAGCGAGCCGCGGCGGCCGTTCTTCAGCATGTCTCCGACCGCATCGACCGAGGTCGGCTCGCCGATCACGCAGTAGTCGAGGCGTTCGCCGCGGGCGCGCAGGTGCTCGACCACGCGCACCGAGCCGTCGACTGCCGGGCCTTCTTCATCCGAGGTGAGCAGGAAGGCGATCGAGCCGGCCGGATCGGGGTGGCGGGCGAGGAATCGTTCGCAGGCGACCACCATCGCGGCGATCGCGCACTTCATGTCGCAGGCACCGCGTCCGACCAGCTCGCCATCGACCACGGTCGGCTGGAACGGCGGCGTGTGCCAGGCATCCAGCGGGCCGGTGGGCACCACGTCGGTGTGGCCCGCGAAGCAGAACAGCGGCCCGGTCGAGCCGCGGCGCGCCCACAGGTTGGTGACCTTGTCCCAGGTGAGCGATTCGACCTTGAAGCCGGCGGCGGCGAGCCGCGTCGCGAGCAGGTCCTGGCAACCG
The DNA here is from genome assembly GCA_021298815.1 of Betaproteobacteria bacterium. Lineage (GTDB taxonomy): Bacteria > Pseudomonadota > Gammaproteobacteria > Burkholderiales > CAIKXV01 > CAIKXV01. The sequence continues at coordinate 5,467 of JAJTHE010000080.1, read as the reverse complement.
GCGTCTTCAGGGGTGACGGAGGGGCGGGCGATCAGGTCGCAGGAAAGCGCGAATGCAGGGTCGGCGGTGGTGGCCGGGGTCATACGACGTCCATGTTGAACTTGAAGCTGCCGAGGTCGGAACCTTCGGTGCGTACCGGTACCTTGGAGGGCGCGCCCGCGCTGGTGCGCGCTGGTGGCGCGGGGATCGGCTGGGTGATGTCCAGCCCCGGGCTGGCCGGTTGGCCGCGCGCGTTGTTGATCAGCCAGGCGAGGTTGGTGGGCGAGTCGGAATTGGCGAGCGCCTCTTCCTGCGTGACCAGGCCGGTCGAGAACAGCTTGTACAGCGAGCGCTCGAAGGTCTGCGACCCGGGCGACATGCTCTGTTCCATCATCTCGCGGATCTGGTCGAACTCGCCCTTCTTGATCAGTTCCTGGATCGACATCGTGTTCAGCAGTGCCTCGACCGCCGGCACCAGCGAGCCGTCCTTCGCCTTGAGCAGGCGCTGCGAGACCACCGCGCGCAGGGTCATGGACAGGTCCATCAGCAGGGACGCGCGCGACTCGTGCGGGAAGAGGGTGACGATCCGGTTCAGCGCGTGGTAGCTGTTGTTCGCATGCAGCGTAGAGATGCACAGGTGGCCGGTCTGCGCATAGGTGATCGCATGCTGCAGCGTCTCGCGGTCGCGGATCTCGCCGATCATCAGCACGTCGGGTGCCTCGCGCATCGCGCTGACCAGCGCATTGCTGTAGGAATGGGTGTCCATCCCGACTTCCCGCTGGTTGATGATGCTCTTCTTGTGCTTGAAGTTGTACTCGATCGGATCCTCGATGGTGAGGATGTGGCCGCCACGCGACTGGTTGCGGTAGTCGATCATCGCCGCGAGCGTGCTCGACTTGCCCGAGCCGGTTGAGCCCACGATCAGCACCAGGCCGCGCTTCTCGAGGATCAGTTCGCCGATCGACGGCGGCAGGCGCAGGTCTGCGATCGACGGGATCCGGTTCTTCACGTGGCGGATCACCATGCCGACGGCGCCGCGCTGCTGGAAGACGTTGACGCGGAAGCTGCCGACCTCGCGCACGCCGTAGGAGAAGTTCATCTCGAGCGTCTGCTCGAAGGCCTTGACCTGGGCCTCGGTCATGATCTCCCAGGCCACCTTGCGCACCGTCGCCGCGTCCAGCACCTGGGTGTTGATCGGCATCACGTTGCCGCTGATCTTGATGCAGATCGGGGCCCCGGCCGTGAAGAACAGGTCGGACGCCTGCTTCTCGGCCATCAGGTGGAACAGCGGGGTCAGGAACATCGCCGCGGGAGCCTCGGGTTCTTGGCTGCGTTCGCGGGCAGCCGGGACGGTACGGGTTGCCGCGGGCCGGTCAGTCCGCCTTGCGCCTGAGCAGTGACTTCAGGCTGCCGAAGATCGACTTCGGCACATCGGCTTCCACCGTCGCCTCGACCACCGGCCGCTCCGGCTCGGGTTCTTCCCGGACGGGCCGGATGCGCGCCGCGGTGCGCACCGGCTGCTGGTGCTTTCCCATCGTGCGGAACTGGTTCGGCTTGCCGATCAGCAGTTTCGCCAGCTCCTCGATCAGCGGGATGTCGACTTCGTCGATCTCGTAGGTGTAGGTCACCTCGCCCAGCTTCTCGAGGTTACGGGTGACGATCACGATATGACCACGGTCGGGCACGCCGGAGATCGAGATCGACACCGGCACCTCGGGTTCGACCGTGAACGAGCCGCTCTGGATGTAGCCGCGCTCGCTGCGGTACTCGCGCAGGTCGAACTTGAGCGAGTTGCCCCACAGGAACTCGCGCATCCGGGTGACCAGTGCGTCGTTGTCCTTCTCGAAGCGCAGTTTCTCGGTGCCCACGCAGCGGGTGCGCAGCAGCACTTCCTCGAAGTAGTCGACGTAGTCGATCGACTTGCGCTTGGCGGAGATCGAGTAGTCGGCCTGGCGCAGGTCCTCGAGCACGCTCGAAGGCTCGATGTAGAAGTAGCGGATGACTTCGGGCCGGATCGTGTTGAGCGAGTTCGCCAGCTCGTTCAGGTGCTGGTAGATCGCCTTAAGCCGCTCGTGGATCTCGCGGAAGTAGTGGTCGTGCAGGGCGGAGCCCGACTGCTGCCGCTTGCGCAGTACTTCAGCCTGATTCTTTAGATCGTCGAGCAGCGACATGCAGGGGGGGCAGCAAAGGTTGCGGTCAGCGGGATTGTGCCAACACCCGCCGTGTTTGCAAAGCAATCTGCAAGTATCGTGCCGGTCGCGCCTCCGGCGCAACCGGCGGGCGCCGTCAGACGCCGCGCAGCAGCTCGTTGATGCTGGTCTTGGCCCGTGTCTGGGCGTCCACGCGCTTCACGATCACCGCACAGTACAGGCTGTGGCTGCCGTCGGGGGCCGGAAGCGAGCCCGGGACCACGACCGAACCTGCCGGAATTCGGCCATAAGTGACATTCTTCGTCTCCCGGTCGAAGATCCGGGTGCTCTGGCTGATGAACACGCCCATCGACAGGACCGACCCTTCCTCGACGATCACGCCCTCGACCACCTCGGAGCGGGCGCCGATGAAGCAGTTGTCCTCGATGATCGTCGGATTGGCCTGCAGCGGCTCGAGCACGCCGCCGATGCCGACGCCGCCGGACAGGTGCACGTTGCGGCCGATCTGGGCGCAGGAGCCGACCGTGGCCCAGGTGTCCACCATCGTGCCGTCGCCCACCCAGGCGCCGATGTTCACGAAGGACGGCATCACGACCACGTTCTTGCCGAGGAAGGCGCCGCGGCGCACGGTCGCCGCCGGCACCACCCGGAAGCCGCCGTCGGCGAAGGCCTTGGCGTCGTATCGGGCGAACTTGGAATCGACCTTGTCGTAGAACTTCATCGCGCCCGAATCCAGCAGGACGTTGTCCTGCAGGCGGAACGACAGCAGCACGGCCTTCTTCACCCACTGGTGCACCACCCAGTCGGCGCCGGTCTTCTCGGCAACGCGCAGCGTGCCCGCGTCCAGGCCAGCGAGCACTTCGTCGACCGCGTCCGCCACCTTGCGGTCGGATCCCGGGGAAAGCTCGATGCGGCGCTCCCAGGCGGCCTCGATAAGGGTCTGCAGGTCGGTGTTCGACATCGTGGAGCTCCGGGTCAGCGGGTTGCGGAAGACGGGGAAAGTAACAGGAACGGGCGCCGGGAACGGGGCGGCGTCATCGGCCGCGCGCGAAGGCGGCCAGGCGGGTGGCGGCTTCTACGCATTCCTGTACCGGCGCGACCAGGGCAGCACGTACCCGGCCCAGGCCGGGGTTGATGCCGTGGGCCTCGCGCGCGAGGTAGCTGCCGGGCAGCACGGTCACCGCCTGTTCCCGGTACAGGTCGCGCGCGAAGTCGGTGTCGGCGACGGGCGTCTCGAGCCACAGGTAGAAGCCGCCGTCCGGGCGCTGCACCGGCATCGCCGGGGCGAGCACCTCGAGCACGGCATCGAACTTCTCGCGGTACATGCGCCGGTTCTCGATCACGTGCGCCTCGTCGGTCCACGCCGCCACGCTGGCCGACTGGACGGTGGGGCTCATCGCACACCCATGGTAGGTGCGGTAGAGCAGGAAGCGCTCGATGATCGCCGCGTCGCCGGCGATCAGGCCGGAGCGCATCCCGGGGCAGTTGGAGCGTTTCGACAGGCTGCCCAGCACGACCAGGCGCGGGAAGCCGGTGCGACCGAGCGCATGGGCGGCGCCGAGTCCGCCGAGCGGCGGCGCGGCATCGTCGAAGAAGATCTCGGAATAGCACTCGTCGGAGACGATCACAAAGCCGTGCTGGTCGGACAGCGCGAACAGGGCGCGCCAGTCGTCCAGCGTCAGCACCGCGCCGGCCGGGTTGCCGGGCGAGCAGACGAACAGGAGCTGGGTCCGTCGCCAGGTCTCGTCGTCCAGCTGGCCGAGGTCGAGGCGGAAGCCGTTGTCCTGGGTCTGGTTGAGGAAGGCGGGGCGGGCGCCAGCGAGCAGCGTGGCGCCCTCGTAGATCTGGTAGAACGGGTTCGGGGAAACCACCACCGGCGACGGCCGGGTGCGGTCGACCACCGTCTGGGCGATCGCGAACAGCGCCTCGCGCGAGCCGTTGACCGGCAGCACCTGCGTCTTCCAGTCGAGGCCCGGGAGGCCGTGGCGCATCACCAGCCAGTCCGCCATCGAGCGGCGCAGGGCTTCGCTGCCGGCGGTGCCCGGGTATGCCGCGAGGCCGTCCAGGTTGTCGCAGATCGCCTGCCGGATGCGCGCCGGCGTCGGATGCTTCGGCTCGCCGATGCCCAGGCTGATCGGGCGCAGGGCGGGGTTCGGTACCACCGAGCCGAACAGGCTCGCCAGTCGCTGGAACGGATAGGGTTGGAGCAGGTCCAGGTCGGGATTCAAGGCAAGGCATTGGCCGGGCGGCCGGCGGTGCGGTCGTGCGGCCCGGAAAGGGCAGGCAGTGAGTATATCGCCCGCTCAGTCGGTGCCGGAACCGGCGCTCGCGCGTCGCACCGCCTGCCGATGCAGGATGAACACGCAGCGCTCGTAGGCGTCACGCAGCGGCGGCGCCATCGGTGCCAGCGTCGCGACGACGCGGGTGCCGATGCGCGGGTCGCCGCCGGCGGGGTGACGCGCGAGGGTCGCGCACAGGCGTGCCGACACCGGATGTCCCGGGGCCGCACGCCATTCCAGGATGACGGGTGTCCCGTCCGGCGGCGTCGGCATCGGCTCGCACCATTCGACCGAGTCCGGCCTGAGCACTGCCTCGCACGGGAGGAAGTGTGCACGGCCGCCGTTTCCGGCCTGCTGCCAACCTGCTTCGCCAAGGCGGTCGAGTGCGACCAGCACCAGGTCGATCTTCGCTTCCAGGCGCGCCTGCGCGGCGCCGGCCTGCCGTGCGCCATCGGACTCCAGGCAGGCCTCCATCGCCCGCAGCCCGGCCGTGCAGTCGGCCTCGAGTTGCACCGGGTCAGCCGTGCCTGCGGGCCACCAGCGCAGGGCCACCGCGGCGGTGGCGCAGAGCGTGGCGTCGGGCGGACCGTTGCCAGCGGGGGCGTTCGAGCGTGGGTCCGCTGCAGTCATCGGCCTGGCGGAGCCGATCAGCCGCGCACGCTCGGCTGGGCGTCGAGCGCATCCAGCACCACCGGCACCGGCGGCTTCCAGCCCGGCTTGCGGTGCTCGGCGACGACCGTGGTGAAGATGCCGCCGCGCACGAAGAACTTCGCCTTCAGCCGCATGAAGCGCGGCCGCGTGGCGCGTACCAGGTCGTCCAGGATCTGGTGGGTCACCGCCTCGTGGAACGCACCCTGGTCGCGGTACGACCAGACGTACAGCTTCAGGCTCTTCAGTTCCACGCAGGCACGGTCGGGCACGTAGTCGAGTACCAGGGTCGCGAAGTCCGGCTGGCCGGTCTTCGGGCACAGGCAGGTGAACTCCGGGATTTCCATGTGGATGCGCAGGTCGCGCGTGGGCGCGGGATTCGGGAAGATCTCGAGGTCGCGGGAAGGGCTG
>JAJTHE010000042.1 GCA_021298815.1 Betaproteobacteria bacterium | reverse complement strand
CTCTGCATGTACGGCTTTTCGTCGACTTCGGGGTTGTAGCGGAAGACTGAGAATTTCATCGTGCGGTGCCTTGTCGTTGCATGCCCTGGAAGATCAGTAGACCCGCGCCTTCGGTTCGAACGAGTCGACCGTCAGCGGCTTGTCGTGCACCGGCTTGTACTCGAGCCGGTCGCCTTCCTTGAACCAAAGGGTGTGCTTGATCCAGTTCGCGTCGTCGCGCGTCGGGAAATCGCTGCGGTCGTGCGCGCCGCGCGATTCGGTGCGCGCCTCCGCCGACACCAGCGACGACAGGGCGACCTCGACCAGGTTGTCGAGCTCGAGCGCCTCGACGCGCGCGGTGTTGAACACCTTGCTCTTGTCCTTGATCTCGGTGACCAGCGACCGCTTGGCCACTTCGCGCATCTTCGCGACGCCCGACTTCATGCTGTCGGGGAAACGGAACACGCCGCAATCGAGCTGCATGGTCAACTGCAGGTCGCGCAGAACCGACGACACCTTCTCGCCGTCCTTCTGGCCTTCCAGCCGCGCCAGCCTCGCCTCGGTCTGCTCGCCGGCGTCCTTGGGCAGGTCCTGCTGGCTGCGGCTCGAGCGGGCGTGGTCGGCCATGTGCTGGCCGGCCGACTTGCCGAACACCACCAGGTCGAGCAGAGAGTTGGTACCCAGGCGGTTCGCGCCGTGCACCGACACGCAGGCCGCTTCGCCGGCCGCGTACAGCCCGGGCACCGGCACTTCGGGGTTGCCGCCGCGCGGCACCACCACCTGGCCGTGGTAATTGGTCGGGATGCCGCCCATCATGTAGTGGCAGGTCGGCACGACCGGGATCGGATCCTTGATCGGATCGACGTTGGCGAACTTCAGCGCGATCTCGCGGATGCCGGGCAACTTGGAATTGATCGTCTCGGCACCCAGGTGGTCGAGCTTCAGCAGCAGATAGGTGCCGTCCGGTCCGGCGCCACGACCTTCCTTGATCTCGGTGGCCATCGCGCGCGCGACCACGTCGCGGCTGGCGAGGTCCTTCGCGTTGGGCGCATAGCGCTCCATGAAGCGCTCACCCGACTTGTTCAGCAGGTAGCCGCCCTCGCCGCGTACGCCTTCGGTGATCAGCACGCCGGCACCGGCGACGCCGGTCGGGTGGAACTGCCAGAACTCCATGTCTTCCAGCGGGATGTTGGCGCGCGCCGCCATGCCGATGCCGTCGCCGGTGTTGATGAAGGCATTGGTGCTCGCCTGGTAGACGCGCCCCGCGCCGCCGGTGGCGAGCAGCGTGGCCTTGGCCTGGAGCATCATCACCTCGCCGGTTTCCATCTCGAGCGCGGTCACGCCCAGGCACTCGCCGGCCTCGTTCATGATCAGGTCGAGCGCCATCCATTCGACGAAGAACAGCGTGTTCGCCCGCACGTTGCGCTGGTAGAGCGTGTGCAGCATCGAATGGCCGGTGCGGTCGGCCACCGCGCAGCTGCGCGCGGCCTGTTCCTTGCCGAAGTGGATCGACTGGCCGCCGAACGGACGCTGATAGATCTTGCCGTTGGGGAGGCGCGAGAACGGCATGCCGAAATGCTCGAGTTCGTAGACGCACTCGTTGGCGGTGCGGCACATGAATTCGATCGCGTCCTGGTCTCCCAGGTAGTCGGCGCCCTTGACCGTGTCGTACATGTGGAAGATCCAGTGGTCTTCCATCGAGTTGCCGAGCGCCGCGGCGATGCCGCCCTGCGCCGCCACCGTGTGCGAGCGGGTCGGGAACACCTTGGTCAGCACCGCGGTCTTCAGGCCGGACTCGGACAGCTGGAGCGCGGCGCGAAGCCCGGCTCCGCCTGCGCCAACCACCACCGCGTCGAAAGTGCGTTTTGCGAGTGCCATCAGTCTTTACCCCAGGAGGATCAGGATGGACCAACCCATATAGACCACTAGCGACAGGATCACGCAGATCTGAAGCGCAAACCTTGCCGAAGCGGGTCCGATGTAGTCCATCAGAACGTCACGAATGCCGACCCAGGCGTGGTACAGCAGCGAAGCGATGAACAGCAGGGTCGCCAGCTGCATGATCCGTCCCGAGAACAGCGCCTTCCACTCGCCGTATCCGTCAGGGGCGTTGAACAGCAGGATCGCCCCGATCGCGACCGAGTAGACGGCCATGATCACTGCGGTTACCCGTTGTCCGAGCCAGTCCCTGAGCCCGTAGTGCGCGCCCGTAACGACCCTGCTCACCATAGCTGCACTCCCAGTACCAGGGTAAGCACGAGGCTGACCGCGAGGACGGCATAGCTCGTGCTGCGCGCCTGCTGCAGTTCCTCACCCATGTGCATGTCGAGGGTGAGGTACCGGATGCCGGCGAAGAAATGATGCAGGAATGCCCACAGCAGCCCAAGGAAGATCAGCTTGACGAACCAGTGATCGGCGATGGCGGCGAACTGGGCGTAGCCCTGTTCGGAGGCGAGGCTCATCTGGAAGAAGTAGAGCCCCAGCGGGATGCCGACGAGGTAGAGGCCGACACCGCTGGCCCGGTGGAGGATGGACACCAACGCGGAGGTCGGCATCTTTATCTCGGTAAGGTCGAGATACTTGGGACGGCTCTTCTTGATCAACGGGCGATCTTCCTCTATAGGAAAGTACGGCGCGGCGGAATCGCATGCCGGAAGTGCTGCCCGGAATACGGGGATACCGCTGCGGGCATTCCATGCTCCACGACGACGCTGCATGACGATGTTGCAGCCGGGGCCCGACGACCGCGCCGGACGCCCGTGCCGGGAGAAAGTCCCCGACTACCCGAACGAACGCGCTGTACGGCGGCGCGATTCGGCCGCTGCCCTGCACTTCGGCGCGGGGCTGTTGCGATCCCGCGTTGTGCGAGCGGCCGGCGGAGCATGCGCGCGGGCTGGCTGCAAAGCCATCGGATTATCGCAGCAGGCGGCCGGTTTCACAAGGGAGCGAACGGCCGCCGCAGGCCTACGGTATCATCGCCGTGTTCGGGTACGGGCGCCGGCCAGGCGGTCCGCATGCTGCCGGTACCCGGGCGCAGTCCGGGCCTGCCGGCGCGCGTGCACGGCGCAGGGCGTCCCGGCATCCCGCAGCACCCCGGCAACACCCAACCGCCCATCCGGGTACGCCCGGGTACCTGCCCGGCAGCGGGCCGTCCCCTCTCCGGGTCGGCGCCGCGCTGGGGCGCCACGTACCCCGTGCCTCGCAACCGTGCATGTCCGTGCATTCCAAGTCCAAGGGAGCCTCACGATGAAATCGCCCGTTCGCGTCGCCGTCACCGGCGCCGCCGGCCAGATCGGCTACAGCCTGCTCTTTCGCATCGCCAGCGGCGAGATGCTCGGCGCAGACCAGCCGGTGATCCTGCAACTGCTCGAGATCCCCGACGAGAAGGCCCAGAAGGCCCTGCGCAGGGTGATCATGGAACTCGACGACTGCGCGTTCCCGCTGCTACAGTCGGTGGTGCCGACCGACGACCCCAAGGTCGCCTTCCGCGACGCGAACGTCGCGCTGCTGGTCGGTGCGCGGCCGCGCGGCCCGGGCATGGAGCGCAAGGACCTGCTGGAAGCCAACGGCAAGATCTTCGGACCCCAGGGCCGTGCGCTCGACGAATTCGCCAGCCGCGACGTGAAGGTGCTGGTGGTGGGCAACCCGGCCAACACCAACGCGCTGATCGCCATGAAGAACGCGCCCAGCCTGAAGCCGACCCAGTTCACCGCGATGATGCGCCTCGACCACAACCGCGCGCTGACCCAGATCGCGCAGAAGGTCGGCCGCCCAGTCAGCAGCGTGAGGAAGATGACCATCTGGGGCAACCACTCGGCCACCCAGTACCCCGACGTGTTCCGCGCCGAGGTCGACGGCAAGGCCGCGTGGCCGATGATCAACGACCAGCAATGGCTCGAGTCGAACTTCATCCCCACGATCCAGAAGCGCGGCGCGGCGATCATCGATGCGCGCGGCCTGTCCTCGGCGGCCAGCGCGGCCAACGCGGCGATGGACCACGTGCGCAACTGGGTGAACGGCACGCCCGACGGGGACTGGGTGTCGATGGGCATCCCCTCGGACGGCAGCTACGGCATCCCGGAAGGCCTGATGTACGGCTTCCCGGTCACCTGCAAGGGCGGCCAGTACTCGATCGTCAAGGGCATCGACATCTCCGACTTCAGCCGGTCGAAGATGCAGGCCACGCAGAAGGAACTCGAGGAAGAGCGCGAGGGCGTCAAGCACCTGCTCGGCTGACCCGGCCTGCCTCGACGACCCGACGAACCGGAAGGACGGCCGCCAGCGAAGCGGCCGTTTTTTCGCCGGGCCGCATCCGCCTGACCGCAATGGAGGACTGAAGATGAGCGATACCCCCGGGACACCGTCGCCCGCCACGTTCAAGCCGAAGAAGTCGGTCGCGCTGTCCGGCATCACCGCCGGAAACACCGCGTTGTGCACCGTCGGCCGGACCGGCAACGACCTGCACTACCGCGGCTACGACATCATGGAGTTCGCCGACAGCGCGCAGTTCGAGGAGGTCGCGCACCTGCTGGTGCACGAACGATTGCCCGGCCGCGCCGAACTGGAACGCTACAAGGGCCGGCTGCGCGCGATGCGTGGCCTGCCCGCGCCGCTCAAGGCGCTGCTCGAGCGCCTGCCGCCCTCGGCGCATCCGATGGACGTGATGCGCACCGGCGCATCCGCGCTGGGCACGCTGCTGCCCGAGAAGGACGACCACAACACGGCCGGCGCGCGCGACATCGCCGACCGCTTCATGGCGAGCTTCGGCTCGATGCTCCTGTACTGGTACCACTGGTCGCACAACGGCCGGCGCATCGAGGTCGAGACCGACGACGATTCCATCGGCGGACATTTCCTGCACCTGCTTCACGGCGAGGCACCGCCCGAGGAATGGGTGCGCGCGATGCACACCTCGCTGATCCTCTACGCCGAGCACGAGTTCAACGCATCCACCTTCGCCTGCCGGGTGGTCGCCGGCACCGGCGCGGACATGCACGGCGCGATCTGCGGCGGTATCGCCGCGCTGCGCGGGCCGAAGCACGGCGGGGCGAACGAGGTCGCCTTCGAGATCCAGTCCCGCTACGCGACCCCCGACGAGGCGGAAGCCGACATCGTGCGCCGGGTGCAGGCGAAGGAGGTGGTCATCGGCTTCGGCCACCCCGTCTACACCACCGGTGACCCGCGCAACGTGGTGATCAAGGAGGTCGCGCGCCGCCTGTCGCAGCGCGCGGGCTCGATGAAGCTGTTCGACATCGCCGCGCGCCTCGAGACGGTGATGTGGCGCGAGAAGAAGATGTTCCCGAACCTCGACTGGTTCAGCGCCGTCTCGTACCACATGATGGGCGTGCCCACCGAGATGTTCACCCCGCTGTTCGTGATCTCGCGCACCTCCGGCTGGTCTGCCCACGTGGTCGAGCAGCGCATCGACGGCAAGATCATCCGCCCGACCGCGAACTACACCGGTCCCGAGGGCGTGCGCTGGGTGCCGATCGACGAGCGCTGAACCGTCCCGCCACTGCCGCGATCGCCCGCCTTCCCGCCCCCGCCCGACCACTCCCTCCCCCGACGACCCGACGGTACCCGCCCACATGTCCGCTCCGATCTCGAACATCCGCCCCGACCCCGATCCGCTGCTGGTCGACATCGCCGACTACGTGCTGTCGACGCCGATCGACAGCGCCGAAGCCCATGCCACCGCGCGCTACTGCCTGCTCGACACCCTGGGCTGTGGCCTGGAGGCACTCGAGTATCCCGCCTGCACCAAGCTGCTCGGGCCGATCGTGCCCGGCACGATCGTCCCGCATGGCGCAAAGGTGCCCGGCACGCCATGGCAGCTCGACCCGGTGCAGGCTGCGTTCAACATCGGCACGATGATCCGCTGGCTCGACTTCAACGACACCTGGCTCGCCGCCGAGTGGGGCCACCCGTCCGACAACCTGGGCGGCATCCTCGCCACCGCAGACTGGCTGTCGCGCACCCGCGTCGCGCGCGGGGATGTACCGCTCGCCATGCGCGACGTGCTCACCGCGATGATCAAGGCGCACGAGATCCAGGGCGTGCTTGCGCTCGAGAACAGCTTCAACCGGGTCGGCCTGGACCACGTCGTGCTGGTCAAGGTCGCCTCCACCGCGGTGGTCACCGCGATGATGGGCGGCACCCGCGACGAGGTGGTCGACGCGGTGTCCAACGCATGGATCGACGGCCAGTCGCTGCGCACCTACCGCCATGCGCCGAACGCCGGCTCGCGCAAGTCGTGGGCCGCCGGCGACGCGACCTCGCGCGCGGTGCGCATCGCCTGGATGACGCTGCGCGGCGAGATGGGCTATCCGTCGGCGCTCAGCGCGAAGACCTGGGGTTTCCAGGACGTGCTGTTCAAGGGCCGGCCGCTCACGCTCGGCCGCCCGCTGGGCTCGTACGTGATGGAGAACGTACTGTTCAAGATCTCCTTCCCGGCCGAGTTCCACGCACAGACGGCCGTCGAATGCGCGCTGCAGTTGCATCCGCTGGTGAAGGACCGCCTGCACGAGGTCGACAAGGTCACCATCACCACGCACGAGTCGGCGATCCGCATCATCGACAAGCGCGGCCCGCTGCACAACCCGGCCGACCGCGACCACTGCATCCAGTACATGGCCGCGGTCGGGCTGATCAAGGGCAACCTCACCGCGGCCGACTACGAGGACAGCGTCGCTGCCGACCCGCGCATCGACGCGCTGCGCGAGCGGATGGAGATCGTCGAGGAGCCCCGCTACACCCGCGACTACCTCGACCCGGCGAAGCGCTCGATCGCCAACGCGCTGCAGGTGACCTTCACCGACGGCAGCACCACGCCCCAGGTCGAGGTCGAATACCCGGTCGGACACCGTCGCCGCCGCCAGGAAGGCTATCCGCTGCTGGATGCGAAGTTCGCGGTGAACCTGGCACGTCGGTTCGCGCCGAAGCAGCAGCGCGTGATCCGCGAGGCCTGCGCCGATGCCACCGCGCTGGAGGCGATGCCGGTGGATCGCTTCGTGGACCTTTTCTCCGCCTGAGGAATCCGCGGCGTACGGCCCGGTTCGTTACCCGGGGCGCCTTGCCGGATCGAGGAGACGGGGTGCCCTGCCATGCAGCGACCGCGGGCCGGTCACGCAACGCACGACGGACCATCCGGCCCCCGGCCTCGATACGGCACGCGGACGGAACAGAGGCGGGTATCGGGTAGCCCCTGGAGCGAAGTAAAGGAGGAGGCTCCAGTCGGGCGACCGACTGGAGCCGGGGGACATGAGCGGAAGGGGCTGCCCGGTGCCCGCGTCCAGGCGCCCCGCCGATACCGCGCCGGTAAAGCGCAGGCACCGCACCCGCAGCGTGCAGGAATCAGCGCATCGGATCAGGCGGTTTCGGCCGCCACCAGCTCGCGCAGCACGTAAGGCAGGATACCGCCGTGCTTCAGGTACTCGACCTCGATGCCGGTGTCGATGCGCAGGGTCAGCGTCACCTTCTGCGTGGAGCCGTCCGCGCGCGTGATGGTCATCGTCACGTCCTGCATCGGCTTCACGTTGCCGCCCGCGATGCCTTCGATCGTGAAGGTCTCGGTGCCGTCGATCTTCAGCGTGGCGACGTCCTCGCCCGGCTTGAACTGCAGCGGCACCACGCCCATGCCGATCAGGTTGGCGCGGTGGATGCGCTCGAAGCTCTTTACGATCACCGCGTTCACGCCCAGCAGTTGCACGCCCTTGGCGGCCCAGTCGCGCGACGAACCCATGCCGTAGTCCTCGCCACCGAAGATCACCAGAGGCGTGCCGGCCTTCCGGTACAGCTCGGAGGCTTCGAAGATCGTCATCTGCGCGCCGTCGGGCTGGTGCTTCGTGATCGGCCCTTCGGTCCCCGGTGCGACGGCGTTGCGCAGCCGCACGTTGGCGAAGGTGCCGCGCACCATCAGCTCGTGATTGCAGCGACGCACGCCGAAGTGGCCCCACTCCGCCGGGGGGTGGTTCTCCTGGAACGGCTCCAGCCATTTGCCGGCCGGCGTGCCCGGGCGGATCTTGGTGGACGGGCTGATGTGGTCGGTGGTGATCGAGTCGCCGAGGATGGCGAGCGCCCGCGCGCCGACGATGTTGCCGACCTTGCCGGGCGTGGCGGTGACGCCCTCGAAGAACGGCGGTTCGCGGATGAACGTCGACTCCGGATCCCACTGGTAGACCGCACCTTCCACGGTCGGGATGGCTTCCCAGAGCTTGCGGTTGCCGGACAGGTCGCTGTACTCGCGGCGGAAATGCTCCGGGTTGGCGGCGAAGCGCAGCTGCGCGGCCACGTCCGCATCGGTCGGCCACAGGTCGCGCAGGAACACCGGCTTGCCGTCCTTGTCCGTGCCCAGCGGGTCGATGGTGAGGTCGGTGCGCACCGTGCCAGCCAGTGCGTAGGCGACCACCAGCGCGGGGCTGGCGAGGTAGTTCGCGCGCAGGTTCGGATGCACGCGCGCCTCGAAGTTGCGGTTACCCGACAGCACGGCGCAGGTGACCAGGTCCTTGGACACCACCGCTTCCTCGATCTTCGCATCGAGCGGGCCGGCCGCGCCCATGCAGGTGGTGCAGCCGTAGGCCACTACCCCGAAGCCGAGCTTCTCGAGGTAGGGCAGCAGGCCTGCGTCCTGCAGGTACTTGGTCGCCACCCGCGAGCCGGGCGCGAGCGAGGTCTTGATGCGCGGATGGGTGACCAGGCCCTTCTCGAACGCGCGCTTGGCCAGCAGGCCTGCCGCCAGCAGCAGCGCCGGGTTGGAAGTGTTGGTACAGGACGTGATCGACGCGATCAGCACGTCGCCGTGGCCGACGTCGAAGCCATGGCCGGTCGGCTCGCGGCGGCCGAGGTCGTCGGCCGCGCGCGCATAGCCGTTCCTGTCGGTCGGGGCGGAGAACAGGCGATCGAAGTCACGGCCCAGGTCGGGCAGGTTGACCCGGTCCTGCGGCCGCTTCGGCCCGGACAGGCTGGGCACGATGCTGGACAGGTCGAGTTCGATCACCTGGGTATAGTCGATCTCGCCGGGCCTGGGCATGCCGAACATGCCCTGCGCCTTGAAGTAGGCTTCGATCGCCGCGACCTGCTCATCCTCGCGCCCGGTGGTCCGGAAGTAGTCGATCGTCTTCTCGTCGACCGGGAAGTAGCCCATCGTGGCGCCGTACTCCGGCGCCATGTTCGCCACCGTGCAGCGGTCCGCCGCGGTCAGGTTGGTGGCGCCTTCGCCGAAGAACTCGACGAACTTGCCGACCACCTTGGCCTTGCGCATCAGCTCGGTCACGGTGAGCGCCAGGTCGGTGGCAGTCACGCCCTCGCGCAGGCGCCCGGTCAGGTGGCAGCCGACCACGTCAGGCGTGAGGAACGCGTTGGGCTGGCCGAGCATGCCCGCCTCGGCCTCGATGCCGCCCACGCCCCAGGCCACCACGCCGATGCCGTTGACCATCGTCGTGTGCGAGTCGGTACCGAACACGGTGTCGGGAAACCAGACGCCATCCTTCTCCCACACGCCGCGCGACAGGTACTCCATGTTGATCTGGTGGATGATGCCGTTGCCCGGCGGCACCACGCGCACGGTCTTGAACGCACCCTGCGCCCATTTGACGAACGCGTAACGCTCGGCGTTGCGCTTGAACTCGATTTCCTGGTTGACCTGCACCGCATCGGGCCGGTTGAACACGTCGATCTCGACCGAGTGGTCGACCACCACGTCCACCGGCACCAGCGGCTCGATCTTGCCCGGCGCCATGCCCAGCTTGCTCGCCGCATTGCGCATCGCCGACAGGTCGTTCAGCGTACCGAAGCCGATCAGGTCCTGCAGCACGATGCGCACGACGATGAACGGGATCTCGGTGGTGCGCGCGCCCTTCGCCTGCCAGGCCGCGAGCGCCCGGATGTGTTCTTCCGTCACCTTCCTGCCGTCGCAGTGGCGCACCAGCGCCTCGAGCACCACGCGGATCGAGCGCGGCAGCCGGGAGACCTTGCCCAGCCCGGCCTCTTCCAGTGCGGCGAGCGAGTGGTACTTGCCGGACCTGCCGGCCGAGGGCGTGAAATCGCGCAGGGTGTTGAAGACGTCTTGGGTCATGGCAGGTTCCGGGATCGAATGGGGCGGGTGGGGAACGAGGGGAACGGGGGCTGGCCGTCCGGGATCGCACCGGACGGCTCACCGCCCGCCCGGTCAGGCGGCCATCAGCTCGCGCAACACGAACGGCAGGATGCCGCCGTTCTTGAGGTACTCGACCTCGATCGGGGAGTCGACGCGCAGCGTCACCGCCACGTTCTGCGTGCTGCCGTCCTTGCGGTGGATCACCAGCGTGACGTCCTGCAGCGGCTTGATGTTGCCGCCTTCGACGCCGATCAGGTCGTAGCTCTCCTCGCCGGTGATGCCGAGCGACTGCACGCTGTCGGTGCCCTTGAACTGGCAGGGCAGCACGCCCATGCCGACGAGGTTCGAGCGGTGGATGCGCTCGTAGCCGCGGGCCACCACCACCCGGATGCCGAGCATCTGGGTGCCCTTCGCCGCCCAGTCGCGCGACGAGCCGGTGCCGTACTCCTCGCCACCGAACACGAACAGCGGCACCTTGTCCTTCTGGTAGCGCATCGATGCATCGAAGATCTGCATCTTCTCGCCGGTGGGCTGGTGCACGGTGACGCCACCCTCGGAGCCGGGGACCATCAGGTTCTTGATGCGCGGGTTGGCGAACGCGCCGCGCACCATCACCTCGTGGTTGGTGCGCCGCGAGCCGAAGCTGGACAGGTCGGTGCTGCCGGCCGCGACCAGCCAGTCGCCGGCGAGCGTGCCCTTGCGGATCGGCGCCACCGGGCTGATGTGGTCGGTGGTCAGCTTGTTGCCGAAGATGCCCAGCGCGCGGCCACCGCGCACGTCGGTTACCTTCGGCAGGTCACGGCTGAAGCCGTCGAACAGCGGCGGCTCGAGCAGGTAGGTCGACTTGTCGTCCCAGTCGAACAGCGCGCCCTTGGCCTCCGGGATGCCATCCCAAAGGTCCTTTGCACCGGACAGGTCGCCGTACTCGCGCCGGAAGCTCTCGGGGTTGAGCGCGAACTTCATCACCGCCTCGACTTCGGCGGGCGTCGGCCAGAGGTCCTTCAGGAACACCGGCTTGCCGTCCTTGTCGTTGCCGATCGGGTCCTTGTCCATGTCGATGCGCACGGTGCCGGCGAGCGCGAAGGCGATCACCAGCGGGGGGCTCATCAGGAAGTTGGCCTTCAGCGACTGGTGCACGCGCGCCTCGAAGTTGCGGTTGCCCGACAGCACGGCGGCGCAGATCACGTCGTTCTTGACGATCGACTCTTCAAGGTCCTTGTCGAGCGGCCCGGCCAGTCCCATGCAGGTGGTGCAGCCGTAGGCGACCACGTGGTAGCCGAGCTGTTCCAGGTAGGGCATCAGGCCGGCATCCTTCAGGTATGCCGTCACCACCTTGGAGCCAGGCGCGAGCGAGGTCTTCACCCGCGGATGCGGCTTCATGCCCTTCTCGACCGCCTTCTTCGCCAGAAGGCCGGCGGCCAGCAGCACCCACGGGTTCGACGTGTTGGTGCAGGATGTGATCGCCGCGATGCCGATGTCGCCATGGCCGACGTCGCCCACCGCCGTGTTGGCGACCGGGAACCGCTTGTCGAGGTCGGCCGCCGGCTTGTTGTAGCCGCTTTCGGCGACCGGCTTGGAGAACAGCTCGTTGAAGCGGTCTTTGATCGCTTCCAGGTTCAGGCG
Organism: Betaproteobacteria bacterium; assembly: GCA_021298815.1. GTDB lineage: Bacteria > Pseudomonadota > Gammaproteobacteria > Burkholderiales > CAIKXV01 > CAIKXV01. Next base: position 113,328 of record JAJTHE010000042.1, on the reverse strand, counting down.
CTCCTCCGGCTGCTTCGGGCCGGACACGCTGGGACGCACGGTGGACAGGTCCAGTTCGACCACCTGCGAGTAGTCGATCTCGCCCTTGCGCGGGATGCCGAACATGCCCTGTGCCTTCAGGTAGGACTCGATCGCGTCGCAGTGCTCTTCGCGGCCGGTCATCCGGTAGTACTCGAGAGTCTTGTCGTCGATCGCGAAGAAGCCGCAGGTCGCGCCGTAGTCGGGCGCCATGTTGGCGACCGTCGCGCGGTCGGTGGCGGTGAGCGAGGCCGCGCCTTCGCCGAAGTACTCGACGAACTTGTTGACCACCTTGGTCTTGCGCAGCAGCTCGGTGACCGTCAGCACCAGGTCGGTCGCGGTGACCCCCGGGTTCAGCTTGCCGGTCATGTGCACGCCGACCACGTCCGGCTCCAGGAAATAGTACGGCTGGCCGAGCATCGCGGCCTCGGCCTCGATGCCGCCCACGCCCCAGGCCAGCACGCCGATCGCGTTCACCATCGTGGTGTGCGAATCGGTGCCGACGGCCGAGTCGGGATAGTAGATGCCGTCCTTCTCCCAGACCCCGCGCGACAGGTACTCGAGGTTCACCTGGTGGCAGATGCCGTTGCCCGGGGGCACGACGCGGATGCCGGAGAACGCCTGCTTGGCCCACTTCAGGAAGGTGTAGCGCTCGCCGTTGCGCTCGAACTCGATCTCCATGTTTCGGCGCAGCGCATCCGTCGAGTTGTGCACGTCGACCACGATGGAATGGTCGACCACCAGGTCCACCGGCACCAGCGGCTCGATCCGGGCCGGGTCGAAGCTCTGGCGCTTGGCCTCGGCACGCATCGCCGCGCAGTCGTTGAGCGCGGGGAAGCCGGCCATGTCCTGCAGCATGATCCGGGCGAGCACGAACGGCAGCTCGTTGGTACGCTCGCCGTTGGGCTTCCACGCGGCCAGTGCCTTCACCGCGTCGGGGCTGATGCGCTGGCCGTCGCAGTTGCGCAGCACCGATTCGAGCACCACGCGCAGGCTCACCGGCAGGCGCGAGGTCTTGCCCAACCCCTGTTCTTCCAGCGCCTTCAACGAGTACATCCGGCCGGTCTTGCCGGACTTCAGCTTGAATTCGCGCAGGGTGTTCAGCGGATCGTGTGCCATGCTGGCTTCCTCTCAGAGGCTTGTGCGTAGGGAATTGTCCCGGGATGACCTGGGCACGCGTGGAACGGCGGTCCTGCACGGGCAGGGATCCGGCGCCGGGCGCCGCGGTCGACCGGCCGCTGCGGTCAGGAACGAGCGGCGACGGATGGACAGCCTCGGATTTTTGCACATTTCGCGGCCGTGCGTGCCGCGGCTGGCGCCCTCGCCCGGCTCAGCCGACGGCCGCGACGACGAACAGACCGGCCATGCACAGAAAGCCCGCGATCCAGACCAGCGAGCGCGCGGTCGGCCGGTCGGCGACGTAAAGCACCGAGTACACGATGCGCAGCGCGACGAAGGCCACCGCCAGGCCATCCACCCACCCCTGCCCGGCCTGCGCGAGCTGGGCGATGATCACCCCCGCAGCGAAGGGTGGGAATGCCTCGAAGTGGTTCAGGTGGGCCCACCAGGCCCGCAGGCGATGGCCCTCGGCCGCCGCCAGCTGCGCGCGCGGTGCCGCGTTGTCGTAGTCGGGACGGTACTTCGCCACCGCCACCGTCAGATAAGGCAACATCGCACACACGAGCACCATCCAGAACGCCAGAGTCATCGTATCATCCCTTGTCGTCGCGCCGTCGCAATCCGCCGTTGCAACCGTCCCGGCGGCAGTCCATCGAGCCCCCCCGATCATGACAGACAAGATCCGCAAGACCGACGAGGAATGGCGCGCCCAGCTGAGCGCCGAGCAGTACGAGGTGACGCGCCGGCACGGCACCGAGCGTGCGTTCACCGGCGCCTACTGGGACACCAAGGAAGCCGGCATCTACCGCTGCGTGTGCTGCGGCAACCCGCTGTTCGATGCCGCCACCAAGTACGACTCCGGTACCGGCTGGCCCAGCTTCTGGCAGCCGCTCTCGCCGGGCTCGGTCACGACCGCCGAGGACAACAGCTGGTTCAGCCGCCGCACCGAAGTGCTCTGTGCGCGCTGCGACGCGCACCTGGGCCATGTGTTCGAGGACGGGCCGCAGCCGACCGGGCTGCGCTATTGCATGAACTCGGCCGCGCTCGAATTGGACGGAACCGCCCCGGAGTGATGCGTGCCCGCCTGAAGGCCGCTGCGCGGGAGATCATCGCCGCGTTCGAACTGTCCGGGATGCCGCCCGGCAACCGGATCACGCCGGCCATGCTGGTCGACGCCCTCGACGTGTTCTTCGACGATTGCGAACGCATCGACAGCGACTACGGGCCGACCGCCGAGGTCCTCGCCGAGGACGTCAACGGCATCGCCGACCAGATCTTCGAATGCCTGCACGACCTCGGCAACTGGGCCGAAAAGTTCAAGCTGCGCCAGGCGCGGATATCCGTGATCGACATCTCCCTCGAGGTTGCCCAGTGGTGCATGCGCCACCGGGGCCAGTTGCGCCAGATCGGGCCGGTGGTGGCCGCCCTGGCCAACCGCGCCAACATGGCGGGCAGCCTCGACGCCTGCATCGCGCTGTCCGATGCCTATGAAGCGGTGATCGCCAACGTCGCGATCCGGCTGCAGGCCGACCACACCTCGACCGACCCGCTGCGCCCATGGCGCCAGCTGCTGATCAACGCGGCCATCGTGTCCACGCGGTCGCGCGACCTGCGCAAGATGGAGCGCGCCTACCGCCGCCTCGAGACCCACCTGCCGTCCGAATGCCCCGCCTTCTTCCAGCAGGCGGCACACCAGGTCGCGGGACTGGGCTTCTCGCCGGAGGCACGTGCGCTGGTGCAGTCACGGAATGCCAAATGGACATCGCGGGGCCGAGCCTAGATAATCGGGCAATGAAGTGGCTGTTCGACCTTTTCCCGGTCATCCTATTCTTCGTCGCCTACAAGCTGGCTGGTCTGTACACCGCCACGGCGGTCGCGATCGCGGCCACCTTCGTGCAGATCGGCTGGCTGCGCCTGCGCGGGCGCAAGGTAGAACCGGCGCTCTGGCTGAGCCTGGGCGTCATCGTCGTGTTCGGCGGCGCCACGCTGCTGCTTCATGACGAAGTGTTCATAAAGTGGAAGCCGACCGTGCTCTACCTGCTGTTCACCATCGGCCTAGTGGTCGCGCAGGGCGTCTTCGGCCGCAACCCGATGCGGGCGGTGATGGGCTCGCAGATCACCCTGCCCGACCCGGCCTGGAAATGGCTCAACTACGCCTGGGCCGCATTCTTCGCGCTGCTCGCGGTCGCCAACATCCTCGTGGCCAACAACTTCTCGACCGACGCCTGGGTCAACTTCAAGCTGTTCGGGGTGACCGCCCTGATGGTCGTGTTCGTCTTCGCCCAGGCGCTGGTGCTGTCGCGCTACGCTGAAGCCGCCGAAACCGCGGACAAGGACGCATCGTGAACCGCGACAGCCTCGGCGACGACATCCGGGCGAGACTGCAGGCGCTCGATCCCGTGTCGATCGAACTCGGGGACGAAAGCGCGCTGCATGCCGGGCATGCCGGCGCCGCATCCGGGGGCGGGCATTTCCGGCTCTCCATCACCAGCCCGGCCTTTTCCGGCCAGGGCAAGGTCGCGCGGCATCGCATGGTCTACGCGGCACTGGGCGACCTGATGCGCGGGCCGATCCACGCGCTGGCGATCGATGCCCGTGCACCGGGCGAGTCCGGCTGACGATGATGTCCGCCGGACCCGTGCGAATACAGGATAACCATTCATCCAAGGGAGCAACCGCATGAAACGCCTCGCCCTGCAACGTTCGGTCTCGATCGCGGTGTTCGCCGCGGCCGGGCTGCTGGCCACCACCAGCGCATTCTCCCAGGCCAAGGGGCCCGGCACCGCCGCGCGCGTCAATGGCGTGACCGTGCCACAGAGCCGCATCGACATGATGCTGAAGCAGCAGATCCAGCGCGGCGCGCCCGACACGCCCGAGATGCGCGCCCGCATCCGCGAAGAGCTGATCAGCATGGAAGCGGTGAGCCAGGAGGCCGCCAAGCGCGGCTTCGACAAGAATCCCGATGTGCTGATCCAGCTCGAACTCGCGCGGCAGAACATACTGGCCCAGGCCTACATCGCCGACTACATCGCCAAGAACCCGACCAGCGATGCCGCGATGAAGGCCGAGTACGACAAGATCCGCTCGACCCTGGGCGATCGCGAGTACCGCGTCCGCCACATCCTGGTGAAGACCGAAGCCGAGGCGAAGGAGATCATGGCGGCGATCGCCGCCAAGAAGACCACCTTCGAGAAGGCGGCAGCCGAGCGGTCCGAGGATGCCGGCTCCAAGGGTCGCGGCGGCGAGCTCGACTGGACGCCCCCGGCCAACCTGGTCAAGCCGTTCGCCGACGCGATGGTCAAGCTGAAGAAGGGCCAGACCGCACCGGCACCGGTACAGTCGCAGTTCGGCTGGCACATCATCCGCCTCGACGACGAGCGCCCGCTGACTGCCCCGCCGTACGAAGAGGTCAAGCAGCAGCTGCAGCAGCGGTTCCAGCAGCAGGCGATCGAGAAGGCGATCAGCGAAGTGCGCGCCAAGGCGAAGATCGAGTAGCGTCCTTGCGGCGTACGCCGTCGGTAGCTGATGCCGCCGAATGCCTGCCTCCAGGGCCCCGGCCGTTCCTGCGCCTCGGGGGCGATGAGCAGTTTTGCCTGCTCGCCCGGCGCCGGTTTGGGTACACTTGGCGGACAGCGCCTGGCGGACCCGCCGCCGGCCAGCTGCGCCGGTAACCCGGGCCAGGCCCGGACGAATCGAACGAATCGAACGAATCGGACGAACCGCAGACCATGCTCAAGCGCATCGAATTCATCCTCCTGACCCTGGCCGCGGCCGCCTTCCTGGTGATCGTGATCGCCAACGTGTCGGTATCTCGCGCCTCGCGCGTGATGCAGACCCAGCTCACCGAGCAGCAGCAGTTCATCGCCACCACCGCCCAGCTCGAGGTCCTGAACCGCGAGCTGATCCGCGCGCTGGCGGAACTGGCCGCCCGCAACAACGACGAGGCGATCCGCAGCCTGCTGAGCGCCAACGGCATCACCTTCACCGTGGAGCAGAAGCCTGCCCCGGCGAAGCGCTGAGCGAGGTCCATGATGAACGATCAATCGAACCGTAGCGCCACCCCGTTCGTCCCGCTGCTGCTGGTGATGATCGGTCTGCTGATCTGGTCCGGCGCGCAGATGTACCAGCTGTTCAGCGAGCGCTCGACCCTGAAGACCCTGCTGGCGAACCAGGCGGCGCCGTTTGCCGCCTCGCAGAAGCTGCGCGGGCAGCTCGACGCGGTCGCCTCAGGCACCCAGCGGCTGGCCGACCAGGGCAACCAGAACGCGCGCATCGTGGTCGAGGAACTGCGCAAGCGCGGGATCACGATCAACCCGGCGGCGGCGCCGGTCGAACTGCCTACGCCGGGCGGCGTGCCGGCGGGCGGCGCGTCGAAGTAGACCGCAGGGGCTGCGCTTTGCGGCGCTCCGCCGCCGCAAGAGGCCTTGTCGGCCTGCGGCGTCGGCCGTAGATCAGCCGACCCAGCGCCGGGCGTTGCGGAACATGCGCAGCCAGGGGCTGTCCTCGCCCCACGCCCGCGGGTGCCACGACATCTGCACGGTGCGGAAGACCCGCTCGGGATGCGGCATCAGGATGCTGAAGCGCCCGTCGTCGCTGGTGAGCCCGGTGATGCCCCCGGGCGCCCCGTTCGGGTTGTGCGGATAGCGCGACGTCGGTGCGCCTGACGGATCGACGTAGCGCAGGGTGACCAGCGGGGCCGCCGCGTGCCGGGCCTCGACGGACCGGAACAGCGGCAGTCCCTCGCCATGCGACACCACCACCGGCAGCCGGCTTCCGGCCATCCCGTCGAAGAACAGCGAGCGGGTGGGCATCACCTCGACCATCACCAGCCGCGCCTCGAACTGCTCGGAACGGTTGCGCACGAAGCGCGGCCAGCCCGCGGCACCGGGGATCAGGTCGGCAAGGCCGCTCATCATCTGGCAGCCGTTGCACACCCCGAGGCCGAAACTGTCGGCGCGCGCGAAGAAGGCGGTGAACGCATCGAGCGCGCGCGCATTGAAGCGGATCGACTTGGCCCAGCCCTCGCCCGCACCGAGCACGTCGCCGTACGAGAAGCCGCCGCATGCCGCGATGCCCTTGAACGGATCGAGCGTGACCCGGCCCTCGAGGATGTCGCTCATGTGCACGTCGACGGCGGCGAAGCCCGCGCGGTCGAAGGCAGCCGCCATCTCGTTCTGGCCGTTGACCCCCTGCTCGCGCAGGATGGCCACCCGGGGCCGCGTACCGGCGTGCACCCACGGCCCCGGCAACGGGTCCTGCGGATCGAAGCCGAGCCGTGCATGCAGGCCGGGTTCCGCGGGGTCGCAGGCCGCGGCATGCGCCTGGTCCACGCATTCCGGGTTGTCGCGCAGGCGCGCCAGCAGGTAGCTGGTCTCGGACCATGACCGGCGCAGGTCGGCGCGCGGCTCGTCGAGCAGCATCCGGCCGCCAGCGCTCAGGCGCAGGCGGTCGCCGGCGTTGGGACGCCCGACCGGGAACACGCAGCCGCCGAGGCCGCAGGCCTCGAACAGCGCCAGCACCCGCGGAAGGTCGGCCGACCGTACCTGCAGCACCGCGCCCAGTTCCTCGTTGAACAGCCAGGCCAGCACCGCCGACGGCGCAGCGGCGGCGGCACCCGGCAGCATCGCACCGGGATCGAGGTCGACGCCAACGCCTGCGGCGAACATCATCTCGGCGATCGTGGCGAGCAGTCCGCCGTCGGAACGGTCGTGGTAGGCAAGCAGCATCGACTCGCGGCGCAGTGCCTGGATGGCATTGAAGAACCCCGCGAGGTCCTGCGCCCGGTCGAGGTCGGGCACCGCGTCGCCGAACTGCCCGTGCACCTGCGCCAGCGCCGATCCGCCCAGGCGGTCACGCCCGCGCCCGAGGTCGACCAGCAGCAGCTGCGTGTCCCCGGCATCGGTGCGCAGTTCGGGCGTCGAGGCGTCCCGCACGTCGTGCACCGGCGCGAAGGCAGACACCACCAGCGACACCGGCGAGGTGACCGCGCGTTCCGCCCCGCCCGCCGCCGGATCGCGCCAGACGGTCTTCATCGACAGGGAATCCTTGCCCACCGGGATCGACAGCCCGAGCAGCGGGCACAGCTCCATCGCGACCGCATGCACCGTGTCGAACAGCGCAGCGTCCTCGCCCGGATGGCCGGCCGCGGCCATCCAGTTGCCGGACAGCTTCACCGACCCGAGTTCCACGATCGGGGCGGCGGCGATGTTGGTGATCGCCTCGCCGACCGCCATCCGGCCCGAGGCCGGTGCATCGACCAGCGCGAGCGGCGCACGCTCGCCGATGGCCATCGCCTCGCCGGTGTACCCGGTGAAGCCCGACAGCGTGATCGCGCAGTCGGCGACCGGCACCTGCCACGGGCCGACCATCTGGTCGCGCGCGGTGAGGCCGCCGACGCTGCGGTCGCCGATCGTCACCAGAAAGGTCTTGTCGGCCACGGCAGGCAGGCGCAGCACCCGGTGCACCGACTCGCGCAGGTCGAGGCCGGCGAGTTCCAGCGGCGGCGCGCGGCGCACGACGCGCTTCACGTCGCGCTGCATCTTCGGCGGCTTGCCCAGCAGCACGTCCATCGGCATGTCCACCGGGCGATTGCCGAAGCGTGGATCCTCCAGCACGAGCTGCGCCTCGGCGGTGGCGGTGCCGACGACGGCGAAGGGACAGCGCTCGCGTTCGGCGATGGCCCGGAACCGATCCATGCGCGCAGGATCGAGCGCGAGCACGTAGCGCTCCTGCGACTCGTTGCACCAGATCTGCATCGGCGACATGCCGCGCGTCTCGACCGGGATCGCGCGCAGGTCGAAGCGCGCGCCGAGGCCTGCGCCGTGCGCGAGTTCCGGCAGCGCGTTGGACAGCCCGCCGGCGCCCACGTCGTGGATCGACAGGATGGGATTGGCCTCGCCCAGCGCCCAGCAGCGGTCGATGACCTCCTGCGCGCGGCGCTGCATCTCCGGATTGCCGCGCTGCACAGAATCGAAATCGAGGTCAGCCGTGTTGTGGCCGGTGTCCATGCTCGATGCCGCGCCGCCGCCCATGCCGATCAGCATGCCCGGGCCGCCCAGCTGCACCAGGGGCGCGCCTGCCGGCACGGCGGCCTTCTGCGTGCCGCTCGCCGGGATGCTGCCGAGCCCGCCGGCCAGCATGATCGGCTTGTGGTAGCCCCGCCGTTCATCGTCGAAGGTCACTTCGAACGTGCGGAAGTAGCCGCACAGGTTGGGCCGCCCGAACTCGTTATTGAATGCCGCCGCGCCGATCGGCCCGTCGAGCATGATCCGGCAGGCGTCGTCGATGCGCGCCGGCTTGCCGTAGGTGCCGCCATCGGGCAGCAGTTCCCAGGGGCGCGGATGCCCGGGAAGGTTCAGGTTCGACACGCTGAAGCCGCACAGGCCCGCCTTGGCGCGGGCACCGCGGCCAGTCGCCGCCTCATCGCGGATCTCGCCGCCCGCACCGGTCGCCGCGCCGGCGAACGGCGAGATCGCCGTCGGATGGTTGTGCGTCTCGACCTTCATCAGGATGTGCGTGCGCTCGGTGCGCCAGGCGTAGGTGCCCGGAAGCGCGTCCGGCCGGCCGACCTCGCCGTCCCCGGCATGCGGCGGCACCGGAAGCAGGCGCGCGGTGTCGAAGCCCTCGATCACCGATGCGTTGTCGACGTAGGCGACCACAGTGCCCGCCGGGCTGGCCGCGTGCGTGTGGCGGATCATCCCGAACAGCGTCTCGCTGCGCGCCTGCCCGTCGACGATCCAGTCGGCATTGAAGATCTTGTGCCGGCAGTGTTCCGAGTTGGCCTGCGCGAACATCATCAGCTCGACATCGCTCGGATCGCGTCCGAGGCGGCCGAACGCGTCGAGCAGGTAGTCGATCTCGTCGGCGGACAGCGCGAGCCCGAGCGAGCGGTTGGCCGCCTCGAGCGCGGGGCGACCACCGGTGGCCAGGTCGATCGTCGACAGCGGCGCATCTGACAGGTCGTGGAAGAGCCGGTCGGCCGATGCCGGCGCGTCGAGCACGGATTCCGTCATCCGGTCGTGCACGCGTGCCGCGACGGCCATCCGCTCGGCCTCGCCCGGCGGCGCGCCGTCTTCGCGCACGATCTGCCATGCGCAGCCACGTTCGATGCGCAGCACCGCGGGCAATCCGCAATGGCGCAGGATGTCGATCGCCTTCGATGCCCAGGGCGACAGCGTCCCCAGGCGCGGCACGACCAGCAGGTCGACGCGTTCGGCCGGTGCTTCCGCCGGATGGCCGCCGGGCCCTTCCAGCACGCGGTCGAGTCGTCGTGCTTCGTCGGCGGCCAGCGGCCGTTCGACCTGCACGAAGTGCCAGAACGTGGCGGCGAGCGATCGGATCGCCGGGGCGTCGGCACGCAGGGATTCCAGCAGCTTCTGCAACCGGAATCCGGAAACGGCTTGGCTGCCGCGCAACCGGAGGATCTGCGTCATCGGGGGTACGTTCGGCGCGAAGCGCCCTCGGCAAACCCCGATTATAGCGGCAGGCGGGGGACTACAATCCCGGGGTTGCCCGAATGGATGGCCGCCGACCCCGGTGCCACCGACGCCAGTGCCACCGACGCCCGAACCGATCCGCCCGACGCTCCCTGTCCCCCTGTACACCGCCACCGACCTGCGCAAGGTCGAACAGCTGGCGGCGCAGGCGATCGCGCGCGCGCACGCCCTGCCGCTGATGGAGCGGGCCGGCCAGGCCGCGGCCGAACTGGCCCTCGAGATGCTGGGCGACCGCGGCGGCCGCGTGCAGGTGTTCGCCGGGCCCGGGAACAATGGCGGCGATGCGCTGGTCGTGGCGCGCCGGCTGCGCGAGGCCTTCGTGCCGGTCGACGTGGTGTTCGACGGGGATGCCGGCCGCCTGCCGCCCGATGCCGCCGCTGCGCTCGCTGCATGGCAGGCAGCCGGGGGCAGCCTGCTGCGCGAACCACCGCCCGGTGCCGCCTGCGCGCTGGCGATCGACGGCCTGTTCGGCATCGGCCTGAAGCGTGCCCCCGAAGGCCGCTTCGCCGGGCACATCGCGGCGATGGCCGCCCTCGCCCGCCACGGGGTTCCGCTGCTCGCGCTCGACGTGCCCAGCGGGCTCGACGCCGACACCGGGCAGGTCCCGGGCACCGCGGTAGAGGCCACGCGCACGCTGACCTTCCTCGCCTTCAAGCCGGGCCTGTTCACCGGTGACGGTCCCGACTGCTGCGGCGAGACGACACTGGCCGACCTCGGCGTGGACGCACCCGCCCATGTGCCACCGTCGGGCCATGCGCTGGATGCCGGCACGCTGGCCGGGCTGCGGCCGCCGCGCCGGCGCAACAGCCACAAGGGCACCTACGGCAGCGTCGGCATCGTCGGCGGCGCGCCCGGGATGGTCGGCGCGGCTCTGCTCGCCGGGCGCGCGGCGCTGCTTGCCGGGGCCGGGCGGGTGACGCTCGGCCTGGTCGACGAACAGGGCCCGGCCTGCGATCCGCTGCAACCCGAACTGATGCTGCGCCGCTGGCATGAACTGCCGCGCCTGGAGGCTATCGACACGCTGGCCATCGGCCCCGGACTGGGGGATTTCCCCGAGTCGCATGCGGCACTGCGCTGGGCCCTGGCCGCGCCGCTGCCGCTGGTGGTCGATGCCGACGGCCTGAACCTGATAGCCCGCGACGACGGCCTGCGCTCGGCGCTGGCTGCTCGGTCCGCACCCTCGATCCTCACGCCGCACCCCGCGGAGGCAGCGCGCCTGCTCGGCATCGATACCCGCAGCGTGCAGGCGGACCGGATCGGCAGCGCCTGCCGGCTTGCGGCCACCTTCGGTGCCGGCGTCGTGCTCAAGGGAACCGGCAGCATCAGCGCACTGCCCGGCGGCACGGGCTGGTCCTTGCATCGCACCGGCAACCCCGGCATGGCCACCGCCGGCATGGGCGACGTGCTGACCGGCATCATCGCCGCGCTGCTGGCACAGGGACTGGACCTGCAGGCTGCGCTGACCGGCGGCGTCACCGTGCATGGCGCGGCGGCCGACGCCGTGTCGGCCGACGCGGGCATGCCGGCGGGACTGCCCGGGCTCACCGCCTCGGAAGTCGCCTGGCGTGTGCGCACGCTGCTGGCCGCGGCGACCGGCAGGTAGCGCAGCCGCAGGGCAACCCCGGCCGCGCCACGCGTGGCGCTCAGTGCGCCGTGGAACGGAACTCGGCGTTGAGCCGGTCGACCGCCGAGCGCGGGCCGGGCATGTGCGGATTGATCGCCAGCGCCGATTCGAATGCCGCCAGCGCCTCGGCACGCAGCCCGTGCCGCAGGCAGATCTGCGCGAACCCGCAGATCGCGCCGAAATGCCGCGGCTCGAGCTCCAGCGTGCGCATGATGTCGGCAACGCTCTCGCCGTCGCGCCCCATCAGGAAGTACAGCGTGGCCCGCTTGTTCCACGCCTCGACATAGTCGGGCCGGTCGGCGAGCAGCGCATCGAGCAGCACGGCCGCCGGTTCGAACTCGCGCGCCGCGATATGGTGGATCGCCCGGTCGAGCCGCTGCTCGAGGTCGGCATCGTCATGCGAGGTCCACAGCGCCCAGACCTTGTCCTCAGCCTCGCCGGCCACCACCACGTCTTCGGTCGATGCCAGGGTGCAGAACAGATCGGCGAGCCGGCGCTCCGCCGCCGTGCGAGGCGCGGGCGCAGGCTGCCGCGACACCACCAGCCGCAGGGCGTGGTCGAACAGCGCCGATCTCATCGCCCGGCCGCGATCAAGGCGTCAGCTCGATACCGGACGAGCGCACGACCTTGGCCCACTTCGCGATCTCGGACTTGATGAACGCGCCGAACTGCTCCGGCGAACTGCCCACGGGATCGGCGCCGAGCTTCGACAGCGTGTCCGAGACCTCGGGCAGCTTCACCACCCGCGCCACTTCCCGGTACAGCCGCTGGATCGCGTCGTTCGGGCTGCCGGCCGGGGCAAGCAGCCCGGTCCAGCCCGAGGTGGTGATGCCGGCCATGCCGGCCTCGGTCGCCGTGGGGACGTCGGGCAGGACGGCGGAGCGCTGCGCCCCCATCACCGCGACCGCCCGCAGCTTGCCCGACCGGATGTGCTGGGTGACCGAGGGCAGCGTGGTGAACATCACCGCATTGGCGCCCGACAGCAGGTCGGTCACGGCGGGCGTCTCGCCCTTGTAGGGCACGTGCAGCATCTTCACGCCGTTCAGCTGGCTGAACAGTTCGCCCGACAGGTGGTTCATGTTCGCGACCCCGGCCGACCCGTAGGGCAGCTCGCCCGGGCGCTTGCGTGCCAGCATCGCGAGGTCCTTCAGCGACGCCACCGGCAGCGCCGGGTTGACCACCACGACGAAGGTGATGCCGGTCACCTGCGACACCGGCGCGAAATCGCGCAGCGTGTCGTACGGCAGCTGCTTGAACACCAGCGGATTGATCGCCACCGCGGACGGCGGAGCCATCACCAGCGTGTAGGCATCGGCCTTGGCCTTGGCGACCGTTTCCATGCCGATGATCGCATTGGCGCCGGGGCGGTTCTCGATGACCACCGGCTGGCCCAGGCCCTCCTGCATGCGCTGCCCGACCGTGCGCGCGGCGATGTCGAGGCTGGCACCGGCCGCCTGCGGCACGACGATGCGCACCGGTCGGTTCGGGAAATCGGGCTGCGCGAGGACGGCGCCGGGCATCGTCCCGCCCGCCATCACCAGCGCCGCCGACAGGAAGCCCGCCCGTCGAACCGTGCAGGCACGAAGGCCCTCGCGCGACGCCGCGCGTCCCGCTCCCGGCGAAGAAACCCTGCCGCCTGCCAGCTGTCCCGACTTGCGCATCACACCTCCGCGGTCACTTCGATTTCGATCAGTTTGCCCTGCCGGGTATCGACCCACGCATACTCGCAGCCGGCCACCGGATGCGGCACCAGCGCCCGGAACGCCGAGCGCAGTTGTTCCATCCGCTGCGACTCGTGCAGGAAGAACGACGCCCTTGCCACGCGCTGCCACGAGGAACCGGCAAGCGCGAGCGTATCGCCGATGCGTCCCACGATCACCGGAAGCTGTTCGTCGAACGTCGGCAGCACCACCGTGTTGCCGGACACGAACAGCACGCCCTCGCGCACCAGGTGCCGCGCGACGATCGTGCGCGGTTCGTACTCGACCACCTGCTTGCGCGACGCGCGGTCGTTCGGACGCATCGCCAGCAGGTCGAGCGCCAGCCGCGCGCCCGAGGCGAAGCGCGACGGACGGATGTGGCTGGAACTGACCGAACGCGCCGCACCGGACAGCACGCGCGCCCGCTCCTCGACCGCCCCACCCCAGGCATCCATGTCGCGCGCCCAGAGCCGGGTACGCACGGTGTCGTCGAGCGACAGGCCGTGCACGCGCAGCCGCGCGTCCATGCGCTCGAGCAGGCTGGCCATCTCGGCCTCGACCGTGCCGTCCGGCACGCCCTCGGCCGACAGCGCGACGAATTCATGCCCGAGCCAGGGCGCCAGCGTTTCCTGCATCAGCCGGGCACTCCTGCAGCAGGCGCGAGGCGGCGCACCAGGGCGATCCCTGCCAGGGTCGCCGCGATGGATCCGCAGACATGCAGCGCGACCAGCGTGCCGGCCCAGCCGTAGTCGCCGCGTTCGAGCAGCACGACGGTCTCGGCCGAAAAGGTGGAGAAGGTGGTGAGCCCGCCGAGGAAGCCGGTGACCAGGAACAGCCGCACTTCGGGCGGCCAGCCGGCGTTGCGCCCGATCACTTCCCAGGTGGCACCGATCAGCAGGCCGCCGACCACGTTGGCCGCCAGGGTGCCCAGCGGCACCGGTCCGAACAGCGGGTTGCAGAGCAGCGCCAGGGCCCAGCGCAACCAGGCGCCCAGCGCGGCACCCACGCCCACCGCGAGCAGCCCGGTGGCGCTCATGGCTTCTCGCCGCCCAGCCAGCGCCCGGCCGCCTCGTCGTCGCTCGCGCGCGACGCGACCCAGCGCTCGCCCGCCGGCGTGCGTTCCTTCTTCCAGAACGGCGCGCGGGTCTTCAGGTAGTCCATGATGAAGGCGCAGGCCGCGAGCGCCTCTTCACGATGCGCCGACAGGGCGACCACCAGCACGATCTGGTCAGCCGGGCGCATGCAGCCGACCCGGTGCACGACCAGCGCATCCTGCAGGCGCCAGCGTCCATGGGCCTCGTCGAGGATCTGCTGCAGCGCCTTCTCGGTCATGCCCGGGTAGTGCTCGAGCGTGAGTTCGGTGACGCCGCTGCCCTCGTTGAAGTCGCGCATCACGCCGATGAAGCTGGCCACAGCGCCGACGTCGTTGCGCCCGGCGCGCAGGGCGCGGATCTCGGCGGAGATGTCGAAGTCGCCTTCCTGCACGCGCACCGGCATCGATCAGCCTCCGGTGACCGGCGGGAACAGCGCGACCTCGTCGCCGTCGGAGAGCGGCTGCGCGGCGTCCGCGAGGTCATGGTTCACCGCGATGCGTACCTGCCGCTTCGTGTCGAGTTCCGTCGTCCAGGCGCCGCCCCGGGTGGCGAGCCATGCCCGCAGTTCACCGGCGGTGGCCACGCCCTCGGGCAGCACCACGCGCTCGCGCTCGATGCCGAGCACTTCGCGCAGGCGGGCGAAATAGAGGAGCTGGACGGTAGCCATGGCGCGATGATAGCGCTCCGGCTGCACCGTGGCACCGATCGCCGTTCGTGATCACACGCCGTGCCCGGGGAAGCGGGACCGGACGAACGCGGCGATCGCCGGGATGTCGTCGATGTCCAGCCGGGGCAGTCGCGGCGGCAGGCCGGGAAGCGCGGGCAGGTCGGTCGCCACTGCGATCACGCCCGGGTCCGAGGCGGCCAGCAGCGGGGCGGGACACCCGGAACGGTGCACCTCGATCTTCGGGATCGCGGCGTGCTTCCAGCCCTCGACCAGCACCAGGTCGCAGGGCGACAGGTGCGCCAGCAGGTCCTGCAGCGAAGGCTCCGGCGCGCCGCGCAGCTCGTGCATGAGCGCCCAGCGGTTGGCCGATCCGATCAGGACCTCGGTGCAGCCGGCCTGGCGGTGCCGCCACGAGTCCTTGCCCGGCCGGTCGACATCGAACGCATGATGGGCATGCTTGAGCAGCGACACCCGCCAGCCGTGCACCACCAGCGCCGGCACCAGCCGTTCGATCAGGGTGGTCTTCCCGCTGCCGGAATAGCCGGCGAAACCGAGCACGTTCATGCGCCGAGTGTAGCGAGCCGCCCGCCCGACAGGTGCAGCCGCCGCGCCCCGGGCAGTTCGGCGAGCGCGCGGTCGTGCGCGGCGATCAGCACGGCTGCCCCGTCGCGGACCAGGCGCCCGACCAGGTCCAGTACCTGTGCGTGCGATTCACGGTCCAGGTTCGCGGTCGGCTCGTCGAACAGGAGCAGCCTCGGCGCGAGCACCCAGGCACGGGCGATCGCCGTGCGCTGCGTCTCGCCCGCGGACAGCCGGCGCGGGTCGGTCGCCGCGACCGGCTGCAGGCGTGCCCATTCGATCGCCGCCTGCGCGAGCCGGCGGCATTCCGCCCGTCCGATGCCGCGCGCACGCAGTCCGTAGTCGATGTTTGCCTGCACGCTGGTCGAGAACAGCAGCGGATGCGCGGGCACGAACTGCAGCGCCCGGCGCACCGACGGCGGGAAGCGACCGGCCTCGACCGGCTGTCCATCGAACAGCAGCGTGCCGGCATCCGGCCGCTGCAGCCCGGCCAGCACGCGCAGCAGCGTGGTCTTGCCGGCGCCGTTGTCGCCGGTGAGCACGCAGGCCTCTCCGGCCGCGATCGCGAGCGAACAGTCGTCGAGCACGCCGCGCGCCCCGAACCGCAGGCACAGGCCATACGCGCACAGCAGCGGCGGCCGGGTCATGGCACGCCCGCCGTCCGGCCGGGTGCCCCGGGACCGGACCTGCCGCGGTCGTTCCCTTGCCCCTGCCCCGCGCCCTGGCTGAACGCCAGCGCGACGTTTACCACCAGCGCCACCCCCATCAGGACGATGCCCAGCGCGATGCCCTCGGTGAAGGCACCCTTGCTGGTCTCCAGCGCGATCGCGGTCGGGATGGTGCGCGTGTGCCCGGCGATGTTGCCGCCGACCATCAGTGCGCAGCCGACCTCCGACACCACCCGTCCGAAGCCGCTGAGGATCGCGGCGACCAGCGCGAAGCGCACCTCGCGCAGCAGGGTGAACGCCGCGCGCAGCCGCGACGCACCGAGCAGGCGCGCGGTCTCGTGCAGGCGCGGGTCGGCCGCCTGCACCGCCGCCAGGGTGAACGCGCAGACGATCGGGAAGGCGATCACCACCTGCCCGATCGCCATCGCCTCGCGCGTGAACAGCAGCTGCCATGCACCCAGCGGCCCCTGCCGCGACAGCAACAGGTAGAGCAGCAGGCCGATCACCACCGTGGGCAGCGAGAGCAGGCTCTGCAGCAGCACCACCAGCAGCCGGCGCCCCGGGAAACGGGTCATCGCCAGCAGGTAGCCGCCGGCCACCGCGAACGGCGTGGCGATCGCCAGTGCGGCCAGCGACACCTGCATCGACACGCCGATCACCGTCCACAGTGCCGGGTCCAGGCTGGCGAGCCGGTACAGCGCCTCGCGCGTGGGTTCGAGCAATCCCACGCTAGCGCACGGATTTCGGCACGCCGGGGAAGAACAGGGTCTCGCCGCCGACGCGGTAGGTCCCGATCCGGGCCTGCCCCTCGGGCGAGGTCAGCCAGTCCATCAGGTCACGCGCCCCCTTGGCATTGATGCCAGGATGGCGTGCCGGGTTCACCGCGATCACCCCATAGGGGTTGGCCAGCGCCGGGTCACCCTCGGACAGCACGGCCAGGTCGAGCCTGCTGCGCATCGACGCCCAGGTTCCCCTGTCGGTCAGCGCATGGGCCTGCAGTTCGCTCGCCATCGCCAGCACCTCGCCCATGCCGCGACCGGCGGAGAGGTACCCCGGCCATTTCGGCAGGCCACCGGCCGACTTCCACAGATCGAGTTCCATATGGTGCGTGCCGGAGTCGTCGCCGCGGGACACGAACCGCAGCTGGCGCTCGGCCACCGTCCGCAGGGCGGCGGCCGCGCCACTCGCCTTGCGCAGGCCGGCCGGGTCACCCTTCGGACCGACCAGCACGAAATCGTTGAACATCACGTCGCGGCGATCGATGCCATGGCCGGCCGCGACGAAGCGGTCCTCGGCGGCGCGCGCATGCACCAGCACCAGGTCGGCGTCGCCGTTCGCGCCCAGCTTGAGTGCGGCACCGGTGCCGACCGACACGACGCGCACCGAGTAGCCCCGCGCCTTCTCGAACGGCGGCAGCAGCCAGCCGAGCAGGCCGGAGTTCTCGGTGCTGGTGGTGGTCGCCAGCCGGATCACCCGCTCGGCCGCGGGGAGTTCGGCGGCGACGGCGCGCGCGGGGACCGCCGCGAGACCTCCAAGTGCAGCCGCGACGACCACGACCCCGAGCACCGCCCGGACCACGATGTCCGTGGCCGCCGACGCGGCCCTCGAGGACCGCAGGACTTTGTACATGGGACACCCCTTGGACACGCAAGCAGGCAAAATTACGCGCATGTACCCGAGGTCTCCAATATGAACCCGAAAGCCGATTCGACGCACGTGGCCGTGCACCGCTGGAACCTGGGCGCCGCCCCTGCCGCGCGGGTACCGGCGTCCGTCGCGCGCCGGGCCGAACCGCCCTGCGCGCAGGCCATCGACCGGTCGCGCCTGCAGTTGCGGTTGTCGGTGTCCATCGGCGGGGCGGGTCCGGGTCATGGCGCGACGCACGGGACGCCACAGGCGTCGACGCAGGTGCCGGCGGCGGCGTTCGAACTGCTGCGCCGGCTGCCGCGGGTAGATTCGCTGCGCGAGGCCGCGAGCGGCCTCGGCTGCTCGTATCGCCATGCATGGGCGCTGATCCGCGGCGCGGAGCGTGCGCTGGGCACGCCGCTGATCGACACGCGCCGCGGCCGCGGCACCCGGCTCACGCCCTACGGTGCACTGCTCGCCGCCGCCCTCGAGGAGATCGAGTCCAGGCTCGCCTCCGAGCTCGATGCCGCCACGCAGGCGCTGGCGGCCGCGCTGGCACTGGGCCGTGCCCGCACGACGCCGCACCCTGCAGCGGACGACCGGCGGCCGGTCGCCGCGCGCAGGCGCGCCGCGGCCTGATGCGACTGCCCGCCGCCCTCCCCGCCTGGTCCCTGCTGCTGCCGCTGGCCGGGCTCGGCATCCTGCTGCTCGCCGCCGGACGCGACCTCGGCCCGCTGGCGGTGGTGGCCGTCGCACTGACGCTGTTCAGCGCGGTGGTGGCGGCGGTCCATCATGCCGAGGTGGTGGCCCTGCATGTCGGCGAACCGTTCGGCACGCTGGTGCTGGCGGTCGCGGTCACCGTGATCGAGGTCGCACTGATCGTGTCGCTGATGCTGGTCGGCGGCGAGGAGACCGCCTCCCTGCCGCGCGACACCGTGTTCGCGGCGATCATGATCGTCTGCAACGGGGCAATGGGGCTGTGCATCCTGGTCGGCGGCCTGCGCCACCACATCCTCGGCTTCCGGGCCGAGGGTTCGAACTCGGCGCTCGCGGTGCTGGCCGCGCTGGCCACGCTGACGCTGGTCCTGCCCGCCTACACCACCACCACCAGCGGCCCGACCTTCTCCGCCTCCCAACTGGTGTTCGCCGGGATCGCCTCGCTGGTGCTGTACGCGGTGTTCGTGTTCGTGCAGACCGTGCGCCACCGCGACTACTTCCTTCCCGACGACGTGGCCGAGCACGACGTGGACCTGCATGCGGCACCGCCCTCGCGCGGCACCGCATGGGCGGCGCTGGTGCTGCTGCTGGCCGCGCTGGTGGCGGTGGTCGGGCTGGCCAAGATGCTCGCCCCCACGCTGGAAGCCGGCGTGCGCGCCGCCGGTGCGCCGCAGGCGATGGTCGGCGTGGTGATCGCGCTGATCGTGCTGCTGCCCGAGACCTGGGCGGCGGTGCGTGCCGCCGCGGGCAACCGCCTGCAGACCAGCCTCAACCTCGCGCTGGGGTCGGCGCTCGCCAGCATCGGCCTGACCATCCCGGCGGTGGTCGTGCTCTCGTTCGTGCTCGACCGGCCGCTGCTGCTCGGGCTGCCGCCGAAGGAGATCGCGCTGCTCGCGCTGACCCTGCTGGTCACCACGCTCACGCTCAGCGCCGGGCGCACCACCGTGCTGCAGGGCGCGGTGCACCTGGTGCTGTTCTCGGCCTTCCTGTTCCTCGCGGCAGTGCCCTGACCCCGGCTGCGCGGCCGGGCACTGCCGTCCGTTCCCGGTTCAGCCGCGGCGCGAACGGCGCGCGGCGCCGCCGAGCAGCAGTGCGCCGCCGAGCATCAGCGCCAGGCCGGGCGGCAGCGGGATGGTCGCACCCGGCACCTCGCCACCGATGTCGGAGGCCGCGATGAAGAAGTTGTCCATCGCAGCATAACCGCCGCTCAACAGGTCGATCTGCAGGATGACGTTGCCGTTGGTGTTCCCGGTCGCATCGAGCGCGGCGACGACGTTCGTCCAGTCGAAGGTGTTCTTCACCGGGTTGAGCGTGCCGGTCGCCTCTAAGCTGCTCAGCGGCGTGCCGCCGGCAAGGCCGACCGCGCCGCTCGGGTTGTCGTACAGGCTGAAGCGGAACACCGGGGCGGCACCGCCGACGGGCACGAACGGGCCACCCCAGTTCCCCAGGTCGATCGAGGCGATGTCGAGGCGGAAGTTCAGGAACTTGAAGCTGCCGACGTTGAACGACAGGGCCAGCAGGTCGTTCTGCACGTTCGACAGCATGCCCACCACATAGCGTCCGGCGATCGCGGCGGGGTCGACGAAACCCTGGCCACCGAAGGCCTGGTTGCCGCCGACGAGCAGGGTCTCGACGGTGTTCGCCTGCGCGAAGGTGAAGCCGGGCGGTTGCCCGCTGTAGAGTTGATTGATGGAGCGGAAGATGTTCACGTCCCCGCCGTCGCTCACGAAGCCGGTCGGCGATTCGAAGTCCTGCGAATACAGCAGGGTTGCGGCGTTCGCGGTGGGCAACGCGGCGAGGGCCGGCAGCGCCGGGGCGAGCGCGGTGGCGGTGGATCGGAAGATGCGGGAAACACGGGTCATGTAGCGCCTCGGACGTGGAAATGGACGCTGGAAGCGGGACGCGGGACGCTGGAATCGGATGCCGTTGGAGGCTCAAGACTTGTCATGCGCTGGTCAAACCAATATTTCTCCCCCCATTAGTCCGAAAGGACCAATGATCGGGCCGTGTTCCGGGTCGGGCCTGCAGGGAAAGCCCGGGACTTGATCCGTCGACCGCGCGGCTATACTTGACGGCTTTGGACGCCTGCTCCCGAATGACCCTTGTCGACACCCTCCGCCGTCCGCTGCGGGACCTGCGCATTTCGGTCACGGACCAGTGCAACTTCCGCTGTACGTACTGCATGCCGAAGGAGGTCTACGGCAAGGATTTCCAGTTCCTGGAGCGCGAGGCGCTGCTCTCCTTCGGGGAGATCCACCGGCTGGTGCGCCTGTTCCGCGACCAGGGCGTCGAGAAGATCCGGATCACCGGGGGCGAGCCGCTGGTGCGGCGCAAGATCGAGCGGCTGATCGAGATGCTCGCCTGGCACGACGACCTCGACCTCACGCTCACCACCAACGGCTCGCTGCTCAGGCAGAAGGCGCAGGCCCTGAAGGATGCGGGCCTCAAGCGGGTGACGGTCAGCCTGGACGCACTCGACGACGCGGTGTTCATGAAGATGAACGACGTCGACTTCCCGGTCGGGAAGGTGCTCGAGGGCATCGACGAGGCGAGCCGCGTCGGGTTGCCGGTGAAGGTGAACATGGTCGTCAAGCGCGGCGTGAACGACGCCGAGGCGATCGCGATGGCGCGCCACTTCAAGGGCAGCGGCCACATCCTGCGCTTCATCGAGTTCATGGACGTCGGGCACACCAACGGCTGGAAGCTCGATTCGGTGGTGCCGTCGGCGGAACTGGCCGCACGCATCGGCGCGGTGTTCCCGATCGAACCGGTGCAGGCGAACTACCGTGGCGAAGTCGCGGAACGATGGCGCTACCTGGACGGCAGCGGCGAGATCGGATTCATCTCGTCGGTCACGCAGGCGTTCTGCAGCGACTGCACCCGCGCGCGCCTGTCCGCGGAGGGCAAGCTGTACACCTGCCTGTTCGCCACCCACGGCACCGACTTCCGGGCGCCGCTGCGCGCCGATGCGTCGGACGAAGAACTGGCGGCGCTGATCCGCAGCGTCTGGTCGGCGCGCACCGATCGCTATTCGGAAGTGCGCACCGCCGACACGGCCAAGGTGCACAAGATCGAGATGTCCTACATCGGCGGCTGATGCAAGGCCCGGCCGAAGCGCCCCCCCGGAGAACCCGCGCGAGATGACACGATGACAGACCCAGATGCCGCATCTGCACCGGCCGCCTCTTCCGCGGCCGCCCCTTCCCCGGCGCCAACCATCCCCGCCGCGGGCGACATGCGAACCGGCGCCGCTGCATCCGCCAGCCCCGGTTCGATAAGGGCGGCGTCCTGTGCCGACGACTACGATCCCGACTCCATGCCGGTCGAGCGCGCGCGCGCCTTCATCGACCGCTTCGTCGCGCCGGTGGGCGGCATCCGCCGCGTGCCGATCCGCGACGCCCTCGGACAGGTGCTCGCCGAGGACATCGTCTCGCCGTTCGACGTGCCGCTGTCCGACAACTCCGCGATGGACGGCTATGCGCTGCGCCATTCCGATGTCGACGGCCGCGAAGGCGTCACGCTGAAGGTGGTCGGCACGGCCTACGCCGGACGCACGTTCAACGGCGAAGTCGCGCCGGGCGAATGCATACGCATCATGACCGGCGGCGTGGTGCCGGCCCCGCTCGACTGCGTCGTGCCGCAGGAACACACCCGGCCCGGGGACGGTACGGTCACCTTCGGCGCCGGACTGCGCCGTGCGCAGAACGTCCGCTATGCGGGAGAGGACATCCGGCGCGGCTCGGTGGTGATTCGCCGCGGCCAGTGGATGCGCCCGGCCGAGGTCGGCCTGCTCGCCTCGCTCGGCATCGGCGAGGTGACCGTCTACCGCCGGCTGCGGGTGGCGTTCTTCTCCACCGGCGACGAGCTGGTGTCGATCGGCGGCACGCTGGGCGAGGGCCAGGTCTACGACAGCAACCGCTACACCATCCACGGCATGCTGGCCCGGCTCGGCGTCGACCTGATCGACATGGGGGTGGTGCGCGACGAGCCGGCGAAGCTCGAGGCGCATTTCGCCGAGGCCGCGCGTTCGGCCGACGTGATCATCACCAGCGGCGGCGTCTCGGTCGGCGAAGCCGACTACATCAAGCAGATGCTCGACCGGATGGGCGAGGTCGTGTTCTGGAAGATCGCGATGAAGCCCGGTCGGCCGCTCGCCTACGGCAGGATCGGCGGCGCGCATTTCTTCGGGCTGCCCGGTAACCCGGTCGCGGTGATGGTCACGTTCTACCAGTTCGTGCGCGAGCCGCTGCTGAAGATGATGGGCCGCGACCCGATGCCGCTGCTGCCGATGTTCAAGGCCACCTGCACCGCGCCGCTGAAGAAGGCACCCGGCCGCACCGAGTTCCAGCGCGGCATCCTGTCGGCGGGCGCCGACGGCAGCTGGCAGGTCAAGCCCACCGGCGAACAGGGCTCGGGCATCCTGTCCTCGATGTCGCAGGCCAACTGCTTCATCGTGCTGCCGGTCGACCAGGGCAATGCGCCGGCCGGCACCGTGGTCGACGTGCAGATGCTCGAAGGCGTGGTGTGAGCGCGGCCGATGCCGCCGGGCCGGGGCTGGGGCCGGCGCTGACGTCCGCACGGCGCGACCCCACCTTCGAGGTCGAGGCCATCGACGAGCATGGCGATCGCACCCGGGTCTCGATCGCCGGCGAGCATCCACTGACGCTCTACGTGGACAAGCGCGAACTGGTGACGCTGATGACCCTGGGCCAGGCGCCCGAGGCACTCGCACTGGGCTTCCTGCGCAACCAGCGGCTGGTCGAGGGCATCGACCAGATCGCCGCGGTACATGTCGACTGGGAGGTCGATGCGGTGGCAGTGACCACGCGCGCCGGCGGTGCCGACTACTCGGCACGCACGGCCACGCGCACGGTGACCACCGGCTGCGGCCAGGGCTCGGTGTTCGGCGGCCTGATGGAAGAGATCGAGGCGATCCGCCTGCCGCAGGATGCGCGGCTGTCGCGGCGTGGCCTGCATGCGCTGCTCGATGCGGTGCGCCGGCGCGAGACGGTCTACAAGCAGGCGGGCGCCGTGCACGGCTGCGCGCTGGCCCGATGCCGCGACGATGGCAGCGAAGCCAGTGCCGAGGTGCTGTACTACGTGGAGGACGTCGGCCGCCACAACGCCGTCGATGCGATCGCCGGCCACATGTGGCTCGACCGCGTCGATGGCGCCGACAAGGTGTTCTACACCACCGGCCGCCTGACCTCCGAGATGGTCATCAAGTGCGCGCAGATGGGCGTGCCCTTCCTCGTCTCGCGTTCGGGCCTGACCGAGATGGGCTACCGGATCGCGCGCCAGGTCGGGCTGACGATGATCGGCCGCGCGGCCAACAGCCGCTTCCTGCTGTTTACCGGCGAAGCGCGCTTCGACCGGTGAGCGATCGCCCCGCATCCGCGCAGGCCTGCACGCCGGAGCCCGGCCGCATCCGCGGCGTGACCGGCCTGGTGCTGGCCGGGGGCCTCGGTCGCCGGATGGGCGGCGTGGACAAGGGGCTGCAGCCCTTCGACGGGCGTCCGATGGTCGCCCACGCGATGGAACGCCTGGCGCCCCAGGTGGACGAACTGCTGGTCAACGCCAACCAGAACCTCGACCGCTACGCCGCGTTCGGATACAGGGTGGTGCCTGACTCGATCGAAGGCTTCGCCGGCCCGCTCGCCGGACTGGAGCGCGGCCTCGCGACCGCCGCGCATCCGCTGGTCGCCACCGTCCCCTGCGATTCCCCGTTCCTGCCACCGGACCTGGTCTCGCGCCTGCATGCCGGGATGGCACGCGCATCGGCAGACCTCGCGGTGGCGCGCACCGGCGACCAGCCGCATCCGGTATTCTGCCTGTGCCGGCGCGACCTGCATGGCCACCTGTCGGCCTACCTCGCCGGCGGCGGGCGCAAGATAGACCACTGGTATGCGACGCTCGCGGTGGTCGAGGTGGACTTCAGCGACGAGGCGGCGGCGTTCGACAACATCAACACCCGCGTCGAGCTGGACGCCGCCGCGGCACGGCGCCAGGCAGGCCACGATCGCTGAGCGTGCGGCCGGGCTGCGGCGTGGCCGGCACCCTCGCAGGCAGCGCCGCGCCCCTGCACTCAGTCGGCGAAATGGCGCGCGATCATCGCCGCCCCGAGCAGGCTCGGATTGCGGCCGAGCACGACATGCACCGGGAACTGCGAGAGCGCGTCGCCGAAGCGCCCCTTGGCCGCGTAGGCCTGCATGAAAGCGCCATCGCGCATCGCATCGATGATCTGCGGCGTGATGCCGCCGGCGAGGTAGATGCCGCCGCGCGGCATCATCGTGAGCGCGAGGTTTCCGGCGAGTGCGCCGTAGGCGTTCAGGAAGATGGTGAGTGCATTGCGTGCGATCACATGGCTGCCGGCAAGCGCCGCTTCGGTGACCGCCGCCCCGCCCCGGCGTTCGACGTCCTGCAAGATGTCCGAGCTGACCGTCGCATGCTTGCGGACGATCAGGAACTCGAAGATGCTCGCGAGCCCGGGGCCGGACAGCACCCGTTCCCATGACACATGCCCGAAGCGCCCGCGCAGGTGGTCGAGCAGTTCCACCTGCAGTTCGTCGCCCGGCGCGAAGTCGGCATGGCCGGCCTCGGACGGATAGGCCAGGTAGCCCGAGGGCTGGCTGAACGCGAAGCCGACACCCAGCCCGCTGCCCGGCGCGATCACCAGGCGCGGCGCACCGGCGACCACGCTGCCGGCCTGCAGCCGCACCATCTCCGACGACGTGAGCTGGCCGACGCCATAGGCCGCCGCCTGCACGTCGTTGAGCAATCTGACTGTCGGCAACGACAGCCGCTGCACGAGGTCACGCGCGTCGATCTCCCAGGACAGGTTGGTCATGCGGCAATGCAGGCCGTCGGTCGGCCCGGCCACCGCCAGCGACGCGCTGACCACCTGGCAGCCGGCGGCCACCACCGCGGGCGCGGCCAGGAAGCCCGCGAGGATCTCATGCAGCGACGAATGCTGCGCGTTCCGGTATGCGGCCTCATGCACCACGGCATGCGTGGCCGCCGTCTCGACCATCACCCGGGTGTTGGTCGCGCCCACGTCGGCGGCAAGGATCAGGCGTCCGGTCATCGCGTGCAGCTCCTGGTCGGATTCCACAGCATCCCCGGCAGTGTGGTCGATGCCGACCTCCGGGGCAAGCGGCCAGACGCGGGATCCTGCGGTTCACTCGCCGGTCGGCGCACCCGGGGTGCCCAGGCTGAGCGACTGCGGCGCCAGCGGCATCGAGGGGATGGGAGCCGCCATCGCGGGACGCGCTGCCGGCTCGAGCAGCGGCCGGGGCGCACCGTACTGGCTGCCCTGCGCATAGTCGATGCCCATCGCCTCGAGCTTGCCGGCCGTGTGGACATCGTCCACGCCTTGCGCCACGGTATGGATACCGAGCACGTGGCCGATGCGCGCGATGGCATCGACGATCGCGCAATCCATCGGGTCGTCGATCATGTCGCGCACGAACCCGGCCTCGATCTTCAGGTAGTCGATCGGCAGGTAGCGCAGGTACGAGAACGAGGACAGGCCGACGCCGAAATCGTCCAGCGCGAAGCTGCAGCCGGCCACGCGCAGTTCGTGCATGCCGTCGGCGATTCGGGTGAGGTTCGCCATCGCGCCCACCTCGGTCACTTCGAGGCAGAGCTGGCCCTGCGCCAGCCGGTGGCTCTCGATCAGCCCGCGCACGAAGGTACGGAACTCCGGATCCTGCAGGCTCACCGAGGACACGTTCACGCTGTGGCGCATCGGCCGCTCGGCCCGCTCGTCTTCGCGGATGCGCCGCTCCGCCAGGTGGGCGGCGAGCGAGCGCAGCACCCAGCGATCGATCGAGGTCAGCAGCTCATAGCGCTCGGCCGCCGGCAGGAACACCGAGGGCAGCACCAGGTTGTCGTTCGCGTCGAGCATGCGTACCAGCACCTCGCGGTGCGCGCTGCCAGCCAGTTCGACCCGCATCGGCGCGACCGGCTGCACGTAGAGCACGAAGCGGCCAAGGTCGAAGGCCTCGCTGATCTGCGAGATCATCTGCGCGTCCGAGGACCGGCGCCGGCCGGCCTCCTCGTCCGGGCGGAACACCTGCACCCGGTCGCGGCCGTCGGCCTTGGCCTGGTAGCAGAGGGCATCGGCCGCCGCGATCACCTGGGCTACCGAACCGCTGCCGGCATCGATCGGCAGCAGGCCGATGGTGACGCCCACCTTGAACTGCCGCCCCTGCCAGACGAGGACGAACGCGTTCACCGCGTCGCGCAGGCCGTTGGCGATGCGCAGCGCCTGGTCTGCCGGGCAGGATTCGAGCAGCGCGCCGAATTCGTCGCCACCCAGCCGGGCCAGCACGTCGCTCGCCCGCATCCGCGACTGCATCACGGTGGTGAGCTGGCGCAGCAGTTCGTCGCCGCAGGCATGGCCGCCGTTGTCGTTCACCGACTTGAAGTGGTCGAGGTCGACGTAGAGAAGCGCATGGGTCTTGTGGCCGCTGGCCGCGGAGGCCAGCAGTTCGGTGAGGGCGCGTTCGAACTCGCGCCGGTTGGCCAGCCCGGTGAGCGCGTCATGGCTGGCCTGCCAGGACAGTTGTTCGGCGAGCGAGCGCAGGCTGCTGTCGTCGTGGAAGACGACGATCGCGCCCCCGGCAGTGCCTTCGAGGTCGACCACCTGCGAGAAGGAGTGCCGGATCGAGACCTCGCGGCCGTCGCGGGAGGCCAGGCGCAGCAGCGTGTCGCCCTCGTGCCGGCGCTGCGGCGTGGCCGACGGATGCCACGGCTCGAACGGGTGCACGGCGCGGGTGCGCTCGTCCACCAGCGGGTAGACATCGGAGAGCGGACGCAACCGCGCATCCTCCAGCCGCCATCCGGTCAGCGATTCGGCCACCGCGTTCATGAACTCCACCCGGCCCCCGGCATCGACGGTGATCACGCCGTCGTTGATCGAGCGCAGCGTCATGTCGGACAGCGACCGCTCGCGGTGCAGGTCGGACTCCTGGCGGTTCGCGCGCCGGATCAGCGCATGGCCGGCGAGTCCGACGCCGGCGATGACCAGCGCGACGGCCGCCGCCAGCAGCAGGAACACGCGGCGTGCCCGTTCCGCAGCATCGGCGCCGATCGCCGCGATGGCGCTGCGGTGCGTGCCGGTCAGGCGGGCCATCGAGGCCTGCAGGGTACTCTGCGCCTCCACCTCGCGCTCCACGTAGATGCGTTGCGCGCCCGGATCGTCGTTGCGTGCCAGTGCCTGCAGGATGTCGGCCTGCGCCTCCATCACTCGGGTGGCGGCGGCCAGCAGTTCATCGACCACCGGCGCATCGCCCGCCGCGCCGGCGTCCGCCGGGGCGCGCAGCATGCCGATCGCCTCCTGCCACTGCCGCGTCACCGCCTCCAGCCGGCGCTCGGTCGCCAGCCGGGCCGGCGCCGTGGGCGCTGCGAGGACGGCGCGCAGCGCCTCGCTGCGGCTGCGGGACAGGCCCATCGCGGCCTCCGACCGTGTCGCCGCGGCGCTGCGCACCGCCGCGCGGTCGTCGGCCAGGCGTGCCTGCTCCTGCATGTGCAGGATGCTGGCGCCGGTGGCCAGCAGCAGCATCGCGAGCAACGCCGAGAACAGCATCGCCAGTGTCCGGGTCGTGTAGCGGTTGAACCTTCCGTCGGTCATCGGGCGTACGTCGTCGGGGCTGGGTTGGAGAACCAATTCTCCTTATCGTCCGGTTGGCGGAAAAGTTGAGGCGAGCGGATCCTGACGATAGAAATCGCGCAGTTGCGCATAGACCGCGGGGTACGCCGCGTGCAGCCGCGCCGGCGCCTCGAAGAAGCCCTCGCTGACGCAGGCGAAGAACTCGGCGGCATCCTTGCACGCATAGGGGTCCAACGGCAGGGCCGCCCAGGCGTCGTCGAGCGCAGCCGTCGGGTCATCGCCCGCATCGCCCGTCGCCGGACGGCGCCGGCTGCGGTTCGCCCGGTATTCCAGCCGCTCCAGCGCCTCGACCCGGTCGACGAGGTCGTCGAAGGCCTCGCTGAACGCGGCATGCCAGCGCGCGCGGCTCATGCCGGCATGCAGCGGCGGGATGCCGTCGGCGTCGCCGTCGAGCATGTCGAGCTTGTGCGCGAACTCGTGCAGCACGACGTTGTACGGCTCATCCGGATTCGCCGCCTCGACATCGGCCCATGACAGGATGACCGGGCCGCCCGCCCAGGACTCCCCGGACAGCGGCTCGCGCACCACGTGCACCACCCCGGCGTCATCGACCTGCTCGCGTTCGACGATGAACTCGTCCGGATACACGATCACCTCGACCCACGGCGCATAGCTGTCGATGCCCAGTTCGAGGATCGGTACGCAGGCCTGCAGCGCGATCGCCAGGCGCATGTCGCCGGTGAGCACCAGTCCACCCGCCGCAGTGAACTGCTTGGCATCGAGGAACAGGGTCACGCATTCGCGCAGCCGCGCGCAGGCGGGATCGTCCAGGTGGCGTGCCACCCGGCAGCGGGAAAGCGCCTGCCGCCAGTCGCGATCGTCGATCGCCGCACGGGCGAGCGCCCGGCCGCGCAGCCACCTGCCCAGGCCGAACATCGTTCAGGGCTGGCGACGCGGCGCGATCTTCTGCTCGAGATCGCCGAACAGCACGCGCTGCCAGTCGCGCGGCACCGACACCACGACCAGCGGGCGGGAGCGGATCTCCACCCGCACGGCACGGTCGACCGTCGTGGTGACCCGGATGTCGATCCGTTCGCCGATGCTGGTCGCCGACATGCCGTGGCGCAGTTCGATCACGCCGCTGGTGGCATCGGCCTGCAGCACGGTCATCTTCCGCTCGGCGGCCGACGCCAGCAGCGCCCCCCAGATCACGTCGAACGGGCGCTTGTAGAGGCGCGAGGCAGCCCGCTCGACGCCCTCGGCGACCTCGCGCTCGCGCGCTACCCGCTCCGGATCGGGTGCGCCGCAGGCAGACAGCAGCAGCACGCAGGCGATGGCGCAGGCGATCGCGGCGTATCCGCCCCGCGCAGCCCCGGCCGCCATGGTCAGGTGCCGCCCGCAGGCAGGGATGCCGGCGCGATCGCGGCCAGGTTGGAACCGGGCAGCGGCTCGACAAGCGGTTCCACCGGCATCGCCGCCACCGGTTCGCTGCCCAGCGCCCGCTCGATGTCGACCTGTTCGATGTGGCGGAACCGGTGCGTGATCTTCTGGCTGCTGACATGCACCTGCTGCACGTCGTCGTTCGCCTGGCGGATGTGGTTGGCAAGCTGCTGCATGCGATGGTCGAACCGCTCGAAGTCGCGCGCGAGCTTGGACAGCGCATCCTTGATCACGTGCACCTGCCGCCGCGTCTCGAAGTCCTTGATCACCGCGCGCGCCGTGTTGAGGATGGCCATCAGCGTCGTTGGCGAGGTCACCCAGACATGTCGCTTCTGCGCATGTTCGACCAGGTCGGGATGGTGCGCATGGATCTCCGCGAACACGGCCTCCGCCGGGATGAACATCACTGCACCGTCGCTGGTCTCGCCGGCGATGATGTACTTGTCGGCGATGTCGTCGACATGCTTCTTCACGT
The DNA here is from genome assembly GCA_021298815.1 of Betaproteobacteria bacterium. Classification (GTDB taxonomy): domain Bacteria; phylum Pseudomonadota; class Gammaproteobacteria; order Burkholderiales; family CAIKXV01; genus CAIKXV01. Next base: position 83,493 of record JAJTHE010000042.1, on the reverse strand, counting down.
CGACCTTGAACCGGCGCAGTGCCGCCTGCCGCTCTGCCTCCGGCTGGTCGGCGGCAAACCCTGCACGATAGTTCTCGAGCGGGAACTTCGAATCGACCGCGACCGAACCGGTCGGTTCCGGCAACCGCAGCAGGCAGTCGACACGGGCATGGTTGGACAGCGTGCACTGCATCTCGAACGCCCCCGGCGGCAGGCTGTTGCGCACGATCGCCTCGAGCTGCACCTCGCCGAACGCGCCGCGCGAGCGCTTGTCGCCGAGCAGTTCCTGCAGGCTGACCACGTTGGTGGTCAGGCCGTCGATCTTCTTCTGCGCCTCGTCGATCGTGGCCAGGCGCGCCATCACACTGGCGAAGGTCTCGTTGGTGCGCTTGAAGCCCTCGTCCAGCCGCTCGCCGACCTTGCCGCTGATCTCGCCCAGTCGCGCCTCGACCGACTTCGACAGCGTTTCGACCTGGGTCACCAGGTGCGCGGTCAGGCTGCGCACCATCGACTGCGCCGCGTCGTTCTGCGCCCTGCCCTGCGCCGACAGCGTCTCGTGCAGCTGGATCAGCGTCTCGCTACGCATCCCGTCGAGTCGCCCCTGCATCGCCGCGGACATCTCGGCGAGGCGCTGTGCCATCGACTCGCGGTTGGCGGCGAGGTCGCGTCCCTGCGCGAGCTGCAGGATCTGGATCGCCTCGCGCGCCTGCTGCAGTTCCTGCGATACGCTGGAGCGGACCAGGTCGGCCTGCGTCGCATGGCTCAGCGCGAGGCGGTCGGCAGACCCGGCCAGCGCCTGGTTGAGGTCGACCAGCATCGCACGATGCTTCTCGTCGAGCAGGGTTGCGAGGTCGGCAGGCGCCCGCGCGAGTGTGCGCTGCAGCTGCCCGAGCTTGAGTGCCAGCCAGACGAAGGCGACTAGCGCGAACAGCGCAAGCAGCGTGAGCAGGACTTCGATCATCAGCGCGGGCGTCGCGGGAGACATGGCGGAGGCAGTATAGCAGCGCGCCCGCCCTGGACTGCCGGCGCGCCGGGAGGCAGGGCACACACCAGGCACGACCCACGCTACACCCTGCGAAGGGTCGCCAGCGGAGATGCGTTGAGCGTGCCCAGCGTGCCGATCCACCCGGCAGCGCCGACCAGCAGCGCCCCCCCGGCCAATCCGGCCAGCCATACCCAGGGATCGAAGGTGAACGGCACACCCAGCACGAAACGACCCAGCGCCCAGGCCAGCGCGCTGGCACCGAAGGCGGCCACCAGCCCCGACAGCGCGCCGATCGCGGTGAACTCGGCGAGCTGGACCACCTGCAGCTGGCGGCGGGAGCCGCCGAGCGTGCGGATGATCGCGCCTTCGAACACGCGCTCGTCCCGGGTCGAGGCGATCGCCGCGTACAGCACGACGAGCCCGGCCAGCAGCGTGAACAGGAACAGGAACTCGACCGCCTTCGATACCTGGTCGATCATCGCCTGCACGCGGGACAGGACCGAACCCACATCGATCACCAGCAGGTTGGGGAATTCGCGGATCAGCGCATTGGTGAAGCCTTCACGGCCGTCGGGCAGTCGGAACGCGGTGATGTAGCTCACCGGCAGCCCGTCGAGCGCACCGGGCGGCGTCACCACGAAGAAGTTGGTGCGGAACGAATCCCAGTCGACCTTGCGCAGGCTGGCGACGATGAATTCGCGCCGCGTGCCGGCCACGTCGTAGACCACGGTGTCGCCCAGGCGGATGCCGATGCGCGCGGCGATGTCCTGTTCGAAGGAGAGCAGCGCCGCCCCCTTGTCGGCCGGCGTCCACCAGCGCCCAGCGACGACGTCGTTGCCCGGCGGCACGTCGGCCATGAACGACATGTTGAACTCGCGGTCGACCAGCCTGCGCGTGCGGTCGTCGGCGTAATCCGAGGGCTGCACCGGCTTGCCGTTCAGCGACACCAGGCGCCCGCGTACCATCGGCTGGACGTTGGGCGCGGCGAGGCCTTCGCTGGCATGGAACGCGCGTACCCGCTCGACCTGGTCCGGCTGGATGTTCACCAGGAACTGATTGGGCGTGTCCGCCGGCAGTGAGCGCCGCCAGTTGTCGAGCAGTTCGCCGCGCACCAGCGTCAGCAGCAGCAGCGCCATGATGCCCAGGCCGAGCGCGGTCATCTGCACGATGCTGCCCACGGCGCGCCGGTTCAGGTTGGCGATGCCGTAACGCCAGGTGAAGCTGCCACGGCCGCGGCCGCCGCCGGCGAGGCGGCCCGCGGCGCGCATCGCCAGCCAGGCGCAGCAGGCGCAGACCGCCACCGTGGCGATCGTGCCACCCAGCATCGCCACGCCCAGCTTGAGGTCGGCCGCCTCCCACATCACCATCGCCGAGATCGCCGCGGACGCCGCGAGCCAGGACAGCAGGCTGCTGCGCCCGGGGGTGCCGAGGTCGCGGCGCAGCACGCGCAGCGTGGGCACCGTCGAAAGGGCGATCAGCGGCGGCAGCCCGAAGCCGAGCAGCAGCACCACGCCGGTCACCATGCCCTTCACCGCGGGCCAGAGCGTCGGCGGCGGCAGCGTTGCGGAAATCAGCGACCCGAGCACCTGTACCAGCACCTGCTGCCCCGCTGCGCCGATCGCGCAGCCGATGGCGCTCGCCACCACGCCCAGCAAGAGGAACTGGGTCAGGTAGAGCCCGATCATCTGCCGCTGCGGTGCGCCCAGGCAGCGCATCATCGCGCAGGCATCGAGGTGGCGCTGCAGGAAGCGCCGCGCGGCCAGGGCGACGGCAACCCCTGCGAGGATCACGCTGACCAGTGCGGCCAGGCCGAGGAAGCGTTCCGCCCGTTCGATCGCGCTGCGCAGTTCAGGACGCGCCTCGCGCACGTCCTCGACCCGCTGCCCGGCGCCCAGCCGCTGCGCGACGAAGGCCCGGTAGCGCGCGATGTCGGGCGGCGGGCCGGCCAGCATCAGGCGATGGCTGATCCGGCTCGACGCCTGCACCAGTCCGGTCTCGGGGAGGTCGAGTGCGTTCACGACGATGCGCGGCGACATCGACAGGAAGCCGACGCTCGCCTCCGCGTCGCGCTCGAACACGCCGGCGATGGTGAACGAGCGGTCGCCGAGTTCTATCGTCTGTCCGCCGTCGACCCCGAGCAGCGCGACCATGCGCGTGTCGACCCAGACCGTGCCGCGCGCGGGCACGCCGCGGGTGGCGACCGGGGCTTCCAGGTTACGTGGCGAGAGGCCGATCTCGCCCTTGACCGGGTAGCCCTCGCCGACCGCACGCACCTCGGACAGCTGGGCGCGGTCGCCGCGGATCACCATGCTCGGGAAGCGCAGCACCGGTGCCTGCGCCAGCCCCAGGCGCGCGGCTTCCTGCGGCAGCGACGGGTCGAGCGCCCGGTCGGACACCACGATGAGGTCGGCGCCGAGCAGCGCATTGGCCTGCTCGATCAGCGCCACCCGGACCCGGTCGGAGAAGAAGCCGACGCTGGTCACCGCGGCGATCGCGATCACCAGCGCCGCGACCAGCACCCGCAGCTCGCCGGCGCGCCAGTCGCGAATGACCAGCCGGGCCGACAGCGCGAGCATGCCGAGCGGCCCTTTCATGCCGGCAGCGTTCCGGTCGCCCGCAGCGCTGCGCGGGCAGTACCCGCAGCGACAGCCGGATCGGACTCGTCCGACACCAGCGCGCCGGCGGCGATGCGCAACCGCCGGCCGCAGCGCCGGGCGAGCTGTTCGTCGTGCGTGACCAGCACGAGCGTCGTGCCCTGCTCGCGGTTCAGTTCGAACATCAGCTCGATCACGTCGCTGCCGGTCGCCGCATCCAGGTTGCCGGTGGGCTCGTCGGCCATCAGCAGCTTCGGGCGGGTGACGAAGGCGCGCGCCAGCGCGACCCGCTGCTGCTCGCCGCCGGAGAGCTGCTTCGGATAGTGCCCGACGCGCGCGGCGAGCCCGACCCGGGCCAGCAACGGCAGCGCCTGCTCGCGGGCGTCCGGGCGGCCGGCGAGTTCCAGCGGCAGCATCACGTTCTCGAGCGCGGTCAACGCGGGTAGCAGCTGGAACGACTGGAACACGAAGCCGATCAGCCGCTGACGCAACGCGGCGCGCCCGTCCTCGTCCAGGCGGAAGATGTCCTCGCCATGCACCTCGACCTGCCCTTCCGAGGGCGTGTCAAGGCCGGCCAGCAGTCCGAGCAGCGTGGTCTTTCCCGAACCCGAGGCACCCAGCACCGCGACCGACGCGCCCGGCGCGATCTCGAAGCTCACGTTGGACAGGATCAGCAGCGAGGACTCTCCGGTGGTGACCCGTTTAGTAAGATGGACAGCCTTCAACGCCGGAGCGTGCCGCTTGTCCCCACTCATGCCATCTTTCATCCCGTCGTCCATCCGCTCGTATCGTATCCATGTCATGCGGCTTGCCCTGCTGCCCGTGCTGCTGCTGGCTCTGGCGCTGGCCCTGTCCGCCACCGCCCGCGCACAGCCTGCGGCCGGACCGGTGCTGATGGTGTTCGGCGACAGCCTGTCCGCCGAGTATGGACTGCCCCAGGGTTCCGGGTGGGTCGCGCTGATGGAACGTCGCCTGAAGTCCGAATACCCCGGCTGGCGCGTGGTCAATGCAAGCATCAGCGGCGAGACCACCCTCGGTGGCCGCAATCGCATCGATGCCGAACTCGCCCGGCACCGTCCGCAGGCGGTGGTGATCGCCCTCGGCGGCAACGACGGCCTGCGCGGCGTCTCGCTGGAGAGCACGCGGGCCAACCTCGAATACATGGTTGCAGCAAGCCGGAAAGTCAACGCCCGGCCGCTGCTGGTCGGCGTCCGCCTGCCGCCGAACTACGGCCGCACGTTCAGCGAAAAGTTCCGGCTGGTGTTCGTCGAAGCGGCGCGCAACACGAAGACGCCGCTGGTGCCCTTCATACTTGAACGGTTCGCGGAGAAACGCGACTTCTTCCAGCCCGACGGCATCCACCCGACGGTTGCAGCGCAACCGCTGATGCTCGACACCCTCTGGCCTGAGATCGGCAATGTACTGAAAGCGCGCTGAAGGCGCTGGCCCGGGCGGCTGTCCAGCGGACGCGCCTGCGCGCCGCAGACGCAGGGTCTAGCGAACCACCACGTGGCCGGCAGGCTGCCCAGCCCCGGGCGCCTCGAGGCTGCCCACCCGCGCGGCGAACGCGAAGCCGGCGGCATGCATCTCGGCGACCAGCGCGTCCGCGACTGCCGGGTCGCAGGCCACCAGCAGGCCGCCGCTGGTCTGCGGATCGGTCAACAGGTTGCGCTGCCACTCGGGCATCGCGGCAGGCAGCGTGACGTCTGCGCCGTAGCTCTGCCAGTTGCGGCCCGATGCACCGGTCGCCATGCCTTGCTGCGCGAACGGCAGGGCCTCGGGCAGCACTGGCACGGCCCGCCAGTCGATACAGGCGGCAAGGGACGAACCCCGGGCCATCTCGAGCGCATGGCCGAGCAGCCCGAAGCCGGTGACGTCGGTCAGCGCATGCACCGCCTCGCGTGCAGCGAGGTCCGCCCCGATCGCATTGAGCTGGGTGGTGCTGGCGATCATCCGGGCGTATCCGGCCTCGCCCAGCACCCGCTTCTTCAGTGCCGCACTGAGGATGCCCACGCCCAGCCCCTTGCCGAGCACCAGTGCATCGCCGGCCCGCGCGCGATCGTTGCGCTTGACCTTCGACGGATGCACCAGCCCGAGCGCGACCAGGCCGTAGATCGGCTCGACCGAGTCGATGCTGTGGCCGCCCGCAATCGGGATGCCCGCGGCCGCGCACACCGCCTCGCCGCCGGCGAGGATCCGCTGAACCGCGGCCGCGCCGATCCTCGCCACCGGCATCGCCACCAGCGCGAGCGCCATGATCGGCGTGCCGCCCATCGCATAGACGTCGGAGATCGCGTTGGTCGCGGCGATGCGTCCGAAGTCGAACGGATCGTCGACGATCGGCATGAAGAAGTCGGTGGTGGCGATCAGCGCCTGGCTGTCGTTCAGCCGATAAACGGCCGCGTCGTCGCTCGACTCGCGGCCGACCAGCAGGTCGGGGAAGGCACGCGTGATCGCCGCCGTCGCAGGCGACGCGGCCAGGATTTCGCTCAGCACCGCCGGCGTGAGTTTGCAGCCTCACCCGCCGCCGTGGGACAGCTCGCTCAGGCGCACGGGACGGGCGTCGACCGCAGATGCGGTATCGACCTTGGCAGAAGGGCTGGGCGCGGCTTCGGTCATCGCGGGGATCCTGTCGACGGGGTGTTGCGCATGGGGCTTGCGGATGGCCCGGGTACGGCCCGGAGTGTACACTCCGCGCCCAGGCGGCTGCCTGCCACACCGCGTACGCTTTCCGTGAACGATCCCGTCAGCACGACTGTCCCTGCACTTGCCGATCCGGCGCAATTCGACGCGTTGATCGACGTACGCTCGCCCTCGGAGTTCGCCGAAGACCACATGCCCGGCGCGATCAACTGCCCGGTGCTCGACGACGACCAGCGTGCGCAGGTAGGCACGATGTACAAGCAGCAGGGCGCGTTCGAGGCACGCAGGGTGGGCGGTGCGCTGGCGGCGCGCAACATCGCGCACCATGTCGAGACGGCGTTCGCCGACCGGCCGCGCAAGTGGACGCCGCTCGTGTACTGCTGGCGCGGCGGCCAGCGCAGCCGTTCGTTCGTGCACGTGCTGCGCGAGATCGGCTGGCGCGCGGTGCAGATGGAAGGCGGCTACCGGGCCTACCGGCGCAGGGTGATCGACGACCTGGCGCTGCTGCCCGGGGCGCTGTCGTTCCGCGTGGTCTGCGGCCGCACCGGCTGCGGCAAGAGCCGGCTGCTGCGCGAGCTCGAGGCCCTGGGCGAGCAGGTGCTGGACCTGGAAGCGCTCGCGCGCCATCGCGGCTCGGTGCTGGGCGACCTGCCGGACGAGCCGCAGCCACCGCAGAAGCTGTTCGAGTCGATGCTGTGGCAGGCGCTGCGCGGCTTCGACCCGGCGCGTCCCGTGTTCGTCGAGGCCGAGAGCAAGCGCGTCGGCGTGCTGCACGTCCCCGATGCGCTGATCGCCCGCATGCGCGAGGCGCCGACGCTGCGCGTCGAGGCGACGGTGGCCACGCGCACCCGGCTGCTGCTGGACGAATACGACCACCTGGTACAGGACGCGCCGCGCCTGCTCGGCCGCCTGCAGTGCCTGCGTGGCCTGCATCCGGGCGAGACGCTGGCACACTGGCGCGCGCTGGTCGACTCGGGCCAGTGGGAACTGTTCGTCTCCACGCTGCTCGAGCAGCACTACGACCAGGCCTACGACCGGTCGATGTTCCGCAACTACAACGGCCACCTCGATGCACCCGTCATCGAACTGGCGGGCGTCGATGCGGCGTCGGTGCGCCGTGCCGCGCAGTCACTGGTGTCGGCCTGCACATGAAGCTCGCGCTCAAGGTAGACGTGAACACCTTCGAAGGCACGCGCGACGGCGTGCCCAGGCTGGTGGAGCTGCTCAGGCGCGAGGGCGCAGGCGCGACCTTTCTGTTCAGCCTCGGCCCGGACCACACCGGCCGGGGACTTCGCCGCGCGCTGCGCCGGACCTCGACGAAGAAGGCCGTCCGCATCCCGCTGCTCGAACACTACGGCCTGCGCACCCTGCTCTACGGCACCCTGCTGCCCGGGCCGGACATCGGCGGCCGCTGCAGGGACCAGATGCGGGCGGTGCGCGATGCCGGCTTCGAATGCGGCATCCACGGCTGGGACCACGCGCGTTGGCAGGACCGCCTGGCGCTGGCCGGCGAAGGCTGGACGCGCGCCGAGATGCAGCTTGCCTACGATCGGTTCGACGAGGTGTTCGGGATGCGTGCGCGTGCCCATGGCGCCGCCGGCTGGCAGATGAACCTGCATGCGCTGCGCAACACCCAGCGGCTGTCTTTCGGATACAGCTCCGACACGCGCGGCGCCTTTCCCTTCCTGCCCACCTACAACGCCGAACTGATCGCCTGTCCGCAGATCCCCACCACCCTGCCGACGCTCGACGAGCTGGTCGGCCACGACGGCATCACCCTCGACACGGTCGCCGACCGGCTGCTCGAGACCACCGCCGCCGATCAGCCCGCCACCGGGCATGTCTACACATTACGGGCGGAACTGGAAGGCCGCAAGCTCGCGCCGGTGTTCGAGAAGCTGCTGGCCGGATGGAAGGCGCAGGGCTACGAACTGCTGTCGCTGCGCGACTATTGCGACGGGCTCGAACCCGAACAGCTGCCGCACCACGAGATCGTGTTCGGCGAGGTACCGGGCCGCGCCGGCAGGATCGCGCTGCAGGGCCCGGCCTTCCTCTCGCCGAAGGCGCCGGTGCCAGACTATCGCTGGACGCGCGATCGCGCCGTGATCGCACAGCATGTGGCCGCGGCGCAGCCGGCGGGTGCGGCCTGAACGACCGGCGCCTGCTGCCACTGCCGGCACCGGCGTTGTAATGTTCACCCACCATCATCCCGGGATACCCCGGCATTCGGACCCTGCAAACGAGGAAATGCGATGCCCGCGACCAAAGCCCCAGCGCTCGCCCTGCCGTCCACCGACGGCACAACCTTCGACCTCGCCGCCGCGCGCGGCGCACCGGTGGTGGTGTTCTTCTACCCGAAGGACAACACCCCGGGCTGCACCACCGAGGCGGCCGGCTTCCGCGACCACTACAGGGCGTTCGGGAAGGCAGGAGCGACCATCGTCGGGGTCTCGCGCGACAGCCTGAAGTCGCATGCCTCGTTCCGCACGAAGCTGGGCCTGCCGTTCGACCTGCTGTCCGACCCGGACGAGACCGCCTGTACCGCCTGGGGCGTGATGAAGATGAAGAACATGTACGGCAAGCAGGTGCGCGGCATCGAACGCAGCACGTTCGTGGTCGCGGCCGATGGCACGATCGCCCGCGAATGGCGCGGCGTGAAGGTGCCCGGGCATGTCGACGAGGTGCTGGCATTCGTCGGCACGCTGAAGTAGAGTGGTCGCGACGACCCGATGGGAGGCAGCACGCGATGACCCGGCCATGGTGACACGCACGCGATGACGGCACCGTCCTGCGCCTGCGCCCGCCGCCGTCCCTGCCCCAGTCGTCCCTGCCGCTGTCGTCCCTGCCGCTGTCGTCCCTGCCGCTGTCGTCCCTGCCGCTGTCGCACCCTCGGCCACATGCCGCATGGGCGTCCATCTTGACCCGACGCCCGGCCACAGACCGATCGCTTTCTCCGCGCCCCCACGGCCCTGCCGCTGGGGGCGCTTCGTTTCCTGCCCTCCATTCCTTGCCCTCACACCGGGAGACTCGATGATCCAGCGCACGAAGCCGGCCGGACAGACCAGCGTCACCAGGCTGCACTCGACCAAGCTGTTCGTGGTCGACACCAACGTGCTGATGCACGACCCGACCAGCCTGTTCCGGTTCGAGGAACACGACGTGTTCCTGCCCATGATCACGCTGGAGGAACTCGACGACCACAAGAAGGGCATGACCGAGGTCGCGCGCAACGCCCGGCAGGCCAGCCGCTACCTCGAGGAAGTGATCGCGCGTTCTCCGGGCGTCGACCTCGGCGCCGGCATCCCGCTCACCGATACCGGCATCCGCCAGGGGACCGGACACCTGATGCTGCAGACCGAGGCGCTGGAGACGACGCTGCCGACCTCGATCCCGGCCAGCGGCAAGGCGGACAACCAGATCCTCGCGGTGGTGAAGGCGCTGCAGGAGCGCAACCCGCGGCGGCAGGTGATCCTGGTCAGCAAGGACATCAACATGCGGATCAAGGCGCGCGCGCTGGGGCTCGCCGCCGAGGACTACTTCAACGACAAGGTCCTGGAAGACACCGACCTGCTCTACACCGGCGTACGCGAACTGCCGGCCGACTTCTGGGAGAAGCACGGCAAGGAAATGGAATCGTGGCAGCAGGCGGGCAACACCTTCTACCGCGTGCGCGGCCCCCTGTGCGCGACGTTCGCCGTGAACGAATTCGTCTGGATCGAAGCCGAGCGTCCATTCCATGCGATCGTGAAGGAACAGTCGGGCAAGACCGCGATCCTGCAGACCATCCGCGACTACTCGCACCAGAAACACAGCATCTGGGGCGTGGTCGCGCGCAACCGCGAGCAGACCTTCGCGCTGAACCTGCTGATGAACCCGGACATCGACTGCGTCACGCTGCTCGGGCAGGCCGGCACCGGAAAGACCCTGCTCACGCTGGCCGCCGGCCTCGCGCAGACGCTGGAGGAGAAGCTCTACTCCGAGATCATCATGACCCGGGTGACCGTGCCGGTGGGCGAGGACATCGGTTTCCTGCCGGGCACCGAAGAGGAGAAGATGAACCCGTGGATGGGCGCGCTCGAGGACAACCTCGACGTGCTGAACAAGACCGACGAGGATGCCGGCGACTGGGGCCGAGCCGCCACGCGCGACCTGATCCGTTCGCGCATCAAGGTGAAGTCGCTCAACTTCATGCGCGGCCGGACCTTCCTCAACAAGTTCCTGATCATCGACGAGGCACAGAACCTCACGCCGAAACAGATGAAGACGCTGATCACGCGGGCCGGGCCGGGCACCAAGGTGGTCTGCCTCGGCAATATCGCGCAGATCGACACGCCGTACCTGACCGAGGGCAGTTCAGGACTGAGCTACGTCGTTGATCGGATGAAGGGGTGGACGCATGGCGGGCATGTGACGCTGGCGCGCGGCGAGCGGTCGCGACTGGCGGACTTTGCGGGAGAGCGGCTGTAGGCCGGGGGCCTCAGAACCGCCCGGGCACCGGGGCGAAGTTCTCGAACTTCGTGTGCTTGCCGAGGAAGGTGAGCTTCACCGTGCCGATCGGGCCGTTACGCTGCTTGCCGATGATCAGTTCGGCCGTGCCCTTGTCGGCGGAGTCGGGGTTGTAGACTTCGTCGCGGTAGATGAACAGGATGACGTCTGCATCCTGCTCGATCGCGCCCGAGTTGTGGCTGACCAGCCCGTCTGCGAGCCATGACGCCGGCCCCGGGACGGTGAGGTCGTAGACCGCTTCCTCGCCTGCCGGCTCGATCGCCACCACCGTATCCCAGAACAGGTCGCTCGAGGCCGCTCGCGCACGATCGTCGTCACCGAGATGCCTGGCATAGTCGGCAACCACCGCCCTCGACGGCGCAAAGCGGAAGTGCGAACTGCCGCCATACGAGGTGCCGCGCATGCTGACCATCCCGCATCGCGTTACGGCCCGTGCACGCATCGCGGTTCTCACCTGCCCGAACACCTCGATCGGAAGCGTATCGACGTTCGTGTTCGCGGCTGCAGACGACAGCCTTGCACCGAGCGCCTGCGCCGGTGCCACCCGCGGCCCGAACGCGCCGACCCGGTCGAGGAACAGGCGCTGCTGGGCGCTGCCCGAGACATCCACGTTGAACACCGGTCGCCCGCTTCGTTGCACGACCTTGCGCAGGCGCGCGACGATGCCCAGCCGGAGCAGCAGCGCCGCCACGTCCCGGGCGAGGCGCTCGCTGCATGAGGCGAAGTAGACCCTGGCCGCGCCCTTCTGCCCGGGGCTGCGCAGCGAGATGCAGCCGTCCGTGGCCCACAGGTGGCGCAGCAGCAGGCCGACCTGCCGGTCGCCGAGCGAGAACACCTCCGATGGCAGGTGCTTGTCGTGCGAACGCTGTCCGAACAGGCCCAGCTCGCGCAACCAGCGCCCCACGCCGGCCGGATGCCAGCGGTTGCCGTTGCCGGCGATCACCAGCTGGTGCCATGCGCCTCGGCCGGCATGCCGGGATACACGCGCACCGAAGGCGAGCGCTGCCTCGGTGACTGCCTGGCTGTTGTCCTCGCTGGCGGTGGTGTAGCGCAGCGGCTGGTGCGGCAGGTAGCTGCCGTCGCCGACGAGATGACCGAGCAGGACGACCTGGTGGTCGGGCCACTCGATCGATACGTTCGGGGCTGGCACGGCCCGCGCGAGCGCCACGCGGCTGCCGGCCTGCAGGGCGTCTACCATCAGCCACCCGTCTCCGGTCAGCACGCGGTGGCCACCGGTCGCTCGCAGGCGGCGCCCGCTCGCCGTGTGCACGTCGAACACCGGCTTGTCGCCGACGCACCACACCGCATCCGACCGGGCCGGGACGATCCGCTGCGCCTCGTCGACCGCCCATACCTCGGGCGTCGCGCCGACCAGGTCGCGGATCGGCACGCGCCTGCCATCGGTGCACAGCACGAGCGTGTCGCCGGTTACGCATTCCCTCAGGTCCGACATCACCGGCCGCTTGTTCGGCCGCTGTTCCAGGCTGCGGTTGAGCTGCGACAGCGCCACCACCGGCACCTGCAGTTCCTTCGCCAGCGCCTTCAGCCCGCGCGAGATCTCGGAGATCTCGGTGGCGCGGTTCTCGCTGCCGCTGGAGCTCATCAGCTGCAGGTAGTCGATCACGATCAGACCGAGGCGGCCGCCGAAGCTGCGTGCCGCGCGGCGCGCACGCGAGCGCAGTTCGAGCGCGGTCAGCGCGCCGGTCTCGTCGATCAGGATCGGCGCCTGGGTCAGCGCGCCGATGGCGCTGGTCAGCCGCGGCCAGTCGGAATCCTCGAGCCGCCCGCTGCGCAGGCGCTGCTGGTCGAGCCGTCCCGACGAACCGATCAGGCGCATCACCAGCTGGGTGCCGGACATCTCCATGCTGAAGATCACCACCGGCAGCTTCTCGACCAAGGCCACGTGCTCGGCCATGTTCAGCGCCAGCGCGGTCTTGCCCATGCTGGGCCGTCCCGCGACGATGATCAGGTCTCCCGCCTGCATGCCCGAGGTATCGCGATCGAGGTCGGTGAATCCGGTCGGCACGCCGGTGACGTCGCTGCTGTCGCCACGCGCATGGAGCTGGTCGATGCGTTCAACCACCTCGGCCACCAGCGCGTTCAGGTCGAGGAAGCCCTGCGACGTGCGCTTGCCCGCCTCGGCGATCGCCAGTACCTTGGCCTCGGCTTCGTCGAGAAGCACCTTGGCCGCACGTCCGCTCGGGGCATACGCAGACTCGGCGATCTCGGTTCCGACCCGCGCCAGTTCGCGCATCAGCGACCGCTCGCGCACGATCTCCGCGTAGCGGCGGATGTTCGCCGCGGTCGGCACGTTGTTGGCCAGCGCCGACAGGTAGGGCAGTCCACCGACCTTGGCGAGGTCGCCGTTGCGCTCCAGGCTCTCGGCGACCGTGATCACGTCGGCCGGTCGCGACTCGTCCACCAGCTTGACGAGGTGCCTGTAGATCGTGCGGTGGTCGGCGCTGTAGAAGTCGCCCTCGCCGAGCAGGTCGGCGATGCGCTCCCATGCGTTGTTGTCGAGCAGCAGCCCGCCCAGCACCGACTGCTCGGCCTCGATGGAATGCGGCGCGTGGCGCACGGCCGCCAGTTCGCTGTCGGGTGGCTGTGCGGAGACGATCTGGACCATGGCGAAAGCTTATCACCGCCAGCTGTTAAGCTGCCGGCATGCTGCGCCGACTGCCGAGACTGCTGCACGACCTGCTGCGCGGTGGCCTGACCTCTTTGCTGACCTCGTTGAAATGGCCCGGGCTGGTCCTGGCCGCAGTCCTGCTCACCCTGCTCGGGACGCGCGCATGGGAATCGCATCGCAGCCCTTCGCTGGAGCCGTGGCATCGCCTGGCACCCGGGGAAAGCGAGGCACGCGACCTCGACCGGATGGACTGGGCCGGCTACCTGGCGGCCGAAGCGGCGCTGTTCGATCGGATCCACCGACGGCTGCATGCGCACGCGGCCGCGCCTGCCCCCGAGGGACGCTTCAATCGCTACGAGGCCGGCAGCCCTGCCCACCCGGCTCGCCTGACCCGCGACTGGAACCGCTCGTTCGTGCTGGAACCGGTGGATGAACCCGTGGGCGTGGCGGTGCTGCTGCACGGCCTGACCGACTCGCCCTACAGCATGCGCCACCTGGCCGAGCTGTACCGGTCGCGCGGCTTCGTCGCCCTGGCGATCCGGATGCCTGCGCATGGCACGGTACCCGGCGCCCTGACCCGGGTCGACTGGCAGGACTGGCTGGCCGCCGGGCGCCTGGCGATGCGCGAAGGACGCAGGCGCGCCGGCGCGGACCGGCCACTGCACGTGGTCGGCTATTCGAACGGCGGCGCGCTCTCGGTCAAGCTCGCCGCCGACGCGCTGGAAGACACGGCGCTGCCCCAGGCGGACCGGATCGTGCTGGTCTCGCCGATGATCGGGGTCACCGAGTTCGCGCGCTTTTCCGGGCTGGCCGGCCTGCCGGCGGTGCTGCCGGCATTCGCCAAGGCTGCGTGGCTCGACATCGTTCCGGAGTTCAATCCGTTCAAGTACAACTCGTTCCCGGTGAATGGCGCTCGCCAGAGCTACGGACTGACCCGGGCGTTGCAGCAGCAGGTGGCCCGGCTCGCCGCGTCGGGGCGCATCGAAGGGATGCCACCAGTGCTCGCCTTCCAGTCGGTGGTCGACGCCACGGTCAGCACGCCGGCGGTAGTCGACGCGCTGTTCCGCCACCTGCCGGAGAACGGCAGCGAACTGGTGCTGTTCGACCTCAACCGGATGCACGCGCTGCAGCCGCTGATGCAGCCGGCTGCGATGCTCGCGCCGGCGCGGCTGCTGCCCCCCGCGCCGCGGCGCTACCAGGTGCGCTTCGTGACCAATGCATCCGAGGACGCCCCGGCGACCGTTGAGCGCATCACGCCCGCCGGCGAGACGGCCGAGACCGTGCGCGCGACCGGGCTCGCCTGGCCGGCACTGGTGTACTCGCTGTCGCACGTGGCGATGCCGTTCCCGGTCAGCGATTCGCTGTACGGGCTGGCGCCCGACCGGCGCGAGAACTACGGCCTCAACCTGGGCACGCTGGTGGTGCGCGGCGAACGCGACGTGCTGGTGGTCGGCCTGCCGCTGCTGCTGCGCCTGCAGTCGAACCCGTTCTTCCCGTACCTCGCGGCGCGCATCGACCAGGGGATACCGATAACCGGGCGGCGCTGATCCGGCGCGGGCCTGGCCCTGGTCCGACGACGTCGGTGCCACGGATGGCAGAACGCCCCGGGGACCGGGGCGTTCCAGGTACCACTGCTGCTTGGACGAACCGGACTACTCTGCGACCACGGTCACCGCGATCGACGCATGCACGTCGGTGTGCAGCGCGATGGTCACCGGGAACTCGCCGATGGTCTTCAACGGGCCATCGGGCATGCGCACCATCGGGCGTTCGACCGCGAAGTCGAGCTTCTTCAGCGCTTCGGTGATGTCGGCATTGGTGACCGAGCCGAACAGCTTGCCGTCGACGCCGGCCTTCTGCCGGATCTGCACCGCCATGCCTTCCAGCTTCTCGGCGCGGGCCTGTGCGGCGGCCAGCAGCGCAGCCGACTCCTTCTCGAGCTCCGCACGGCGGACCTCGAACTCCTTCAGGTTGGCGGGGGTGGCACGCTTGGCCTTGCCGGTCGGGATCAGGAAGTTGCGGGCATAGCCGTCCTTCACCTTCACCACGTCGCCGAGCTGGCCGAGGTTGACGATCTTTTCGAGGAGGATGATCTGCATCGCGGGCCTCTCAGTGCAGGTCGGTGAACGGGAGCAGCGCGAGGAAACGCGCGCGCTTGACCGCGACCGACAGTTGACGCTGGAAATGGGCCTTGGTACCGGTGATCCGCGCCGGGATCAGCTTGCCGTTCTCGTTGATGAAGTCCTTCAGCAGGTCGATGTCCTTGTAGTCGATCTGCTTGATGCCTTCCGCGGTGAAGCGGCAGAACTTGCGGCGGCGGAACAGCGACCGCCCGCCACGCTTCTTCTTCTTGTCGTCCTTGCCTTTTCCGCGGCCTCGGGCTCCGAATGCCATGTCTGTTACTCCGAATGTGTTGGTTTGACGTCGTCGTCCGACGTTGTCGTTTCAGGTGGCGCCATCTTCAGGGCCTCCACGTGCAGCACCAGGCGTTCATCCTTCAACCCGGCACGGCACAGGAAACCGCGCACCGCCACCTGCTCATCGCTTCCGGCGGCCGGGACACGCGTTGCAATGTCACCGATGGCCACCGCATTTACCCTGCAAGCCACTTCGCGTCCGCTGCCGGCCTCGACCTGGATCGACTGGTGCTCGATGCAGAAGCGCACGATCGGCAGTCCCCCGGGGGTGTAACGCAGCATGTCGCGTTCGACGATGCGCCCCGAGATGACGGTCCGGTTCAGTGTCGGCCTCCGCGCCGTTCCTCGATCAGTGGCTGATGGCAGCGTGCACGCGCGGCGCTCAGGCGGCCGGTGCCGCCTCGGCCGGCGCAGCCGCCGGTGCCGGGGCACCGTCGCGCGGGCCTTCGCGGCGCGGACGATCGCCACGGTCGCCACGGTCGCGGTCGCGACCCTCGGCGGCCGGCTTCGGCTCGCGCATCATCGGCGACGGCGCGGTCACCGCTTCGGTCATCTTGACCGTCAGGTGGCGCAGCACGGCATCGTTGAACTTGAACGCGTGTTCGAGTTCGTCGAGCGTGGCCTGGTCGCACTCGATGTTCATAAGCAGGTAGTGCGCCTTGTGCATCTTCTGGATCGGGAACGTCAGCTGGCGCCGGCCCCAGTCTTCCTTCCGATGGATCACGCCACCCTTGCTGGTGATCAGGGTGCTGTAGCGCTCGACCATGCCCGGGACCTGTTCACTCTGATCCGGGTGGACGATGAATACGACTTCGTAATGTCGCATTGATTCTCCTTGTGGGCTGTGGGGCCTCCCGGAATGCGAAGCCGGTGAGGCAAGGATGTCTTCGGATGTCGGTACTGTCTTGCCCGGTCGAAAAGACGGCGAAAAGCCGTCGGAATTCAGGCAAGCCTTTGATTATGGCTGCTTCCGGCCGTTTCGGCAACCGAGGCGAAAAACGCCGCTGCCGCCGCCACGTCGATCACATCGGCGTACTTCTGGTGCATGTCGAACAGGTTCATCCAGTGCGACGCCTGAGTGCGGTCGAAACAGCACTCCCCCACAACGCCGACCCGGTAGCGGTAGGTGACCGCATCGACCACCGCCGCGCGCACGCAGCCGCTGGTCGACTCGCCGCAGACAATCACCGTGTCGGTGCCGATCGCGCGCAGGTGGTGCAGCAGCGGCGTGCCGGCGAACACGCTGGCGCAGACCTTCTCGATCACCAGTTCCCCCGGCAGCGGCGCGACCTGGGGGACGAACTCGTTGGCGAGCGCGCGGATCTCCGGTGGCAGGTGGTCGACCGCGCGGTTGCGGCGATCGCCCTTGTCGCCCCGGCGGAACCAGTCGCTGGGGAAGCCCGCCAGCGCGCGTGCATGGATCACCGGCACCTTGTTCGAGCGCGCGGCGGCGATCAACCCGACCATGCGGTCGACCGCCTCCCATCCTTCCAGGCCGCAGCTCATCGGCCAGTCCTCGATCGATTCCAGGATCGGCTTGCGCTCGTGGCCCAGCGCGGCATGGAACACGTCGACCACCAGCAGCACCGGCCGCTCGCCGAAACCGTCGTTCGCCTTCTTGCCCCATACCGCCAGGTGCTGCCGATCCTGTTCCGTCAGGAACGCATCCCAACCTGCCATGCCACGCTTCCTTTCGTCAGTTCGCCCGCTGGCGCCGGCTCTCGAACAGGCAGATGCCGGCCGCCACCGAGACGTTCACGCTCTCGACCACCCCGAACATCGGGATGCGCACCAGTTCGTCGCAGCGCTCGCGGGTGAGGCGGCGCAGGCCCTCGCCCTCGGCGCCCATCACCCAGGCGAGCGGCCCGGTCAGCTTCGCGCCGAACAGGTCGCCCTTGCCGCCCTCGTCGGCGCCGATGCACCAGATGCCGCGCGCCTTCAGGGCGTCGATCGAGCGGGCGAGGTTGGTGACGGTCACGTACTGCACCGTTTCGGCCGCGCCGGAGGCGACCTTCTCCACCGTGGCGGTGATGCCCACCGCGCGGTCCTTCGGCGCGATCACCGCGTCGACGCCCATCGCATCGGCCACGCGCAGGATGGCGCCGAGGTTGTGCGGGTCCTGCACGCCGTCGAGCACGACCAGCAGCGGGTTCTCGGGGAGGTCCTCGACCAGGTCGTCGAAGTGAACGCTGCGCCGGCTGTCGCCATCGATGCGCGCGACCACGCCCTGGTGGCGGGCGGTGCCGCCGCACAGCGCATCGAGGCGGGCCGCATCGACCGCCATCGCACGCACGGACTTCTCCGCCGCCAGTGCCAGCAGGTCGCGGGTGCGGCCGTCGGCGCGTTTCCCGTCGACATAGAGCTCGCGGATCGACTGCGGTGCGGCGCGCAGCCGTGCCGTGACCGCATGCAGCCCGGACAGCGTTCGCAGCGGCGCGCTCATTGGCGCTTCTTCCCACCCTTCGGCGCGGCACCGGGTGGCGGCACAGCAGCGCCCCTGCCCTCCTTGACCTCCTTGCCCGCCCGCGCGCCACTTGCGGCGAGCGGCCCCTTCAGCTGGGTCCCAGGCGCGAGCACGAAGTCGATCTTGCTGGTCGAAAGATCCACGCGCACCACCTGCACGCCGATGCGGTCCCCGATCCGGTAGCGCTGCCCGGTGCGCTCGCCCAGCAGCTGGTGGCGGATCGCGTCGAAATGGAAGTAGTCGGCGCCGAGTTCCGAGATGTGCACCAGTCCGTCGACATGCAGTTCGTCCAGGGTGACGAAGGCGCCGAAGGAAGTGACGCCGCTGATCGTGCCGCTGAAGCTGTCGCCGACGCGGTCGAGCATGTAGTAGCACTTGAGCCAGGCCTCGACCTCGCGCGAGTCATCGTCGGCACGGCGCTCGACCTGCGAGCAGTGCTGGCCGAGCTGCGTCCAGTCCATGCCGATCGGCTTGTAGGTCTTCTTCTGCAGCACCGCCTTGATGGCACGGTGCACCGACAGGTCGGGATAGCGCCGGATCGGCGAGGTGAAATGCCCGTAGCCGTCGTAGGCCAGGCCGAAGTGGCCGATGTTGTCCGGGCTGTACACCGCCTGCGCCAGCGAGCGCAGCATCACCGTCTGCAGCAGCAGCCGGTCCGGCCGGTCGCGGATCTGCTCGAGCACCTTCGCATAGTCGCGCGCATGCGGCGACTCGCCCCCGCCGATCGACAACCCGAAGCCGCGCAGGAACTCGCGCAGCGACTCCAGGCGGTCCTTCTTCGGCCCGGCATGGATGCGGTAGAGCATCGGATGGCCATGGCTCGCCAGGAACTGCGAGGCGCACACGTTGGCCGCCAGCATGCATTCCTCGATCAGCCGGTGCGCGTCGTTGCGCTCGACCGGCACGATCCGGCGGATCTTGCCGTTGTCGTCGAACTCCATCTTCGTCTCGGACGATTCGAAGTCGATCGCGCCGCGCTGTGCCCGTGCCTTGAGCAGCAACCGGAACACCGACTCCAGCGCCTTCAGGTGCGGCACCAGGTCGCGGTAGTTCTTCGCATGCGCCATCGGGCTGCCATCGAGGATCTCGGCCACCTCGGTGTAGGTCAGGCGCGCCTTCGAGCTCATCACCGCGTTGTAGAACTGGTAGGCGAGCAGGCTGCCATCGGCGCCGACGTCCACCTCGCACACCATGCACAGCCGGTCGACCTGCGGGTTGAGCGAACACAGGCCGTTGGACAGCGCCTCGGGCAGCATCGGGATCACCCGGCGCGGGAAGTAGACCGACGTGCCGCGCGCCAGCGCCTCGGTATCGAGTGCATCGCCCGGCTTCACATAGTGGCCGACGTCGGCGATCGCCACGAACAGCTTGTACGCGGCATCGGGGACCGCCTTGCGCCCGCTCGGGCCGCTTCCCGGCGCCGCCGGCGCCTGCCCGTAGCCGGTCGCGTCCTTCACCATGTCGCTGACCGTCTGCGCGATCGAACGGCGTGCCCGCTTGGCCGCCGGCTTGCCCGGCTCCGGCCGCTGCACCGGCTCGCAGTACACCGCGTCGTCGAAGTCGCGCGCGGTCTCGCCGTCGATGGTGACCAGCGGCAGTTCGCGCAGGTCGACCCGGCCGCGCAGGTCGGTCTTGCGCGGCTCCTTCGGGAACTTCGCCGCCAGCTTCTCGACCTCGGCGCTGAACACATGCGGCAGGTCGTGCTTGCGCAGCGCGATCTCGATTTCCATGCCCGGGTCGGCATAGTTGCCGAGCACCTCTACGATGCGTCCGATCGGCTGGCTGTGGCGCGACGGCTGCTCGATGATCTCGGCCACCACCACCTGCCCGGCCTTCGCCGGGAACGAATCATCCGGAGAGACCAGGATGTCCTGGCTCACCCGACGGTCCTCGGCCACCACGAAGCGCACGCCGTGCTCGACCTCCAGCCGGCCGACCACCCGCTGGTTGCCGCGCTCCAGCACCTCGACCACCACCGCCTCGCGCTTGCCGCGCCGGGGGGCGGCCACCTCGCGGCCGAGCACGCGGTCGCCGTGCAGCACCTTCTGCATCTCGGCCGGGCCGAGGAACAGGTCGCCGGTGGCGTCGTCCGGCACCAGGAAGCCGAAGCCGTCCGGATGGCCCTGCACCCGGCCGCGGATCAGGTCCATCTTCGACGGCAGGCCGAGCGCGCCGCGCCGGTTGGCGATCACCTCGCCTTCGCGCTCCATGGCAGCCAGGCGGCGCGAGAAGCCTTCAGCGGACTCCGGGGCAACGTCCAGGATCTCGGACAGCCGTTCCGGCTCCATCGGCACGCCTGCTTCGCGCAGCGCTTCGAGGATGCTGTCCCGCTCGGGAACGATGGTCGTGAAGACCGGTTTGTTCGACGTCCGGAGCCCGGAACGCCGACGATATTGAGAGGTCAATTGACAAAGCCTGCGTGGTTGAATACATTTCCCGGCCGCAATGCCGAGATGGCGGAATTGGTAGACGCACCAGGTTCAGGTCCTGGCGGTGGCAACACTGTGGAGGTTCGAGTCCTCTTCTCGGCACCATCGTTTCCCGGAGTGATTCTTTTCCGGGATCCGTAGGCAAGTCCAGCCAGGGTTCCCCTGGTGGACCGCGGCATCGGCGGGTGCAGAACTCATGAAGAGCCGGCCGTCAGGGTAACACCTGCAGCGCCGATCCCGGGCGCGCCGGCGCATTCGCCCCGGCGCAGCACGGCAGGCCTCGATGCGGCCTCAACGCGCCGGGATCACCGGCAGCAGCAGGTAAGGCGCGTCATCGGCCGGAAAATGGAGCGTATTGGTGCCGCCGAACACCTCCATCGGCCGGTCGACGGGATCGTTGTGGGTAAACGGGCCGACGCCCCTCATCGGGTATGCCGCCTTCGCCACGCCGAAATCGGTGCCGTCGAACTCATAGTCGCGCCCGCGCACGGTAAGCCCGAACCGATAGCCGGTGGGCACCACGATGCAGGTCGGCCAGATCTCGACATCGAGCGGCACCGGCACACCGGGCTGCAGCGGCCACGCCTCGTCATGCGGATGCCAGGGCCGCGCCGGCGTGCTCAGCGCCGGATCGACCTTGCGCTGCGACGCCCGCAGCCAGCCCAGGCCGACCGGCGTGCGTGGATCGTTGGAACCGATGAAGGTGACTTCGCGCCCCTCGGGGTCGAACACCCGGAGCACCAGGAACACGTCGGCATCGCGGGTCTTCGACGACAGCCACAGCCGCGCGGCCACCGGACCGGTGATCTCCAGCGGCTCGGTCATCGCCGGCGACAGGAAGGTGAGGCCGTCGCCCATCGCCGCGTAGTCGAGCGCCTGGCCCTGCCCCGGGTTGTCGGTCGACAGCCCGAGCCCCTGCCCATGCAGGTAGTAGCGGGTATACCGGGTCCGCGCCAGCGGCCATTCCTGCTCGGCGCGCAATTCGAACCGCTCGCCGGGATGGCGCACGTTCAGCGACACCTTCGGCTGCTTCGCCCAGCCGGTGTCCTCGCCCTTGAGGAAGTGCCCGAGGAAACGCTTCTGCAGCGCGATGCCGTAGTTGCTGTAGAAATGGGTGAAGTGGGTGTCGCCATGCACCTCGAGCCACTTCTGCGTCGAGGCGGCGCGCAGGAAGCCTTCGAAGTTGCCACGGGTGTGCAGGCCCATGCCCCCCCAGTTCCCGCTGGAGAGCATCGGCGTGTCCATCTTCTCGAACTCGGGCATGCGCGCGCGGTAGTAGTCGTCGACCAGCGGCCGACTGCGCGCCTCGCCGCCGAGGTCCACCCGGTTCGCCGCAAGTTCGGCCTCCGGCAGCGTGACCGGCCCGGCGACCGGCTCTCCGGTCACCGCACTCTTCGCGCCGCGCTCGCCGACGCCGTACTGCACCGAGGTGACCTGCCGCCGGTACCAGGAATCGAGGAAATCGCAGAGGATGCCGCCGTGGCGGGACAACTCCCGGTAGTAGTCGGACGAGCCTTCCCAGATGCACAGCGCAGCCAGGTGCTTCGGGCGCAGGCCGGCTACCTGCCACTGGTTCATCGCGTAGTACGAGATGCCGTTCACGCCGACCTTGCCGTTGCTCCAGCCCTGGGAGCCTGCCCATTCGATGCAGGCGGCGAGATCGACCGCCTCGCGCGCCGACCAGCAGTCGATCACCCCGGGCGAGCAGCCGGCACCGCGCGAATCGACGCGCACGCAGGCGTAACCGTCGGGCACCCACTTCTCGGGGTCGACCAGTTCCCAGTTCTGGTACTTGTTGCTCGAACCCTCGAGAACCTCGGGCGCCGACTTCACCAGCCGACTCCAGTTCGCCGGATACCCCTCCTCGAACTCCAGGCCCTTCGCATAGGGACCGCTGCTCAGGACCACCGGGTAACGGCCATCGCCGAGCGGGCGGAACACGTCGGCGCGCAGCACCACGCCATCGTCCATCGTGATCGGCACGTTCCATTCGACCTGCATGCCGTCGCGCACTTCCGATTTCATCTGTTGCATCGTCGCCAGTCCTCTTCAGATTCCGAACACCCGCTGGGCGTTGCCGCCGCGGATCTTGTCGCGCAGCATCGCCGGCAGCGCGTCGACGCGCGCCAGGATGCCCACCATGTCGCTGATGTTGTGAGGATAGTCGCTGCCGAACAGCACATGGTCCTCGCCGAACACCTCGACCGTGTCGCGCAGCGCCTCGTGCGAATAGAGCACCGAGTCGGCATAGATGCGCTTCAGGTAGGTGCTGGGACGCTCCGCGATGCGCGTGCGCGCCGAGGCGATCACCTCATGGCAGCGGTCCAGCCGCGGGGCCAGGAACGGCAGCGTGCCGCCGCCATGCGCGACGACCAGCTTCAGGTTCGGGAAGCGGTCGAAGAAGCCGTCGAAGATCATCCGGGTGACCGCCAGCGTCGAGTCGAAGGTGAAGCCGACCGACGCGGAAAGCTGGTACATCGCCATGTCCATCTCGGCGCAGCCGCAGGGCACGGTCGGGTGCAGGAATACCGGCAGGCTGCGCCGGTCGATCTCGGCCCAGACCGGCGCGAAACGCTCGGCGGTCAGCGACTCGCCGCCGATGTTGCCGAGCACCATCACGCCGCGCGCCCCGGCATCGATCGAACGGGCGAGCTCCTCGATCGCACGCGCCGGATGCTGGAACGGCAGCGACGCGATCCAGCGCAGCCGCGACGGATGCTCGGCCTGCGCCTGCGCGAAGCTGGCATTGATGGCACGCGCGGCACGCGAACTCGCGTCCTCGTCGCCCCAGTACACGTTGGGGCCGGTCAGCGACAGCACCGCCATGCCCACCCCGGCCTGGTCCATCGCCGCGATCCGCTGGCCGTAGTCGAACATGCGGTCTTCCGGCGTCATGAACGCGATGCCGTCGTAGTGGATCACTTCCTTGCCACCGGTGACCTGCCGGATGGTGAAGCGCGACCCGCTGTGCGCGCGGAACAGGGTCATCCATTCCTCGCACAGCATGTGGGAGTGGACGTCGATTGCCTGCTGCATGCTGCCTCCGGTGCGAACGCGGCTGCAGGGCCGAGGGCTGCCCACGGGCGCCCGCGCTGCAGTGCCGCCGGTCATTCGGGCTTCACGCCCGCTTCCCGGATCACCTGCCCGAAGCGGGTGATCTCGGCCTTGATGTACTCGCCGAAGGCGGCCGCCGGGCCGCCCAGCATCTCGGCACCGTCGGCGGTGACGCGCGAAGCGACCTCCGGCAGCCGGGCCGCACGATTGATCTCGGTGTTCAGGCGTGCCACCACGTCGGCCGGCGTGCGGGCCGGCGCCACCACGCCCTGCCAGGAATAGAACACGAGGCTGCCGAAGCCCAGTTCCACCAGGGTCGGGACCTCCGGCGCGACCGCCATCCGCTTCTCGCCAGTATGCGCGAGCGCACGCAGGCGCCCCGCCCTCACGTAGTTGAGCGCGGTGTTCTGGAACATCATCGAGATCTGCCCGCCGAGCAGGTCGACGTCTGCCGGGCCGCTGCCCTTGTACGGCACCTCGATCAGGTCGATCTTCGTCGCGGTCTTCAGCATCTCCATCGACATGAACGACGGGCTGCCGGTGCCGGCCGAGCCGTAGGCGAGCTGCCCGGGGCGGCTGCGCGCCAGCGCCACCAGGTCGCGGATCGATTTCACCGGCAGCGACGGATGCACCACCAGCACCATCGGCGTGCGCGCGATCAGCGCGACCGGCGCGAAGTCCCGTACCGGGTCGTACGGCAGCTTGCGGTACAGGTGCGGGTTGATCGCCAGCGTCGTGCTGGTGGCGAGCAGGACGGTGTAGCCGTCGGGGGCGGATTTCGCGACGAACTCGGACCCGAGCAGGGTCGCGGCGCCGGGACGGTTCTCGACCAGCACCGGGTGCCCGAGCCCGTCGGCGAGCCGTGCACCAACCACGCGCGCGATCATGTCGGTGTTGCCGCCCGGGGCATACGGCACGATCCAGCGCACCGGGCGCGACGGGAAGGCCTGCGCCTGCACCGGGGACGCCGGCAGGACGAGCAGCAGGGGCGGCGCCAGCAGCGCGCAGGACAGCCACGACGGACGCTGCATCGACCGACCGTCCAGCGTCCCGGGCCTCATTCCGGCTTCACGCCGGCATCGCGGATCACCTTGCCGAAGCGCACGATCTCGCTGCGGATGTAGCCACCGAACTCGGCCGGGCCGACCGCGAGGATCTCGGCGCCTTCCGCGGTGATGCGCGACTGCACCTCGGGCACCTGCAGCGCCCGCACCACCTCGGCATGCAGCCGCGCCACCACGTCGGGGGGAGTCTTCGCCGGCGCGACCACGCCCTGCCACGAATAGAACACCACCTGCGGCAAGCCGGCCTCGGCCATCGTCGGCACGTCGGGGGCGACCGACATCCGCTTCTCGCCGGTGTGGCCGAGCGCGCGCAGCCGGCCCGCGCGCACGTGCGCCAGGATGGTGTTGTCGAACATCATCTGGATCTGGCCGCCGATCAGTTCGGGCACCGCCGGCCCGCTGCCCTTGTACGGGACATCGATCAGCAACACGCCGGCCGCGCTCTTGAAAAGTTCGGCCGCCATGTAGTTCGGGCTGCCGACGCCGGTGTGGCCGCTCGCGATCTGCCCGGGCCGCGCCCGGGCCAGCGCGACCAGGTCCTTGACCGACTTCACCGGCAGCGACGGATGCACCGCGAGCACCATCGGCACCCGGGCGATCAGCGTGATCGGCGCGAAGTCCGCGACCGAGTCGTACGGCAGCTTCCGGTACAGGTGCGGATTGATCGCCAGCGTGGTGCTGGTGGCGAGCAGCAGCGTGTACCCGTCCGGCGCCGAGCGCGCGACATGCTCGGAGCCGATCAGCGTCGCCGCGCCGGCGCGGTTCTCGACGACCACCGGCTGGCCGAGGGATTCGCCCATGCGCGCGCCGATCACCCGCGCGATCATGTCGGTGTTGCCGCCGGGCGCATAGGGCACGACCCAGCGGATCGGCTTGGACGGGAAGGCCTGCGCGAGCGCCGAACCCGACGCGGCAGCAAGCATCGCCGCAGCGCCCAGGCATCCGAGGTGAACCCGCCGTGCCGCGCGTGCGCCGCGCCCTCCGTCCGCAGCGGCCGCGACGCTTGTGCGCGCAGGGGATTTCAATTCTACTTCCGAGGTATCCCTCGCCACCTGCAGCATCCCGGCTTCCCCCTTCGATCCACCCACGTCCAGAACCGGCAACCCCCGTGATGAGTCTACCCGAACCCACCCGCTTCACCGTCAACGGCACCGCGCATTCGGTGCCCGCCGAGCCCGACACCCCGCTGCTCTACGTGCTGCGCAACGACCTCGACCTGAAGGGCGCGAAGTTCGGCTGCGGGCTCGGGCAGTGCGGCGCATGCACCGTACTGCTCGACGGCCATGCGGTCAACGCCTGCGACACGCCGCTGTGGGCGGTGGCCGGCAAGCAGGTGACGACGGTCGAGGGGCTCGCCGCCGGCGGCACGATGTCCCGCCTGCAGCAGGCCTTCCTCGACGAGCAGGCGGTCCAGTGCGGCTACTGCATCTCCGGCATGCTGATGTCGGCCACTGCCCTGCTCGAGCGCACGCCCGACCCGACGCTCGACCAGATCAAGGAGGCGATGGACCGCAACCTGTGCCGCTGCGGCACACAGGCGCGCATCCTGCGCGCGATCCAGCGCGCCGCGGGCCAGGGAGCATCCGCATGAGCGCCGCGATCAAGGTCCCGCCGATGCTGTCGGCGAACCCGCGGCTCGACCGCTGGGTGAAGTTCAACGACGACCGCACCGCCACCGTGTTCACCGGCCGGGTCGAACTCGGCCAGGGCATCATCACCGCGCTGACCCAGATCGCCGCCGAGGAACTCGACCTCACGTTCGAACAGGTGCGCATCGTCGATGCCGACACCGAACTCACGCCGGACGAGGGCCACACCTCCGGCAGCCGCTCGATCTCCGAAGGCGGCAGCGCGATGCGCTCGGCCTGCGCCGAGGTGCGCGCCGTGCTGCTCGCCGAAGCCGCGCGCCGGCTCGACATCCCGGCCGACCGGCTGGTGGTCGAGGAAGGCCGGATCACCGGCGCCGACCGCATCCGCGAGACCACCTACTGGAACCTGCCGCACGCCGAGCTGCTCGACCGCGCGGCGACCGGGCAGGTGCCGCCGAAGCCGGTGGCCCGCTACACGGTGGTCGGACGCAGTGCGCGCCGGCTCGACATCCCCGACAAGCTCACCGGCCGGCCGCGGTTCGTCGCCGACATGAAGCTGCCGGGCATGCTGCATGGCCGGGTCGCGCGCCCGCCGTCGTTCGGCGCGAAGCTGGTGTCGATCGACGAAGCCGCGATCCGCGCGATGCCCGGCGTGGTGGCGGTCGTGCGCGACGGCGACTTCCTCGGCGTGGTCGCCGAGCGGGAAGAACAGGCGGTGAAGGCGCGCAAGGCGATGATCGCCGGCTCGCGCTGGACGGAGCAGCCGATCCCGACCGATGCCGCGGACATCTACCGCTTCATCGAGACGCGCGACACCACCGACACCGTGATCGTCGAGCGCCGCGACGAAGCGGCACTGGCGCGCGCGGCGAAGACCTTCGAGTCGCGCTACGCGAAGCCCTATGTCGCCCATGCATCGCTCGGCCCGTCCTGCGCGCTGGCCACCTTCGACCCGGGCCGCATCGAGGTCTGGACCCACAGCCAGGGCGTCTATCCGCTGCAGCGCGAGCTGGCGGAAGTGTTCGGCCTGCCGGTGCCGTCGGTGGTCGCGCACCATGTGGACGGGCCCGGCTGCTACGGCCACAACGGTGCGGACGACGCGGCACTCGACGCGGTGCTGCTCGCGCGTGCCGTCCCCGGCCGGCCGGTGATGCTGCAGTGGATGCGCGACGACGAGTTCGCCTGGGAACCGCTCGGCCCGGCGATGGTGGTGAAGACCCGCGCCGCCGTCGATGCGGCAGGCAACATCGTCGACTGGTCGCTCGACCTGTGGAGCAACGGCCACACCCAGCGTCCGGGCGTGGTGGTCACCACCGAGCCGAGCGTGTCGCTGCTCGCCGCCTGGCACCTCGAGAAGCCGGTGCCGCGCATCCCGCAGGGAGACCCGGCGATGTCCGGTGGCGGCGGCATGGCACGCAACGCCGAGGTGATCTATGCGCTGCCCAACCAGAAGGTGGTCGCGCACCGCGTCGAGGAACTGCCGCTGAGGGCCTCCACGCTGCGTGCGCTGGGTGCGTACGCGAACGTGTTCGCCGGCGAATCGTTCATCGACGAACTGGCCGAGGCCTGCGGTGCCGATCCGGTCGAGTACCGGCTGCGCCACATGCAGAACCCGCGCGCGCGCGCGGTGATCGAGCTGGCCGCGCAGAAGGCGGGCTGGGTGTCGAACGAGAAGAGCGACGGCACGAAGGGGCGCGGCATCGCGTTCGCCCAGTACAAGAACGGCTACGGCTACATCGCGATCGTCGCCGAGGTCGTGCTCGAGCCCGAGTTCAGGGTCATGCGCATGGTCGCGGCGGTCGACGTCGGGCTGGCGATCAACCCGGACGGCATCCTGAACCAGACCGAAGGCGGCATCCTGCAGGCGCTGAGCTGGACGCTGAAGGAACAGGTGCAGTTCGACCGCGAGCGGATCCTGTCGCGCGACTGGGAGACCTACCCGGTGCTCACCTTCTCCGAAGTGCCGAAGGTCGAGGTGCACCTGATCGACCGGCGCGACGAGGAACCGCTCGGCGCCGGCGAGACGCCGACCGGCCCGACCGCTGCCGCCGTCGCCAACGCACTCGCCCATGCCCTCGGCGTGCGCGTGCGCGAACTGCCGCTGACCCGTGAACGCATCATCGCCGCACTGGAACGAACATGACCCTGCCTGTCCCCTCGCCCGCCACCGCGGCTGCATGGCTCGTGCCGCTGGCCGGCCTGTCCCTGCTGGCCTGCGCACAATCGGCCGTCGCCCAGGCCTATCCGGCGAAGCCGGTGCGCCTGGTCGTGCCGTTCCCGGCTGGCGGCGTGCTCGACCGCCTGAGCCGTTCGATCGCCCCGCGCGCCGCCGAGACCTTCGGCCAGCCGGTGCTGGTCGAGAACCGCCCGGGCGCGAGCACCATCCTCGGCACCGAGGCGGTGGCGCGCGCGCCGGCGGACGGCCATACGCTGCTGATGATGGCGGCCACCTTCGTCATCACGCCGCTGCTGCGGCAGAAGCTGCCGTTCGATACCCAGCGCGACTTCCAGCCGGTATCGCTGATCGCGAACACGCCGAACGTGCTGGTCGCCAACCCGTCGCTGCCGGCGCGCACGGTGAAGGAACTCATCGCGCTGGCCAAGAAGCAGCCCGGCGTGCTCACCTACGGCTCGATCGGCCAGGGCACGCCGCAGCACCTGTCGGGCGAGATGCTCAAGGTCAATGCCGGCATCGACATGGTGCACGTGCCCTACCAGGGTGGCGCCCCCGCCGCACAGGCGCTGCTCGGCGGCCATGTCGGGCTGATGTTCGTAAACCTCGCCGAGGTGCAGGGCTTCATCGACGCCGGGCGGATGCGCCTGCTCGCGGTGGCCACCGCCAACCGCGTGCCGTCGCTGAAGGACGTGCCGACGATGACCGAGGCCGGCGTGCCGGGGTTCGACTCCACGTCCTGGTTCGGCATGGCGGCCGCGTCCGGCGTGCCGCGCGACATCGTCAGCCGCTGGCAGGCCGAGATCGCCCGCGTGGTGAAGCTGCCCGAGGTACGCGAGACGCTCACCGCCACCGGCCTCACCGCGCTGGCCACCACGCCGGAGCAGTTCGGCGCCTTCCTGAAGGAAGAGACGGCACGCTATGCGCGCGTGATCCGCGAAGCCAAGGTCACGGTGGAATAGGCGCGATGCATCCGGCGATCGACATCCATTCGCACATGCTGTGCGACGAATGGCTGGAACTGATCCGCGCCCACGGCGGTCCGAAGTTCAGCGTCGCTGAGGCGGCGGATAGGCGCACTTGGATCCACCTCGACGGCGTGCGCTTCATGTTCCCGCAGCCGGAGATGTTCGACTACGGCCAGCGGCTCGCCGCGATGGACGCCGCCGGCGTCGACATGGCCGTGCTGTCGCTGACCGGCCCGAACGTGTACTGGGGTGGAGAGGCGGTCAGCACCCGGGCTGCACGGGTGATGAACGACAGCTTCGCCGCCGCGCAGGCCGCGCATCCGGACCGCTTCCGCTGGCTCGCCTCCCTGCCCTTCCAGCATCCGGGCAGCGCGGTGGAAGAACTCGCCCGCGCGGTCGATGCCGGCGCCGCCGGCGTGATGGTGCTGACGAACATCGGTGGCCTGCCGCCGACCGACCCGCTGTTCGAGCCCGTGTTCGCCGAAATCGACCGGCGCCACCTGCCGGTGTTCATGCATCCGACCGTATGCAGTTGCGCAGGCATGGAGGTGTTCCAGCTTACCGCCTCGGTCGGCTATCCGTTCGAGACCGCGCTGGTGGTGTCGCGGATGATGATGGACGGCTTCTTCGATCGCCATCCGTCGCTCGACCTCATACTCGCGCACGGTGGCGGCGCGCTGGGCGCACTGCTGCCGCGCATCGACCGCTGCCATGACGCCTATGCGGATGCGCGGAGCAAGGTCGCCGCGAAACCGGGCAGCTACCTGCACCGGTTGCGGGTGGACTCGGTGCTGTACTCCGATCGCGCGCTGGCCGATGCGATCGAGACCTACGGCGAACGCAACGTGCTGTTCGGCAGCGACTTCCCGCACGCGATCGCCGACCTCGCCGGCACGCTGGAACGCATCGGACGGCTGCCCCCGGCGATCCGCGACCGGGTGCGCGGCGCAAACGCGGCCGAGCTGTTCGGCATCGCGCCGGCGCCGGTCCGGGCGGCTGCGACCCGGGGCTGAACGCAGTATCTTTCCTTCGATTGGCCTGCATGGACGACACCCGATGAATCCCGAAAGCCTCTGGTCCGACGTGATCGACGCCCCGACCGCCGCGCTGATGGCCGGCCGCAAGATGGCGCCGTTCAGCGGACGCCGCCTGGCGGTGGTCGCGGTCGACCTGTACGACCTGGTCTACGACGGCGGCCCGAAACCGGTGCCCGAGCTGATCGAGTCCTACCCTGCGTCGTGCGGCGAGTTCGCCTGGCGCGCACTGCCGCCGACTATGGAACTGTTCTCCTGCGCACGCGAGAACGGCGTGCCGGTGGTGCATGTCACCTACGACACGCGCCTGGAAACCGATCCGCGCCGGATCCACCCGACCAACCGCAAGCGGCGCCAGCCCGACCTGTCGCTCTACACGATCAAGAAGGAACTCACCCCGCAGCCCGGCGAACTGGTGATCTACAAGAAGCGCGCGAGCGCCTTCTTCGGCACGCCGCTGGCCGCCTTCCTCAACGAACTGAGGGTCGACGCGCTGATCATGGTCGGTGAGTCCACCAGCGGCTGCGTGCGCTCGAGCGTGGTCGAAGGCTGGTCGCACGGCTACCCGGTGGCGGTGGTCGCCGACTGCGTGTTCGACCGCTGCGACCTGATCCAGAAGGCGAGCCTGTTCGACATGCACCTGAAGTATGCCGAGGTGATGGACGTGGCGGCCGCCTGCGGGCACATCCACGCCAGTGCCAGCGGCCGGCACTGACCCCGGGACGAAAGACGACATGCGCGACTTCGAAGACTATTCCTGGCGCGGGCTGATCACGCCCGAGATCGAACACATCTATTCGCCCTACCTGCGCGACCGCGGCGTGGGCGAGGCACCAGCGCTGCTGGTGATCCATCCCGGCATGCCCGTGTCCGGCGAGTGGACGGCGGCCGCGGCACGGCTCATCGCCGAGGCGCGCGAGCGCGGCGTGCCGGTGGTGCATTCGCTGCCGCCGGGCGCCGCGCCGATCGCCGCACTGGCGCCGCGCGAGGCGGAACCGGTGTCGCCGCGTCCGTGCGAGAGCGCGTTCTTCTCGTCGGACCTCGAGCGCGTGCTGACCCGGCTCGACGCGCAGGCGCTGGTGATCTGCGGCGCGCCGACCAGCGGTGCGGTGCGTGCCAGTTCGGTCGAAGGCAAGTCGTTCGGCTACCGCGTCGCCCTCGCCGAGGAGACCGTCGGCGACGTCGTGCAGATGCTGCACCAGCTCGCGCTGTTCGACATCGCGCACAAGTACGGCGACGTGATGACCGCCGAGGAACTCCTGCAACAAGACAACTTCAAGGCAGCCCCCGCCCGATGAAACCGACCCCGTACGGCCCCTTCCCGTTCAGCCCGATCAACCGCCGCCCGCCCTACCCGCTGCCTGACGGCGCACGGGTCGCCCTCTGGGTGATCATCAACGTCGAGTTCTTCGGGCTCGACACGCCGATGCCCGGCGACTCGAACGAGCGGCCGAAGCCGGGCGACCACACCCCGATGGTGCGCCACTGGGCACAGCGCGACTACGGCAACCGGGTCGGCATCTACCGGATGATGGACCTGCTTCAAAAGCACGGCATCCGCGCCACCGTGGCGCTCAACTCGTCGATGTGCGACCACCATCCCGAAGTGGTCGAGGACTGCACGAAGCTCGGCTGGGAACTGATGGGCCACTGCCGCACCAACACCGAACGCAACACCGAGGTGCCGCGCGACCAGGAGCGGGCGATGATCGCCGGGTCGCTCGACCGCATCGCGCAGTTCAGCGGCCGCCGTCCGGTCGGCTGGCTCGGCGCTGGCCTGCAGGAGACCTGGGACACGGTCGACCATCTGGCCGCCGAGAAGTGCATCTATGTCGCCGACTGGGTCAACGACGACCAGCCGTACACGATGACCACCGACAAGGGACCGCTGGTGTCGGTGCCGTACACCTACGAGCTGAACGACACCGCAGCGGTCGTGCGCTCGAAGCAGACGCCGGTCGAGTTCGAACGGATGATCTGCGACCAGTTCGACGTGCTGTATTCCGAGGGCGCGACCAGCGGCCGGGTGATGGCGATCGCGCTGCACCCGTACGTGACCGGCCAGCCGCACCGGATGGTGCCGCTGGCGCGGGCGCTGGCGCATATCGATCGCTTCCCGGGGGTGTGGAAGGCGACCGGGGAGGAGATCGCGCGGCATCACCTGTCGGTCATGGGGCGGTGAGGACAGAATGGGCCATGGCGCAACGCATGGTTGACGACCCGGAAGAATGATAGCATTGCTATCAACATGAAAGGGAGAGCCCGATGCCTGACTTGCTGGTGCGTGGAGTCGACGAGAAGCTCGTCAAGGCGCTGAAGGAGCGAGCGGGTGCCCATGGTCGAAGCGCCGAGGCCGAACATCGGCAGATCCTGGCCGAGGCGCTGGCGCGTCCGCGCAGACGCAGTCTTGGTGAACTGCTGGCTTCGATTCCCGATGTCGGTACCGATGCGGATTTCGAGCGCGTCGAGTCGGAAGGGAAAGCGCCGCGTGTATTTGATTGATACCAACGTCATCAGCGAGGCTCGAAGGAAGGCCAGGGCGAACCCCGGCGTCATCGAGTTCTTCGAGCGCGTCGCGAATACAGGCGAATCGGCCTATCTGTCAGTCGTCACGGTAGGCGAGCTTCGTCGAGGCATCGAACGCATCCGGACTCGCGGCGATGTTGGGCAGGCGACCTTGCTGGAAAACTGGCTGACGCTCGTGCTCGATCAGTATGCGGACAACGTTCTCGCGTTCGATACCGACGCTGCGCAGGTCTGGGGGCGACTGAGGGTCCCGAACCCTGAGCACGCATTGGACAAGCAGATTGCAGCCACGGCCCTGGTCCACGACCTCACGGTGGTCACGCGGAACACGGCGGACTTCGAAGGTACCGGCGTGAAGGTAATGAATCCCTTCACGTCCATCGCGCCCGGCGCGTAACGTACTAGCTGCTCCAGGTCAGTCGACCTTCACCCCGGCACGCGCGATCACCTTCGTCCACAGCGCGATCTCCTTCGCCAGCCGTTCCCCGAACGCCTCCGGCGATCCGCCCACCGGTGAACTGCCGTCGCCCTCCAGCCGCTCGACCACGTCGCGGCTCTTCAGCATCCGGCCGAACTCGGCGTTGTAGCGCTCGACGATCGGCCGCGGCGTGCCGCGCGGCAGGATCACGCCGTTCCAGTTGATCGCCTCGTACTCGGGCAGCCCCGACTCGGCGATCGTCGGCAGGCCGGGCTGCGCCGGGATGCGCGTGGTGGTGGTCACCGCGATGCCGCGCAGCTTGCCGTTGCGCACGAACGGCAGCGTCGGCAGCACGCTGCCGAAGATCACAGTGACGTTACCCGAGACGACATCGAGCAGCGCAGGCCCGGTGCCCTTGTACGGGATGTGCGTGAGCTGCACGCCGGCCATCAGGCCGAAGTGTTCGACCGCGAGGTGCGACACCGCGCCATGGCCGGTCGACGCGTAGTTCAGCGCGCCGGGGTTCTTCTTCGCCAGCGCGATCAGTTCGCGCACGTTCTTTGCCGGGACGGACGGATGCACCGCGACCACCATCGGCCCCTGCGACAGCTGGATGACCGGCTGGATATCCTTCACCGGGTCGAACGACAGCTTGAACAGGCTTGGGTAGCTGGAGTAGTTCGACACCAGCAGGGTCAGGGTGTAGCCGTCCGGCGGCGCCTTCACGCCGAACTCGACGCCGACCACGCCGCTCGCGCCTGGCCGGTTCTCGACGACCACCGGCTGGCCCATCGATTCGGACAGGCGGGTTGCGGACAGGCGCCCGATCAGGTCCGTGCCGCCGCCGGGTGCGAACGGGATGACCATGCGGATCGGTTTCGCGGGGAAGGACTGCGCCTGCAGCGGCAGCGCGGGCAGCGCCAGCGATGCGAGCAATACGCCAGCCGCGGCGCCGCGCATCAGGCTTCCGCCATCACGTCGAGCGGCGCGTTCAACGTCGCGCCGCGCAGCAGGATGCCGCGGCCCTCGTAACCCTCGCGCTGCACGCGCGGGATCGTGCGGCCCTGCGGATCGGCCAGCCAAAGCCGGAGCAGGTGCCGCTTGCGGTCGGGCTCGGGCCAGTCTTCATAGGTCCGGCGCGAATGCAGCGTCACGAAGTTGTTCAGGAACTGCACGTCGCCGGGGACGAACGGGATGTCGGCGGCGCATTCCTCGACCGTCGTCCGATACACCTCGATCGCCTCGCGCTGGAGGGCGGTCATCGGCGGCACGCCGGGCAGGCCCTGGGCCTTGTCGATCGCCGAGCCGGCGCCGGTGGCGCTGAAGAAACCGTCGGTGAAGCAGAACATCGGCTGCCGCATCCACGGCAGGTCGCCGGGATTGGTGTCGCCCTTCAGTGACCGGTAGTAGTCCTGGGTGAGCAGGTCGGCGAGGTCGGGGCGCTTCGCGAGGATCCGGTTGTACACGGTGACCGAACTCGCCACCCGGCTCTCGCCACCGCTCTTCGGGGCGTTCAGGCAGAGCAGGCCGACATAGTCGCCGCCGTCCGCGTGGAACCTGAGCCCGGCCCGGGTACGGTAGCCGCGCGTGACCGGGTCGGCGTAGTCGCCGCCGAGGTCCTTCACATGCCCGAGGATATGTCCTTCCCGGTTCTGCGACACCGGCGCCCCGAGGTACGAACCCAGTCCGAGATAGCCGATCACCTGCCCCAGCCGGTCGAGCTGCGTGGTGGGAAAACCCTGCAGCATCACGATGCCGCGGCCGTCCCTCAGTTCGCGCCGCACGTCGTGCATCACCGCGGCGAGCCCGGGCAACGGGAAGCAACTGCGGTCGACGTGCTCGGGCGCGATGCCTGCCCTATGCACCGCGGCGACCGCAGCGAGCAGTTCCGCGACGTCGGCGGCCGTGAAGCGGTAGCTCCAGGTGCCGACATCGCGCAGCGAACCGGGCTCCCAGCCGGCGGGGTCGAGCACCGGCATCAGGGGCCGTGCCGGCTCGCGCCGCGCCGCATGGAAGGTACGGAAGTTCGACATCGCGTCCTCGCCGGGAAACCGATGCCGCGATCCTACTCCGGCTTGATGTTCGCCGCCTTTCCGGCCTTCAGGTACTTCTCGTAGTCGGACCGGATCAGCTTCGTCATCGCGGCCGCATTGAGCACCATCATGTCCATGCCGGCACCGGACAGCTTGGTGCGCAGTTCGGGCGCGGCGGCGACCTTCAGCACGTCCGCTTCGATCTTGCTTGCCACCGCGGCCGGCGTGTTCGGCGGTGCCATGAAGCCGTAGTAGCTCTCGAGCGAGAAGTCCTTCAGCTCGGGGATGCCCGACTCGCGCACCGTCGGGATGTCCGGCGCGGACGGCGAACGCTGGGCACTGAGCAGCCCGACCGGACGCAGGCGGCCGGTGGCGAAGAACGGCACCGCCGGCGGCAGCGTCGCCACCACGATGTCCACCTGCCCCGCGACCGCATCCGCGACCGCCGGCGCGCAGCCCCGATGCGGGATGTGTACCGCATCGATCTTCATCGCGAACTTGTACATCTCCATGCCGAAGTGGTGCGGGCTGGCGACGTTGCAGCTCGCATAGGAGAACTTGCCCGGCGCCTTCAGCAGCATCGCGGTGAAGTCGCGCACGTTCTGCGCCGCCACCTTGGCCGGGTTGACCGCGATCACCATCGGGCCCGACGTGACCACCGCGATCGAGGTGAAGTCCTTCGTGAAGTCGAACGGCAGCTTGGTGTAGACGACCTGGTTGATGATGTGGGTGTTGGTCGCCAGCAGCAGCGTGTAGCCGTCCGGTGCCGCACGGTAGACGATCTCCGCACCGATCGAACCGCCGGCACCGGCGCGATTGTCGATCAGCACCGGCTGCTTCCAGAGGTCGGACAGGCGCTCGCCGAACACGCGGCCGGTGGTGTCCGCACCACCACCCGGCGTGAAGGTGACCACCAGGCGCACCGGCTTGGAGGGATAGGCCTGGGCCGATGCGCCGGCATGGGGCAGCGCGAGCGCCGGCAGCAGGCATGCGGCCGACAGCAGGGCGCGTCGGAACGAGGGGGCGGGGAGCTTGGGCATCGAAGGACCGGTCGGAAGGATGGGAAGGGTTGAAAGGACGCGGCGGACAGACCGCAAGGATGCACCGGATCGAAGCAATCCGCATTCCAGCAGGCCGGATCGCGCACCGGCCCGGAACTTGCAGCAGGACGGGCATCGAACCGACGGAGAACGACATGATCCGCAGACCTGCTGCACTGTTCCTGTCCATCGCCGGCCTCCTGCAGGCGACTTCAGCGCTGGGTGCCGCACCGGCTCCGCGCGGCTCGTATCCCGACCGGCCGATCCGGCTGCTGGTGCCCAATGCACCGGGCAGCGCGACCGACGTGATCGGCCGCGTGGTCGCCGCCGGGCTGTCGGAGGAGACCGCGCAGCCGGTACTTATCGACAACCGGGCCGGGGCCAGCGGCCTGATCGCGCTGGAGATCGGGCGCAGCGCCCTGCCCGACGGCTACACGATGGTGTTCGCGACGCCGGCCATCACCATCGCGCCGGCGCTGCAGCCTCGGCCGGCGTTCGACCCGCTGCTCGCCTTCGACTTCGTGCTGATGCTGGGACGCACGCCCAACGCGCTGGCGGTCACCCCCGACCTGCCGGTGAAGTCGGTCGCCGACCTCGTGGCCATGGCGCGCGCGAAGAAGGGCCAGCTGAACATGGCCTCGGCCGGTGCCGGGTCGCAGAGCCATCTCGCCGGCTTCATGATGCTGACCCAGGGGAAGATCGACGCGCTGCACGTGCCGTACAAGAGCGCATCGGCAGCGGCCGCAGCCGTTGCTTCAGGAGAGTCGCACTGGATACTCACGCCGGCGCCGGCCGCACTCGGGCTGGGACGCGCCGGGCGCCTGCGCCTGATCGGCCACAGCCTGACCCGGCGCACGCCACTGCTCGGCGACATGCCGACGATCGCGGAGACGATCCCCGGCTTCGACTACAGCTCCTGGAACGGCATCATCGCGCCGCTGGGCGTATCCCGCGCGACGCTCGACACGCTCACTGCGGCCCTGCGGCGCACGATGGCCCGTACCGACGTGCGCGACGGCATGGCGCTGCAGGCGATGGAGATCGAACTGCTCGGGCCGACCCCGTTCAGGCAGGTCGTCCAGGCTACCGCGAAGCAGAACGCAGGACTGGTGAAGGCGCTCGGGTTGAAGGCGGAGTGAATCGACGGCGGAGCGCGGCAGCGTGACCCGGCGCCGTGATCGTCGCCCCGCTCCACTTCAGGGAACGTACACCCACAGGTCGAGCATCACGCTGCATCCGGGCACCGGCAGGAACGGCACCTGCACTGCCGACAGCGGCAGCGCAGCGCCGGGCAGGAACGTGGCCCACGCATCGCAGGTATCCTGGAAGCTGGCCAGGTCCGTGTGGTACTGCTGGATGCGCACGACGTTGGTCAGCGAGGTCCCTGCCGCTTCGCACACCGCCTGTGCACGCGACAGCATCGCCTGCATCTGCGCGCGCACCGGACTGCCGAACCACGGTTTCGCGGGATCGCGCCGTGCGCCGGGCACCAGCCCGTCGGCGTCGATCGCCAGCAGGCCGGAGAACAGCAGCAGGTCGCCGGCGCGCACCGCCTGCGGATAGCCGTCGAAGGCCGCCAGCCCGCCGGCCGCCACGTCGATCGCCTGCCTGCGTTCGCGGCCAGGACGCAGCGCCACGGCGTTGATCTCGATGTGCGCATCCTCGAGGAAGAAGCCGGGCGTCGCGGTGGGCACCAGCGTGGTGGCCGGCCGGGAGGCACCGAAGTGCGCACGCCAGACGTCGTTGAACGGCGCGAAGTCGTCGAGGTCGCGCAGGTAGACCTGCAGCTTCACGATATCCGCCAGCGTGCAGCCCGCCGCCTCGAGCGCGCGCACCAGCTTGCGCGTGATCACGTATTCCGCTTCCAGCTTGACCGGCGTGCCCTTCCACAGGTGCCTTGCCGGCATCCGTGCCTCGGGCGCGAGCCCTTCGCCGATGCCGCCATCGGCCATGCGGCCGGCGATGAACACATGGTCGCCGGCGGCCACCGCCAGGCTGTAGGCCGAGGTGTGGTGGATCTGCTCGTCCTTCGGCCGGATGTGCACCGGCGCGAAGCCCTCCCCGGGCACGGCCGCGATCATGTGCATCTCGATCTCCTGGCCGGCCAGCAGCAGGCCCTGGGCGAGCGTGCTGGTGCTGGGCGGGATATTCGCCTGCAGCACCTCGCGCCGGATGTCGTGGTAGGGCTCGACCGCCTTGTGCGTGGTGTAGTTCTGGTCGAGGCGCACGATGCCGTCCAGCGGCGCCCCGCCGGCTTCGCACACGCGGGCCAGGTTGCCGAACACCTGCCGCGCCTCGCGCTTGAGCTTCGAGGCGTCGTGCAGCGGCAGTCCCGCGCGCAGCACGGACGCGGCGATCGCGCCGTCGAACCGGTCCACTGCCTTGAGGCCGGTGCCGAACACCCAGCGTCCGGCACGCATGCCGGGCGCGTGGCGCAGGCCCCCGGGTTCGAGGGTGACCGGCATCAGCGGGGTGACGGCCGGTGCGGGCGGGACGGCACTGGACATGGGCGGCTCCGTTCTGGGCAGGCCAGTACGGTACCATCCGCCGAGGCATCCCATCACCGCCGCGGGAGACTGGGCATGAAGCGATCCGTTTCGTTTGTCGGGCGATCCGTCGCCCCCCTCGCCGCCGCGATGTCCGCGCTGGCGCTGCTGATGTTGGTGCCTGCCGCGGCGGCCGTTGCCGCGGCCGCCGAGTATCCGGTACGGCCGGTGCGGCTGGTCAACCCGTTCCCGCCGGGCGGCAGCAGCGACCCGTTCGCACGCCTGCTGGCCGAGGCGCTCGGGCGCGCGCTCGGCCAGCCGGTGATCGTCGACAACCGCGGCGGCGGCAACGGCAACATCGGCACCGCCCTGGTATCCAAGGCGGTACCGGACGGGCACACCCTGCTGTTCGCCTCCGGCACCACGTTCACCGTGAACCCGTCGGTCTACCGGTCGCAGGGCTTCGACCCGGCGCGCGACTTCGAGCCGGTGGCGATGGTCGGCAGCATCCCGAACGTGCTGGTCGTGCATCCGTCCCTCCCTGCACGTACGCTGGCCGAGTTCACCCAGTACGTGAAGGGACGCAACGGCGAGCTCAACTATGCATCGGCCGGCAACGGCAGCAGCATGCACCTGGCCGGCGAGCTGTTCCAGAGCATGACCGGGACGAAGATGCAGCATGTGCCGTTCGTGTCCCCGGGACAGGCGACCCAGGACACGCTCGCCAACCGCACGCAACTGATCTTCCACCTGGTCGCGGCCGTCGCGCCGCAGGTGCAGGCGGGCAGCCTGCGCGCGATCGCGGTACTCGCGCCCGCGCGCTCCGGCGTGCTGCCCGACGTGCCGACCACGCGCGAGGCCGGCATGCCCGGGCTGGAAGCCGGCACCTGGTACGCGGTGTTCGTGCCGCGTGGCACGCCGACTGCGGTGGTCACGCGCCTGAATGGCGCGATCAACCGCATCCTGGACGAGCCGGCGTTCCGCAAGCGCGTGACCGAACTCGGACTGACCGTGGAGACCGGGCCGCCGGCGGCGATCACCGAGCGCATCCGGCGCGAGGCACCACGCTGGGCGGAGCTGGCGAAGGCGCTCAGCCTGCGGCTGGACTGACCACGCCGTTCGTCCGCGGCGCGCGGGCGGGACGTCAGCCTGGCCCCTCGAGCAGTTCGTCCGCATCCATCAGGTCGTAGCGCTCGAACGGCTGGTGGATCCACGGGTTCTCGGGCAGGTAGTGCACGAAGTAGTCCGGCTTGACGATGGACACCGCCTTGTACCAGAGCACCGCTGTGCGCACTTCCTCGGTGGCTTCGAACACGGTCTCGAGGTGGCGCTTGACCACGTCGAGCGTGATCCCCGAATCGACCAGGTCGTCGACCAGCAGGATGCGCGTGCCCAGCCGCGCGGTGGTCATGGTCAGGTGTTCGGCCACGCGGATGTGCCCGCGCACCGTGCCGGCCTCGCCGCCGTAGGACTGGGTCGAGATGATCGCCAGCGGGATGTCGAAGATGCGCGACAGGGTGTCGCCGATGCGCAGCCCGCCGCGGGCGATGCACACGATCTGGTCGAACGACCAGCCGGAGCGATGCACGTCGCGCGCCAGGCGTTCGTTGTCGCGGAGGTAGTCGTCCCAGGTGACGTGGAGGTCGGCCATCTCGGATGTACCGTGGTCAGGCGTTGAACGGATGGCGCATCACGATCGTCTCGTCGCGGTCCGGGCCGGTCGAGATCAGGTCGATCGGCACGCCGCAGATCGCCTCGATGCGCTTGAGGTAGCTGCGCGCCTCCGGCGGCAGCGCGTCGTACTCGCGGATGCCGACCGTGCTCGCCGTCCAGCCGGGCACCTCTTCGTAGATCGGCTCGCAGCGCGCGAGGTTCTCGGCGCCGAACGGCAGGATATCGACCTCGTGGCCGTCGATCCGGTAGCCGACGTTGATCTGCAGCAACTCCATGCCGTCGAGCACGTCGAGCTTGGTCACGCACAGGCCGGACAGGCCATTGATCTGGATCGCGCGCTTGATCGCCGCCGCATCGAACCACCCGCAGCGGCGCGGGCGCCCGGTGACCGAGCCGAACTCGTTGCCGCGCGCCGCGATATGGCGGCCGACATCGTCGTCGAGCTCGGTCGGGAACGGACCGGAACCCACCCGCGTGGTGTAGGCCTTGGTGATGCCCAGCACGTAGTGCAGCAGGTGCGGCCCCATGCCCGATCCGGTGCCCGCGGCGCCGGCCACGCAGTTGCTCGACGTGACGAACGGATAGGTGCCGTGGTCGACGTCGAGCAGCGTGCCCTGCGCGCCTTCGAACAGCAGGTTCCTGCCCGCGCGATGCGCGTCGTACAGCATGCGCGGCACGTCGGCCACCATCGGTTTGAGCTTCTCGGCGAGCAGCATGGTGTCGTCCAGCGTCTGCTGGAAGTCGACCGTGGGCGCCTTGTAGTACTGCTTGAGCATGAAGTTGTGATAGTCGAGCACCTCGCCCAGCTTGGCCGCGAAGCGCTCGCGGTGGAACAGGTCCTGCACGCGCAGCGCCCGGCGGGCGACCTTGTCCTCGTAGGCCGGTCCGATGCCGCGGCCGGTGGTGCCGATCTTGTTCTCGCCGCGCGCCGCTTCGCGCGCATGGTCGATCGCCACGTGGTGCGGCAGGATCAGCGGACAGGCCTCGCTGATGCGCAGCCGGGAGCGCAGCTCGACCCCGGCCGTCTCGAGTTCGACGATCTCCTTGATCAGCGCCTCGGGCGAGATCACCACGCCGTTGCCGATGTAGCACTCGACGCCCTCGCGCAGGATGCCCGACGGGATCAGCCGCAGCACGGTCTTGCGCCCGTTGATCACCAGCGTATGGCCGGCATTGTGGCCACCCTGGAAGCGCACGACGCCCTGTGCATGGTCGGTCAACCAGTCGACGATCTTGCCCTTGCCTTCGTCGCCCCACTGGGACCCGATCACAACGACGTTTCTGCCCATGAGTTCCGCCTCGATGTTCTTCTGCGATTGTTCGTTCGATGCGCGGCGGGTGGTCCGCGCCGCGCGCGTGGTCAAAGCGGTTCGACCCGCCACTTGCCCGCATGCCGCACCAGTGCCCGGCTGCACTCGAGTCCGGCGACCGGACGTTCGTCGCCGGGAAGATCGACGACGACGATCTCGCCGGATGCGCGCAGCGCTTCGATCGCCGCGAGCAATGCCGCGTCGTCGCCGGCCGGTGCGATCACTGCGCCTGCGCGCAGCTCGGCACCGACCAGGGTCGATACCTCGATCAGGTCGAGGCTGAAGCCGGTCGCCGGCCGGGCCCGCCCGAAGGCCCGCCCGACTTCATCGTACCGGCCACCAGCCGCGATCGCCGTGGCATGCCCGGCCGTGTAGGCCGCGAACACGACCCCGCTGTGATAGTGGTAGCCGCGCAGTTCCGCAAGGTCGAAATGCAGGGTCGCGGCGCCTGCCGGCGTGGCGTCGGCCATGGCCGCCAGTTCGCCCAGCGCGTGCGCGATCTCGGGCAGCGCAGGCAGCTCGCGCGCCGCGGCCTCCAGCACCCTGCGGTCTCCGTACAGTTCGGGCAGGCGGCGCAGCGCCTCCCGCCACGGCGACGCGACACCTTCGGTCAGCGCCTGCACCAGCGGCATGTCCTTGCCCTGCAGCGCGCTGAACAGCGCGGCCTCGAGCGCGTGGTCCACCCCGGCGCGGGCGATCAGCGTGCGGAACACGGCGACGTGGCCGAGGTCGAGGTGCACGTCGGGGACGCCGGCGATGGCCAGTGCCTGCAGCATAAGCTGCTGCACCTCGATGTCGCTCTCGACCGACGGATGGCCGAACAGTTCGGCCCCGAGCTGCAGCAGTTCGCGCCGTGCGTTGTCCGCGGCCGGGCGTGCATGCAGCACGCTGCCGCAGTATGCATAGCGCGCCACGCCCGGCCGCTGCGCGAGGTAGGCATCGATGCGGGCCACCTGCGGCGTGATGTCGGCGCGCAGCCCCATCTGCCGGCCCGACAGCTGGTCGACCAGCTTGAACGTGCGCAGGTCGAGGTCCACGCCGGTGCCCACGCGCAGCGAATCGACGTATTCGAGCAGCGGCGGCATCACGACCTGGTAGCCGCATGCGCGGAACCGCGCCAGCAGCCGCGCGCGCAGGGACTCGACCCGCTGGGCTTCGGGCGGGAGGATGTCTTCGATGTGGGCAGGCAGCTGCCAGTTGCGCATGGTCTGGATCGTGGGGACGGAGAGGGGTCGCCGGCGCGCAGGACGGCGGCAAACCCCTTATTCTAGCGGACCCAGGACAACAGCAGTATGCCGGCCAGCATCGAGGTCAGCCCGATGAAGCGCAGCTGGCGATCCGGCAGCGCCACCAGCCAGGCGAAGGCCTCGCGCCAGAGGCGCGGGGCCAGGAAGGGGAGCAAGCCTTCGAGCACCAGCATCAGCGCCAGTGCCAGCAGCAGCGCGCTGCCTGCATCCATGCCAGGTCAGCGCCCGCCGTGGCGCCCCGCCGTCATTTCTGCGGCGAACCCGCCGACCGGAAGTAGCGGAAGAACTCGGAGTTGGGTTCGAGCACGAACACGTTGTTGCGGCCCGCGAAACTGCGCTTGTAGGCCTCGAGGCTGCGGTAGAACGCGAAGAACTCCGCGTTCGACTGGAAGGCCGCGGTGTAGATCGCCGACGCCCTGGCGTCACCCTCGCCGCGGATGCGCTCGGCATCGCGGAAGGCCTCGGCCAGGATGATCTCGCGCTGCCGGTCGGCATCGGCGCGGATCTTCTCGCCTTCGGCCGCGCCGGTCGAGCGCAGTTCGTTCGCCACGCTCTTGCGTTCGGCTTCCATCCGGCGATACACCGACTCGCTGACCTCCTGGGTGTAGTCGACCCGCTTGATGCGCACGTCGACCACTTCCACCCCGATCGCGCGACCGTCCTTGTCGGCCCGCTCGCGCACGAGGTCGGTGATCTTCTGGCGCTCGCCGGAGATCACGTCGTTGACGGTGCGCGAACCGAACTCGGAACGCAGGGCGGAATTGATGGTCTGCGACAACCGGTTCACCGCGGCCGCCTCGTTGCCCTGCACCGCGATGAAGTACTGCCGTACGTCGACGATCCGCCACTTGACGAACGAATCGACCAGCACGTTCTTCTTCTCGGAGGTCTGGTAGCGCTCGGGCTCGGGCGCATCGATGGTGAGGATGCGCTTGTCGAAGTAGCGCACCGAGTCGACGATCGGGATCTTGAACTTCAGCCCCGGGGACTCGACCACCTGCGCGATCGTGCCGAGGCGCAGCACCACCGCCGTCTGGCGCTGGTCGACGACGAACACGCTCATGCTGATCGCGACCAGCACGAGCAGTGCAACGGCGATGGCTATGGATATGCTGGGCTTCATTGACGCTGCTCCCTCTCGCGGCTGCGGAACGCCTCGCGAGAGCGTGCGGTTTCAGGGGAGGCGGCCGCCGGTTCGACCGGGGCCGGCTTGCTTGCCGGTGACGCGGCGGCGACCGGATCGCCGGGGTTGACCGCCTGCCCGGATCCGCCGGTGGCGGCGATCAGCTTGTCCAGCGGAAGGAACAGGAGGTTGCTGCCCTGGCGCTGGTCGACCACGACCTTCGTGGCATTGGTCATCACGGTGTTCATCGCGTCGATGTACAGGCGGTCGCG
The DNA here is from genome assembly GCA_021298815.1 of Betaproteobacteria bacterium. Classification (GTDB taxonomy): domain Bacteria; phylum Pseudomonadota; class Gammaproteobacteria; order Burkholderiales; family CAIKXV01; genus CAIKXV01. Next base: position 38,836 of record JAJTHE010000042.1, on the reverse strand, counting down.
GGTGACGCGCGGCGCACGGTTGTACTCCTCGACCACCAGGCGGAAGCGGGTCGCCTCGCCCTCTGCGGTGGCGACCACGCGCTGTCGGTAGCCTTCGGCCTCTTCCGCCAGCCGGGACGCCGCGCCGCGTGCCCGCGGGATCACGTCGTTGGCATAGGCCTCGCCTTCGTTCTTCTGGCGCTCGCGGTCCTGCCCGGCGCGCACCGCATCGTCGAACGCCGCCTGCACCTGCTCGGGCGGCTGCGCCGACTGCATGGTCACGTTGCTGATCAGGATGCCGAGGTTGTAGCGGTCGAGCAGGCTCTGCATCACCTTGAGCACGTCGGCCTGCACGCCGCCTCGGTCCTCGTAGAGCACCGCATCCATCCTGCGGATGCCGACCACCTGGCGGATGGCGGTCTCCGCCGCCTGCAGCACGGATTCGTCCGGGTTGCGCACGTTCAGCAGGAAGTCGCGGCCGGACGACAGCGTGTACTGCACCGCGAACTGCACGTCGACGATGTTCTCGTCGTCGGTCAGCATCAGCGACTCGCGCAGCACCTTGTTGCGCGGGTTGTTGCGATAGCCGATCTCGACCGTGCGCACGCCCGACACGTTGACCACCTCGGCGCGCTCGATCGGCCATGGCAGGTGCCAGCGCGGACCGGGATTGGTCTCTTCGACGAACTTGCCGAAGCGCAGCACGACACCGCGCTCGGCAGGCGCGACGATGTAGATGCCGCTGGAGAGCCAGATCAGGACCACCACCACCGCGATCAGCAGGCCGCCGTTGCGCCACTGCCCGGTGGTGAAGCCGCCGCCACCGAACCCGCCGCCGCCACCGCTGCCGACTTCGCGCGGCCCCGGCTTGCGGTTGCCGAGCATGTCGTTCAGCTTGCGGTTGAAGCGGCGCCACAGTTCGTCGAGGTCGGGCGGGCCCTGGTTGTTGCCCCCGCCGCCGCCCCCGCCACTGCTGCCGCCGCCGCGCTTGCCCCACTGGTTGTCGTTCAAACCCATCGTTACCTGCTCCCGGCGCCTGTCGCGGCGCCCAACGGACCACCGGTCCATGTATCCGCATCGACGACCGCAGTGACGGGTGCCAGCGGCATCCCGATCGACTCCGTGTCGCCACCCTCGTCCGGCAAGGATGCCGGATCACGTTCCGCCCGATCGAAGAAATCGTCCAGGGTCGCCCGCAGCAGGTCCACCCCGTCACCGGTGAGCGCCGACAGCGACACGCTGGTCAGGTCGCCCAGGTCGTCGCGCACCACCTTCGGCTCGATCGATACCCGGTCTATCTTGTTGCACACGAGGATCTGCGGGACGGCGTCAGCGCCGATCTCCGCCAGCACCCGGTTCACCTCTCGCACCTGTCGGTCGCGGTCGCTGCTCGCGAAGTCGACCACGTGCAGCAGCAGGTCGGCCTGTGCCGTCTCGGTGAGCGTCGCCCTGAATGCAGCGACCAGTTCGTGCGGCAGGTCGCGAATGAAGCCCACCGTGTCCGACAGCACGATATTGCGCCCTGCCGGCGAAAACATGCGCCGGCTGGTGGTGTCGAGCGTCGCGAACAGCTGGTCGGCCGCATAGGTGCCGGCATGGGTCAGTGCATTGAACAGCGTCGACTTGCCCGCGTTGGTATACCCGACCAGCGAAACCGACAGCGCCGCCCCGCGCGCGCGCGACCGGCGCTGGGTCGCCCGCTGGCGCTCGACCTTCTGCAGCTTCTCCTTCAGCACCTTCACCCGCTTGCCGAGCAGCCGGCGATCGGTCTCGAGCTGGGTCTCGCCCGGACCGCGCAGGCCGATGCCGCCCTTCTGGCGTTCCAGGTGCGTCCAGCCGCGGACAAGGCGCGTGGCCAGGTGATCGAGTTGCGCGAGTTCGACCTGGAGCTTGCCCTCGTGGCTGCGCGCGCGTTGCGCGAAGATGTCGAGGATCAGTGTCGTGCGGTCGACCACCCGGCACTCGAGCGCACGCTCGAGGTTTCGTTCCTGCACCGGGGACAGTTCGTTGTTGAAGATGACCACCGAGGCATCGAGCTGCGCCCGCAGCGCGGCAATCTCGGCGACCTTCCCTGACCCGGCATAGGTCGAAGGATCGATACGGTTGCGCCCGCCTCCGACGACACCGGCGACCTCGAGGCAAGCCGAGGACGTGAGCTCGCGCAGTTCGGCAAGGCTCTCTTCGTAGTCGCGCTCGGAGGTGCCGAGGGCGACCAGCAGTGCTCGACTGCCCGTGTCTGGCCGTTCGAACATCCGGCGGCTATCGACTCAGCGGATTGCGCAATGTCGGGCTCAGCTGTCGGACGGCGATTCGTAGTGGATGCTAACGGCGCGGGCAGGAACGACCGTCGAGATGGCGTGCTTGTAGACCATCTGCGTGACCGTGTTCTTCAGCAGCACGACGTACTGGTCGAACGATTCGATCTGGCCCTGCAGCTTGATGCCGTTGACCAGGTAGATCGAGACCGGCACGTGCTCCTTGCGGAGCGTGTTGAGGAAAGGATCCTGAAGCAGTTGTCCTTTAGCGCTCACGTGGCTTTACCTCGCTTATTCTTGAGAACCCACTGTACTGGATTTTTTCCGGCAAAGCCACCCGTTGCGCCGCAGCACGCCGATGTCCACCCTGCCCGTTCAGGCAGGTGTCCGCGGCCTGCCTTCATACGGGTTGGTGCTGCTCTTGAACTGGATGCGCAGCGGTGTTCCCTCGAGCCGGAAGGTCGACCGGAACATGTGCTCGAGGTAGCGACGATAGCTCGCGGGAACCGCATCGAGCGAGTTGCCGTGGATGACCACGATCGGCGGATTCATCCCGCCCTGGTGCGCATAGCGCAGCTTCGGGCGCGAGAACCCGGAGCGTGGCGGGTTCTGCTTCTCGACCGCAGCCAGCAGCGCGCGGGTCAGCTTGGGCGTGGGCAGGCGCAGCGTCGCCGCCCGGTAGGCGGCATCCACCGCCGGCAGCAGCGCGTTGAGGCCGGTGCCGCGCTTCGCGGAGACGAACAGCGTGCGCGCGAACGAAAGGAACCCGAGCCGCCGCTCGATGTCGTCCTTCACCCGCGCCCGTGCATCCGAAGGCAGGCCGTCCCACTTGTTGACCACCACCACCAGCGCACGACCGGCCTCGAGGATGTAGCCGGCGATATGCGCGTCCTGGTCGCTGACCGAGTCGCGCGCATCGAGCACCAGCACCGCGACGTTGCAGTCGTCGATCGCCTTCAGCGTCTTGATCACCGAGAACTTCTCGATCACCTCGTCGACCCGGGCGCGGCGGCGCATGCCCGCCGTGTCGACCAGCGTGTAGCGCTTGCCGCCGCGCTCGAAGTCCGCCGGGATGCTGTCACGCGTGGTCCCGGGCAGGTCGAACACCAGCATCCGCTCCTCGCCGAGCAGTGCGTTCGCGAGTGTCGACTTGCCGACATTCGGCCGTCCGACGATGGCGATGCGCGGCGCCTGCGGCGCCTCGGGTTCGGACGACGGCGGGACCGTTTCGTCCTCGGGGAAGCGCTCCAGCACGTCGGCCAGCAGGTCGCCGACGCCTTCGCCATGGGCCGAGGAGATCGTCCACGGCGTGCCGATGCCCAGGGAATGGAAATCCGCGCCGGCGATCGCGTCCTGTATGCCTTCGGCCTTGTTCACCACCAGCCAGACCGGACGCCCGGTCACCCGCAGGCGCCCGGCGATCTCGCGATCGAGCGCGGTGAGGCCGGTGCGGTAGTCGACCAGGAACAGGATCGCGTCGGCCTCGTCGATCGCCTGCTCGGTCTGGCGCGCCATCTCGCGGACGATGCCCTCCTTCACGATCGGCTCGAAGCCGCCAGTATCGACGACCAGGTACTGGCGGCCGCTGAACGAGCCGCGGCCGTAGTGGCGGTCGCGGGTCAGCCCCGGGAAATCGGCCACCAGCGCATCGCGCGACTGGGTGAGCCGGTTGAACAGCGTGGACTTGCCGACGTTCGGCCGTCCGACCAGGACCAGGGAGGGTTGCATCGGATCAGGCGGCCACGCCCATCGCGTACAGCCCGCCATTGCGCGTCTGCACGACGAACCCGCGATCGACTGGACGCGCATCGATCGCGATCCCGCTGCCGTCGGTGGGCAGGCGGGCGAGGAAGCTGCCGTCTTCCGGATCGAGCAGGTGCACGAAGCCCTGGAAGTCGCCGACCACCAGTGCCTTGCCGACCAGGCGCGGCGCACCGACGTTGCGCAACTGCAGCGCCGCCTGGCGCCACAGGCTCGCGCCCGATGCGCGGTCGAGCGCATGAACCACGCTACGGTCGTCCACCACGTAGATCGCACGCGCATCCATGTCGAGGCCGGCGATGCTGGAAATGTCGCGCGACCAGGCAAGCGAGGCACGCTGCGCGTCGAAGCAGGCGACCCGCCCCTGGAACGCGACCGCACAGACCTGGTTGTCCTCGAACACCGGCAGACTGGTGATCTCGACCACCCGCTCGAGCTCGGTGGCGCCGCGCGGCAGCGCGACGGCCACGTCCAGGCCGACTGCGCCGGTCTTCAGGTCGAGGCCGATCAGGCGGCCGTTGCCGAAACCGGCGAACAGCGCACCGCGCGCGATCGTGAACCCGACATGGGTACGTACCGACAGGGTCGGGGCGGCGCCCCGCTGGTAGACCCAGCGCTGCCGCCCGGTCTCGGCCTCCAGCGCCCAGATGCGCGAGTCGCCGGTGCGCACCAGCACCAACCCGTCGACGATGCGCGGCGCCGCGAGCACCTCGCTGGAAAGCCGCGTCTCCCAGGCGAGCTTTCCACCCTGCTGGTACACCTGCACCTCTCCGTTCTGGCCACCGACCGCGACCCGGCCTTCGCCGGCACCGACGCCGCCGGCGGTCGGCTTCACCACCTGCTGCCGCCAGGTGACGCGCCCGGTGGCGGCTTCGAACGCGACCAGGTTGCCGTCGGTGCCGATCGCGTACACCTGTCCGGCGTCCACCGCGGGGGTAAACACGTACCGGCCCGAGTTGCCGACCTGGCCCTGCCAGAGCATGCGCAACGAAACCTTCGAGCGTATCGGCCCAAGTTCGGCGGGCTTCAGCCGCGGGTCGACTGCACGCGAGAACAGGCGGTCGTAGGCGCCCCCGACCGTGCTGCAGCCGGCGAACGCCGCCGGCGCGATGCCGGCGATGGCCAGCGCGCGCAGCAGGCTGCGCCGTGAAGCGTCCGATTGCATCGTGTTCACCTCGCTTCGCCCAGCGCGTCGAGCTTCAGCTGGACCAGGTTGCGATAGGGGCTCTTCTCGTCCAGCTTGTCGAACGCGGCCTGGTAGGCGTTGCGCGCGGCGTTCGAGTCGCCCTGCGCGAACAGCACGTCGCCGCGCAGGTCGAGGAACAGGGCATCGAAGGCATTGCCGTGCTTCGCGTCGAGCACGCGCAGGGCCGCGACCAGGTCGCGGTCGTCGATGAGCACCGCCGCCAGGCGCAGGCGCGCGATGTCGCGGAACTCGTCCTGCTTCGCATTGGCGATGGCCCACTCGAGCCGGGTGCGCGCCGCTTTGCTGTCGCCGCCCTCGAAGTCCATGCGCGCGGCGATCAGCGCGGCGAGCACGGCATAACCGGTGCCCGGATACTTTTCGGTGAGCTGCGTCGCGGCCTCGCGCACCCGCGTCTGGTTGTTCGCCTGCAGGCCTTCCTGGATCGCCAGGTAGAGCAGCGAGGCACCCTCGGTCTGGCGATTCTGGTACCAGCGCCAGCCGGACATCGCGGTGACGCCAAGCGCCACCACCAGGACGACGATCGTGACGATGTTGCCGTAGCGTTCCCACCACGTCTTGATCGCGTCGATCTGCTCCTGCTGTTCCAGGTCGAAATGGGCCATCGGTCGTTCCGTATCGGGTTGTGCTGCTTCAGTCGGAGGCGGCAAGCAACGCCGCGACCGCTTCGGTTGCGAGCATCCGCTGCTCGCCGGCGACGCGCAGCGGCTTCACGCCGACGCTGCGCGCGGCCAGCTCCGCCTCGCCGACGATCAGCGCATACCGTGCGCCGCTCGCGTCTGCACGCTTCATCTGGGCGGCGAACTTGCCGCCACCGCCATGCACCACCACCGCATGGCCCTGGTCGCGCAGCGCCTCGGCGACCTGCACCGCGAACCGCGCCGCAGCCTCGCCCTGGTGGACCACGTAGGCCGCGGGCGCCACGGCCGCGCCCAGCACGTCGCTGTCTTCCAGCAACGACAGTATGCGCTCGAGGCCCATCGCGAAGCCGCAGGCCGGCGCCGCACGGCCGCCGAGCTGCTCGACCAGCCCGTCGTAGCGCCCGCCCGCGCAGATCGTGCCCTGCGCCCCGAGCCGGGTGGTCACCCACTCGAACACGGTGCGGTTGTAGTAGTCGAGCCCGCGCACCAGCCGCGGGTTCACGGTGTAGGCGATGCCGGCATCGTCCAGTCGGGCGCGCAGCCCGTCGAAGTGGGCCGCGGATTCGGCGTCCAGCATCTCGACCAGCTTCGGCGCGCCCGCGACGAGGTCCTGCATCGCCGGGTTCTTGGTGTCGAGGATGCGTAGCGGGTTGGTCTGCAACCGGCGCAGCGCATCCTCGTCGAGGTCGCCGCGATGCCGCTCGAGGTAGGCGACCAGGCGCTCCCGGTGGGCCGCGCGAGTGGAAGCGTCCCCCAGCGAGTTCAGCTCGAGCGAGACATCCTGCAGCCCGAGCAGGCGCCACAGCCGCGCGCACAGGACGATCTGCTCGGCATCGATGTCCGGGCCGGCGAAGCCGATGGCCTCGCAGCCGACCTGGTGGAACTGGCGGTAGCGCCCCTTCTGCGGCCGCTCGTGGCGGAACATCGGCCCTTCGTACCACAGCCGCTGCGGCGTGCCGTAGAGCATGTTGTGCTCGATCGCCGCGCGCACGCAGGCCGCCGTGCCTTCCGGGCGCAGCGTCAGGCTCTCGCCGTTGAGTTCGTCGCGGAAGGTGTACATCTCCTTCTCGACGATGTCGGTGACCTCGCCGATCGTGCGCACGAACAGCTCGGTGCGCTCGAGCACCGGCGTGCGCAGTTCGCTGTACCCGTAGCACGCGAGCAACCCCGCGACGCGGGCGACAAGGCTCCGGTAGCGCGCGGCTTGCGCCGGCAGCAGGTCGTTCATGCCGCGCACGGCTTGGAAGGAGGTACCCATCGGGACGTTTCTGGTCGGTCGCCAGTGGCGATGGCAAAGCCGCTGAGTATAGCGCGCCTGCGGTGGAGAGCCCCGACGGACGGCCGATGCGTCAGGAGCGCACGGGCCAGCCCCTTGGCCAGGCCCGTGCGTCAGGCCTGGGCGGCGGCCTCCACCCGGGCCGAATAGCGGGTCCGGACATAGTCGTCGACGATCGCCTTGAATTCGGCGGCGATGTTGTCGCCCTTCAGCGTGACCGTCTTGCTGCCGTCGACGAACACCGGCGCCACCGGAGTCTCGCCGGAACCGGGAAGGCTGATGCCGATGTTGGCATGCTTGCTCTCGCCCGGGCCGTTCACCACGCAGCCCATCACCGCGACGGTCATCGTCTCGACGCCAGCGTACTGGTCGCGCCACACCGGCATCTGCGCGCGCAGGTAGCTCTGGATGCTGTCGGCCAGTTCCTGGAAGAACGTGCTGCTGGTCCGGCCACAGCCCGGGCAGGCCACCACCATCGGCGTGAACGAACGCAGCCCCATGGTCTGCAGGATCTCCTGGGCGACCACCACCTCGCGCGTCCGGTCGCCGTTGGGCTCGGGGGTGAGCGACACGCGGATGGTGTCGCCGATGCCCTCCTGCAGCAGCACCGCCATCGCCGCGGTCGAGGCGACGATGCCTTTCGAGCCCATGCCCGCCTCGGTCAGGCCCAGGTGCAGCGGATAGTCGCAGCGGCGGGCGAGTTCCCGGTAGACGGTGATCAGGTCCTGCACCGCGCTGACCTTCGCAGACAGCACGATGCGGTCGCCCGGCAGGCCGATCGCCTCGGCTTCGCGGGCGCTCTCGAGCGCGGACACCACCAGCGCCTCGCGCATCACCGCGGACGCTTCCAGCGGCCGTTCCAGACCGGCGTTCTCGTCCATCAGCCGTGCCAGCAGCGCCTGGTCCAGGCTGCCCCAGTTGACGCCGATGCGCACCGGCTTGCCGTAGCGGATCGCCGCCTCGATCATGGTGCCGAACTGCTCGTCGCGCTTCGCCCCGCGGCCGACGTTGCCCGGATTGATGCGGTAGGCATCCAGCACCTCGGCGCAGTCGGGGTACTGGGTCAACAGCCGGTGGCCGTTGAAGTGGAAATCGCCGACCAGCGGCACGTTGCAGCCCATCGCATCGAGCCGGCTGCGGATCGACGCGACCTGCGCGGCGGCCTCCGGGCTGTTCACGGTGATGCGCACCACCTCGGAGCCGGCCCGCGCCAGTTGCGCGACCTGCAGCGCGGTGGCCTGGGCGTCCGCGGTGTCGGTGTTGGTCATCGACTGCACCATGATCGGCGCATCGCCACCCACGCGCACATGCCCCACCCTCACCTGCCGGGTCCGCTTGCGTGCACGCGCCCCGATCTCGGGTGCCCCGCTGGACGTCCCGCCGACATTCGCCATCGCCATCCCCTCCTGACTCGATGCCCCGACTCTACCGCAGCCCGCCGCCCTCGATCTCAGTCGAGCGTGAAGCGGGCCACGTCGACCCGGGTATGCGGTGCGAGGTCGATGTCGCGGCCGCCGTAGGCGAGCCTGACGCTGCGTGCATTGCCGACCACCAGGGACAGCGGCGGCTCGCCCTGCACTTCCTGCGAGGAACCGGGCGGATTGAGCTGGGAGAAGATGAGCCGTCCGCGCGCATCGCGGATCTCGACCCAGGATTCGCGATCGAACGACAGGCGCACGGTGCGCGGGCCGGTGCCGAAGGCATCGCCGATCTCGGACAGTGCGGTGGAGGACGCACCCACCGGCGTGGCCAGGGTGGCCGGGGGGGGCACCGGTGCTGCGGCAGGCACGGCAGTCGCGGCGTCGCCTGCGGGCGTGCCGGCGGCGTCGGTCCCGACGGCGCCCTCGCCTGCAGCGCCCGCAGCCGGCGGTTGCTCGCGCGGCACGCCCGACTGGACCACCTCGGTTGCCGGGTCGCGCACCACGCCCTGCAGGGTCCCCTGCGGGACGGTCGCCGGACCGAAGAACTCGAAGGCGAGGAAACCGACCACCACCGCGGCCAGCAGCCCCGCGGCCGAATGCAGCCTGCGCGACGGCCGGTCGGCGCTCGGGAACGGGATCGCGGACGGCACCGGCTGGCGCACGAGGCCAGCGGCCACGCCCGCCGGCGCGACGACGCCGGCCGGAGGCGGCGGAAAGCGGCGGTCGAGTGCCTGCATCACCGGAGCGGGATCGACCTGCAGCAGGCGGGAATAGCTGCGTGCGAAGCCGCGGATGAACATCGGCGAAGGCAGCCGTTCGAAGGCATCGGCCTCGAGCGCCTCGACCTGCCGGATGGACAGCTTCAGGTGGTTGGCCACCTCGCCGACCGAGAGCCCCATGCGCTCGCGCGCGCGGGCCAGCAGCACGCCTGCAGCGGGTGCTTCGCCGGTCGCGTCGGTTGCCACTCCGGCATGCATGGCCGTCCCGTCATCCATGCCCGCGGCCTGCGAGGATCCCTCGTCGGTCGGCGAAGGGACAGCGTGCTCCGACGCCGTTTCCGGCGACGACGCGGCCGTGTTCGATTGCGTGGCGGGTTCCTGCATCCTGGCGTTCTCGCTCTTGTCCATGTTCATCGCCCACCTTGCTGGCTCAGCAACTGTGCCTCCGGTGCATTCGGGAAAAGGCGCCGCAGCTGCTGCGCGTAGATCGCTTCGGAGCGGCGGTCGCCCAGCGCCCGCTCGACGCGGACGCCCAGCCAGAGCACCTCGGCGGTCGGCGCCGCTGCCTGCATGAATCGGTTCAGGAACGCACGTGCCTCGGGCACCTGCCCGCCCGCGAAGGAGATGTCGGCCAGGTTGAACAGCGCAACCGGCTGGTTGGCGCGCACGCCCAGCGCCTGTTCGAAGAAGCGCCGGGCCTCGGCATCGTCGCCACGGCGCCGCGAACAGACGCCCGCGTTGACCAGCGAGCGATCGACGTTGGTGTAGAGCGGGCTGCGCACCGCCGCCAGGAAGAACTTGATCGACTCGGCCGGGCGCCCGCGCTCGCACAGGAACCAGCCGTAGTTGTTGTTGATGTCCGGATCGGCCGAGGCGATGCGCAGCGCACGCTCGAAGTTCTGCGTGGCCTGCGCGTCTTCCTTCAGCTGCATGTTGATCAGGCCGAGCAGGTTGAACGCGTGGGGATTCTCGGGATCGAGCTTGGCGGCGCTGTTGGCCTCGTCCAGAGCCGGGCCGATCGAGCCGCGCGAGAAGTACAGCGCCGCCAGTTCGACCCGCAGCCGCGCGGCTTCCTTCGGGTCGGGCTTCTGGTCGGGCGCCTTGGGCGGCTGCGCGTTGGCACTGAGTTTGTTGGATGCAGCGGTCGCAGCCGCGGATGCTGCCGCGCTGCCGAGCATCGATGTCGTGCAGCCGGACAGCATCATCGCGCCGCCCGCGCAAAGCAGCGCGAGCGCCGCGAGGCGGGCAAGGCGCGCAGGCCGGACGGCGGCGCGGGATGTCATGGGGACAGGACTTCGAGCGTGGTCCATGGCGTTCAATGCACCGCTCCCTGGCGCCGGATCACGCGCCGCGTGCGGTCCTGCACCTGCCCGGCCAGCTGGCCGCACGCCGCGTCGATGTCGTCGCCCCGCGTCTTGCGCGTGGTCGCGATCAGGCCGGCCGCATGCAGCACCTCGGCGAAGCGGCGTACGGCATCGGGCGGCGAGCGGCGGAACCCCGACTGCGGGAACGGATTGAATGGAATCAGGTTGATCTTGCACGGCACCGAGGAAACGGTGCGCACCAGCTCGCGCGCCTGCTCGACCGAGTCGTTGACGCCTTCGAGCATCACGTACTCGAACATGATGAAGTCGCGCGGCGCGTGGTCGAGGTAGCGCACGCATGCCGCCAGCAGTTCGCGGATCGGGAAGCGCTTGTTGATCGGCACCAGCCGGTCGCGCAGTGCGTCATTGGGTGCATGCAGCGAAACGGCCAGCGCCACCGGGCATTCGCGCGCCAGGCGATCGATCTCCGGCACCACGCCGGAGGTGGACAGGGTGACGCGGCGGCGCGACAGCCCGTACGCATGGTCGTCGAGCATGATGCGAAGCGCGGTCACGACGTTGCGGAAGTTGGTCAGCGGCTCGCCCATGCCCATCATCACGACATTGCTGATGATGCGCTCCGGGTTCTCCTTCGCCTCGGCCGCCGCCGCACGGCGCTCGAGCGCGCCGAGCTCGCGGTTCGCCATCCAGAGCTGCCCGATGATCTCCGCCACGCTCAGGTTCCGGTTGAAGCCCTGCGCACCGGTCGAGCAGAACGCGCATTCGAGCGCGCAGCCGACCTGGCTGGAGATGCACAGCGTGCCGCGATTCACCTCGGGGATGAACACGGTCTCGATCGCATTGCCGCTGCCCGAAGCCAGCAGCCACTTGCGCGTGCCGTCCGCGGCGGTGTTGTCGGAGATGATCGGCAGCGGCGCCACCTCGGCCGTCTCGGCGAGCTTCGCGCGGAACGACTTGGCGAGGTCGGTCATCTTGCCGAAATCGCTCTCGCCGGCCTGGTGGATCCAGCGCATCAGCTGCTCTGCGCGGAACGCGCGCTCGCCCATCGATGCGCTGTGCGCGACCAGTCCCTGCAGATCGAAATCGAGCAGGTTGACCTTCATCAGCGCGGATGAATCTCCAGGCCCGGGAAGAAGAACGCCACTTCGATCGCGGCATTCTCGGCGCTGTCCGAACCATGGACGGCGTTCGCATCGATGCTGTCGGCGAAGTCGGCGCGGATCGTGCCCTTGTCGGCCTTCTTCGGATCGGTCGCGCCCATCAGTTCGCGGTTCTTCGCGATCGCGCCCTCGCCCTGCAGCACCTGCACCATCACCGGCCCCGAGGTCATGAACTTCACGAGGTCGCCGAAGAACGGGCGCGCGCGATGGACGTCGTAGAACGCACCTGCCTGTGCATCGGACAGCTGGGTCATGCGCGCGGCGATGACGCGCAGGCCCGCCTTCTCGAAGCGGGAATAGATCTCGCCGATCACGTTCTTCGCGACTGCGTCGGGCTTGATGATCGAGAGGGTGCGTTCGACTGCCATCTTGAATCTCCTGGATTTCATTGATCGTTCACCGCCCGCCGCCTGGTGCGCGGTGAAATCCGCGCGGCCGGGCAGGTCGATGGAAGGCTGCAACCACTGTCGGGTACCGCCTGCGGCGCCCCGTGCACGGGATGCATCCGCGGCGCGCACGGTGCCGCGCCCCCGCGACCCTGCGCCTGTCACTCTGCTAACGGCACTGCAATGCAAAACTGCACGGTCGCGCCGATTCTCGTGTGCGCTCACGCCGCCGCACGCCTGGCCTGCAACCGGCGATCCGCCATGATGCGATGCGGCGTCGGCCATCGAAAGCTGTCCGTCGGCGCGACGCATGGTCGGCGCTGGCATCCAGCGGATGCGCCGGAGAATAGCAGAAACATTATCCGGATTAAACCCTAAGACTCCGATTTTCTTACCTTTTTTGTTCAGCCACATTACATCCCGGAAGCACGCGGCGGTTGCGGCAAGCGCTGCCAACGGTGCTACGATCGCCACCGGCGCACCCGCTCGCAGCCCGGAACGGCCGTTTCCGGCTGCGGCGCGCCCGCACGGGGATCGCTCCCGACCGTTGACCGTTCCGCTGCCTGACCTGCCGTCCAAGGAGACGATTCGATGGCGTCCGCCCCGCCCAGTGCCCTGGCCGCATCCGACGATGCGGCGGATATCCGGCGCCGCGCGCTGCGCCGGCTGGTGATCGCGGTCGTGATGCTCGCCGCCGCCTTCGGTGCCCTGCTCACGTACGAGCGCTTCAGTTCGCCACGGACGGTCGCACCCGAGCCGAAGCCCAGGCCGGTAGCCTCCGTGGCAGCCCCGAAACCCCCGGCGGAGGCGCCGCCGGCCGCCATCCCCGAGACGCCGGCCGAACCCTCGCCGGAGGCAGCCGCGCCCGCGCCCGCCCCGAGCGCCGCCGCGCCGGCCGCCAGCGACCCGAAGCCCCCGCCGCCGCCGCCGCCGCAGGTCATCAACAGCGATCCCCGTCCTGCACCGGGACCTGGACCGCGCTTCGTGCCGTCGCGCCCGGAGGCCCCCGCCGGCAAGGGCGCGCTGCCGCCGGCCGTGGCGGGCGCGGCAACCCAGGCACCCGCACCCGCCGCGGCAGCAGCGCCGGCTTCGCCGCCGGTGCCGAAGCCGACTGCCGGCGTACAGCAGCCGCCGGCCGCTACCGCTGCGCCGACCCGCGCCGCACCGGCGGCAGCCGCCGCGCCCGCGGCCGGACCTGCCGCTGCGCCCCCTGCCAGGACCGACGGCCAGCGCAGCTATGTGGTGCAGTTGGGCGTGTTCACGTCTCCGCAGAACGCCGAGGCGCTGCAACGCAAGCTCGCCGAGGCAGGCGTGGCCACCTCGACCGAGACGCGCGTGCTGATCGGACCGTTCCGCGACCGCGCGGAAGCCGACCGCTCGATGGACGTCGTGAAGAAGCTCGGGCTGGGCGCGGTGGTGGTGCCGGCGCGCCAGTGACCGCGCGCCGGCCTGCCGGTCACTGCTCGATGCGGATCTTGCCTTCGCGGATCAGTCGTTCGTAGAGCACGAATTCCTTCTTCTGGAACTCGAGGAACTGCTGCGACGTGGAGACGATCGGCTCGAAGCCCTGGGTGGACAGGCGTTCGCGCGCCTCCGGTCCCTGCATGATCTTCGACAGGGCGGCGGTGAGCGTGGACACGACGTCCTTCGGCAGGTTGGCCGGCCCGTACACGCCATGCCAGGAGTACATCTCGAATCCCGGGAAGCCCTGCTCGATCATGGTCGGCACGTCCGGAAGCGCGGCGGATCGCTTTGCGGCCGTGACCCCGAGCGCGCGCACCTTGCCGGCGAGGATCTGCGGCCGGGTGGCGATCATGGTGCCGAACATGCCGGCGATATGGCCGCCCTGGATGTCGATCAGCGCCGGCCCCGCGCCCTTGTAGTTGATGATCTCGAACCGGCTGCCGCTGGCATTGCGGAACAGCTCCATCGCCAGGTGGCCGGCGGAACCGATGCTCTCGGTGCCGGTGTTGATCAGGCCCGGGCGCTTGCGGATCAGCGCGGCGAACTCGCGCGCATCCTTCGCCGGGATGGCGTTGTTGACGATCAGCACGGTCGGGCCTTCCGACACGCGCGTGATGTGGGTGAAGTCGGCCCAGGTGTCGTAGGGAAGCTTCGGCAGCAGCGCCGCGTTGATCACGTGCACCGAGGCCTGAACCAGCAGCGTGTTGCCGTCGGGCGCGGCCTTGGCGACCAGGTCGCTACCGATCGTGCCGAAGCCGCCGGGCCGGTTCTCGACGATGAACTGCTGCCCGAGGGTGGCGGTCAGCCGTTCGGCGAGCAGCCGGCCGATGAAGTCGACGGCGCCACCCGGTGCGAACGGCACGACGATGCGTACGGTGCGCGTCGGATAGGACTGTGCGGACGCGGCAGCAACGCACAGCAGGGCCGAGGCCACGCCGGCGACGACCCCCGTCGCGATTCGTGAAGCGATCGAGCGACGGACGCGCGCGCGCGCGGGGACGGTGGCCGGTCGGGGTGCGCGCCCGGCGGCGGCGTGGCGATCTTGCATGCAGGGACTCCCAGTGATGATCTCGGAACGTGGAAACGGAACGGGCGGGCGGAACGTACAGACGGCGCGAACCGATGCCGCGCGCAACCGCAGGCGGCATCCATGCGCGCACGTTGCACCAGCGGGCACCCGCAGGTCAATACGTGGCGGGGTAGCTGCCGCCGTCGATCAGCAGGTTCTGCGCGGTGATGTAGCCGGCATGGGCCGAGCACAGGAACGCCGCATAGGCGCCGAACTCGGCCGGGTCGCCGAAGCGCCGCGCAGGCACGGCCGCCTCGCGCGCCTGCCAGAGTGCATCGAAATCCGGCCCGCCCGGCTCGACCAGCCCGGCGACATGGCGGCGCTGCGCATCGGTGGCGAACAGGCCGGGCAGCAGGTTGTTGATGGTCACGTTGTGCTGCACCGTCTGGCGCGCGAGTCCCGAACTGAACCCGACGAGCCCGGACCGCGCGCCATTGGACAGCCCGAGCTCGTGCTGCGGGATCTTCACGCTGCGCGACACGATGTTCAGGATGCGTCCGAAGCGGCGCGCGATCATGCTGTCGACCGTCATGCGCATCATCTCGATCGGCCCGAGCATCATCGCATCGAGCGCAGCGATCCAGTCCTCGCGGGTCCAGCCGCGGAAGTCCCCGGGCAGCGGGCCATCGGCATTGTTCAACAGGATGTCCGGCTCGGGACATGCCGCGAGCGCCGCGGCCCGCCCCTCCGGCCGGGTGAGGTCGGCAACCACCGTGGCCACGGCGACGGCCGGACAGGCAGCGCGGATGGCATCGGCCGTGGCGGCGAGCGTGGCCTCGGTGCGCGCGGCCAGCACCACGTGCACCCCTTCGCGGGCGAGTTGCAATGCCAGCGCCCGCCCCATGCCGCGGCTCGCGCCGAACAGCAGTGCCCTTCGCCCTGCGATGCCGAGATCCATCTTCCCGCTCCGTGCGATTCGCTGCCCGATGATCGCATGCGCCCCGCCGCGCGGCAGCGACGGCGCGGCATCCGGTCCTGCCGCGGGCCTCAGGCGGGAAACACCCCGGTCGACAGGTAACGGTCTCCCCGGTCGCAGACGATGCTCACCACCACCGATCCGGGGCGGGTCGCCGCGGTGGCCAGGGCGACATGCATCGCACCGCCGGCCGAGATGCCGGCGAAGATCCCTTCCTCGGCGGCCATGCGCCGTGCGGTGTCTTCCGCATCCTGCTGGCCCACGGTCTCGATGCGGTCGATGCGGTCGCGCTGGAAGATCTCCGGCAGATAGGCATCGGGCCAGGTACGGATGCCGGGGATCTGCGCACCGTCTGCCGGCTGCACGCCGATGATCTCGATCGCCGGGTTGCGCGCCTTGAGGTAGCGCGACACACCCATGATGGTGCCGGTCGTTCCCATGCTGCTGACGAAATGGGTGATCGTGCCGCTGGTGTCGCGCCAGATCTCGGGGCCGGTCGATTCGAAATGCGCGAGCGGATTGTCCGGGTTGCCGAACTGGTCGAGCACGATGCCGCGCCCCTCCTCCTGCAGCCGCAGCGCGAGGTCGCGCGTCGCCTCCATGCCGCCCGCCTTCGGGGTCAGGATGATCTCGGCACCGTAGGCGCGCATCGTCTGGCGTCGTTCGATGCTGGCGTTCTCGGGCATCACGAGGATCATCCGGTAGCCGCGCATCGCCGCGACCATCGCCAGCGCGATGCCGGTGTTGCCGCTGGTGCCCTCGATCAGCGTGTCGCCGGGGCGGATGAGCCCGCGTGCCTCGGCGTTGCGGATCATCCACAGCGCCGGGCGATCCTTCACCGACCCGGCCGGGTTGTTGCCCTCGAGCTTGCCCAGCACCCGGCCACCGCCCGGCACGGGCATCCTCTGCAGCCGCACCAGCGGCGTGTTGCCGACGGACTGCTCGAGGTCCAGCACGCCGATCATGGCCGTCCCCAGGCGCGGCGGTGCGGTGGCGCGGCCGTCGCTGCCGCCAGGGTCGCGGCCGCGGCGGCGGCGTCGCGCACATCCGACCGGGCGGTGTCCGCCCTCGCCCTCGCCCGCGCCGCGACCGTGCCGAAATTGTCGCCGACGACGATCAGGGCCGGGCCGCCGCGAAGGCGCCTCGCCGTGGTACCGAGCGTGGCCAGCGTAGACGGCAGCACCTGCCGCGATGCAAGCGATGCATCCTCGACGAGGGTCACCGGCGTGGACGCCGGGCGCCCCGCGCCGATCAGCGCGTCGCCGATCGCCGCCGCCTCGTGCGAGGCCATGTAGATCACCGCGGTGTCGGCGGCCGCTGCGGCATGCAGCCAGTCGGAACGATCCTCGCCGACGCCCACCCGCGGAGTCACGAAGGTGACGCTGCGCGACACGCCACGCGCGGTCAGCGAGCGCAGTGCGTCAGCGCTGGCGGCCAGGGCTGCGGTGACGCCGGGCACCACCTCGACCTCGACGCCAGCCTCGACCAGCGCATCGATCTCCTCCTGCGCGCGGCCGAACATCATGGGGTCGCCGCCCTTCAGGCGCAGGATCGTGCGGTGAACCGCGGCAGCGTCGACCAGCCGCTTGTTGATGAAGCGCTGCGCCGTCGAATGGCGGCCGCAGCGCTTGCCCACCGCGACCCGCTCGGCCTGGCCGGCGAACGCCACGATCTCCGGATCGACGAGGGCATCGTGGAACACGATGTCCGCCTGCTGCAGCAGGCGCAGCGCGCGCACGGTGAGCAGGTCCGTTGCGCCCGGGCCTGCCCCCACCAGCCATACCTTGCCGCGGCTCATGCGGCGTCCGCGACGGCGGGCGCGCGCCGGTCGAACGGGGCCCGGCGATCCACCGCACCCTGGTAGACCGCCTCGAACGCGTCGAATTCGGACAGCGCGGCAGCCGGATCTTCGCCCTCGCGCAGTTCGAAGCTGTCGAAGCCGCAGCGGGCCAGGTAGAACAGGGCGTCGCGGGTCAGCGGACCGGTGGCACGCAGTTCGCCCCGGTAGCCATGGCGTTCGCGCAGCAGGTGGCCGATCGAGAAGCCGCGACCGTCGGTGAGCGCCGGGAAATGGACTGCCACCAGCGGCAGGCATCCGACGTCGCCGGCCAGCAATGCAGGATCGTCGCCGGGCTCGAGCTGCACGCCCACCCGGCCGCACCGTTCGAGAAGCAGGTCGCGGGCGTCGAGCCAGGTGCGCAGCGGCACCAGCAGGTCGGTCCCGTCCGGGGCATCGTCGGCGCCGCCCGCGGGACGGACCCACGGATCGCCGGCGACCACGGCGCGCCTACTGATCAACGAGCGCATAGACGTTCCGCCTGAACGGCTCGACACCGATGCGCTGCACGGTATCGATGAAGCGCTCGGCGTCCGAATCGCGTTCGCGCAGGTAGACCTCGACCAGCCTCTCGATCACGTCCGGCACATCGGCACGAGGGAACGAGGGTCCGATCACCTTGCCCAGCGACGCCCCCGGTCCCTGCCGCCCGCCGATCGAGACCTGGTACCACTCCTCGCCGTTCTTGTCGACCCCGAGGATGCCGATGTGGCCGACATGGTGGTGGCCGCAGGAATTCATGCAGCCCGAGATGTTCAGGTCGACCTCGCCCACGTCGTGCAGGTAGTCGAGGTCGTCGAAGCGCTGCTGGATCGCCGCGGCGACCGGGATCGACACCGCGTTGGCGAGCGAGCAGAAATCGCCGCCCGGGCAGGCGATCACGTTGGTGATCAGGCCACGGTTGGCGGTGGCCAGATCGAGCGCCTTCAGGCCCGTCCACAGCCGGTACAGCGCATCGCGCTCGACGTCGGCGAACACCAGGTTCTGCTCGTGGGTGACCCGCAGTTCGCCGAAGCTGTAGCGCTCCGAAAGGTCGGCGACGCCCTCCATCTGCGCGTCGGTGATGTCGCCCGGCGGCACGCCGGTCTTCTTCAGCGAGATCGTCACCGCGGCATAGCCGCTCATGCGGTGCGGATGGACGTTGCGCGCGACCCAGCGCGCGAATGCCGGGTCCTCGTGCAGGTGCCGTTCCAGCCCGGCCGACACCTGCGGCAGCGCGCGCCACGCGGGCCGGGTGAACCGTGCGTCGACCCGGGCGATCTCCGACGGCGGCAGCGTGCCCGGCCCGCCCTCGAGGAAGGACCACTCGTGTTCCACCTGCCGCCGGAACTCGGCGACGCCGAGCTCCTTCACCAGGATCTTGATCCGTGCCTTGTACTTGTTGTCGCGCCGGCCGTGCAGGTTGTACACGCGCAGGATCGCGTCGAGGTAGGTCAGCAGGTGCGTCGCGGGCAGGAACTCGCGCACCACGTGGCCGATGATCGGCGTGCGGCCCAGCCCGCCACCGACCACCACGGTGAAGCCCGGCTGGCCGTCGTAGTCGAACACGGCCTTCAGGCCGATGTCGTGCACCATCACGGCGGCGCGGTCCGCCGGCGAGCCCGACAGCGCGATCTTGAACTTGCGCGGCAGGAAGGCGAATTCCGGATGCAGCGTCGACCACTGGCGGATGATCTCGGCATAGACGAGCGGGTTCAGCACCTCGTCGGGTGCGACGCCCGCGAAGTGGTCGACCGTCGTGTTGCGGATGCAGTTTCCGCTGGTCTGGATCGCGTGCATGTCGACCTCGGCCAGTTCGGCCAGGATGTCGGGCACGCGCTCCAGCGCCGGCCAGTTGAACTGGATGTTCTGGCGCGTGCTGTAATGGCCGTAGCCGCGGTCGTAGGTGCGGGCGATGTGCGCGAGCCGGCGCAGCTGGGTGGCATCCAGCATCCCGTACGGGATCGCCACCCGCAGCATCGGCGCATGGCGCTGCACGTACAGGCCGTTCTGCAGTCGCAGCGGACGGAACTCGTCCTCGGTCAGGGCGCCGGACAGGAAGCGCTCGGTCTGGCGACGGAACTGTTCGACGCGGCTGCGGACGATGCTGCGGTCGATGGTGTCGTACTGGTACATGGCGCGGTCGGCCCGGCTGCGCGGCCGGGGCCTGGTTCGGGGGGAGGACGCGATTCTCGCCGCGCCGCGAAATGCGGCAAACGAATATAATATTGTATCGTTATCACCTCGTTCATATATAACATCGCGTTCGCATGAACTTCCAGCAACTGCGCACCGTGCGCGAAGCCGTCCACAACGGATTCAACCTGACGGCCACCGCCGCCGCCCTGTTCACGTCCCAGCCCGGCGTCAGCAGGCAGATCCGGGAACTGGAGCAGGAGATCGGCGTCGAGATCTTCCAGCGCTACGGCAAGCGCCTGCTGGGCCTGACCGCCGCCGGCGAGACGGTGGTCGAGATCATCGACCGGCTGCTGCACGAGGCCGACAACCTCAGGCGCGCGGCAGAGGAACACTCGAACCAGCGCGGCGGGCACCTGGTCGTGGCCACCACGCACACCCAGGCGCGCTACGTGCTGCCCAGGGTGGTCGGCGCGTTCAAGCGCGAGTATCCGGACGTCAAGCTGGCGCTGCAGCAGTCGCGCCCGGAGCAGATCGCCGAGCAGCTGATCGCCGGTCGCGCCGACATCGGCATCGCGACCGAATCCCTGCTCGACTACCCGGAACTGGTGGTAATGCCGGCCTATGAATGGAGCCATGTGGTGGTGGTGCCGGAGGGGCATGCGCTGCTGTCCCAGGCCCCGCTCACGCTCGAGGCCCTGTGTGCCTGTCCGCTGATCACCTACGACCCCGGGTTCACCGGTCGGCCGCATATCGATGCCGCGTTCGCACAGGCGAAGCTGCGCCCGGAGATCGCGCTGACCGGCCTCGATTCGGACGTGATCAAGACCTATGTCGAACTGGGCCTGGGCGTGGGCATCGTCGCGTCCATGGCGTTCGATGCCCGCCGCGATGCCGGCCTGCGCGTCCTGCAGGCCGGCCACCTGTTCGCACCGAACCTCACGCGCGTGGCCCTGCGCAAGGGAACCTACCTGCGCACCTTCACGCTGACCTTCCTCGAACGGTTCGCCAGCCACCTCACACCCGCCTACGTGCGCCAGGCGATGTCGAGCGAGGCGCAGGCGCCGCGCCGGGCGGTACCGTGACGCCTGCCCGTCTGCGGCCGCATTGCCGCATACTCGAGAACATGCAACCGTCCGCATGCCGCCGAATCCATGCCGCGCTCCTTGCCGGCGCCGCCGCCACTGCGGCAGCCGCAGGGCCGATCGCCCCGGTCCATGCGCAGCCGGCGCCGGCCTGGCCCGCCAAGCCGGTGCGCACCATCGTCGCGTTCGCCCCCGGCGGCGCCAACGACGTGGTGGTGCGGCTGGTCGGCAACAAGCTGTCCGAACTCTGGAACCAGCCGGTGGTGGTCGAGAACCGTCCCGGGGCCGGCGCGACGCTCGGGATGGAGCTGGTCGCGCGCGCCGCACCGGATGGCTATACCCTGGGCGCGGGCAACCAGTCCAGCCTGGTCATCGGGCCGCTGCTCTACCCCAAGGCCGCATACAACCCGCTGAAGGACCTTTCGCTGATCGGCAGCACGGCGCTGACGGCCTACGTCGTGGCGGTGAATCCCGGCGTCCCTGTCAAGTCGGTCCCGGAGCTGGTGCGGCTCGCCCGCGCGAAACCCGGCTTCCTGTCCTACGGCACGGCCGGCGCCGGCACCATCTCGCACATCGCGACCGAACTGCTGCTCGCCGCCACCGGCACGCGCATCGTGCATGTCCCCTACAAGGGCGCGGGCCCGTACCTCAACGCGCTGGTCGCCGGCGAGATCGACCTGGCACTGGTCGCGCTGCCCGCGGCGGAAGCCTTCGTGCGCAGCGGGCGCCTGCGGCTGGTCGCCGCGGCCGGCGTACGACGCGCGGCCGCGGCGCCCGACCTGCCCACGATCATCGAGTCGGGCGTGAAGATCCCGCCGGTCGAAGGCCGCTACGGGCTGGTCGGGCCGGCCGGGCTGCCACGCGAACTGGTGGCGCGCATCAATGCGTCCATCGGCCAGGCGCTGGCCACGCCCGACCTGCGCAAGCGGCTGCTCGCCGGGGGCTTCGAACCGCTCGCCGACACGCCGGAGCAGTACGCCGCATCGGTGCGGCTGGAGATCGAGACGTTCAGCCGGATCATCCGCGAGAGCGGCATCCGGCCGGAAAACTGACCGGCCGGCACTGCCCGGCTGCCGTCAGCGTCCCGCGTCCGCGGCGTTGCCCGATGCGTCGCCGCGCGCAGCCAGCCGCTGCGCCAGTTCGCCCAGTTCGGCCAGGCGGGCCTCGTGCAGCATGACGCGCGCCTCCAGGCCGGCGATCGCCTGCACCATCGGATCGTCCAGGTCGCGCGTGAGCGCGTAGGCCGCGAAGCCCCTGTCGGCACTGTCGCTGTCCGGTGCGATCACGCGCGCCGGGATGCCTACCGCGGTGGCCATCGGTGGAACCTCGTGCACCACCACCGCATTGGACCCGATCCTCGCGCCGCGGCCGATCATGATCGGGCCCAGGATCTTCGCGCCTGCGCCGACGATCACGCCGTCGCCCAGCGTCGGATGGCGCCTGCCCTTCTGCCACGAAGTGCCGCCGAGCGTGACCCCATGGTAGAGCGTGCAGTCGTCGCCGATGACCGCGGTTTCTCCGATCACCACGCCCATGCCATGGTCGATGAAGAAGCGCCGCCCGATGATGGCGGCGGGATGGATCTCGATGCCGGTCAGCGCACGCGACAGGAAGGCGAGGAACCGGGCCGGCCAGCGCAGGCGGCAGGCCCAGAGCCGATGCGCGACCCGATGCAGCATCACCGCGTGCAGGCCCGGGTAGCAGGTCAGCACTTCCCAGGCGCTGCGCGCCGCAGGGTCGCGCTCGAAGATGACCGAGATGTCTTCACGCAGGTGGCGGAGCATGGGAGCGGTCGGCAGCGCCGCGCATGGGGCAGGAGATTGTATCCTCGCACGGCGCGCGCGATGCCCGTCCCGGCATCCGCCCTGCCCGAGGGATCCATCGCATGGCCCAGCAACGTTTCCAGCAGCTCGCCCACTGGGGCGCCTACACCGCGGTCGTCGAGGACGGCCGTTTCGTCCGCGCAGAGCCCTTCTTCCGCGACGCACACCCCTCGCCGATGCTCGAGGCGATGCCGGAGCTGGTCTACTCCGAACACCGGGTGCAGCGGCCGGCGGTACGCGAGGGATGGCTGTCGCGGCGCAACCGCAGCCGCAGCGGCCACGAGCGCTACGTCGAAACCGACTGGGACACCGCGCTCGGCCTGGTCGCCGGCGAACTGGCGCGGGTGCGCGGCGAGCACGGACACCAGGCGGTATTCGGCGGCAGCTACGGCTGGTCCTCGGCCGGCCGCTTCCACCATGCGCGGTCGCAGGTCCGCCGCTTCCTGTATTCCGGCGGCGGTTCGGTCGACCAGCTCGGCAACTATTCCTGGGGCTGCGCGCAGTTCTTCCTGCCGCACGTGATCGGCACCTTCGCGCCGGTCACCGGCCGGGTCACCGACTGGAACTCGATCATCGGCCACACGAAGGTGATGGTCGCCTTCGGCGGGCTCGCGCTGAAGAACGCCCAGGTCGCCTCCGGGGGATCCGGCGAGCACACGCTCGAGACCTGGCTGCGCAAGGGCAAGGCCGCCGGCATCGAGTTCGTGGTGGTCAGCCCGACCCGCAGCGATGCGCCGGAATTCCTGGGCGCACGCTGGATCCCGATCCGTCCGAATACCGACGCCGCGCTGATGATGGGCATGGCCCACGAACTGGTGGCGCGCGGCACGCACGACCGCGATTTCCTCGCGCGCTGCTGCACCGGCTATGACCGCTTCGAGGCCTACCTGACCGGCCGCAGCGACGGCCTCGCCAAGTCGCCCGAGTGGGCCGAGGCGATCTGCGGCGTGCCGGCGCGCGAGATCCGCGCGCTCGCCCATCGGCTCGAAGGCGTGCGCTCGATGCTTACGCTCGCATGGTCGCTGCAGCGCGCCCATCGCGGCGAGCAGCCGTACTGGATGGCGATCACGCTCGCGTCCATGCTGGGACAGGTCGGGCTCCCTGGCGGCGGCTTCGCGTTCGGGCACGGCTCGATCCAGGGCGTGGGCATCCCGCGCGATGCGCGCGCCGCCTCGCCGGAACTGCCGCTGGGCCGCAACCCGATGGGGCGCCACTCCATCCCGGTCGCGCGCCATACCGACCTGCTCGAGAACCCGGGCGGCGAATACGACTTCAACGGCGAGCGCAAGACCTACCCGGACATCCGGATGGTCTACTGGGCCGGCGGCAATCCGTTCCACCACCACCAGGACCTGAACCGGATGCGCCGCGCCTGGCAGCGGCCGGAAACCATCGTGGTGCACGAGACGCACTGGACGGCGACTGCGAAGCATGCCGACATCGTGCTGCCGGCGACCACCTCGCTCGAACGCAACGACATCGGCGGCGCGTCGCGCGACCGCTACATCATCGCGATGCAGCGCGCGATCGATCCGCGGCACCAGGCGCGCGACGACTTCGACATCTTCCGCGAACTGGCCGCGCGCAACGGCCATGAGCAGGCGTACACCGACGGCCTCGACGCCGACGGCTGGATCCGCCTGATGTACGACCGCACCCGCGAAGCCAACGCGAAGATCGGCGCGGAACAGCCCGCGTTCGACGACTGGTGGCGCACCGGCTGGTACGAAGTGCCGGCGCCTGCGCGCGACTTCGTGCTGTTCGAAGCGTTCCGCGAAGACCCGCTCGCGCATCCGCTGTCGACGCCATCGGGCCGCATCGAGATCACCTCCGAACGCATCGCCGGCTTCGGCTACGACGACTGCCCGCCCCACCCGACCTGGCTGGCACCGGTGGAATGGCTGGGCGCGCCCGGACACGCGAGGCATCCGCTGCACCTGGTCACCAACCAGCCGGTCGACAAGCTGCACAGCCAGGCCGACTTCGGGCCGGTGGCGCGGGCGAAGCGCATCGACGGCCGCGAGCCGGTCCACATGAACCCGTCCGACGCCCAGGCGCGCGGATTGCGCCATGGCGACGCGGTGCGCGTGTTCAACGATCGCGGCGCCTGCCTGGCCTCGGTCGTCCCGGACGACGGCGTGGTGCGCGGCGCGGCGATCATGGCCACCGGAGGCTGGTACGATCCTGAGGATTCTGGAGCTTTCCCGCTCGAGTTGCGCGGCAATCCGAACGTGCTGGCACCCGACCTGGGGACGTCGAAACTCGCGCAGGGTTCCAGTGCGCTGTCGATCCTGGTCGAGGTCGAAGCGTGGGTTGCACCGGCCGCGCGGCGTGCCTGACGCCGGACCGACGCGCTGACCATCGTGTCCAACGGAATTGCAGAAGGAGCATGACCATGTCCGCAGCCCTTGCACCGCGCCAGGACAGCAGCGTCGCCGACCTCGAGGCGACCATGCGCGCCCATGTCGGACGGCATGCCGAGAAGATCCCCGACTGGGACGCCTTCCCGGCGAGCCGCGGCTTCCCGGAACTCGATCGCGCGCAGATCCGCTTCATCGGCGCCGGCGGGTCGCCCAAGGTCGGCGACCCGCACACGATGCCGGCGAACCACTTCACCATGAGCATGGTGCACCAGCCGGTGGGCAAGTACGCGGTCCTGCATGCGCACGAGATCGAGGAGGCCTTCCTGGTGCTGTCCGGCGTGCTCACCGCCACGTGGGAATACGATGGCGAGATCATCGAAGCCAAGCTCGGCCCGAAGGACATGGTGCTGCACATGACCGACCGACCGCACGGCTTCCGCAACGACGGTTACGAGCCGGTGCTGGTGTCGATCATGCTCGGCAAGGGCAAGCCCGAGATGCCGCGCTACCTGTTCCACCCGAAGACGCACGGCAGCGAACTGTCCGCGCGCTACGGCGCGGGTCCGGAGCAGACCCATCGCCTGGATTTCCACAGCGACGATCCGCGCCATCGCGAGTTCGCGCGCCACATCGTGCGCTACAGCCAGCAGCGCCCGCAATGGAACGAGGCCGGCTTCGCCCGGCTGCCGTACATCGGCGAGGGCGGCGCCCCTGCGGGCACCTACCGCAAGGACCTCATCCGCCTGCCGCAGAGACGCGGCATCCAGTCCTACGTCCGCGATGTCGAGGATGCCTACCTGACACTGGAGGGCGTGATCACCGTCGGCTGGGAAGAAGACGGCCGGACGGTCGAGCAGCGGCTCGGTCCGAAGGACGTGATGCTGAATCCCGCCGGGCGCCGCCACTGGTTCCGCAACGACGGCTTTGCCGACGCCGAGTTCATGATGGTGGTCGGCACCCCCAGGCCCGAAGACGTCCGCTTCGCCGCAGCGTCATGGTGACCCGCATGCCTGCCACTTCCATGCCCGCGGCCCGCAGCCCTGCCCCGGCGGGTGCCCTGGCGCTGGCCACCGTCGCGATCGCCGCGGCCACCGCGCTCGCCACCGCACCGCTGCATGCGCAGCAGGGCTGGCCGTCCAGGCCGATCTCGCTGGTGATCACCGTCTCCGCCGGTGGCTCGATCGACAACATCGCCCGCGTCGTCGGCGACGAACTCTCGCGCATCGTCGGCCAGACCGTGCTGATCGAGAACCGCCCGGGCGCCGCCGGGAGCATCGCCGCAGGCGTGGTCGCACGTGCCGCACCGGACGGCCATACCTACCTGGTGAGCGGGGCGAACACGCTGACCCTGACGCCGTTCATGCAGAAGAAGGGCGACACCTGGGTCGATCCGCTCAAGTCGTTCGTTCCGGTGACCACCACCGCACGCACGAACTACGTGCTGGTGGTCGGTCCGAACGTGAAGGCGACGACGGTCGAGGAGTTCATCGCCTTCGCCCGCGCCCAGTCCAGCAAGCTCACCTTCGGATCCTCCGGCAGCGGCAGCCTGATCCACCTGGCCACCGAGATCTTCAACGACGCGATCGGCGTGCAGGCGACCCATGTGCCGTACAAGGGCCTGGCCCCGGCGGTGCAGGACCTGATGTCCGGCCGCATCGACTACCTGTTCGACTCGGCCACCACCGTCGAGCAGGTCAAGGCGGGCCGCCTGCGCGCACTGGCGGTGATCGGGCCGCAGTCCCTGCCCGCCCTGCCCGAGTTGCGCGCCCTGTCGACGCATGGCGTCAAGGGCATGGAGGTGGTCAGCGGCTGGCATGGCTGGTTCGCCCCGGCCGGCACGCCGATGGAGATCGTCAACCGGGTCAGCACCGAGGTCGGCCGGATCATCGCCATGCCCAGGGTGCGTGAACGCATCCTGTCGCAGGGGGCCGAGCCGATGGCGATGACCGCCGAGGCGTTCCGGCAGCGCGTGAACGACGACGTCCAGCGCTTCGAACCGATCCTCAAGAAGCTCGGCCTGACCGCCTACTGAGACCTGACCCCACCCCCGCGGCACCACCCGCGGACACGCGTTCCCGGCGCTTGGTAACATCGGGGAGGATGGGGTCAAGGGCGAGCACAGTCCTGCACTACGTCGATCGGCCGCGCATCGGCACGGCCGAAATCAGGGGGAGGAAATGACATGGATCGTCGTTCCGCATTGAAGGTTTCGGGGGCAGTATTCACGCTCGCCACGGCAGGCTGCAGCAGCATGCCGGCAATGGGCCGCTGGATTCCGCTGTTCGACGGCAAGGGCATCGATGCGTTCAACGCGGTCGGGAACGCGAACTGGCGCGTGGTGGACGGAATCCTGGAGTCGGATCGCGGGCCCGGCTTCCTGGTGTCGAAGCAGTCGTTCGACAACTTCCGGATCCGTGCCGAGTTCTATGCCAACGCCGACACCAACAGCGGCATCTTCATCCGCTGCCAGGACCCGAACAAGATCGGGGCGGCGAATTCCTACGAGGTGAACATCTGGGACACGCGCAAGGACCCGACCTACGGCACCGCCGCGATCGTCGACTTCGCAAAGGTGTCGCAGCCCTACCCGAAGGCCGGCGGACGCTGGAACACGTTCGAGATCACCGCCGACGGCCCGCGGCTGGTCGTCGTGTTCAACGGCCAGACCACCGTCGACATCCGCGACACCAAGTACGCGCGCGGCCCGATCGCGCTGCAGTCCTCGGGCGGGCTGATCCGCTTCCGCAGGGTGCTGGTGCAGCCGATCTGACCTGGTCGGCGCGGGGGGGCGTGCCTCGGGTTTTCGCTACCCCGCCCGCCGCCGTTTCGCCGTCCGTACCGGGACGCGCGCACCGGGTTGCCGACTCCGTTCATGTTCCCCGTCGCCGCGCGCGGGCAGCAGGGTGTCCCATCGCCACGATCCGACAACAGCCGGTCAGGCAGCGTGTCCACACGCCTCGGTCCGGCACAAGCCGAACCGGTCGGCTCACGCCGACCGCCCGCTCAGGCCGCCGCCGCCAGCCCCGGCGGCAGTCGATAGCCGTACTGCCGGTCGAGCCCGAGCCGCCGCACGATCTCCACGCCCTTCGCCAGCGCCTCGCCCTCCAGGTTGCGCAGCGGCCGGCGCAGCCTCCCGGCCGGCAGCCCGCAGGCGTTCATCAGCGACTTCAGCGCCACCGGGTTGATGTACGAGTAGACGTAGTGCCAGAGCGGCAGCAGCCGCAGGTAGGTCTCGCGGAACTCGACCGCCTCCGTGTACCCCTGCCAGGGCTTCGAGATCGTCGCCAGTTCCGCCGGCGCGAGGTTGCCGGTCATGTTCGCCGTGCCATGGCCGCCGAGCGACATGGTCGGCAGCACCAGCCCGAGGTTGGGCGAATCGCAGCACATGATCGACACGTCCGGGCGGCCGGCGATCACCTGCGCGACCTGGCCGACGCGGGTGGTCGATTCCTTGTGCACCACGTAGTTCGGATGCCTGAAGATGCGCAGCAGGTTGTCCCAGTGCAGGTCGGTCTTCACCCGCGGCGGGTTGTTGTAGATGCCCAGCGGCAGGTCGGTCGCATCGGCCACCTCGAGGAAGAATGCTTCGGCGTCGGACTCGGATGCGCACACGTAGGACGGCGCGGCGAGGATCGCACCGTCGGCGCCGTTGTCGCGCGCGAAGCGCAGGTTGGCGATGGTCGAGTCGGTGTTGTTGCCGGTGCAGCCGTAGAAGAATGCCATCGCGCCGGTCTTCATCTTCGTGGTCTCGACGATCAGTGCCTTCTTTTCCTCCGGAGACAGCATCGAGGCCTCGCCGGTCGAGCCCATGAACAGGATCGCGCGCGTGCCGTGCCGCTGCTGGAAGTCGAGCAGCGTGCGGAACGCGCCAAAGTCGATCGACCCGTCCGCGTTGAACGGCGTGATCAGTGCGACGAAGGAACCTTCGATACGGGGACGGGACATGGCGATCTCCAGCGCGCGGGACGGGCGGCAGTTCTTCGACGGGACACCTGCCACACCAGTCTACTGGCTCAATCGTCCGGCAGCCAGCGGAACACCCGTCCCGGCTCGCCCGTGCCCGCCGCGAACGGTGCCGCGACGGCAAGGCTCGGGATGCAGGCCAGTTCGCCACCGATGCGCAGCAGCGGCCAGCCGTCGCGCTGCCAGGGCGGGACGGCCGATTCCTGCCAGAGGTTCTTGAGGGTGCGCCGTATCGGCGGCTCGCCGAGCGCAATGCGCGGTGCCGGCCCGCCCTCGAGCGCACGCGCGCCGACGGTCAGCGACCCGCCTCGAAGCAGCCGGCGCGCGATGCCGGCGCCGATCGCCGGCTCCGAGAGCAGCGTGCCGCCCAGGAGGGGCAATGTCATCCGGGCACGGCGGTTCCATTCGAAGGCGCCCTGCCCGGCCCGGCCGCAGGCCGAACGCCCGGGCACCCCGGTCGACCGAGGCGGGATGGCTGCCTGGGCAGCCGGACACGCCACCAGGTACAGCCGGTCGCGATAGCGACGCAGCGTCACCGGGCCGAAGGCGACCTCCACCGTGCGCTCGGCACCGGCGACCATGGCCTGCCGCAACGCTTCGACCAGCCGGCGTTCGGACGGCATGTCCACACCCTGCCAGCGCAGCCATGCACGCAGCGCTTCGCGTGCCCTCGCCTCGCCGATGGCCGCCAGCCGCGGGATGGAGATGCCCGCTGCCGTACCGTGGCCGTGAAGATGCGCCGCTGCGTACCCGTCCTCGATCGCCGCGCGCAGGTCCTCGACGGCGATCGCCTCGACCAGTCGCGCCGACTGCGCCAGCAGCCGGCCGCTGCGTGCGAGCCCGGTGCTCGCCGACGGAAACCGGCGCTCGAGCAGCGGCAGCACCTCGTGGCGGATGAAGTTGCGGTCGAGCCGGGTATCGGCGTTGCTCTCGTCCTCGATCCACTCCAGGCACTGCTGCCGGGCGCAGGCGGCCAGCAGCGCGCGCGGCAGGTCGAGCAGCGGACGCAGCACGCGCAGCGGTGCGGTGCTTTCCTGCGGCATCGCGGACAGGCCGCGCAGCCCGGCGCCCCGCAGCAGTTGCAGCAGCACCGTCTCGGCCTGGTCGTCACGGTGGTGGGCGAGCGCGATCCAGTCCGCCCGCATCGACCCGAACACCCGCTGGCGCTGCAGGCGCGCCGCGGCCTCGATGCCCAGCCCGGCCTGCCGGTCCACGGCCACCTTCCGCACCGACAGCGGCACCTGCAGGCGGCGGCAGGCCGCACGGCAGAACGCTGCCCAGCGGTCGGCATTGGGGCTAAGGCCGTGGTGCACATGGACCGCGGACAGGCGCAGGCGTCCGTCGGCCGCCAGCGCATGCAGCGCATGCAGCAGCACGATCGAATCGAGCCCACCGGACAGGCCGACACATATCGACGGCGGCTGCGCGATGCACGCGCGCGTCGAGGCCCGCTCGAGCGCACGCGCGACGGCCGCGTGCACCCGGGCCACCGGATCAGCCGAGTTCGACCTCGCGGAATTTGCCATAGCCCATCAGCCGGTCGAAGCGCCGTTCGAGCAACTGGTCGACGGGTTTTCCGCGCACGCCCTTGAGCGCATCGGCGAGTGCACGCTTCATCGTCGCCATCATCTGGTCCGGGTCGCGGTGCGCGCCGCCGGCCGGTTCGGACACGATCCGGTCCACCAGCCCGAGCGCCTTCAGGCGCATCGCGGTGATGCCGAGCACGGCCGCCGCGTCGGGCGCCTTGTCTGCGCTCTTCCAGAGGATGGATGCGCCGCCTTCGGGCGAGATCACCGAGTAGGTCGAGTACTCGAGCATCAGCAGCACGTCGCCGACCGAGATCGCCAGCGCGCCGCCGGAACCGCCCTCGCCGATCACCGTGCACACGATCGGCACGTTCAGCTTGGCCATCTCGAACAGGTTGCGACCGATCGCCTCGGACTGGCCGCGCTCCTCCGCCCCGACGCCCGGATAGGCACCGGGCGTGTCGATGAAGGTGAACACCGGCAGATCGAAGCGCTCGGCCAGGCGCATCAGGCGCAGCGCCTTGCGGTAGCCCTCAGGCCGCGGCATGCCGAAGTTGCGCAGGATCTTTTCCTTGGTGTCGCGCCCCTTCTGGTGGCCGATCACGACGCAGGGCTGCTCGTCGAAACGGGCGAGCCCGCCGACGATCGCCGCGTCGTCGGCATAGGTACGGTCGCCGTGAAGTTCCTGGAAGTCGGTGAACAGGCGCTCGATGTAGTCGCGCGTGTACGGACGCTGCGGATGGCGCGAGACCTGCGAGATCTGCCAGGGCGTCAGCTTCGCGTACACCTGCTTCGTGGTCGCGGCACTCTGCTTGCGCAACGCCGCCACCTCGTCCGAGGGATCGGAGGCGGTGCCGTCCGGCGCGAGGTCCTGGGCGACGAGCAGCGCGTCGATCTGCGCTTCGATCTCGGCGATCGGCTTCTCGAAATCGAGGAAGGTCTGTTTCATCGCGAGTAATGATAGCCGATCGCCGCGGCCTCCATCGGCCCCCATCAGCCCCCATCGGCTAGAATCCGCGGCCGAACCCGACTGCGCTGTCCATGACCCCGATCCTGGCTTTCGACATCGAAACCATCCCCGACATCGCCGGGCTGCGCGTGCTGCATGCGCTGTCCGATGCGCTGTCCGACCAGGACGTGGTCGACATGGCCCACCAGAAGCGGCGCCAGAGCCACGGCACCGACTTCCAGCCCCTGCACCTGCAGAAGGTGGTGGCGATCTCCTGCGCGCTGCGCGAGGGGGACCACTTCAAGGTCTGGACGCTCGGACAACCGGAGGACAGCGAGGCGACGCTGGTGCAGCGCTTCTTCGACGGCATCGAGAAGTACCTCCCGCAGCTCGTGTCGTGGAACGGCGGCGGCTTCGACCTGCCGGTGCTGCACTACCGTGCGCTGGTCAACGGCGTGACGGCGCCCCGCTACTGGGAACTCGGCGACGACGACCGCGAGTTCAAGTGGAACAACTACATCAGCCGCTACCACA
Source organism: Betaproteobacteria bacterium (assembly GCA_021298815.1). GTDB lineage: Bacteria > Pseudomonadota > Gammaproteobacteria > Burkholderiales > CAIKXV01 > CAIKXV01. The sequence continues at coordinate 7,065 of JAJTHE010000042.1, read as the reverse complement.
TGCGGCACCTCGACCTGATGGACCTGCTGGCGATGTACCAGCCGCGCGGTGTCGCGCCCCTGGACGAGCTGGCGAAGCTGTGCGGCTTCCCGGGCAAGCTGGGCATGGACGGCAGCCAGGTCTGGGGCGCGTACCGCGACGGACGCCTGCCGGAGATCCGCGCCTACTGCGAGACCGATGCGGTGAACACCTACCTGATGTACCTGCGCTTCCAGCGCCTGCGCGGCAGCCTGGTGCCGGCAATCTACGACCAGGAGATCGAACGCGTGCGGGCGACGCTGGGCCGCACGCCGGGCGCACACTGGCAGGAGTTCCTCGCGGCATGGCCCGCCTGATGCCCGGCATCGGCGTGGCACCCGCGGCGGCACGATGAGCACGGCACGATCGTTCGGCCGGCGCGGCCCTGCGCCCTCCGGCGCGCCAGCGGACCCGTCGACGCTGCCGCTGGTCGAGATCGAGTCGCTCGACCAGGACGGCCGCGGCGTCGCGCACCTGGACGGCAAGACCCTGTTCGTGGACGGTGCGCTGCCCGGCGAGCGGGTGCGCATCTCGTCGTACATGCGCAAGCCCACCTACGAGTTCGCGGAGACGGTGGCGATCGAACGCAGGTCGCCGGAACGCATCGAACCGCGCTGCCCGCATTTCGGCACCTGCGGGGGCTGCGCGATGCAGCATGTGCAACCCCGGGCCCAGGTCGCGGCCAAGCAGCGGGTGCTCGAAGACAACCTGATGCACATCTCGAAGCTGCGCGCCGGGATGATGCTGTCGCCGATCCACGGCCCGAGCTGGCACTACCGCTACCGCGCGCGGCTGTCGGTGCGGCTGGTGGTGAAGAAGGGCGGCGTGCTGGTCGGCTTCCACGAGAAGCGCAGCAGCTTCATCGCCGACATGCGCGAATGCCATGTGCTCGCGCCGGTGGTCGCCGACCTGCTGGTGCCGCTGCGTACCCTTGTCGCGTCGCTGTCGATCGCCGACCGGATGCCGCAGATCGAGGTGGCGGTGACCGATCCACGCGCACGCGCGGTTGGGGCCGCGCCCCTGCCCCATTGCGCGCTGGTGTTCCGCAACCTCGCCCCGCTGACGCCGGAAGACGAGGCGCTCATGCGCAGCTTCGCCGACACCCACCGGGTACAGGTGTTCCTGCAGCCCAAGGGGCCGGAGACGGCGTTCCCGCTGCATCCGTCCGAGCCGGCACTGCTCGAGTACCGGCTGCCGGAGTTCGGCGTCGGCCTGCAGTTCTCGCCGACCGAGTTCACCCAGGTCAATCATGCGATCAACGAGGTGCTGGTGCGGCGGGCGATCGGCCTGCTCGACCCGAAGCCGGGCGAGCGCATCGCGGATTTCTTCTGCGGGCTGGGCAACTTCTCGCTGCCGATCGCCAGCCTCGGCGCGGACGTGGTCGGCGTCGAAGGGGCGAAGTCGCTGGTGGCACGCGCGACGTCCAACGCCGCGCGCAACGGCCTGGCCGCGCGCACCCGGTTCGAGGCCGGCGACCTGTTCAAGGCCGATGCCGACACCCTCGCCCGCCTCGGCCGGTTCGACAAGTGGCTGGTCGACCCGCCGCGCGACGGGGCACTCGCGCTGATCAAGGCGATCGGCGAGCCGACCGCCTCCGGTGTCGTGGTGCCGCCGCCGACGCGCATCATCTACGTGTCGTGCAACCCGGCGACGCTGGCACGCGATGCCGGGCTGCTGGTGCACACGAAGGGCTATGTCCTGCGCGCAGCCGGCGTGGTGAACATGTTCCCGCACACCGGGCATGTCGAGTCGGTGGCGTGGTTCGAGCACGACCCGACGACACCGCTGCCTGCCGCCCTCCCCGACCCGCAGCCGCCGGAATGAAGACGGCCCGCCGAAGCGGGCCGTTCCACTGAAACTAGCGCCCCCGGGCCGGCTTACCGGCGCCGAGGCGCAAGGCCGGCCAGCAGCGCGAGACCGGAGCCGATCAGCAGCAGCGGCGCGGGCAGCGGCACGACACCGGTCTGGTCCGCGTACTTGACCACGATGTTGTCGAACTCGACCGAAAGGATCAATCGCCCCCTATCGAGCGAAAAAACGGGCGACCAACTGGTCGCCCGTCCGAGAAGCCACGTCGCGGCGACGGATCGCCGCGCCGCTGAAGATCATTCGCGATCGCCGGTGAAGGCCATCAGCAACTGCACGAGGCTGGAGAAGATGTTGTAGATGCTGATGTACAGGCTCAGCGTGGCCGACACGTAGTTGGTCTCGCCGCCGTTGATGATCCCGCTCAGCGTGTAGAGGATGATCATCGTGGACAGCAGGACCACGACCGCCGAGATGGTCAGCGACAGCGCCGGCATCTGCAGGAACACGTTCGCCACGATCGCGATCATCGCCACGATCACGCCGACCATCAGGAACTTGCCCATGAAGCTGAAGTCCCGCTTGGTCACGGTGGCGATCGCGGCCATGCTGAAGAAAGCCACGCCGGTACCGGCAGCGGCCATCGCGATGATCTGGCCCCCGTTGCGCAGGCCGAGCGCAACCTGCAGCAACGGCGCCAGCAGCAGGCCCATCATGAACGTGAAGCCGAGCAGCAGCGCCACGCCGAGGCCGCTGTCCTTGTTCTTCTCGATCGCGTAGACCATGCCGTAGAACACGGCCAGGATGACCACGAAGCTCATGATCGGATTGCTGCGCATGATGCCGAAATTCAGCTGCATGCCGATCATCGCGCCGATGAGGGTCGGAATCATCGTCAGCGACAACATCAGGTACGTGTTGCGCAGGACCCGGTTCTGCGTGACCGACAGTTCACCGGCCTGAGCGGGGATGCGGATTTGCGGCTGCATGTGTTCCCTCCTGGGGAAAGAAGAAAGGCGACTTGCTACGGTGATTAAGACCGCGGACTGACTCGAAAGTTCCGTATGATGACAAAGGTTCAGGTCGGGCGTCGAGGGCTGCGTGTGTCGAGGGTCGGCGCGGCGGCCGCCGAGGCGCCCGCCGGGTGCGGCGGTGGCGCCTGGGGCTGGAATTGAGTAGCCTCCGCGACTCGATTTCCCGGAAGCGTGGCCGAGTGGTTTAAGGCAGCGGTCTTGAAAACCGCCGTGGGGGAAACTCCACCGTGAGTTCGAATCTCACCGCTTCCGCCAGAAAGAATCTGTAAAGCTTTGGTTTTACTGCCATTTCTATCTTTCGATCAGTCTTTGTCCACGCTTCCATCCTCACCCCCGGGCAGGTGACTCGATGGCAACGAGGGCGGACTGCGGCGATTGCCATTCCCTCATCGAGCAGGGTCCAGAGTCCGGCTCGGCATCTCGCGGGCACTGAATGGCACCCATTTCATCATGGTCCGCAATGGAATCGGTTGCTGGGCGTGGCGTTTTCGAACCCGTTGAAGGGTAACCCTTTGCACGATGTGGACGGTTGTGACTGGCGTCTTTACCGCTGCCCTGTGCCTGCCGCTGCACCGTGCGCTCGACCGGCTCGACCCGTCGAACTGGCAGTAGCGCCCCGGTATCGAATGCCAAGCGAACTGCGTCCATGAAGATCCTCGTCGTCCTGCTGATCGGCTGGGGAGTCCGCTGGGTCGGCTCGCAGATCGAACTGACGCGCGAGGAAAGAGCGAAGGCGCGGCGCATCGGACGCATCGCGGGCGTGGTCATTGGTGCCCCATTGCTTGCCGTAAGCCTCTATGGCATCGCACGAGTCAACAGCAAAGACTTCAGGACCGATCCAGGCGGGTTGGGCGTGTTCATCATTTTCGGGCTCGGCGGAGGGTTAGGAGTGCTGACCGGGAGCTGGATGGTGTTGGTGAACGGGTGGCGATTGTGGCGCGGCAGCGACAACGACAACGATGACTGAGGCGCGCCTGCTGCTGGACTGATGGCCTGAGGTACGGGCGACTGCAAGCCCGTCCGATCGAGAAGGATACCGATGCGCTCAACGCCGCCCGTGTGGCGGTTCGTTCGCGCCGGCTTTGCCTGCCTCTGCACCAATTCGGGCAGCCTGGCCCGCAAGCGCGCACCCCGGGGTGGCACGACCACACGCCCACTGCGGCTCCCTGCCGCCAGATGCAGCTCGCTCTGCTCAACCACAAGCGACACCCTGTCGCCCCTCCCTGCCACGCAACCCTAGCTGTACGAGGTGGATCCAGGCTAGCGCCGCGCTGGCAGCCGCACAATTGACAGGTCACCGCCGACGGTCAGGCCGCCAGCGAAACCACCGGCCCGCACCGCGGCCTCGTAATCCCCCCGCGTGATCGCCCCCTTGGGCAGGCGGTACGGCCCCTGCCGTTCCGCGCCGAGCGGAGGGATCAGGTGGGTGAGCATGAGGTGCTGCGCGCCTGAACGCTGGGCCATCGCGCCGAGATCGGTTGCCGTGCTCTGGCGATGGAAGATCGGCGCCGGAAAGCCGGTGCCACCGTCCGGCCCCATCACCGGATGTATGACCGAGTGCACGATGACCTGGGCGCCCTTCGCCAGCGCCTCGACCTGCGCCGAGGTGGACGAAGCGCGCGGCGGCGCCGGTGTGTCGTTGCCTGCATCGCCGCCGATGACCACGCTGCCCGCCGGGGTATCGACCCGATACGACGCGTGCCCCGCCACATGTGCCGAGCGAATCGCACTGACCCGCACCTCGCCGCTCGACCACACCACCTGGGGTGCGTCGGTGGCGGCGAAGGTCCGGACGTTGGCCAGGTCCGCCGGCCCTCCCGCGGGCCGCGCCTTGTCCTCGGCGCGGCGCTGGGCGATCTCGCCCGACTGGACATAGGCATCCGCCGTGTGCGCCACCAGCTTCGCGCAACTCATCACGAAGCCGGCGGCGGCGGCATCGCCCGAGCACACGACATCGATCTTCGGCAGCTTGTACTGCTGCATCCAGCGCATCTGCAGGAGGTCCGCCAGCCCGTCGACATGGTCGGAATGCACATGGGTGATGAACACCGCGGCGACATCCCCGGGCGTGACCCCGACCTGCGACAGGCGCATCGAGGTACCCCTGCCCGCATCGAACTGCAGCAACACCGCGCGGCAGTCGTTGGAATCGTCGCCGTAGCTGACCAGCGTCCCGGAACCCGCGAGCCCCTGGAAGGACGAGGGCCCGCCCTGCGTGCCGGTGAGCGTGACCACCATGCACGGTGCCGCCTGCGACGGCGCAGGCAGGCCGAGGACGCCGAACGGCGCGGACAGCGCCAGCAGGCATGTCGCCATGACCCGATTCATCGATACTCCCCCCGCTGCGCGGGCCCTGGGCCCGCAGGAATCGTTTTCCCCGCATCATACGCCGTAACCAATCGGAACCGCCCGGGTGGCATGCCGCGCCTCCGACGGCGGGCTACACTCATCGCCATGACCCCCCCCCTCGACGTCTCCCGGTTCGCCCGCGCCGCGAAGCCCATCACGAGCTACCGGAAGTACTGGGCTGCGCGCTTCGGCACGGCGCCCTTCCTGCCGATGAGCCGGGCCGAGATGGACCAGCTCGGCTGGGACAGCTGCGACATCATCATCGTCACCGGCGATGCCTATGTCGACCATCCGAGCTTCGGCATGGCGGTGATCGGCCGCACCCTCGAGGCGCAGGGCTTCCGCGTCGGCATCATCGCGCAACCCGACTGGCACAGCGCCGAGCCGTTCAAGGTCCTCGGCCGACCGAACCTGTACTTCGGGGTGACCGCGGGCAACATGGACTCGATGATCAACCGCTACACCGCCGATCGGAAGATCCGCAGCGACGACGCCTACACCCCGGGCGACATCGGCGGCCGGCGGCCGGACCGTGCGGCGACCGTCTATTCGCAGCGCTGCCGCGAAGCCTACAAGGACGTGCCGATCATCGTCGGCGGCATCGAGGGCAGCCTGCGCCGCATCGCGCACTACGACTACTGGCAGGACAAGGTGCGCCGCTCCATCCTGGTGGACGCCAAGTGCGACCTGCTGCTCTACGGCAATGCCGAGCGCGCGATCGTCGAGATCTCGCACCGGCTGGCGGCGAAGGAGCCGGTGGCGCAGATCACCGACGTGCGCGGCACCGCCTTCATCCGCCGCGGCGCGCCCGAGGGCTGGTTCGAGATCGATTCGACCCAGGTCGACCAGCCGGGCCGTGTGGAAGACCACATCAACCCGTACATGACCATCGCCGAGCAGGCACAGGCACAGGGCGCGACCTGCACCCGGGAGGATGCCCCGCCTGCGGCCGGGACGCCCGCCCCGGTTGGCACCGCATCCGCGAACGGCGCACTGGCCGGCGGGGTCAGCCCGCTCAACTTCGTGCCCAACCCGGCGCTGGTCTCCCGGCGCAAGCTTCCGCCGCGCGAGCGGACCGTGATCCGCCTTCCCTCGTACGAGCAGGTGAAGTCAGACCCGGTGCTCTATGCCCATGCGAACCGGGTGCTGCACCTGGAGACCAACCCCGGCAACGCACGCGCGCTGGTGCAGGCGCATGGCGACCGCGATGTCTGGGTGACCGAGCCGCCTATCCCGCTGACCACCGCCGAGATGGACCATGTGTTCGACCTGCCCTATGCGCGCAGCCCGCATCCGTCGTACGCGGACGAGAACGGCAGCCACGACCACGGCACGAAGATCCCCGCCTGGGAGATGATCCGCTTCTCGGTGAACATCATGCGTGGCTGCTTCGGCGGCTGCACCTTCTGCTCGATCACCGAGCACGAGGGGCGGATCATCCAGAGCCGCAGCGAGGACTCGGTGATCCGCGAGATCGAGGACATCCGCGACCGGGTACCCGCGTTCACCGGCGTCATCTCCGACCTCGGCGGCCCCACCGCGAACATGTACCGCATCGGCTGCCGCAGCCCCGAGATCGAATCGGCCTGCCGCAAGCCCAGTTGCGTGTACCCGGGCATCTGCCCGAACCTGAACACCGACCACTCGGCGCTGATCCGCATGTACCGGCGAGCGCGCGCGCTCAAGGGCATCAAGAAGATCCTGATCGGGTCGGGCCTGCGCTACGACCTCGCGGTGCAGTCGCCCGAGTACGTGAAGGAACTGGTGCAGCACCATGTCGGCGGCTACCTGAAGATCGCGCCCGAGCACACCGAGCAGGGGCCGCTGTCGAAGATGATGAAGCCCGGCATCGGCGCCT
>JAJTHE010000159.1 GCA_021298815.1 Betaproteobacteria bacterium | reverse complement strand
GTGTGTTGCCCGTGCACGATTGACGACGGCCGCCCCTTGCGGTCTCCTACCGCGACAACCCTCGCAACGGAGATGCAATGGACACCTCTGGCACCGTCGACATCCACGCCCACTACTATCCCGAGGCCTATGTACGGCTGTTCATCGACGACGGCCTGCGCCACGGTGCGCGTTATGAACCCGGCGTCCCCGGTCCGCTCATCCACGTGCCCGGAGACATCCCGTCCGGCCCGATCACGCCGGAGTTCACCGACCTCTCGCTGCGGCTGGCGGCGATGGACCGGCAGGGCGTCCAGTGGCAGGCGCTGTCGCTCACCCAGCCGATGGCCTACTTCGACGACGCGGACTTCGCGACCGCCCTCGCCCGTGCCTTCAACGACGCCGCGAGCGCCGCGCACCTCGCACACCCCGGGCGGCTGATAGGCCTGGCAACACTGCCGTTGAACCATCCCGAGCGTGCGATCGAGGAACTGCAGCGCGCAGCCGCGTTGCCGGGCATCCGCGGCGTCTACTTCGGCACCAACACCGGTCGGCAGGAGCTGTCGGACCGCAGCCTGTTCCCGGTGTACGAGCGCATCCAGGCGCTCGGGTTGCCGCTGTTCCTGCACCCGGTCCGGCAGGTCGGGTTCGATCGCCTCGCGCCCTACTTCTTCCGCAACCTCCTCGGCAATCCCTTCGAGAATGCGCTGGCCGCCGGGCACCTGATCTTCGGCGGTGTGCTCGACACCTTTCCGGAACTCGAGGTCTGCCTGCCGCATGCCGGCGGGGCGCTGCCGCTGATCGCACCGCGGATGGACCGTGGACACGGTTACCACGCCGCCTGCCTGCACCTGCCCAACCCGCCAAGCACCTACCTGCGGCGGTTCCACTACGACACGATCGGCCACTCGCCCGCCGTGCTGCGCTTCCTGTTCGATACGGTAGGCACCGACCGGGTGATGGTCGGCAGCGACTACTGCTTCAAGATGGGACTGGAGAAGCCGATCGAGTCGCTGATGGAGGTACCGGGCCTGGACGACGGTGACCGCGCGATGATCCTGCGCGGCACGGCCGGAAGGCTCCTCAAGCTCGGCGCTTGACCCTGTCCCGGGCCGCGTGCAAGATCATCCTCGGAGAAAGGTCGCGCCCGGCCTGCCGGGCAGTGACCTCCCGCAATGGTGCATCTGCACGGGAGGAGCCCATGTTCGAAAGTCCGACGATCCGGCTGGCGGCCGGCTTGCTGCTTTCCGGCAGCGTGGTGGCGGCGGTGCCTGTGGCGGCGCAGAAATACCCTGACCGGCCGATCCGGCTGATCGTGCCCTTCGCCGTGGGGGGATCCTACGATCCGGTCGCGCGGGTGGTGTCCCAGTACCTCGGCGAGGATCTCGGCCAGCAGCTCGTGGTCGACAACCGCGCAGGGGCGAGCGGCATGATCGGGGGGGACATCATCGCTCGTGCGACGCCCGACGGTTACACGATCGGCATGCTCGGGAACAACCACACGATTTCCACCGCACTGCGCGACAGGGTGCCGTACGACCTGCTGAAGGACTTCATCCCGATCAGCCGCGTGGGCCTGGTCGACAACGCGGTGGTCGTGCATCCGTCGGTACCCGTCAAGACGCTGATGGAACTCGTCGCACTGACGAAGGCGAACCCGGGCAAGTTCAACTTCGGCTCCGGCGGCACTGCAGGCACCACGCATTTCGGCGGCGAGCTGTTCAATTCGCTGGCAGGCACCAAGGTGATCCACGTGCCGTACAAGAGCGGCGGCGGCGCCGTGGCCGCGCTGGTCGCGGGCGAGGTCCACATGATGGTCCTCAACATGATCAACGCCGATCCGCACATGCGATCGGGCCGGATGCGCGGCCTGGCGATGGCGGCGAAGCAGCGCCACCCGCTCGCGCCGCACATGCCGACCACCGCGGAAGCGGGCATGCCCGGGCTCGAGATGACGCAGTGGTATGGCGTAGTGGCGCCTCAGCGCACGCCGAAGATGGTGCTGGTGACGCTCGGTAACGCGCTGCAGAAGATGTCCACCCGCGACGATGCCAAGGCGAAACTCGCATCGCAGGGCATCGCGGTACATTTCGAGACACCTGCAGCCTTCGCGACGTTCATGCGCGAGGACATCGAACTGTATCGCCGCATCGGGCGCGAGGCCAACATCAAGCCTGACTGAAGGCGCTGGAACCGGTGCTCCACGTCCGCACCGTCGGCCGTGGAGCCGCCGCAGCACGGCTTCTGGCGGAACAGCGATCAGGCGGCGAACGCCCGTACCCTGTCCTCGTCCACCTCGACACCAAGCCCGGGACCGCGGGGCACCTGCACATGCCCGTTCGCATATTGCAGCGGCCGTACGAGGATGTCGTCCCTCAGGTAGGTGCTGGTCAGCGCCACGCCCCATTGCAGCGACGGGATCGCCGCGGCAAGGTGAAGCAGTGCCGCGGTGCCCACGCCGGCCTCCGCGATCTTGCACGCGAGGTTCACCTTCATCCCGAGGCTGTCGCACAGCAGCGCCATCCGCTGGGCGGCCAGCAGTCCGCCGAGCTTGCCGAGCTTCAGGCTGGCCCCGGCCGCTGCACCGATCGTCTGGTGGTCGCGCAGGTCGCGCGCGCTGCGCAGGCCTTCGTCGCAGCCGATCGCGATCGGGCTGGCGGCAGCGACCCGAGCCATGGCGGCAAGGTCCTCGCCATGCACCGGCTGTTCGAGGAAATCGAGCGCGCTGGTGGCGCTGATCGCGCGCACGTACTCCACCGCATCCGCTTCGGACCAGCCCTGGTTGGCGTCCGCGCAGACCAGTACGCCAGACCCTGCACCACCGGCTGCGGGCCTGCCGGGCTCCGTGGCAGCGCGCGACTTGCCCAGCACGGCGCACACGGCGCGCGTACGCTCGATGTCCTCGCGCAGGTTCCGTGCGCCGACCTTCAGCTTGAACGCCACGCAGCCCTCGGCCCGCAGCCTCGCGGCATCGGCGATGTCGGTATCGGTGTCGCCGGAGGCGATGTAGCGCAGCACCGGGATGCTGTCCCGGCGGCCGCCGCCGAGCAGGGCGTGGGCGGGCTGGGCCGTCACTTTTCCCAGCGCGTCGTACAACGCCGTTTCGATCGCTGCCCGGACGCCCGGATTGCCGTACAGCGCCTGCGACATGCAGGCAACGGCACCCTCGATGTCGTCGAGCGACCGGCCCTCGAGGAGCGGCGCCAAGAAACGCACGGCGTCCACCATCCCGGGCAGCAGTTCGCCGGTCATCGCCGGCGCAGCCGCGGCCTCGCCCCAACCGACCACTGCGCCGGCCTCGATGCGCACCAGCAGGTTGTCGGCGGTCGTGGTGGTGCCGGTCGCGCGCTTCAGGGGCTGTGCGAGCGGCAGCCGCAACGCGATCGGTTCGATCCGCCCGATGGTCACTTTCATCGCGGGCTGCTCACTGCGGCTCCACCTTCGCCGCGCGCAGGATCTCCGCGTATCGCTCGATGTCGCGCTCGATGATCTTGCGGAACGCGGCTGGACTCTCCGCGCGCGGATCGTAGCCGGCACCGACGAGGTAGTCGCGCAGCTTGGGCGTGGACACCGCCTTGCGCAGTTCCGTGAACAGACGGTCGATGATCGCCTTCGGCGTGCCGGCCGGGGCCAGCCAGCCGTGCCATCCCGCGTCGAATTCGAAGCCTGCGAGGCCAGCCTCGGCGATGGTCGGCACATCGGGCAGGGAGGCCACCCGTGCAGCGCCGGTGAACCCGAGCGCCCGTATCTTGCCGGCGTGTATGAAGGGTGCGGCGGGCGCGGCGGACGGAAACTGCACGTGCGTCTCGCCACTGACCACCGCCGCGAGCGCCGGGCCGCCGCCCTTGTAGGGCACGTGCAGCATGCGGATGCCGGCACGCAGCGCGAAAAGCTCGGCCGCGAGGTGCTGTCCGTTGCCGACGCCCGCGGAACTGAAGCGCAACGGGTCGGTACGCGTCCTGGCATGGGCGATCAGGTCCTGCACCGACTTCACCGGCAGCGACGCGTTGATGACCATGAGGTAGCCGGCGCCGACGATGTGGTTGGTGATCGGTGCGAAGTCCTTCAGGGTGTCGTAGGGCAGCTTCCTGTAAAGGCTGTGGTTGACGGCGAAGGTGAACGGCGTGCTCAGGATGGTGTAGCCGTTGGGTTGCGACTTGGCGACCAGGTCGGTTCCGTTGATGCCGTTGGCGCCACCCCGGTTGTCGATCAGGACCGGCACGCCCAGCTGCTCTTCCATCTGTCGCCCGATCACCCGGCCAAGGACATCGACGTTTCCCCCGGGCGGGAACGGGATCACGAGGCGGATCGGCTTCGCGGGAAAGGCGTCGACCTGCGCATCGGCGACGCCAGCCAGCATCGTCAATGCAACGAGCGCGATACGCGCGTCAATGTTCTTGCACATCCTGCTCCTCCTGCGTCTGCCAACCCGTGCCGCTCCTGGCCACTGGCCGGTGTCGCCTGTGGTCCTGGCGGCTTTGCTGTCCGACACTCAATCGTTGCGACGGCGCCGTCTCAGTTCACTGATGACCGCCGAATTGTCCAGTTCGCCCTCGCCATGGGCAAGGCACCCCTCGATCAGCTCGAGATAGACGCTCGCCAGCGGCAACTCCTGCCCGCAGCGCCGTGCCGCCTCGTGCATCAGCGCGAAGTCCTTGCGCGACTGGGCGACCTTGGCATGCGGCGTGAAGTCGCTGTTCGCCATCTTGAGGCCACGGTTGTCCATGGTCCGGGAGTAGGCGGCAGATGCCTTCAGCACCTCGAGCAGCGGCACCAGTTCGAGGCCCATCGACTCGGCGAACGCCAGGCCTTCGGCAAGCACCGCGCGGTTCAGCCCGCCGATCAGGTTCACCGCGAGCTTGGCCCGCCCGCCGGCGCCGGCCGCACCCAGGTGGAAGTACCGCGAACACATCGCGGCGATCAGCGCCTCGGCCGCGGCCACGTCCCCGGCCTCGCCACCGATCAGCCCGACACCGTTGCCGCGCGCGATCTGGTCGCTGTTGCCCGACAGGGGCATCTCGACGAATCGCACGCCCGCGGGCGCGACGCGCCTGGCCAGGGCCTCGATGCGATCGGGATCGCATGTGCTGGTGCAGATCACCAGGCTGCCCGGCCCGGGCTGCGCCGCGTCCATGACTGCCTCGACCTGGTCGGTGCTCAGCACGGCGATCACGATCGCATCGCAGCGTCGCCCGAGGACCTGCAGGTCCTCGACCGGCTCGCCGCCGATCTCTTCCAGCACCGCGCGGCGGTCCGTCCGGATGTCGTAGCCGCAGACCCTGAAGCCTGCGGCGAGCAGCCGCCGCGCCAGGGAGGTGCCGATCAGGCCGAGGCCGGCGAGGCCGACCAGCCGAGGGTCGCCGTCGCTTCGCACGGGTGGATCGGTGCGGCGCTGCTCGGCCAGTTCGTTCACTACGCCGCCGGCGCCGGCGTGGTCGCGACGCTCGCCGCGCGCGGCATCGGCCGATGGAACCAGAGCACCGACAGCACACCCGACAGCACCAGCAGCAGCAGCGCGACCGCGGCGAACAGCGCGCCGACTTCGGTGTCGCGCCGCTCGAGCGCGAACTCGGTGCCGAGGTTCTCGTAGATCTTCTTCAGTTCGTCGCCGCTGGAGGCCTGGAAGAACTGGCCGCCGGTGACCTTCGCGACCTGCTTCAGCGCCTCTTCGTCGACCATCGCATAGAACGACCAGCCACCGACCGAGATCGGTGCACCGTCCTTGCTGCCGAAGGCGACGGTGTGCACCTTCACGCCGCGTTCGGCCGCCATCTTCGCGGCTTCGACCGGGTCGGGACCGGTGGTGCGGCGGCCGTCGGACATCAGGATGATCGCGCCGCTCTTGTACGAGCCCACAGGCATCGCGCGCTTCGGTGCCTTCGGTTCCCCGGCGGGCTTCCGGTCGATGGACACGCCGCCGCTGGCGCTGGTGCCTTCGCCGCCCTGGCGGTTGTTGCGCGAGAAGCCGGACCCGAACACGGCCGACTCGAGGTCGATGCCGTCGTCCGGGAACAGGATCGACAGCGCGACCAGCAGGCCGCTGCCGGTGGCGGTGCCGCGCTGCAGCTCGAAGCGGTCGATCGCGGCGACCATGTCTTCCCGGTTGTCGGTCGGCACCTGCACCACGGCGGCGGTGCCGGCGAAGGTCGCGATGCCCAGGCGCACGTTGCGCGGCAGGCTCTCGATGAAGGCCTTCGCCGCTTCCTGCGCGGCGGTGATCCGGTCGGGCGCGACATCGGCTGCACGCATGCTGCGCGAGACGTCGATCGCGAGCACCAGCGTGGTGTATTCGGACGGCAGCGTGATCGTCGCCATCGGGCGGGCGACCGCGAAAAGGGCGAGCGCCAGCCCGGCGAGCAGCAGGGCCGGGGGCAGGTGGCGGCGCACCTTCTGGCCCGGGCCGAGTGCGCCGCGCACCAGCGACAGGCTGGCATAGCGCACGGCGCTGCGCCGGCGGCGGCGCAGTGCATATATGTAGGCGCCGGCCAGGACGGGCACCAGCAGCATCAACCAGAGCAGGTCGGGCCAGAGGAATCGCATCGATGCTCCACGCGAGACAGACTATTTCCAAACGGAGCGCATGGCTGCTACACCCCTCGCTTATAGCACCAGTGATGCGCGCTCCGGAAGATGGGCGGCGCGGTCGCTCGCCCTCGGGACCGGCACGGGATCGTGTCGCGCGGCTCCGGTCTGGACGCGGTGCGGTGGTAGTGCGCCGGGTGGCTGGCGTGATAACGTCTTTTTTCGCAGGACTCACTGGACGCGCCTGAATGCGACGTACCGGCCTATACAGCAGCGCTGACCGTTCCCGTGGCAACGCCGGGAAGGGGGAAGTGCAGGCCGGGGCCGCCAGCCTGTCCGCGCGGTCAGGTCGGGCATCGGCCGACGTGTCTTCCGGGCCGTCGCGTGCTGCACCACCGGCCACCCCTGTTCCGGTCGGGCAGCGTGGCCTGCGCGCGCGCATCGGCGGCCTGTTCGCGCGGTACGAGCGCACCGCGCTGGTGCTCGGTGGCGTGCTGATCGCACTGGCGGTGATGGTCGCGCGCGATGCGATGCAGGCGCCGGCACAGGTATTGACCCAGGAAGACATCGACCGGGCGGTGCTGCACTCGCTCGACACGAAGCCGATCCCCTCGCGCGCGGCGAAGGCGGCCGAAGCGGTCCGGCAGTCGGTGGTCCGGGTACATGGGCATCCCGACGAGGCGCCGGCCGGGGCGGCCTCGGGCGAGGCGTCGAAGGGCGGGACGGCGCCGCGCAAGCTGCCGGGCGAACTGAACGACGGCACCGAGAAGGCGCTGCCGGGCGCCGGCCAGGACTCGGCGCGCAAGCCGCCGTCGAAGTCGGCGCGCGGTCCGGCGAACGGCAGCATCGACGGCGACATGCCGGGCGACCTGTCCCCCGGGGCTGGCGGGCGCAGCACCGGGACGGGCGTGGTGATCGTCGACGACGGCGTGATCCTGACCAACCTGCATGTGGTCGCGGGTGCGAAGCGGATCACGGTGATCTTCCATGACGGCTCGGAATCCGAGGCGGTGCTGGTCAAGGCCTGGCCGGAGAACGACCTGGCGGTGCTGAAGGCGAAGAAGATCCCGGACGACCTGCCGGCGGCGACCCTCGGCTCCTCGGCCAACCTGCGTCCGGGCGACGAGGTGGTGGCGGTCGGCTTCCCGTTCGGCATCGGACCGTCCGTCTCGGCGGGCGTTGTGTCCGGGCTGAATCGTGAATTCACTGCGCAGGGTAAGCGCGTACTTACGCGGCTGATCCAGTTCGACGCGGCTGCGAACCCGGGGAACTCGGGTGGGCCACTGGTGACGATGGATGGCGAAGTGGTCGGGATCGTGACAGCGATCCTCAGTCCGAACCGGGCCGGGACGTTCATCGGCATCGGATTCGCGACGACGATCGAGGCGGCAGGCGGGGCGGTCGGCATCCCGCCGTTCTGAGGGTGCACCGGTCGAACGGGGAAGGTGGAACGCATGGATGAGGCGGTAGCGGGGACAGATCCGGTAACGGATGGGGGCTTCGTCTTCGGCCGCGGCGACGATACAGCGGCGCTGATGGAGCGGGTGCTGTTCGAGGTGAAGCGGGTGGTTGTCGGACAGGACCATTTCCTCGAGCGGGTGCTGGTGGCGATCCTCGCGCAGGGCCACCTGCTGGTCGAGGGCGTGCCCGGGCTGGCCAAGACACTGACCGTGAACACGCTGGCGAAGGCGGTGCGCGGGTCGTTCAAGCGCATCCAGTTCACGCCCGACCTGCTGCCGGCGGACCTGGTCGGGACGCGGATGTACAACCAGAAGTCGGGTGAGTTCAGCACGGTGCTTGGGCCGGTGTTCTGCAACCTGCTGCTGGCGGATGAGATCAACCGCGCGCCGGCGAAGGTGCAGAGCGCGCTGCTGGAAGTGATGCAGGAGCGGCAGGTGACCATCGCCGGCGAGTCGCACAAGGTGCCGCAGCCGTTCCTGGTGATGGCGACCCAGAATCCGATCGAGACCGAGGGCACCTACCCGCTGCCGGAGGCGCAGGTCGACCGCTTCATGATGAAGGTGCTGGTCGACTACCCGTCGGAAGAGGAAGAGTTCGTGATCGCCCAGCGGGTGACCGGCCCGGCGGTGGCGGTGGGCGCGGTGGCATCGACCGAGCAGCTGATGGCGCTGCAGGCCCGGTGCCGAAAGCTGTATGTCGACCCGGGGATCATCTCGTACGTGGTCAAGCTGGTTGCCGCCACGCGGCATCCCGATCGGTACGGCCTGCCGGACATCGCGCGCTACATCACGTTCGGCGCCAGTCCGCGGGCGACGATCAACCTGATCGAAGGGGGGCGAGCACTTGCTTTCATGCGAGGCCGCGACTACGTGTTGCCCGAGGACGTTGTCGACCTCGTACCCGACGTCCTCCGGCATCGCGTGACGCTGTCCTACGAAGCCCTGTCCGACGGCATCACCGCCGACGACCTGGTGATGAAGATCCTGCAGGCGATCCCCGCGCCCGACAAACCCCTGGCCACCCATGTTCAGCTGGCTCCGACGGAAGCCTGACCCCGCCGAAGCCCGACGTCCGGAAATCCGGGTCAGAGACGGATTTCCGGGGCCGTCTGCGCGTCTGGCGAAATCGGTGTCTGGCCCGGATTCTGGCCTGGATTCTGCCGCCACGGCGCGGAAAATCGTCTCTGACCCGGATTCTTCGCGATCGTCGCCAGAGGCGTTGCTGCGGCGGCTGGAGTGGACGGTGCTGCGGCGGCTGGACGGGCTGTTGCAGGGGGACTACCGGACGCTGTTCCGGGGGTTCGGGCTGGATCTGGCGGACCTGCGGGAGTACCACCCGCAGGACGATGTGCGCCATATAGACTGGAATGTGACGGCCCGGTTGCAGGTGCCGCATGTGCGGGAGTTCCAGGAAGACCGGCAGGTCGATGCCTGGTTCCTGCTCGACATGACGGGGTCGATCGATTTCGGTTCGACAGGTGTACGTAAGCGCCTGCTTTCAGCAGAGTTCACTGGCACCCTGGCGCGGCTGCTGGCGCGTTATGGCAATCGGGTGGGCGGGATGATCTACGGCGGCGCCTCCGCAGCCGGGGAGACGACCTCGGTGCTGCCGGCGCGCAGTGGCCGGCGCCATGTGCTGCACCTGCTCGACCGGCTGCTGTCGACCGCGCCGCCGCCACCCGTGGCAGGCATGCACACCGACCTGGCGCAGCTGATCCGCCATGCGCAGCAGGGCATCCGTCGACGCTCGGTGGTGTTCCTGGTGTCGGATTTCATCAGCGAGGGCGAATGGGCGAACGCGCTGGACCTGCTGGCGCGGCGCCACGAGGTGGTGGCGGTGCGGCTGTTCGATCCGCTCGAGATGGCGCTGCCCGACCTCGGGCTGGTGGTGATGCAGGATGCGGAAAGCGGCGAGCAGATGTTCGTCGACACCCATGACAAGGCGTTCCGCCGCCGCTTCGCGCAGGTGGCCGAGGCGCGCGAGGCGGTGCTGCGCGAGACCCTGTCCCGGCTCGGCATCGACTGCCTGGAGCTGGCGACCGGCGAACCGATCGACGAGGCGCTGCTGCGCTTCGTCGATGCGCGCAAGCGGCGTAGCCAGCTTTCGGCCGGCAGCGTCGCGAACCGGGTGATGCAGCGGGCGAAGGCGGCCCGCGCCGGCGCGCCGACGGCCGCTGCCTCGGCCTGACCGGTCCCGCGTCCGCGCATGCCCGATCTCTCGTCGCTGCTCCCCGCCTGGCTGTCCGGTGCAGGTACCGGAGCCTGGCTGACCTTCCAGTGGCCGCGGATGCTCTGGCTGCTGCTGCTGGTGCCGCTGCTCGCGGGCCTGCACACCTGGTTCGACGGCCGCCGGCGCGCCTCGGCATCGGCGTATGCGATGCTCGAACCGGTCGATGCTGCAGGCGTCGGGGTTGCGCCGGGCCGCTGGCGCGAGCGCATTCCGCGCCTGTTCTGGATCGCGGCACTGACGGCGCTGGTGCTGGCGATCGCCCGCCCGCAGGCGATCGTGCCGCTGCCGACCCGGATGGAGACGGTGATCCTGGCGATGGACGTGTCCGGGAGCATGCGCGCCACCGACCTCAAGCCGAACCGGATTGCTGCAGCACAGGATGCAGCAAAGGCGTTCATCGCCGACCAGCCCGAGCATGTGCGGATCGGTATCGTCGCGGTCGCCGGCACCGCCGCGCTGACCCAGGCACCGACCCGCAACCGCGAGGAACTGATCCAGGCGCTCGACCGGATCCAGCTGCAGCGCGGCACCGCGATCGGCAGCGGGCTGCTGATCTCGCTGGTCACGCTGATGCCGCACACCGGCATCAATGCCGACGAGATCATCAACGGGCCCCGCCCCGGCGACGCCGTGCCCGGCAAGGCGCTGTGGTGGCAGAAGAAGGCGGAAGCCCCGCCGTTCGAGCCGGTGGAGCCGGGCGCCAACGGCCAGGCGGCGATCGTGCTGCTGTCGGACGGGCAGAGCAACACCGGGCCGGACGTGATGAAGGTGGTGCAGCTGGCGGCGGAACGGGGCGTGCGGATCTACACCGTCGGCATGGGCACGCCGGAGGGCATCACGCTGACCGCCGAGGGCTGGTCGATGCGGGTGCGGCTGGACGAGGCGGCGCTGAAGAAGATTGCTGCAGCGACCGAAGGCGAGTATTTCCGCGCAGCAAACGCGAAGGAGCTGAGCGAGATCTACCGCGGCCTGTCGCGCACGCTCACGTTCGACAGGCAGACGCTGACCGAGGTCACGGCACTGTTCGTGGCGATCGGGGCGCTATCGATGGCGATTGCTGCGGGGCTGTCGATGGTCTGGTTCGGGCGGATCCTGTAGGGGGACGATTCCGGTCGCAGGCGTCGATTTCCGCCCGTGACTCTGCAGGCGCCGGGAGGGATCCTTGCATTGACCGCCCCTCCTGTCTGCAACCATAATGGTTCCAGACAGGAGGTCAATCGCATGCCGGTAACCATGACGCTCAAGAACATCCCCGATATGGTGTACGAACGGCTGAAGGCGTCTGCCCTGCTGCATCGACGCAGCATGAACAGCGAAGCCATCGTCTGCCTCGAGGCTTGCCTGCTGGCCGGACGGCTTTCGGTGGAGGAAAGGCGCTCCCGCGCCCGGTTGCTGCGGTCGTCGCTGGCACCGACGGTCTTCGACCCGGACGAGATCGACCGGCTGAAGCGCGCCGAGCGGCCATGATCGTCGTCGACACCAACGTGCTGGCCTACCTGTTCCTGCCAGGGCCTCGCTCCGGCAACGCCGAGGCCCTGCTGCTGCAGCATCCCGAATGGGCGGCACCGGTGCTCTGGCGAAGCGAGTTCCGGAACGTGCTGGCCGGATTCATGCGGCGAGGCGCGCTGAGCCTCGAGCAGGCGAGGTCGACGATCGAGGAAGCCGAAGGCCTGATGGCCGGGGCGGAGTTCGACGTCGATTCCCGCGACGTGCTCGAGCTGGTGGATCGCAGCCGCTGCTCCGCGCACGACTGCGAGTTCGTCGCGCTGGCGAACCGTCTCCAGACGCGTCTGTTCACCGCCGACGCGGCGCTGCTCGCTGCGTTCCCGGCATCGGTCTCGCCGCTCCCGTCCGCCTGACTCTTGCGCCTGACTGCAGGCGGATGCTGCAGTTCAGGTGCGCAGCATCCGCCGGACTTCCTCGAGCACACGGTCGATTGCTGCAGCATCGACATGCCGGTGCGTTACCAGCCGGAGCTGCCGTTCCGCACCATAGGCGCCGACCCGGATGCCGACGGCACCGAGTTTCCGCTCCCAGGTTCCTGCGTCCAGCGGGCTCTTCGACACGTCGATGCGGACGATGTTGGTCTCGATTGCTGCAGGGTCGACCAGGCCGGGATCGAGTTCGGCGAGGCCGGCCGCCAGCTGGCGTGCGGTGGCGTGGTCCTCGCCCAGCCGCGTCGACATCTTCTCGATCGCGAGGATGCCGGCGGCCGCGAGCGGCCCCGCCTGGCGCAGGTTGCCGCCGACCATCCGGCGGTAACCCCTTGCATTCTCGATGAATTCCGCGCTGCCACAGAGCAGCGAGCCGATCGGCGCGGACAATCCCTTGGAGATGCAGAAGTTCACCGAGTCGGCATGCTGCGCGATCACGTCGACGCCGACACCCAGCGCCGTTGCAGCATTGAACAGTCGGGCGCCGTCGACATGGACCGGTACGCCATGCTGCAGCGACAGCCCGCGCACCGCCGCCATCAGCGAAAGCGGGAGCACCGCGCCGCCGGCATGGTTGTGCGACGTCTCGAGCTGGATCAGGGCCGAGCCCACCTTGTTGCGGCCGATGCCCGGGCGCCGGACTGCAGCACGCAGCGCGTCGAAGTCCGGCGCGCCGCGATGGCCCGGCAGCGGACGCGTGAACAGTCCAGCCAGCGCACCGATGCCGCCGAGCTCGGAGGTGAGGGTGTGCGAGTTCGCCTCCATCAGCACCTCGCCGGCGCGGCCGGTGTGGGCGAGGATCGCGACCAGGTTGGCCATAGTGCCGGAGGGCAGGAACAGGCCGGCCTCCTTGCCGCAACGCTGCGCAGCAAGGTCCTCCAGCCGCTCGACCGTCGGATCGCCATCGCGCGAGTCGTCGCCCAGGCTGGCATGGGCCATCGCGGCCAGCATTTCGGGCGTCGGACGGGTGACGGTGTCGCTGCGCAGGTCGATCTCGGGCGCGGTCATCGAGGGGGCTCCGGGTACGGGGGTCGGGGTCGGGGTACGGGGGTCGGGGTCGGGGTC
>JAJTHE010000045.1 GCA_021298815.1 Betaproteobacteria bacterium | reverse complement strand
GGAACAGCTCGCGGCGCGTCTTCTTGCGCTTGCCTGCCTGCTCCGCATCGCTGAAACTCATCTGACTCATCGGTCCGCCCCATCGTCCGCTGATGTTTCGATGAAATCACATTTCGGATGACTTGTTCAGACCTTCCCTAGCGCGTGCGCAGGTACCTGATGTGCCGCATGACATTGAATTTGTAGGCCAGCCGCCATAACTTCAACGGAATGCCGGAGGCGAGTGGCACGCCATGTGACTGGATCTTCTCGCTGATCCTGTCACGCTCGCGGCTGAGCTTGTCGAGGTAGCCCTGCGACCCGGTAATGTTTGCGCCGTACAGACGAAAGTCTGCCAGCGTGCGGTCCGTGCGGGCGAACCTCATGCCCTTAAGCGCCATATCCACCAGCAACTCGCCGTCCCAGCAGACGCGGTTCTTTTCGTTGAATCCACCGGCTGCCTCATATGCCCGCCGGCGGAAAAAAGTCCCTTGTTGAGTTACGGTGCAGACCCCGGCGGCATACGCGCGCAGGTCGAACAGATCCGCAGCACGGCCACGAATGGAAGGACGATCTTTTGCGTCCGTGATGCGGATGCCGCCAGCCAGGACGTCGACATCCGGATTGCTTTCGAAATAATCGGCTACGTAGGCAAGCGACCCCGGCAACAACGCATCGTCCGCATTGACATAGCCGAGGATTTCGCCGGAACTGAGCGCAAAGCCCTTGTTCAGGCCGTCTGCTGGGCCCTTGTCCGGTTCCAGGTGGCAAGCGCTTATGCGTGCACGGTTGCGCTCGATGATGTCCCGGCTTCCATCGGTTGATCCGGGATCGACAACGATGTATTCGAGCCCTCCATAGCCCTGTTCCGTCACCGAGCGTATTGCGCGTTCAAGGAAAGGGGCCTGGTTGAACGAGATGGTGATGATCGAGATCTTCGAGGTCATTCTCAGCATTCAATAGAGTAACGCTCGCCCAGAAGATGGCGTCGGGAAATGGCAATCGGGCGCAATTCAGGCTGCGAGAGTCGCCGATCCGGCGCGCGCGAGCCCTGCCTCGACAATCGTGCGAAGCCTGGATGCCGAAGCACGAATATGGAAGTGTCGAACGAAGCAGTCTAGCGCTTGATCGGCCATGGCGGCGCGGGCCTTTTCATCGGTAGCTACCCAGCCACGAATCAGCTGGATCGTTCCTTCGAGCGTATCCCTGGCGATCAATCCTGCAGATGCGGCCTTTATCTCCTGGTAGATGTTTACCTGATCGGAGATCAGCACCGGCCGCTTGAGGGCCAGCGCCTCGGCGACCACGATGCCGAAGTTCTCCTGGTGCGACGGCAGGATGAACGCTTCAGATGCGTGATACGCACCCCACTTGACCTGCCCGGAGAGCATCCCCGTCCAGGTTATGCGGTCCGCAATGCCGAGGGTCGTGGCCAGCTGACGCAACTCGCCGCCCCACGCGCCGTCTTCCGGGCCGGCCATCACGAGATGCAGGTCATGCTCCGCGGCGGTCGAAGCGAAGGCGCGCACGAGCAGGTCACAGCCCTTCTTCGGGTGGATGCGGCTCAGGTACAGAAGCAGGCGGCGGCCATTGAGCGACGGGAATGCATCCAGGAAGGCCTGACGGTCGCAGTCCTCATCTGTCGTCGGGGGTTCGATGCCGAAGCCAGCAACTGCCTCGTTTGCCCGGTATAGCCAGAATGACTCTCGAGCGAGAAGACTTTCCTGTTCGCACGTGAACAGCACATTCGTCGCATCGCGCAGCACACGGTACTCTGCCCACGGCCAGTAAAGCCACTTCTTCGCATGCTTCATCGGGTAGGTGCGCCGGAACCACGGATCGAGCATGCCGTGGGGGAACACGAAGTACGGGACATTCAGGGCTTGCAGTGCCCGCCAGGTCGCCAGGCCGTGGTACTGCCACAGGCCATGCACCACGACTGCGTCGAACCGCGGGGCGTTGGCCCGGAGCCAGCGCACTGCACCGGGTGCATAACCATAGCCGCCGCGTGCCGGTCCCAGTCCGTTGATCCTTGCCGGAAAGGAAAGGGTCGACAGTTCGTCGGGGGCGTCGAGCGATGCCACCTCGGACCCCCAGCCCGCGCGGTCCATCTCCAGCACGATCTGCTTCAGGCCTTCCTGCGGCCCGCCGCCCCGTGCGTCCATCGACCGGATGACATGGAGCAGGTTCAAGCGCGCTCCCTGCGGGAGACAGGCTCGACCGATCGGCCGTGGACGGAGCAGGTATTCATCGGGACCGACAGTGCGTCTGAGCGCTGATGCATGAACGAGGATGGACCCCCAGAATCTAACACCATCGGGGACGAACAACCGATGAAGAAACGCGCATCGCGATGCCTTATGCACGCGTTTTCTTGCGGATTTGAAGGCGAGGAGGCATGTCAGGCGGTCAGCCAGCCGGGCTTGTCGAGCGACCGGCCGACGTGGACGTCGACAGATTCCCACCCCCGACACGCAAAATGCCATGGCAGTGTGAAAGAATACCGCTCGAAAGCGTGCAACAAGTCAGGTTTGCCCTTCGTACCCGCGTAATATGTCTTTCGGCGGGCAAAGTAGACGGTCTGCGCGGGATCAAGTTCACATCTGAGATCGCCTTAATGAAAGACGATCCAATGTCAGTGGAATGCAGTTTTCCTAGCCCTGTTCTCCGTCCCTGACTTTCCGGTCAAGCGTTCCCGCCCTCATCCCAGCCTCCGGCGACCATGCGCATCCTCCATGTCATCAGTTCAGTGAATCCGGCCAATGGAGGGCCAATCGAGGGCATCAAGCAGTTCGCCCGTGCGCATATCCGGAACGGTCATCAGGTCGAAGTCTGTTCGCTCGATGCCCCAGATGCCGACTGGGTATCGAGTTGCGAACTCCCTGTGCACGCGGTCGGTCCGGGCTACACCCATTACCGCTACGCGCCTGCACTGCTCAGCTGGTTGCGGGCCAACGTGCACCGCTTCGATGCGGTGATCGTGAACGGCATCTGGCAGTACCACGCGCAGGCGGTCTGGCGCGCGTCGCAGGAACTGCATTTCCAGTATTTCGTGTTTACCCACGGCATGCTCGACCCGTACTTCAAGCGCCGCTATCCGACCAAGCACCTGAAGAAATGGCTGGTCTGGCCATGGTCGGAGTACCGGGTGCTGCGCGATGCGGAATGGGTGCTGTTCACCAGCGAAACCGAACGCCAGCTCGCGCGCGAGTCGTTCTGGCTCTACCGGGCCCGCGAGCAAGTGGTGGGCTACGGTATCTCCCCACCGAACCTGCACGCCGGGCAGGTCGACGCCTTCCACGAGGCCTTCCCCGACCTACAGGGAAAGCGCTTCCTGCTGTTTCTGGGCCGCATCGATCCCAAGAAGGGTTGCGACCTGCTGATCGAAGGGTTCGGCCGTGCGGCGCTGCGCGCCCCCGGACTGCAGCTCGTCATTGCCGGTCCGGATGCGACCCACTGGCGCGGCGCACTGGAGGCACGCGCGAAGGCATTCGGCGTTGCGTCCCGCATCCACTGGTTGGGCATGGTTTCCGGCGACCTCAAGTGGGGGGCGCTGTCTGCCTGCGAGGCCTTCGTGCTGCCTTCGCACCAGGAGAACTTCGGCATCGCCGTGGTCGAGGCCATGGCTTGCCGCAAGGCGGTGCTGATCTCCACCGAAGTGAACATCTGGCGCGAGATCGACGCCGACGGCGGGGGGCTGGTCGCGCCCGACACGGCCGACGGGACCTTCTCGCTGATCGAACGCTGGACAGCGCTTTCCGCGTCTGAACGCCGGTTCCTCGGCGAGCGCGCGCGGGCCTGCTTCGAGCAACGATTCACGATTGAAGGGGCGGCGGCACGGCTTCGTGGGCTGCTCGCAGGTTCCGGCCAGGCCGACGGAATGCGCACATCGCCGATGTCAGCCGCCGAGTAGGCGGTTCTGCAGGTAAATGCGCGTCACGAGCAGGCTGCACGACATCCCGGAGATCGCCGTTGTATGTGGGTCTCGCGAGAACTCATCGTGCTTGGCGAGTCGATCTTTTAGCCTTGCCCTTGATCTGGCCACGCAACCCCGTGATCGGCGAGTCACGGTCGCGCACATGGACGTCATCACACCACGCGACACAATCAAAGAAGCGTGGTGACGGCTGCGAGACCACCTTGGCGAGGAGCGGTTCCGGAATCGTCGGCTATGCCGAGGGCAAAAACGTCCGTGACCGCATGTGCAATATTCCATTTGGAAGTGAGTGCCTGCTGCGTACACTCTGCCTGCTGCTGTAATTTCGAAAGAAATCCGCTGCCAACCCTTACTCAAGGCTTCATCTTGGGTTGGCAGACTGCGCGCGTGCGGCTTGGCGGCTGCGCCGCAAATCGGGAGTGTCCCGGAAGATCACTCGTTGCGCTGCCACGCATGACTTGCGGGCGACGCGTACCGTCCAGCCGGCGCTCTCGCCGGCCCCCAGAGGCCCCACATGAGTGCAACGCTTCCTCCCAATCGCCTTCCGCTGGCCGAAGCCATGTCGGATGCCCCGGCAGCGGCGCCAGGCGGGGTCGTCGTCTGGCGGCAATCCCCGCTGGTGTGGATTTTGTTCGCTGCGGCCGCGGGCCTGCTCTACGCCGCGTTCCACACCGGGCTGCATGCGATGGTGCGTGTCTGGGGCGATCTGGAGGAATACAGCTTCGGCTACATGGTGCCGGCGATCACCGCCTTCCTGATCTGGCAGCGCAAGGACAAGCTCGAGCGGCTGCCGTTCGAAGGCTCCTGGCTAGGGCCGGCGGCTGTCGCCGTAGGCGCATTCATGTTGTTGCTGGCCAATCTCTCCACCATCACTGTCGTAGAGCAGTACGCGTTCCTGCTTGCACTTTT
Source organism: Betaproteobacteria bacterium (assembly GCA_021298815.1). GTDB lineage: Bacteria > Pseudomonadota > Gammaproteobacteria > Burkholderiales > CAIKXV01 > CAIKXV01. Next base: position 7,435 of record JAJTHE010000045.1, on the reverse strand, counting down.
CGGCGTGGCGCTCGCGCTGACCGGCTGGACGGCGTTCAGGGTCATCCTGGTGCCGCTGTGCATCCTGGTATTCATGATCCCGCTGCCGTTCTTCATGATCAACCAGCTCTCGGAGATCCTCCAGCTCGTGTCGTCCGAGCTGGGCGTGATGGTTATCCGCGCCTGCAACATCAGCGTGTTCCTCGACGGCAACGTGATCGACCTCGGCGTCTACAAGCTGCAGGTCGCCGATGCCTGCAGCGGGCTGCGCTACCTGTTCCCGCTGATGACCCTCGGCTTCATCGCCGCCTACCTGTTCAATGCGCCGCTGTGGCAGCGCGCGATCATCTTCCTGTCGACCATCCCGCTCACCGTGGGCATGAACAGCCTGCGCATCGGCATCATCGGCGTTACGGTGAACATCTGGGGCATCCAGATGGCGGAAGGCTTCCTGCACTTCTTCGAAGGCTGGATCATCTTCATGGCCTGCATGACGATGCTGCTGGCCGAGATGTGGCTGCTGCTGCGCTTCACGAAGCCGCGCCGCACGCTGCGCGATGCCTTCGTGCTCGAGCCGCCGGCACCCGTGCCGCCGGGCGCGGTGATCCGCGAGCGGGCCGTCCCGAAGACGCTGTGGGTGGCGGTCGCCCTGGTCGGCCTGGCCGCGCTGGCCAACAACTTCACGCCGGAGCGCCAGCTGATCAAGCCCGAGCGCAAGGATTTCCTCGACTTCCCGCTTTCGGTCGAGGGCTACCGTGGCCAGCGCGAGCGCCTGTCCAGCGTCGAGCTCGACGTGCTCAAGCTCGACGACTACATCTATGCGAACTACCGCGACCAGGCCAACCGTTCGATCAACTTCTACGTCGCCTGGCACGACATCCAGGGACGCGGCACGGTGTCGACCCACTCCCCACGCTCCTGCATGCCCGGCGGCGGCTGGAACATCACCGAGTTCGACGAGAAGATCCTCGAGGGCATGGGTCCGAACGGCGGCCCGCTGCCGATCAACCGCGCGGTGATCAAGAAGGGCGAGCAGGCGCAGGTGGTCTACTACTGGTTCCACCAGCGCGGCCGTACGCTCACCAACGAGTTCGCGATCAAGTGGTTCATCTTCTACGATGGCATGACCCGGAAGCGGACCGACGGCGGGCTGGTGCGCTTCGTGGCGCCGATGCAGCCGGGCGAGTCGATCGAGGATGTCGATCGCCGGCTGACGCAGTTCGTGGCCACCATGAACCCGCGCTTGCAGGGATACCTGCCGAACTGACTTCGCTGCAGTTTTCCCTGCACTGGCCGATACGCTGACGATGACCTACAAATGACCGCCCTGCTCGCCATGATGACGGCCCTCGTCATCAGCATAGCTCTGACGCCCCTGATGATCCGGCTCGCACCGCGGCTTGGGATGGTCGACCTCCCCGACCCGCGCAAAGTCCATGTCGCGCCGATCCCCCGGGTGGGCGGGCTGGGCATTGCGGTGGGCACGCTGGTGGCCATGCTGCTGTTCGTGCCGATCGACGCGATGGTGGCCTGGTACCTGTTCGGCGCGGCCGTGCTGCTGGTGTTCGGCGCCGCCGACGATTCGATGGAACTGGGTCACTGGGTCAAGTTCGTCGGGCAGTTCATCGCGGTGATCCCGATCGTGCATTTCGGCGACCTCTGGGTCACCACGCTGCCGGTGTTCGACATCGCGCTGTCGCCGTGGATCGGCAAGCCGTTCACGGTCATCGCCATCGTCGGGGTGATCAACGCGATCAACCATTCCGACGGCCTGGACGGCCTGGCGAGCGGCGAGGCGCTGATGAGCTTCGCGGCGATCGCCTACCTCGGTTTCCTGGCCGGCGGCGGGCAGTGCCTCGCCTTCGCCGCGGCGGCCGCCGGCGGCATCCTCGGCTTCCTGCGCTTCAACACGCATCCGGCGCGGGTGTTCATGGGCGATGCCGGCAGCCAGTTCATCGGCTACACGCTGGGCGTGATGGTGGTGCTGCTCACCCAGAAGGTGAACCCGGCGCTCAGCATGGCGATCCCGGCGCTGCTGCTCGGGCTGCCGATCGTGGACATCATCGCGGTGTTCGCGCAGCGCATCCATGGCGGCATGAACTGGTTCAAGGCAAGCAAGAACCACATCCACCACCGGTTGCTGGCGATCGGCTTCCAGCACTACCAGGCGGTGCTGATCATCTACACCGTGCAGGCGGTGATGGTGGTCAATGCGGTGAACCTGGCCTATGAATCGGACCTGATGATCATCGGGCTCTACCTTGCCCTGAGCGCGCTGGTGTTCTTCGCGCTGATCGTTGCCGAGCGCACCGGCTGGCGTGCCGACGTGGCCGGGCGCAAGTGGCTGATCCTGGGCATCCTCGATTCGATCCGCGACAGCGACGCGGTGGCGGTGCTGCCGCGCTGGTTCGTGTTCCTTTCGGTGCCGGCCTTCATGGTGGTGGCGTCGCTGTCGGTCACCGAACTCACGCTCGATTCCAAGGTGGCGCTGGCGCTGGTCGCGCTGCTGCTGCTCGCGTACATCCCGCTGCGCAACGCCTCGCAGGGCGAATACCTGGCGCGGCTGGCGGTCTATGCGCTGATCCCGATGCTGGTCTGGTCTGGGCAGGCAGGCTGGCTGGCCGCTTCCAGCGGGATGTTTTCTTACTCGGCGGTGTTCTTTGCCGCACTGGGGTTTTCGGTTCTTGTCGCCGCGAAGTTTGCAGCGGACCGCGACCAGTTCGCGCCGAACACGATGGATTTTCTGCTGCTTCTGTTCGTCGTGATCGCCGGCTTCATCCTTGGCTCCGGCGAGGATGCGACTGCCCGCCTCGGTAGTCTCCTCGTACAGGTCGTCATCCTGTTCTATGGCTGTGAACTCATCATGCGTCTGAGCCGTTCCGGCCCGCATGTCCTGTCCGCGGCGGCTGCGTTGAGCGTCCTCCTCATTGCGTTCCGCAGCGCGACTTAAGCAGATGCTTGAATAGCAAGCTCGCCCAATTCGATCATTCGTTCAGGGAGAAACCATGGCTCCGCCAGCATCCAACGGCAAGGTGGCATTGATTACAGGCGTTACCGGACAGGATGGCGCCTACCTCGCCGAATTCCTGCTCAAGAAGGGCTATACGGTGCATGGCATCAAGCGTCGGTCGTCCTTGTTCAACACCAACCGGATCGACCATCTGTATGAAGATCCCCATGTTTCCAGCCGGAGGTTCATCCTTCATTACGGCGACCTCACCGACTCCACGAGCCTGATCCGCATCGTGCAGCAGGTGCAGCCGGACGAGCTCTACAACCTCGCGGCGCAAAGCCATGTTGCGGTGTCCTTCGAGGAGCCGGAATACACGGCGAACTCGGACGCCCTCGGTGCCCTGCGCCTGCTCGAGGCGATTCGTATCCTCGGCCTGGAGAAGAAGACGCGCTTCTACCAGGCCTCCACCTCGGAGCTGTATGGCCTTGTCCAGGAGATTCCGCAGAAGGAAACCACCCCGTTCTATCCCCGTTCACCTTACGCGGTGGCGAAGCTGTATGCGTACTGGATAACGGTCAACTATCGCGAGTCCTACGGCATGTATGCCTGCAACGGCATCCTGTTCAACCACGAGTCGCCGATCAGGGGGGAAACCTTCGTCACCCGGAAGATCACGCGTGCGCTTGCCCGCATCAAGCTGGGGCTGCAGGATTGCCTCTACCTGGGCAACATGGAGTCCAAGCGTGACTGGGGACACGCACGGGACTACGTCGAAATGCAGTGGCTGATGCTCCAGCAGCCCAGCGCGGAAGACTTCGTCATTGCCACCGGCGTGCAGTTCAGCGTCCGTGAGTTCGTTGAAATCGCTGCGAACGAGCTGGGCATGTCGATCAGCTGGAAGGGAAGTGGCGTGGATGAAGTTGGTGTCGACGCCACCGGCAGGAAGGTCGTGGCTGTCGATCCGCGCTACTTCCGACCGGCCGAGGTGGAGACGCTGCTCGGGGACGCGACCAAGGCGAGGGAGAAGCTTGGCTGGACGCCGCGCACGACCTTCGCGGAACTGGTCAAGGAAATGGTGCACGAAGATCTGCGTTCCGCCGAGCGGGACGAACTGATCAAGAAGCACGGGTACAAGGCGTTCACGTTCAATGAGTAAGCTGCTCTCCCCGGAGCATCGGATCTACGTAGCCGGCCATCGCGGGCTCGTCGGGTCAGCGATCCTGCGCAGGCTGGAGATGCGGGGCTATTCCAACCTCGTGACCCGGACGCATGCCGAGCTCGATCTGATGGACCAGGCGGCGGTCCGAGCCTTCTTCGCGGCCGAGAAGCCCGAGGTCGTCGTCCTGGCAGCAGCGAAGGTCGGCGGGATCGTCGCGAACAACACGTACCGCGCGCAATTCATCTACGAGAACCTCGCGATCCAGAACAACGTCATTCACAGCGCCTACCTGAACGGAGTCCGGCGCCTTCTGTTCCTCGGGTCGAGCTGCATCTATCCGAAACTTGCGCCTCAGCCGATGAAGGAAGAGCATCTGCTGACGGGACTTCTCGAGCCGACGAACGAGCCGTACGCGATCGCCAAGATCGCCGGGATCAAGCTATGCTCAGCCTACAACAGTCAGTACGGCACGGACTACATTGCTGCCATGCCGACGAACATGTACGGGCCGGGCGACAACTACGACCTGCCGAATTCGCACGTGCTACCGGCGCTCATTCGCAAGATGCACGAGGCCAAGGTGGCCGGCCGTCCTCAGGTCGAGATATGGGGGTCGGGCGAGCCGCGCCGCGAGTTCCTCTACAGTGACGACCTTGCGGAAGCTTGCGTGTTCCTGCTGGAAAACGCCACCGCCTCGGAACTCGGCGAGTTCGTCAACGTAGGTTGCGGCGAGGATGTGACCATCCGCGAGCTGGCGGAGCTCACTGCAAGGGTCGTCGGGTTTTCCGGGCAACTCGTCTACGACCGGTCGAGGCCGGATGGAACGCCGAGGAAGCTGATGGATGTCGGGCGCATCCTGGCGGCGGGCTGGGCACCCAGGATCACGCTCGAACAGGGCATCGGATTCGCCTACGACGATTTTCTCGCGCGGTTCGGCAAGAGCGCCAGTACGAGCAGTTGAAGGTTTCCGGCGAGCATCCCGCAGCCGGCCATCGTCAGACAAAGCACCGCATTACGGAGTCAAACATGTACGGACGGTTGAGGATCGGAATTTCGGCGGGCGCAGCCGCACTCGTGCTTCTGGTGGGCGGATGCGGGGGCAAGGAAGAGCGCCTTCAGTCTCACATCGAAAAGGGACGAGGGCTTCTCGAACAGGGAAAGCTCGACACGGCAGGCGTGGAAGTTCGAAACGCCATGCAGATTGATCCAAAGAACTCGGAAGCGATTTTCGTGGCGGGCCTGATCATCGAGAAGGGCGGCGAGGACTTCCGGCGCGCGTTCCAGCATTTCATGCGTGCAGCCGAGCTCGACGAGAACAACATCGCCGCCCGTGCCCGCGTCGGCCGCTACTATCTGCTCGGCGGCGACATCGCGAAGGCCGAGGAATCGCTGGCCGAGATCACCAAGCTCGCGCCCGACAGCCTCGACACCCGCAACCTGAAGGCGGCGGTGCTCGCGGCGAAGAAGGACATCCCGGGTGCGATCGCCGAGGCGACCGCGATCCTGAACAAGGATCCGGGGCAGGTCGAGACGGCGAACTTCCTTGCTGGCCTGTACATGGCCACGCAGAGCAACGAGCAGGCGATCGCCGTGCTCGAGAAGGCGATCGCGACCACGCCGAAGAACACGGCGCTGCGTATCGTGCGCGCGGCCATCGCCACCCGGGCCAACGACCGCGAATCGGCCGAGAAGCAGTTGCGCGAGGTGATCGTGCTCGAGCCGGCGCGCACCGAACACCGGAACAACCTGGCCGCCTTCCATGCGCGCGGCAAGGAGCTCGACAAGGCCGAGGCGGTGCTGCGCGAGTCGATCGCGGCGGACAGGAAGGACGTGAAGCGCCGGCTGGCGCTGCTGGAATTCACCTCCACCTTCCGCTCGATGGATCTGGCCGAGAAGGAAGCGCGCGCGCAGGTGGCCGAGGACGGCCGTGCCTACGAGCTGCAGTTCCAGCTCGCGCGTTTCCTGCGTGCGAACGGCAAGGCGGACGAGGCGATCAAGGTCTACCGTGGCGTGATCGAGCGCGACAAGCTGCAGCCCAACGGCATCCGTGCCCGGGTGGAGCTGGCCGGCATGCAGCTGGCGGCGGGCCAGCGCGACGAGGCCCAGAAGCTGGTCGAGGAAGTGCTGAAGGAGAATGCGCGCGACAACCAGGCGCTGCTGATGCGCGCCCAGTTCGCGGTGGACCGCGGCGATCCGGTGTCGGCGATCACCGACCTGCGCGCGGTGTTGCGCGACCAGCCGGATTCGCCGGCGATCGTCGGCGCGCTGGCGCGGGTGCACATGATCAACAAGGAGCCCGAGCTCGCGCGCGACACCATCGGCCGCGCGGTCGAGATGTTCCCGAACCGTCCGCAGCTGCGCTTCGTCTATGCCGAATACCTGGCCTCGGCCGGCGACTTCACGGCGGCGACGCGCCAGGTCGACGAGGTGATCAAGGCCAATGCCAACAGCCTGGAGGCACGCGACCTGAAGGCGCGCATCCAGATCGCGCAGAAGAACGATCCGGGCGCGGAAGAGACGTTCCGGCAGATGAAGCAGATCGCGCCGAAGCAGCCGCAGGTGGCGATCCGCCTGGGCCAGTTCTATGTCGCGCGCAAGCAGTTCGACCGTGCGATCGCCGAGTTCGAGGAAGCCGGCAAGCTCGCGCCGAATGCGCCGGAACCGCCGCTGCTGGTGGTGAACACGCTGCTGGCGCAGGGCAACATGGCAGGTGCGGTGGCCCGGATCGACGCCGCGGTGAAGGCGCGCCCGGAATCGGTGCCGCTGCTGGTGGCCCAGGGCGAGCTGCAGATCCAGCGCAAGGCGTTCGCCGATGCGGAAGCGACCTTCCGTCGCGTCAACACGCTCGACGCGCGCGCACCGGCGGCCTACCTCAACCTGGCGCGGCTGGCCGCGGTGCAGAACCAGCGTCCGGCTGCGATCAAGTGGCTGCAGGACGGCCTGAACGCGCTGCCGGACAATGTCGGCATGCGCCTGGCGCTGGCCGAGTTCCACATGGCGTTCGCCGAGTGGGAGCCTGCGGTCAAGGTCTACGAGGACGTGCTGCGCCGCAGCCCGGACAACCTGATCGCCGCCAACAACCTGGCTGCGATCCTGGTCGACCATCGCAACGATCCCGAGAGCTTCAAGCGGGCGCTGAGCATCGCCAACCGGTTCGAGAACTCGGACAACGGCGCGTTCCTCGATACGCTGGGGTGGGTGCATTTCAAGAACGGCCAGATCGACCAGGCGATCCGCGTGCTGCGGCGCGCGGTCGAACGCGATCCGAACGCCGGGTTGCACAAGTACCACCTGGGCGTCGCGCTGATGAAGAAGGGCGAGGAGCGCGAGGGCCGCGAGATGCT
>JAJTHE010000073.1 GCA_021298815.1 Betaproteobacteria bacterium | reverse complement strand
GTCGACCCCGACGAGCTGCTGGCCGCGGTCCGGCCCGGCACCGCCCTCGTCCACCTCCAGTGGGGCAACCACGAGGTCGGCACCGCGCAGCCGGTGGCCGAGGTCGTGGCACGGCTCAGGTCCGAATACGACGCGGCCCGGAATGCGCTCGCCGCCAGCGGCTACAAGGAGTGAATGCAGTGGACTACCAGACTATCACCTTCTCGATCGACGCGGGCATCGCCCGCATCATGCTGAACCGCCCCGACCGGCTGAACGCGTTCAACGTGCGCATGCAGGACGAACTGTTCGATGCCTTCGCGCGCATCGACGCGCCGGACAGCGGCGCGCGCGTGCTGCTGCTCGGCGCGAATGGACGCGGCTTCTGTTCCGGCGTCGACCTCACCGACCGCAAGCCCCTGCCCGAGGGGCAGAAGCACGACCTGGGCGCGTCGCTGGAGGCGAAGAACCCGCTGTTCTCCCGGCTCTACCGTTCGCCGATCCCGGTCGTGTGCTCGGTCAACGGCGTCGCCGCCGGCATGGGCGTCGGCCTCGCGCTCGCCTGCGACATCGTGGTCGCCGCGAAGAGCGCGAGTTTCGTGCTGGCGTTCAGCCGCATCGGCCTGATGCCCGATTGCGGCGTGAGCTTCTTCCTGCCGCGGCTGATCGGGCCGGCGCGTGCGAATGCCTGCGCGCTGCTCGGCGAGAAGATCGGCGCCGAACAGGCGCAGGCCTGGGGCATGGTGTGGAAGGTGGTCGAGGATGCGGCCCTCGCCGAAGAGGCGCTGGCGATCGCGCAGCGCCTGGCCGCAGGCCCGACCCGGTCGTATCGGCGCATATCGGCGACCATCAAGGCCGGCATCGATGCCTCGCTCGAGGACACCCTGCAGCAGGAGGCCGACGGGCAGCGCGAGCTCGGCTACACCGAAGACTACGCCGAGGGCGTGCTCGCCTTCCTCGAGAAGCGTCCCGCGAAGTTCAGCGGGCGTTGAGCATGGCCACGCGGCCGGCGGTGGCGGGACGGGTGCCGGGTCCTGCCGCGGCATCGGCGCTGCGGCTGCCGCTTCCGTCGCTGGTCGAGGCCATGGCGGCCGGCCGGCTGTCGGCGACGGACCATGCACGGACCTGCATCGCGCAGGCGCAGGCGGTCGAGCCGATGATCCATGCGTTCAAGGCGATCGATGCACCGTCCATCCTGGCTCGAGCCGGGGCGGCAGGGCCGGCATCGAGCTTGCTCGCGGGCGTGCCCTTCGGAGTGAAGGACATCATCGATGTCGGTGGACTGGTCACCGGCATGGGTTCGCCGATCCATGACGGCGCCATCGCCGCCACGGATGCACCACTGGTCGCGCGGCTGAAGGCGGCCGGCGCATACGTGTTCGGCAAGACGGTGACCACCGAGTTCGCGTTCATGCATCCGCGCGAGACGCGCAACCCTTGGCACACCGGCCACACGCCTGGGGGGTCGTCCAGCGGTTCCGCGGCGGCGGTGGCGGCCGGCTGCGTACCGGCGGCACTGGCGACGCAGACCAACGGCTCGGTGATCCGGCCCGCCGCGTTCTGCGGCATCGTCGGCTTCAAGCCGGGCTTCGGCGTGTTCCCGGTGCAGGGCGTGCTCAGCTACGCGCCCACGCTCGACCAGGCGGGCTGCTATGCACGCTCGGTCGCGGGCGTCGCGCGCATCGCGCAGGCGCTGGCCGAACCGGGTGCCGGCCTCGCTTCGGCCGGGCCTTGCGCGGGCCGCTGGGCCGCCCGCGGCGATCCGGTGCCGCGCATGGTCGCGGTCCGCACGCCTGCGTGGTCGCGCGCCTCCGCCCCCATGCAGGCCGAATTCGAGCGGGTGCAGGCGCTGCTCTCGGCGGCCGGGGCGCAGGTCGAGCGGCTGGAACTGCCCGCCCGCTTCACGCAGGCACATGACGTGCATCGGGTGATCATGGGCCATGAGGCGGTGCACTACTTCACGCCGGTGCAGGCTGTGCATCGACGCCTGATCAGCGACTGGCTGAACGACTACCTCGACCAGGCCGCGGCGATCGGCGCGGCGGCCTACCGCGAGGCACTGGCAGAACGCGGCCGCCTGCGCGAGGACTTCGCCCACTTCGTTGCGGCATACGATGCAGTGCTGACCCCGCCGGCGACTGGCGAGGCGCCGGAAGGCATAGACACCAGCGGCGACCCGGTGTTCTGCTCGATCTGGACGCTGCTCGGTACGCCCGCGATCACCGTGCCGACCGGCATCGGGCCGGCAGGACTGCCGTTCGGGCTGCAACTGGTGGGGGCCGAAGGCGACGATGCCGTCCTGCTGGCGGCCGCGGCGTGGTGCGAGGCGCGGCTCGGCTTCGCCGGCCTGCCGGCGGGCGCCTGAATGGGCCGTGCCGCGAGGGTTCACAGCGGCCCGCCGACGGGATCCGCTGGAAGCCCGTCGCGCATGGAGCGCTCGATGCCCATCCGTTTCCGTTCGCTGCTCGCCGCCGTCCTCTGTCTTTCGGCGCTGCTGCCCTGTGCCGCGCCGCACGCGGTGGCGCAGGACACCGTGTCCGACCTGTCTGCCGCCCCCGATTCAGGCACCTTCCGCTTCGCCAGCGCGACGCCGAAGACCCTTGGCGAACTCATGAAGCTGCCCGGTCCCGACGGCAGCACGACGGTGCTCGGCCATCTGTTCATGCCCGGGGCGGGCGATGGACGGAAGGTACCGGCGGTGGTGCTCATCCGCGGCTCGGGCGGCATCTACAAGGCAATGCTCGACTTCTGACCGAAGCGGTTCAACGCGGCCGGTATCGCCGTGTTCTCGGTCGATTCGTTCGGGCCGCGCGGCGTGCGTAGTACCGCCGAGGACCAGGCGCAGCTGCCGCTCCCGGCCTATACCGCCGACGCCTTCGCCGACTTGCGGCTGCTGGCGACCCATCCGCGGATCGATGCTTCTCGCGTCGCAGTGATGGGTTTCTCCCGTGGTGGCATCCCCGCATTCCGCAGCGCGCTCGAGCGCGTCGCTTCGTCGCAGAACCTGTCCGGCGGGCTGCGTTTCGCCGCGCATGTCCCGGTGTATTCCGGCGGGTGCGTCGGGGTGTTCCGGGTGACAGTCCGGCCGGGCACCTACGGCAAGGCGCCGATGATGTGGGTGCACGGCGATGCCGACGACTACACGCCGATCGGCGCCTGCCGGGACTACGCCGCGCTGATCTAGAAGGCCGGTACGCCGGTGCAGTTCGTCACCTCGCAGGGCGCGCACCACAAGTTCGACGAGGACGATCCGCAGCGGTTCCATTTGGCAGCTGCCCAGCGCACCCTTGAAGCCTGCCCGCTCGAGTTCGACATGGACAAGGGGATGGTGGTCGACCGCTTCACGGGGCAGCGCATCGCAGGAGACCAGGTCGCGGCGTTGTCGAAGCAGGCCTGCAGCGCACGCGGCGCCAGCGTGAAGGGCGACCTCCGCCTGCGCGCGAAGGCCGCCGAGGCGATCGTCGGGTTCCTCACGACGACGTTCTCCCGCTGAGCACCGACCGCCATCGGCGCGCCCCGGCGGCGCGCGCGGAACATCGCTGATGGAACTGCTGCAGACGCTCGTCCTGCTGCTGTTCCTCGCGGTCGTCCTGGGCTGGCTTTCGCAGCGGGCCGGCCTGCCTTACCCGATCGCACTGGTGCTCGGCGGTGGCCTGCTCGCGCTCGGGCTGGTGGTGCCCACCACGCTCGCGGTCGGCTGCGTGGTGAAGCTGCTGCCGCCCGGCATGCCCTGGGCGGTCGCGTTCGCCCTGGGGCCCATCGTCTCGCCCACCGACGCCGGGGCCACCAGTGCGATGCTGTCCGGCATGCACCTGCCGCGCCGCGTGATGTCGGTGACCGAAGGCGAGAGCCTCGTCAACGAGGCCACCGGCCTGGTGCTCTCGCAGGCGCGCTACAGGCTGGCGGAGGCGGCACTGGAGGAACTGGACCGGCGACTCGCCGAGCGCTGTACGCACGAGGACATCGTGCGCGCGGTCGCGGCCGAGTATCGTGCGCGCCTGGCGACGCTGGGCCCGCACAGCCTGGTGATGGTTGGGGCCGACGAGCCGCTGCGCCAGACGCGCAGGGTGGCGGTGCAGGCCGAGCGCCGCCGGCTGATCGAGCTCTGGCGCGCGGAGCTGATCGGCGACGAGGTGCTGCCCCTGCTGGAGCGGGAGCTCGACCTGGAGGAGTCGCGGCTGGGGTGAGGCCTTGCTGTCCGGTTGGTATCAGCTGACATCGGCTCGTATCGGATCGGATCGGATCGAGGCGATGGGACACCCTGCTCCGCTCATGTCCTCCGGCCCGGACCCGCTCCCGCAGCTCCGGCCCTCCCCCTCTACTTCGCTCCGCAGGGTGTCCCATCACCTCGATCAGCCGAGGTGCCCTGCGCCGGCCAAAGCCGCGCGGCGGTCAGGCGTTCGTCCGACGCACCTGCGATCGCGCGTCCCGGCGCGCACGGCGACACGGCGCCCTATGCTCGCGTACGGCGCCTACCGCGGCCGGTGTGCGTCCACCCAGCGCAGGATGTCCTGCAGGCCCATCGCGCCGGGCTGGCGCGCGATCTCGCGGCCACCGCTGAACAGTGCGAGGGTCGGGATGCTGCGGATGGCGAAGCGGCTGCCCAGTGCAGGCTGCGCCTCGGTATCGACCTTGGCCAGCCGGACCCCGGGCTCGAGCCTGGCCGCTGCCTGCTCGAACTGCGGCGCCATCATCCGGCACGGGCCGCACCAGGGTGCCCAGAAATCCACCAGCAGCGGGATGTCGTTGCGCGACACATGGCGGTCGAAGCTCTCGCCGGTGAGCGCCACCGGCTTGCCGGTGAACAGCGGTTGGTGGCACTGGCCGCAACGGGGTGCCTGGCCCAGGCGCGCGGCCGGGATGCGGTTGATCGCCGCGCAGTGCGGGCAGGCGAGGTGCAGCGGATCGGTCATCGGCGACTCCGGCGGGGCGGGGGCATACGGCTCAGATGGTGCCGTCGCCCGCCGGATCAAGTGCCGCCGATGCCCGGCGTGCGGATCAGGCGACCGGCTTGAACTCGTAGCCGTTGCCCAGCGCACCGATCGTGCCGAACGCGGGGAACGGGAAGTGGTAGCCGCCCGCGAGCAGGTTTTCCTTCACGATCATGTCGAACACCTTGCGCCGCGTCTCGCGCGCCTGGTCGGCGTTCATGTCGAACACCACGGCCCAGTCGGGGTTGCGCGCGAACAGCTGCGGTATGTTGGTGAGGTCTGCAACGAACATGAACCGCTGGCTGCCCGATCGCACCGAGTACAGGGTGTGCCCGGGCGTATGCCCGTAGGCGGGGATCGAGGTGATGCCGGGCGCCACTTCACCGCCGGGCGTGAAGGTGGAGAGCTGGTCGGCGGTCAGGCCGGTGAACACGCGGCGCACCGTGGCGAAGCCCTGCTTCATGCCGGCCGGCGCGGCGGCCATGCGTTCGTCGTCCATCCAGAAGGCGTGCTCCGCCGAGGGGACGAGGATCTTCGCGCGCGGGAAGGTGAGCTGCCCGGCCTTGTTGCGCAGGCCCATGATGTGGTCGCCGTGGTAGTGGCTGATCAGCACCGTGTCGATGTCCTCCGGCTTGAAGCCTGCCGCAGCGAGGTTGGCCAGCAGGCGGCCGGTCATCGCCGGGCCGTTGTCGGCGAAGCCGGTGTCCATCAGGATGCGGCGATTGCCCGCGACCACCAGGAACGGCGTGAAGGGGACGTCGATGTATTCGGTCGGCAGGCCCTGCGTGCGCAGGGCTTCCTGTACCTGCGAGAACGGTGCGTTGCGCACGAACTCCTCGCCGAGCGGGCGGCGCAGGATGCCGTCGTTCAGCGCGACGATCTCGTAGTCGCCGAGCTTCATCCGGCGGAAGCCGACGCCGGGTGGCGTTGGCATGCCGAAGTTCGGGGCGCCCTGCGCCCACAGGGGCATCATGGTGGCTGCGGCATAGGCGGAGGCGAAGGCGGTGCTGCCGATCAGGAAGTCGCGGCGGGTCATCATGTCGTGGGCTCTCGGTGGCTGTGGCTCGGGACTACGGGAAGGGACTGCGGGACGGAATCGGGGACGGGCGGCGCCGAAGGTGTCTGCAGCGCGCAGCGCGCGCGATGCTGATGGGTCGCATGCGCCCCGTCAACACGACCGATGGATGACAAACGACAGGTGCCGGCCAGCCGCCGTCGAGCGGCTTGCGCGGGCAGCGTGCGGTGGCGGTGTTCTCCGGCGCATCGAGTGGCACCTCCGTTCGATCGAGAAGGGTGCAAGATGCGTGCCGTCGGGGCACTCGCACGCATGGGACCTCAGCCAGGGAGGACGACGATGACGGAGATGACCGCTCGCCCGGTCGGCGCGGCGACGGCCGACCTGCATGTGGAGTCGGTGCTTGCCACGGCGATCGACGTGCCCCTGAACCACGTGCTGGGAACCAGCGCCGACGTGGTGCGTCGCGCTCCGATCCTGCTGGTCGACCTCACCACGGGCGAGGGCGCGGTCGGGCGCGCCTACGTGTTCTGTTACCGGCCCGCGGCCGCACGCGCGATCGGCCTGCTGGTCGAGGACGCAGTGGCGACGATCGCCGGCCAGAAGGTGGACCCGCGCGCGATGGCCGCGCGGCTGGCCCGCCGCTTCGCGTTGCTCGGCGTGTCCGGCGTTGCCCGCATGGCGCTGTCCGCGCTCGATGTCGCCCTGTGGGACCTGGTGGCCAGGGATGCCGGGTTACCGCTTGCCCGCCTGCTCGGGGGGGACCTGTCGCCGCTGCCGGCCTACAACAGCAACGGCCTCGGCCTGATGGGGCCGGCTGCCGTCGCCGACGAGGCGGAGTCGTTGCTGGCGCATGGTTTCCGCGCGATGAAGCTGCGCCTGGGGTATGACACACTGGCGGCGGACATCGCCGCGACCCGGGCGGTGCGGCGCCGGCTGCCGGACGGCATCGCCCTGATGGTGGACTACAACCAGGCGCTCGCACCTGCCGAAGCGCACCGTCGTTGCCTGGCGCTGGAAGGCGAAGGCATCGAATGGATCGAGGAACCCATGGCACACCACGACTTGGCATCGCATGCGTCGCTCGCGCGTGCCCTGCACCTGCCGGTGCAACTGGGCGAGAACTTCAATGGCGTGCATGAACTGTCCGGAGCCCTGGCGGCCGGAGCCTGCGACCTCGTGATGCCGGACCTGGCGCGCATCGGCGGCGTGACCGGCTGGCTGGATGCGGCACGGGTCGCCGCCGCGGCGGGCGTGCCGATGTCCTCGCACCTGATGCCCGAAGTCAGTGCGCAACTGCTCGCGGCGACGCCGACGCGCCACTGGGTCGAGCATGTCGACTGGGCGGAGGCCTTCCTTGCCGAACCGTTCCCGGTAGTCGACGGCCGCTTGCACCTGCCGGATCGCCCGGGCAATGGTCTGGAATGGGACCGCGACGCGGTGGAGCGGTTGCGCGCCGCCAACTGATCCGCGACCGCTGCAGGCGGCGATGCCCGGCTCAGCCGGGGGCCGCCTGTTCGCCCAGCCACGCCAGGCCGTCGAGCAGCCCGAGCGCATCGGCGACCCAGCGGGCATGGTCGGTCAGGCTGCCAGGTACAGCCCGAAGGTCGGCGACCTGGCCGTCGGGGAACAGCAGCCAGGTGGGCTGGAACAGCGGCGGGCCGTCAAGCGGCGCCGGTGGCGGCGCCGGATGCATCGGGTAGATCGAGGCCTGCAGCCTCTCCTCGTCGCCCGACAGCGCCTCGTAGCGGTCGAAGTAGCCGCGCAGCGATTCGTCCCAGGCATCGTTCTCGAGGAAGTGCGCATTGACGGCCAGCTCGCGGGCCGAACGTGCCGAGTTCGAGGCATCGAGCCGGCAGGCCGCGAAGAAGCGCTCGGCACTCATGCCCACCAGACGGTCGACTTTGTGCCGGTTCTGCTCGAGCGATGCCAGCAGGTCGCTCAGGGCGATTGCGGGGAACGGGAAGCGCAGCGCGGCCGAGCACAGCCGGGGCGCGAGGGTGACGGCAAGTTCGATGTCGAACAGGCTGGCCAGCCGCGACAGCAGGCGCAGGCTCGCCGGGCGCTCGCCGTAGAGCTCGACTGCCAGGTGGTACAGCGCCAGCGCACTCGGGCGCGCCATCGAGGCCTGCAGGCCGGACACGATCGCGTGCGTCTCGAGGATGTCGTGCACGCTGAAGTTCTCGGATGCATCGAACAGCGTGCCTGCCAGCACCGCGAAGTCGCTGCGCGCGCGCGACTCGACACCCGCGGCCAGCGGACGGCGCGACGCCAGCCAGCGTGCGGACCATCGGGCGCGGCGCCCGACATCGCGCGCGAACGCGAAGTACCACGGGGAGGTGACGACATGCGACAGCCGGATGCCGGCGCGCGCGATCGCGAACAGCGCGAGCAGGTCCTGATCGTCGCGCGGAGGCGACTTGTGCTCGACGAGCGCGCCGAAATCGGCTGCCGGTCGGTCGACCTGCACGGCCGCCAGCGGCGGCAGCACATGGTGCACGACAGGGTCGATCAGGCGCGTGCGCAGGTCGTCGATCCAGCGCCGGACTTCGTCGGGACCCTGTGCAAGGATTACTGCCATCGGGACGCCTGTTGGTCCTCTCGCTCTTTGCGTATCAGACCTCGCGATGGTAACAAACTGCGGCCGTTCGCGGCCACGCACCCGGCGCTCAGCGCGTGACCAGCAAACCGTCCACGGCCACCACGCCCTCGCCGGCAGGTTTCACCAGCAGCGGATTGATTTCCGCCTCGGCGACGCCCGTGCCCGGCAGCAGCGCGAGCGTGGAGAAGGCGACCACCGCGGCTGCGAGCGCGTCGATGTCGCCGAGGGGCAGGCCGCGGTAGCCACGCACCAGCGCCAGGGCTTTCACCTCGGAGATCATGCGCTGCGCCTCGGCCAGGTCGACGGGCGCGCTGCGGATCGCGTAATCCTTGTAGATCTCGGCGAGGGTTCCGCCCGCGCCCACGATCACCACCGGTCCGACCAGCGGATCGTCGCGGTAGCCGAGGATCACTTCCGCCAGCCCGCGCTCCATCTTCTGCACCAGCACGCCGTCGATGCAGGCATCCGGGTGCCTCGCGCGCACGTTGTCGAGGATCCGGCCATAGGCGTCCCTTAGCCTGGCGGCATCCGGGATGCCCAGCACCACGCCGCCGGCATCGGTCTTGTGCAGCACGTCGCGCGACAGCACCTTGGCGACGACCGGATAGGGAATGGTCGAGCCTTCGTCGGGCGCGGTCAGTACCTGCGACGGCACCGCGGCGATGCCCATCGCGGAGAACACGGCCGTGGCGTCGCGTTCGTTGAGCGGCGCGCCCGCGGCGGCGGCGATCAGCCGGCCGACTTCGGCGAGGTTGGCCGGCGCGGCCATCCCTCGCTCGACCGGCGGCTGCCAGTCGAAATAGCTGCGGATGGCATCCGCGCAGCTCTCGGGCGTGCGGAAGGCCGGGACGCCGCCGGCACGCAGCAGGTCGAGCGAGGTGTCCGCAGCGGGCGCGATGAAGGTGACCAGCGGCTTCACCGGCCGCGCGCCGACGATCGGCTCGACCGCGATGTGCGGATGGAACTGCGCGCTGGAGCCGACCACCGCCAGCACCGCGTCGCTGTTGTCGGAGGCGAGCACCGCGTCGAGCACGGCGCTGTAGATCTCCTTCTTGGTGCCTGCCAGCGTGAGGTCGATCATCGGCGAGTCGCCGACATGGATCTTCTTCTCCGCCAGCTGGCGGATGACCTCTGCCGTCGGCGGCACGATCTCGATGCCGTACAGGCCGAGCTGGTCGACCACGGTCGCCGCGCCGCCGCCGGTGGTGGTGACCACGCTGACCCGGCGCCGTGCGTCCGGCGCGCGGCGCGCGAGCGGGAAGCGGACCAGCAGCTGCGCGGTCTCGAGCAGGGCTTCGAGCGTGCCGACGCGGACGATGCCGTTGGCCCGGAAGAACGCGCTGGCGGTGTCGTCGGCGCCGGTCATCGCGCCGGTGTGCGAGGCGGCGAGCACCTGGCCGATCTCGGAGCGGCCCAGCTTGTAGGCGATCACCGGCTTGCCGGCGGCATGCGCGCGGCGCGCGGCGGCGGCCAGCACCGGCGCGTCGCGGAAGGTCTCGAGGAACAGCAGGATCGCCTGGGTGTTCGGGTCGTCGACCATCAGGTCGACCAGCTCGCCGACCCCGATGTCGCATTCGTTGCCGACCGAGACCAGCCGCGAGAAGCCGAAGCCGCGGGCCTGGGCGCGCGACATCACCGAGCCCATCATGCTGCCGCTCTGCGAGATGATCGCCAGGTTTCCGCGCAGGAGTTCGTCGCCCTCGAAGGTCGCGTTCACCGTGATCGGGCAGTTCGCATGCGTGTCGATCACGCCGATCGCGTTCGGGCCGATCAGGCGCACGCCGCCGGCACGCGCGACCGCGACGATCTCGTCCTGCAGCGCGCGGCCTTCCTCGCCGCGCTCGGCGAAGCCGTCGCTGAACAGCGTCGCCACCGGAACCTTCAGGCGCACGCAGTCGTGGATCAGCGGGAGCACCGAGGCAGCCGGGGTCATGATGAATACATGGTCGATGCGTCCGCCGCCGAGCGACGCGGCCGCGGCCTCGAGCGTCGGGAAGGCCGTTTCGCCGAGGATCTCCGGTCGCCCCGGGTTGATCGGCAGGATGGTGCCGGTGTAGCCGTGCTTGCGCAGGAAGCGCTGCGGCCGCGCCGTGTTCTTCGATGCGTCGCCGGACGCCCCGACCAGGGCGATGCGCCGGGGATTGAACAGCGCCTGCGAGAGTTCGTGCATCGGCATCCCGTTCACCCCGCCTTCGGCGGGCGCTGGTCGAAGCTGCGGCCGAACACGCCTTCGGCGATGCGCTGCTTCAGGATCTCGAGCGAGCCGCCGGCGATCATCCAGCCGCGCGTCTTGCGGAACATGTACTCGATCAGCGATTCGTCGCTGTAGCCCATGCCGCCCATCACCTGCATCGCGAAGTTGCAGGCGTCGAAGCCGACCTGGTTGCAGGTGTGCTTGGCGATCGCGGTGTCCATCTGCGTCGGTATGCCGGACTCGCCACCGGACAGTGCCGCGCGATAGAGCAGCAGCTGGGCCGCCTCGAGCCGCATCTTCAGCTCAGCGAACTGCCACTGCAGGCCCTGGAACTCGCACAGCGGGCGGCCGAACTGCTTGCGGTCCATCGCCCACTGGCGCGCGGTCTCGAAGGCGAGCTGGCCGTAGGCGAGCGAGCGTGCGCAGTTGCCCATGCGCTCGACGTTGAAGCCGGCGATCTGCTTCTTGAAGCCGCCTTCCTTCAGCAGCACGTTCTCGGGCGGCACGTAGACGTCCTCGAAGTAGAGCTGGGCCCATTCCTCGCCGGACAGGAACTTCGAGGTCTTGCCGATGCGGAAGCCGGCGGCGCCGCGTTCGATCAGCACGGAACCGATGCCGCCGACGCCGGGTGCATAACGCACGTAGACGAGGTACACGTCGGCGTAGGGACCATGGGTATTGAACACCTTGGTGCCGCTCACCCGGTAGCCGTCGCCGTCGGGCTTTGCCGAGGTCTTCAGGTCGGTCACCGCCGACCCGGCTTCGGGTTCGGTCATGCCCAGGCAGATCACGGTCTCGCCGCGCAGCAGGGGCTTCAGGTACTTCTCCTTCTGTGCCGGGGTGCCGTACTCGGCGAACACGCGGATCGGCCCGAAGTTGCCGGCCTGGATCACGTCCGCGCTGCGCGGGCAGACCTTGGCGACTTCCTGGATCGCGATCACCGCATCGAGCAGCGTGCCGCCCTGGCCGCCGTCGGCCTCGGGTAGGGTGATGCCCATCAGCCCCTGCTCGGCCATCAGGCGGCCGACGTCGGCGGGATGCTCGGGTGTGTGCGCGCGCTTCAGTGCATCGGCGCGCAGGTGGCGCTCTGCGAAGCCGCGGACGGCATCCTGGAATAGCTGCTGGTCTTCCGACAGGTCGAAGTTCATCAGGTGTCCTCCTCGGGTGGGACGCGGCGGTGGCCGGCCCGGTCAATGCGAAGCAGGGCGCGTGTCCGTTGGGGAACAGCCGTGGCGACGCTCGACTTGCATGGGATACGCACGAGTTTATCACCGGGTCGGCAGGCCGATCCGCGCCGGCCGTGCTGCCCGCGCGGTGTTGACGGTATGCGCGGATGCGGATAAACCGTCGGTTCGCCTGTCGCGGCAGGGCGTTCCACGAAAGGCCGCCGGCAGGACTGCAGGAGGAGCCGTTCCATGGAGAACACGACATCGAGGTCCGTGCGCACGTCGCCGGGCGGGGGGGCTGTACGAAGGATGGCGGGCGTGGCTGCGCTGGCTGCGCTGCTGTCGATCCCGGCGCGGCCAGGCCATGCGCAGCCGGCAGGGCAGAAGCCCGACTGGCCGCAGCGGCCGGTGCGTCTGGTGGTGCCGTTCGCGCCCGGGGGCGGCACCGACATCGTCGCGAGGCTGCTGGCGCCGTCCCTGGGCGACACGCTCGGGCAGTCGGTGATCGTCGACAACCGGTCGGGGGCCGCAGGCAACATCGCGATGGAGATCGTCGCCCGCGCGCAGCCCGACGGCCACACGGTGCTGGTCAGCAACGTGTCGACCGCGTCGATCAACCCGATCCTGTATGCCGGCACGCTCAAGTTCGACCCGCTGAAGGAACTCGCAGGGGTGACGCTGCTGGCGGCGATCCCGAACCTGCTGGTGTCGGGGGCCGGGTTTCCGCCGGCGAACTTCAAGGAACTGCTTGCGTATGCGCGCGCGCGGCCGGGGCAGCTCAACTACTCGACGCCGCTCGGCGGCTACTCGCACCTCGACATGCTGGACCTGTCCAGCCGCACCGGCATCAAGATGGTCAACGTGCCGTCCAAGGGTGCCGGGTCGTCGGCCGCCAGCATCATCAGCGGCGAGATCCACTTTTCGCTGGCCAACGCGGCCTCCACCACGCCGCAGGTCAAGGCAGGCCGGATGAAGGCCTACGCGACCACGGCGCCGAAGCGCCTGTCCGACCTGCCCGAGGTGCCCACGTTCGGCGAACTCGGGCTCGCCGGTGTCGGCAGCGACAACTGGAACGGCCTGTTCCTGCCGGCGCGCACGCCACGCGCGATCGTCAACCGCCTGCACCAGGCGACGGTCGATGTGCTGCAGCGGCCGGCGATCGTCGAGTCCTACGCGAAGGTTGCGGTGCCCGTGGCGGTCAGCCGCACGCCCGAGGATTTCGATGCCTTCGTGCGCTCGGAAGTGGCGCGCTGGACGCGGATCATCAAGGAAAACCAGATCAGGCTCGACTGAACGGAAGGAGCATGGACATGGCAGCAGCGGGTGCAGTGAAGGGCGACGTGGCGAAGAAGGTTTCGCAGCCGATGCAGTGCGAACTGATCGTGGAGAAGGACGTGCAGGTGCCGATGCGCGACGGCACGATCCTTTCGTGCGACGTGTTCCGTCCGGCGATCCCCGGCAAGGTGCCGGCGATCATGAACATCAGCGTCTACCAGAAGGACAAGCTCTGGATCCCGCCGGCCGACCTCGAGGAGGAGGCCAACCCCTACATGAACTGGGAGACGGTCAACCCGCTGTGGTGGTGCCCGCGCGGCTATGCCTGCGTGCGCGTCGATTCGCGCGGCACCGGCAGGTCGCACGGCCGCTGCGAACCCAGCTCGTACCAGGAGGCGCTCGACTTCTACGATGCCATCGAGTGGATCGCGAAGCGCGACTGGTGCTCGGGCAGCATCGGCACCTGCGGCATCTCGTACCACGCGAGCTCGCAGTGGCGGGTGGCCAAGCTGCGGCCGCCGTCGCTTAAGGCGATCATCCCGTGGGAGGGCCGCGCCGACCAGTACCGCGACCAGTGCTACCACGGCGGCATCTTCGCGCTGGGCTTCATCGCCAACTGGGTGGCCACGCACACCGCGCACCACCTGCTCGGCCGGCCGCGCAGCTACAACCCCGATTCGTTCCAGCCGGACATGCTCTACACGCTGATGCGCAACGACCTCGACTCGATGTTCTGGCGCCTGTGCAGCGCCGACTGGGAGACCACCGAGGTGCCGATGTACAGCGCCGGTAACTGGGGCGGTTTTGCGCTGCACCTGCGCGGCAACACGGAAGGCTTCACCCGCGCGAAGTCGAAGCACAAGAAGCTGCGCGTGCACACCGGCACGCACTTCCATCCGTTCCATTCGGAAGAGGGGCGGCTCGACCAGCTGCGCTTCTTCGACCACTGGCTGAAGGGCATCGACACCGGCATCATGGACGAGCCGCCGGTGAAGCTCGAGATCCGCACCGGCGGCAGCCTGAAGCCGTATGCGTTCCGCTTCGAGAACGAGTGGCCGCTGGCGCGCACGCAGTGGAAGAAGATGTACCTGCGTTTCCACCGCGGACAGTCGCACGACGCCGCCGATGTCGAGGGCACGATGGTGGATGCGCTGCCGGCGAAGGAGACGTCGGTGAGCTACCCGGCCAGCGGCGTTACCGCAGCCGGCGTGGCATCGGGTTCGTCGCTGTCGACCACCCACGGCGGCGGCGGGCGGCTGGGCGTCTCGGTGCAGACCGAGCCGATGGCCGAAGCAACCGAGATCACCGGTCCGCTGTCGATGACGCTCTACGTGTCGAGCACCAGCGAGGACATGGACCTGATGCTCACGCTGCGCAACATCGGCCCCGACGGCAAGGACGTGAATGAAGTCGGCCAGCACGGGCAGCCGGTGCCGCTCACCAAGGGATGGCTGCGCGCCTCGCACCGGAAGCTGGACCCTGCGCTGTCGACGCCGCACCGTCCGTACCATTCGCACGACGAACGCCTGTGGCTGTCGCCGGGCGAAGTGGTCGAATGCAACGTCGAGATCTGGCCGACCTGCATCGTGCTGCAGAAGGGACACCGCCTGCGCGTCGATATCCAGCCGCGCGACGGCATCGGCTCCGCGCCGTACACGCACTACCACGCCGACTACAACGCGGGCGCCGAGAACACCGTGCATGCCGGCGGCATCTACCCTTCGCACATCCTGCTGCCGATCATCCCGGCGAAATGACGCGGTGACGGCCGGGATCAGGTCTTGCCTTTTGCCTCTTAGAGGCAAAAGGCAAGACCTGATCCCAGACCTTCAGACCTTCAGGAGAGGGTGGCCGATACCCAGCGGGCGGCGTCGAGCAGCTGGCGGTCCTGGTTGCGCCTGCCGATCAGTTGCGCGCCGATCGGCATGCCGTTCGGGCCGGTGAACAGCGGCAGGGTCAGGCAGGGCACGTGCATCGCGGTCCACAGCGCGGAGAAGTAGGGGTTGCCGGTGGTGGCGGTGCCGATGGGGGCTTCGCCGTTGCAGGGGGCAGTGAGCAGCAGGTCGCAGTCGCCGAACACGGCGGGCAACTGGGCGCGCAGGGTCTCCAGGAAGGTGCGCGCCTCCAGGTAGCGCTCGAAGGTGCAGCCGAGGCCATCCTTCAGGCGTCCATTGCGCAGCTGCTCGCTGATCTGGTCCCAGTGGTGGGTGACCTCGTGGCGGAAGTTGCGCGCGAACTCGAAACTGGACACCCAGCGGTGGGCTTCCAGCACCTCGCCGAAGCTTGCCGGCAGGTCGACGTCCACCACCTGCGCACCGGCGGCCGACAGGCGCCTGGCGGCGTCCTCCAGCAGCGCGGCGGCCGGCGCCTCGATCTGTGCCCACAGGTGGCTGCGGCAGAATCCGATCTTCGGCTTCGGCGGCTCGCCCTCCAGCGGTTGCCACGGGCGGCCGAGCAGCACGTCGCGCAGCAGCGAGACGTCCTCGATCGAGCGTGCCATCAGGCCGAGCGTATCGAGCGAGCCTGCGGCTTCCCGTACGCCCGACAGGCGAAGGTCGCCCCAGGTCGGGCGGTAGCCGACCACGCCGCAGAACGCGGCCGGGCGGATCGTGGAGGCCGTGGTCTGGGTGCCGAGCGCGAGCGGCACCATCATCGCGCCTACCGCCGCGCCGGACCCGCTGGAGGATCCGCCCGGCGTGCGGCGCGGATCGTGCGGGTTCTTCGTCTTGCCCGGCGTGAGGTTGGCGAACTCGGTGGTCACCGTCTTGCCGAACAGCACGCCACCGGCCTCGCGCTGCAGCGCGACGCAGGCCGCGTCGTTGCGCGTCTGAGTGCCCTTGTAGATCGGCGAGCCGTACTCGGTCGGCATGTCGAAGGTCTCGATGATGTCCTTCACGCCGAACGGGATGCCGTGCAGCGGGCCGCTGACCGGTCCGCGGTCGAGCTGGCGCGCGCGGGCGAGCGCAGCTTCGGTCGCGAGGTGCTGCCAGGCATCCACCTGGGGTTCGCGCTCGGCGATGCGTTCCAGGCAGGATCGTGCGAGGGCTTCCGCGGTGAGCGTGCCGGCGTCCATCTGCCGGCGGGCTTCAAGGGCGGTGAGCTGGAAAGGGGCTTTCATCGATGCGAGGCTCCGCTGTGCTGTGTGAGGAAGGCCGCTGCGGCCGATCCGCAGTGTACCGGAGCGCGCGCCGCGCGCAGGGGCGCTGGCTTGCCACGGGCCGGCAGCGGCTGTCGCGCGCCATGCTGTGCCATCATGTCGGTCCCCGTTCGGCCGTCCCGGACGGAACTGACCAGGAGCCTCCGGCGATGGCAGGCGCAAGCCTTCTCGCGCTGCTCGACGACATCAGCACGGTGCTCGACGACGTGGCGATCCTCAGCAAGCTGGCCGCGAAGAAGAGTGCCGGCGTGCTCGGTGACGACCTCGCGCTCAATGCGCAGCAGGTCACCGGCGTCACTGCCGCGCGCGAACTGCCGGTGGTGTGGGCGGTCGCGCGCGGCTCGTTCATCAACAAGGCCATCCTGGTGCCCGCTGCGCTCGCGATCGGCGCCTTCGCGCCATGGGCGATCACGCCGCTGCTGATGCTGGGCGGCGCTTTCCTCTGCTACGAAGGCTGCGAGAAGCTGGCGCACCGCTTCCTGCATCCGCCGGCGGCGCAGCAGGCGGAACGCGCCGCGCGCACCGGCGCGCTGGCCGATCCCGAGGTCGACCTGGTCGCATTCGAGCGCGAGAAGATCAAGGGTGCGGTGCGCACCGACTTCATTCTGTCGGCCGAGATCATCGCGATCACGCTCGGCGTGGTGGCGGCGGCCGGCTTCGTGACCCAGGCCGTGGTGCTGTCCGCGGTCGCGATCGCGATGACGATCGGCGTCTACGGTTTCGTCGCGGGCATCGTGAAGCTCGATGACCTGGGTCTCTATTGGAGCCGCGCCCCGGGAGGCTTGCGGCGCGCGGCCGGGAACGCCGTGCTGTGGCTGGCGCCGTGGTTGATGAAGGCGCTGTCGATCGTCGGCACCGCGGCCATGTTCCTGGTTGGCGGCGGCATCCTGGTGCATGGCGTGCCGCCCCTGCACCACCTGCTCGAGGGGCTGTCCGCCTCGCTTGGCGGCATCGCCGGCTGGCTGGCCGAGGCGCTCGCGAACGGGGCCGTGGGCATCGTCGCCGGCGCCATCGTGCTGGCCGCGGTGCTCGCCGT
The DNA here is from genome assembly GCA_021298815.1 of Betaproteobacteria bacterium. GTDB lineage: Bacteria > Pseudomonadota > Gammaproteobacteria > Burkholderiales > CAIKXV01 > CAIKXV01. Next base: position 7,912 of record JAJTHE010000073.1, on the reverse strand, counting down.
GAGACGGTTCCTGCCCGGCCGGACCGGCCTTGCGGACGAGGGGGCCCATTGAGCGCGCGCGGCCGGGTGCCGCTCTGGCCGCATGACGGCAGCCGGCGTCCTGCGTTCGCGATCGAACCAGCGCCGGGCCAGGAATCCGTGTGGGACTACCCGCGCCCGCCGCGGCTCGCGCCCGACGAGCGCGAAGTGTCGATCGTCGCCGCCGGGGTCGAGGTCGCGCGCACTCGGCGCGCGATGCGCTTGCTGGAAACCGCGAGCCCGCCGACCTTCTACCTGCATCCCGACGACATCGACCTGCGCCTGCTGGTGCCTGCGTCGGGTGCCTCGTACTGCGAGTGGAAGGGCGAGGCGCGCTACTGGTCGGTGGCGGTGCCCGGCGCGACCTTCGACCGGGTCGCCTGGAGCTATCCGTCGCCCGAGCCGGCGTTCGGCGCCCTCGCCGGATGGATCGGCTTCTATCCGTCGCCGCTGGAATGCACGGTGGACGGGGTGCGCGTGCTGCCCCAGCCCGGCCGCTTCTATGCGGGCTGGGTCACGCCGGACGTGGTCGGTCCGTTCAAGGGCGAGCCGGGCACCGGCGGCTGGTGAACCGGTCGCGCACGGCCTCGCGGCGCGTTGACCGCCGTCACGCCGGTCAGGACTGCGACGGCGCGAACCCCGCAACCCGCGCCAGCGTCTGCCGCGCCACCACCGCTTCCTCGTTGGTCGGAATGACGAACGCCTGCACCGGGCTGTCGGCGGTGGTGATGCAGGGCGCGCCCGAATCGTTGGCGCGGACGTCGAGACGCAGGCCCATCCAGCCCAGTGCATCGACGACGCGCTCGCGCACCGGTGCGGCGTTCTCGCCGATGCCGGCGGTGAACACCAGGGCGTCCAGCCCGCCGATGGCTGCCGCCAGCGAACCGACCTCGCGCACGATGCGATGGCAGTACAGGTCCACCGCAAGCGCCGCGGCCGGCGCTTGCGAGGCGAGCAGGGTGCGCATGTCGTGCGACAGTCCCGACACGCCGAGCAGGCCTGCTTCCCGGTAGAGCTTGCGTTCCAGCGTCGCCGCATCGATGCCGGCATGGCGCAGCAGGTGCAGCACCGCACCCGGGTCGAGCGCGCCGCAGCGCGTGCCCATCATCAGGCCGTCGAGCGCGGTGAAGCCCATCGTGGTCGCGCGGCTACGCCGGCCCTGCATCGCGCACATCGACGCACCGTTGCCGAGATGGGCGACCACGACCCGGCCCTCGGCGCGCGGCCCCAGGCGCGCCGGCAGTTCGCCCGCGATGTATTCGTAGGACAGGCCGTGGAAGCCGAACCTGCGCACGCCGTGCGCGCGCAGGTCCGCGCCGATGGCGAACGTGCGCTCGACCGCGTCCAGCGTCGAATGGAAGGCCGTGTCGAAGCAGGCCACCTGCGGCAGCGCCGGCCTGAGCGCGGCCAGCGCGCGGATCGGCGCGATGCTCGCCGGCTGGTGCAGCGGGGCGAGCGCGGTCAGTGCCTCGATCGCGTCGGCCACCGCATCGTCGACCACGACCGGTGCCGCGAAGCGTTCGCCCCCGTGCACTACCCGATGGCCGATCGCGCGCAGCACCAGGCCGTCGTCGTGCGCATCGATCCAGTGCAGCAGGTGGGCCAGCGCCTCGGCATGCGTCCAGGCACCGGGGCGAAGCTGGCCGAGGTCCTGGTCGACGATACGGCGGCCGCCGGCATCGGACACCAGGAAGCGGGGATCCTCGTCGAGGTCCTCGAGCTGGCCGCGGAACAGCGGGTCGACGGACTGGCCGCGACAGGCGAACAGCGCGAACTTCAGGCTGGAAGAACCTGCGTTGAAGGTGAGGACGCTGTCGGTCATCGAAATCCGGGGCGGGCTGGCCGCCCCGGGCAGTCCGTGCCCGGGCCGGCGGTCACGGCGAGGGGGGCGGCGCAGTCGCGGCGAGCCGCGCCACGGCGCAGGATGCCAGGCGCGAGCTGCGGCCATCGGCACGGCTGGTGAGGATCACCGGCACGCGCGCCCCGAGCACCAGCCCGGCCGCGAAGGCGCCGGTGAAGAACACCAGTTCCTTGTACATCATGTTGCCGGCCTCGATGTCCGGTGCCACCAGGATGTCCGGGGCGCCCGCGACCGGCGAGACGATGCCCTTGATGCGCGCCGATTCCGCGGACAGTGCATTGTCGAACGCGAGCGGCCCGTCGAGCACGCCGCCGGCGATCTGCCCGCGATCGGCCATCTTGCACAGGGCGGCTGCATCGAGGGTCGCCGGCATCTTCGGATTGACCGTCTCCACCGCGGCCAGCAGCGCCACCTTCGGCATCGCCACGTCCAGCGCATGGGCGAGGTCGATCGCGTTCTGCACGATGTCGCGCTTGGCGTCGAGGTCGGGCGCGATGTTCACCGCCGCGTCGGTGATGATGAACAGCCGCGGGTGTCCCGGCACGCCCATCACGAAGGCATGGCTGATCCGGCGCGTGGTGCGTAGCCCCGATTCGCGTGCGACCACGGCGGCCATCAGTTCGTCGGTATGCAGGCTGCCCTTCATGATCGCGCCGACCTCGCCGTCGCGCGCAAGGCGGGCGCAGTGCATTGCCGCCTGCACCGGATCGGGTGCGTCGATCAGCCGGCAGCCGTGCAGGTCGAGCGATTCGCGTTCGGCCAGCAGGCGGATGTCCTTGCCGGGGCCGACCAGCCAGGGTTCGATCAGGCCCTGTGCCGCGGCATCTACCGGCCCCGCCAGCGCGTCGGCCGACAGCGGCCACGCGACGGCGGTGGCCGCAGGCGGCAGGGCACGGGCGCGCGACAGCAGGCTCGCCAGATGGGCACCATCGGTGCCTGCGAGGGACGTGGATGTCGGGTCGTCGGCCATCGTCTGTCGTATCGGTCGTCAGTGGTCAGTGTGCGGGGGGGCGTCCGGCAGGCATCGGCATCGTGCGGGTGACTGGCCGGTCGCCATGCGCTTCATGGCTGGCGCACGTACGCGCCGGGCGCACGGCCGTAGTCGAGGCCGTCGTGCCCGAGCGGGGGCAAGCCGGATTCGCCGCTGCCGTGCCGGGCCAGCCAGGCCTGCCACGGCGTCCACCAGGAGCCGGCTACGCTGGGCGCGGTCTCGCGCCAGCGCTGCGCGTCCAGGGTCGCCGCGAGGTCGCCGGCCGGGCGGGTGGCGATCTGGTAATGGCGGCGCGCCCTGTCGCTCGGCGCCGGGGGCGGGTTGACCACGCCAGCGTTGTGCCCTCCGGTGGTCAGCGCGAAGGTGACCTCGACGTCGGTGAGGCGGTGCAGCTGGTAGACGGATTGCCACGGGGCGACATGGTCGGCGACGGTCGCGACCATGAATACCGGCACGCGGATGTCGGTGATCGACACCGGGCGCCCGGCGACCCGCAGGCGGCCGTGCGCGAGGTCGTTGCGCTGGTACAGCGCGCGCAGGTACTCGGCGTGCATCCGCGCCGGCATGCGCGTGCCATCGGCGTTCCAGGCCATCAGGTCGATCAGCGGCTCGCGCCGGCCGAGCAGGTATTCGCGCACCGCCCGCGTCCACACGAGGTCGCCCGAGCGCAGCAGCGCGAAGGCAGCTGCCATCTGGCGGCTGTCCAGGTAGCCGGTGCGCTGCATCTCGTCTTCCAGCCAGCGCAGCTGCGCCTCGTCGGTGAACAGTTCGAGTTCGCCCGGTTCGGAGAAGTCGGTCTGCGCGGCGAACAGGCTGAGGGTGCGGATCCGTTCGACGCCGTCGCGCGCCATCGCGGCTGCGCCGATCGCGAGCAGGGTGCCGCCGAGGCAGTAGCCGGCCGCATGCACCTGGCGCCCGGGCACGATCGCGCCCACCGCGCGCAGCGCCGCCTGCAGCCCGTCGCACAGGTAGTCGTCCAGCGACAGCTCGCGGTCGCGCGCATCAGGGTTCAGCCAGGACACCATGAACACGGTGTAGCCGGTGCGGACCAGCCAGTCGACCAGGGAGTTCGCCGGCGACAGGTCGAGGATGTAGTACTTCATGATCCAGCCCGGCACGATCAGCACTGGCTCGGCCTGCACCGACGGCGTCTTCGGCGAATACTGGATCAGCTCGATCAGGCGGTTGCGGAACACGACCTGCCCCGGGGTGGTGGCCACGGTGGCGCCGACGCGGAAGGCCTCTGCACCGGCCGGGGGCAGGCGCCGCTGCATGCGGTGAAGATCGTCGAGCAGGTGCGCGCCGCCACGCAGCAGGTTCGCGCCTCCCTCGCGCACGGTGGCCGCCAGCACGTCCGGATTGGTCGCCGGAAAGTTCGCCGGCGATGCCGCTTCCAGCATCTGCCGCGCGCCGAACTCGACCAGCCGGCGGGCGCGCTCCGGCAGGCCGGGCAGCGGGCGGGCGGCCTCGCGCCACCACGACTGCTGCAGCGAGAAGCCGAGCGCATAGACGTTGAACGGCCATTGCTGCCAGGCCGGCCCTTCGAAGCGGCGATCGTTCGAGGCGAGGCTGGCCGCGGGCCGGCGGGCGTCGCTGCCGGCGACCGGATCGAGGCTGGCCGCGGCGATGCGGGTGGCGTTACTCAGCGCCAGCTCCGCCAGCCGCGCCTGGCGCCCGGGCGCCAGCGCCAGCTGCTGCCACCACTGCAGCCAGGCGAGCGGCGCCGACAGCGGTGGCGGGTTGGCCGCGGGGAGGGTGTCCCGGACGGGATCGGCGGGGCGCGCCATCAGCCCTTCACCGCCCACTGGGTCGCCAGGCCGAACAGCGACATCCAGAGCGCGGCCAGCAGTCCGGACCAGAACAGCCCGGCGATCGAGAAGCCCGGCACCAGCCAGGCGACCAGCAGCAGCATGCAGGCGTTGATCACCAGCAGGAACAGCCCGAGGGTCACCAGGGTGATCGGCAGGGTGAGCAGGACCAGGACCGGACGCACCAGCGTGTTGACCAGGCCGAGCAGCAGCGCCGCGACCACCAGCGCCTGCCAGCCCGAGGCCGCGACCCCGGGGATGATCACCGTGGCCACCCAGAGCCCGACCGCGTTGAGCAGCCAGCGCAGCAGGAGTTTCATCCGGACTTCCGAGCGTGGATCATGAAGCCAAAGCATACACGACACGATCGGCGCTCGCGCCTTCGCTGCGGTGCCGCAAGTCGGATCGGGCACGGTTTCTGCCGGCGCGCGCGCTATAATTGATTTCTTTGACTTTTTCCATTTTCTCCGGAGTGCGCGATGCCGATCTACGCCTATCGATGCGCCTCCTGCGGCTTCGAACAAGATGTGCTGCAGAAGGTGAGCGAAGATCCACTGACCGACTGTCCGTCATGTGGCAAGCCGACCCTGGCCAAGCAGGTCACGGCCGCAGGGTTCCAGTTGAAGGGTTCCGGCTGGTACGTCACCGATTTCCGGGACAGCGGCAAGAAGCCGGCCGAGGGGTCCTCCTCGGTGCCCGGCCCGAAGCCCGACGCAGCGAAGGCCGCCGGTGGCAGCGCGGCACCGGCGTCGGCGGGCGAGGCGGCGGCGCCGGCAGCGAGCACCGCCGCACCTGCCGCAGCCGCCCCGGCTGCGCCTGCAGCCGCACCTGCCACCGGCAGCAAGCCGGCGGCGCAGTGACGGCCGTCCGTCCGTCGCGCCACGGCGAACCGTAGTGAACCTGCGCCGCTACTTCATCACCGGCCTGCTGATCTGGATCCCGATCGGCATCACGTTCTGGGTGATGGATTTCCTGGTCGGCACGCTCGACCAGTCGCTCGCGCTGCTGCCGGCGGCGTGGCGCACCGAGGCCTGGATCGGCATGCACGTTCCCGGAATGGGCGTGCTGCTGACCCTGGCCATCGTCACCCTCACCGGCCTGGTGGCAGCGAACTTCATCGGCCAGCGGATGCTCGCCTTCTGGGAGGGGCTGCTCGCGCGCATCCCGGTCGTGCGCTCGATCTACTACGGCGTGAAGCAGGTCACCGACTCGCTGCTCGCCAGCAATGGACAATCCTTCCGCAAGGCGGTGCTGCTGCAGTTCCCGCAGCCGGGCACCTGGACCATCGGATTCGTCACCGGCAGGCCCGGCGGCGAAGTGGCCGAGCACTTGCCGGGCGACTCGGTCGGCGTCTTCATCCCGCTCACGCCGAACCCGACCGCCGGCTACTTCCTGCTGGTGCCGGCGCATGAAGTGATCGAACTCGAGATGAGCGTCGAGGAAGCGCTCAAGTACATCATCTCGATGGGCATCGTGCCGCCGCGCCCGCCAGCGCGGCCGGGAACGCCGGGCGAGCACTCGATACCGCTCGCCAAGCGTCCCGTCCCCGGCGCCTGAGCCGGGGGTGCATGCGGGTCGTCCCGGCCCGCCAGTCCAACCAGTCCCACCAGTCCAACCCGTCCCCCGACGAACATCCCCCAACCGCGGGCCACGCGCCTGCCGGAACCTGAAGAACGACGATGCGAACCGACTACTGCGGCCTGATTTCCGAAAATCACCTCGACCAGACGGTCGAACTCAATGGCTGGGTACATCGTCGCCGCGACCATGGCGGGGTCATCTTCATCGACCTGCGAGACCGCGAGGGCGTGGTGCAGGTGGTGATCGACCCGGACACGCCCGAGGCCTTCGCCACGGCGGACAAGGTGCGCAACGAATTCGTGCTGCGGATCGCCGGCCGCGTACGCCGGCGCCCGGAAGGCACGACCAATCAGAGCATCGTCAGCGGCCAGATCGAGGTGCTCGCGAAGTCGATCGAGATCCTGAACGCTTCGCTGACCCCGCCGTTCCAGATGGACGAGGAGAACCTGTCCGAGACGGTGCGCCTGACCCATCGCGTGATGGACCTGCGCCGTCCCGAGATGCTGAACAACCTCAAGCTGCGCTACCGGTTCACGATGGCGGTGCGCCGCTACTTCGATGCCCAGGGCTTCATCGATGTCGAGACGCCGATGCTGACCAAGTCAACGCCTGAAGGCGCGCGCGACTACCTTGTGCCCTCGCGCGTGCACCATGGCGAGTTCTTCGCGCTGCCGCAGTCGCCGCAGATCTTCAAGCAGCTGCTGATGGTCGCCGGCTTCGACCGCTACTACCAGATCGTGAAGTGCTTCCGCGACGAGGACCTGCGCGCCGACCGCCAGCCGGAATTCACCCAGATCGACGTCGAGACCTCGTTCCTGAACGAGCGCGAGATCAACGACATCATGGAAGGCATGATCCGCAGCGTGTTCCGCGAGGTGATGTCGGTCGACCTGCCCGAATTCCCGCGCATGACCTGGCAGGAGGCGATGGATCGCTTCGGCAGCGACAAGCCCGACCTGCGCGTGACGCTCGAGCTGACCGAGCTCACCGACGTGATGAAGGACGTCGCGTTCAAGGTGTTCTCCGGCCCGGCGACCACGCCTGGCGGGCGCGTGGCCGCGCTGCGCGTGCCCGGCGGCGCGGCGCTCACCCGCGGAGAGATCGACGGCTACACCGAGTTCGTGAAGGTGTACGGCGCCAAGGGCCTGGCCTACATCAAGGTCAACGACGCGTCGAAGCCGAACGAGGAAGGCCTGCAGTCGCCGATCGTGAAGAACCTGCATGCGCAGGCGCTGGCGGCCATCCTCGAGCGCACCGGCGCGCAGTCGGGCGACCTGATCTTCTTCGGCGCCGACCGCGGCAAGGTGGTCAACGATGCGATGGGGGCGCTGCGCCTGCGCGTGGGCCACGAGAAGGGCCACCTCGACGGCCGGAAGTGGGCGCCGCTGTGGGTGGTCGACTTCCCGATGTTCGAGTTCGACGAGGAGACGAAGGGCTGGACGGCGATGCACCATCCGTTCACCGCGCCCAAGGACGGCCACGAGGACTTCCTCGGCCGCGAGCCCGGCAAGGCGCTGGCCCAGGCGTACGACATGGTGCTCAACGGATCGGAGATCGGCGGCGGTTCGGTGCGTATCCACCGCGAGGACGTACAGTCGAAGGTTTTCTCGGCGATCGGCCTGTCGATCGACGAGGCACGCACCAAGTTCGGCT
>JAJTHE010000102.1 GCA_021298815.1 Betaproteobacteria bacterium | reverse complement strand
CTTCGAATTGGGCAGGAACTTCTGCAGCTGCTTCTGGCAGTAGTCGTCCGACAGCAGCATCTCGGGGTCGTCGTCGAGGCTGGTCGGGAAGTGCACGCGCCAGCGCTCGGGCTGGCCCCACTTGAACAGGTTCGCCCACTGGTCGGGGTCGGACAGGTAGTTGCGGTACGAATACCCGTGCAGCTTGTCGAAGTCGTGCACCACCGACACGGTCAGCACCTGGTCGGGATAGGTGTAGCCCTCGAACGCGATGTTCGAGGCCTTGCGCACCACGCTGCGCGCGCCTTCGCCGCTGACGATGAACGAGCCGCGGATGCGCTCGGTCTCGCCGCCTTCGTTGGTCACGATCGCGGTGACGCCGTCGGCGTCCTGCTCCATGTCCTCGAGCGTGGTGCCCATGCGGATCTTCACGTTCGGGTAGGTGCGCAGCATCTTCATCGCCTCTTCCACGACCTTGATGCGCTCGCACTGCAGGACGAACGGGAAACGGGTGTCGTCCTTGAGCACCGCATGGTCGAACTCGGCGATCATGCTGTCGGTCAGGCGGTCCCAGAACTGGAACGTCGGCGCGATCAGGCCGCGCGGCTCGATGTGCTTGTAGAGGCCGAGGTCGGCGAACATCTCGAGCGTCGACGGGTGGATGCTGCCGGTGCGCGGCGCCTGGTCGAGGAAGTTCGCCTCGGTGAAGGTCTCGATCAGCAGCGTGTTCACGTCGTGCTGGGCGAGGTAGAGGGCGAGCGAGCAGCCGGCGGGGCCGGCACCGACGACGATCACCGGGGCGTTCTTCGAGAGCATGTGGGAGTCCTGGGGTACGCGAGGGGTACGCGAGGGGTACGCGAGGGATTCGCAGGGGCCCGGCGCACGGGCACCGGGCGGGAGGGCGAGGGCGGATGCGTCCGGTCGGTCGGGCCGTCGGGCCGTGCCGCCGGTCTACTCGACCGGCTTCACTTCCTTCGTCGCGCCCTTCCAGCCGCTGGCGGTCACGTCGAAGATGATGCCGTTCGGATCCTTGTACTTCACCTCGTAGAAGCTCTTCTTGGCGGCGGTCGGGCGCCCGTAAAGGTAGGTGCCGCCGGCCTTCTCGACCTGCTTCTCGGCTTCCTCGAGGTTGTCGACCCACATGCCGAAGTGCATCACGCCGTAGAACGGGCCGTTGGAATCGATGCCCTCGGCCTTGCCCTGCTTGTTCAGCAGCGCGACGTTGATCGTGCCGTCGGAGACATAGACGCCGTTCTGGGCGTCGCCGGCCTTTGTCATGCCGAAGGCCTCCTCGAAGAACTTCTGGGCGGCGGCGACATCGGGGACGGACAGGGCGATATGGCGAAGCTTCATGGTCATGGCGAGGGTCCCGTGCGGGTTGAAGGACGTTCCGTTATTGCGAACGAGTCTAACCGCGAACCGCGGGCTTGTCATGGGGGCGCACGGCGTCGGCACCGTGCTAGATTCCACGGATCATGGCCACGTACGCGATCGGCGACATCCAGGGCTGCTACGACTCGCTGATGGAGCTGCTCGGTTCGATCGGGTTCGACCCAGGGCACGACCGGCTTTGGCTGGTGGGCGACCTGGTGAACCGGGGCGCGCAGTCGCTGGCGGTGCTGCGTTACGCCGCCGGCCTGGGCTCGCGCGCGGTGACCGTGCTCGGCAACCACGACATCCACCTGCTGATGGTGGCTTCCGGCATGACCCGCAAGCGCGGCGGCGACACCTTCGACGACGTGCTCGAGGCGCCGGACCGGGACGAACTGCTGGGCTGGCTGCGCCGGCAGCCGCTGCTGCATGCCGAGGGCGGGCATGTGATGGTGCATGCCGGCATCCTGCCGCAATGGACGCTGGGCGAGGCGCTGGCGCTGGCGCGCGAGACCGAGGCGCGGCTGGCCGGCCCGGGCTACCTGGATTTCTTCGCCGAACTGTACGGCAACGACCCGGTCGCCTGGGATCCCTCGCTTGCCGGCCATGCGCGTGCGCGCTTCGTGGTCAACGTGTTCACGCGCATGCGCCTGGTGGACGCCGTCGGCAACCTCGACTTCTCGCACAAGGGCGCGCTCGATCGCGCGCCGGCGGGCCTCGTGCCGTGGTTCGATTCGCCGCTGCGCATGCCGGGCGAGGCCACGATCCTGTTCGGGCACTGGTCTGCGCTGGGGCTGGTCGAGCGGCCCGGCGTGCTGGGGCTGGACACCGGTTGCGTGTGGGGCAGGCAGCTCACCGCCTGCCGGCTGGAGGATGGCCGGCGCTTCTCCATCGACTGCCCGGTGCAGTCCACGCTGGAAGCCGACTGAAGGGCGGAGCCCCGTCAGCAAGCCACTCGGTTGCGTCCAGTCAGCGGGTCACCCGCGACACGCCGCCGCCGGACAGCACGCGCACCCGCTCGCCGGGCTTGAACGTTTCGTCGGCTTCCTGGGTGATCGCGATGATGTTGCCGTTGTCGAGGCGGACGGTGACCTCGACGCCTTCCTTGCGGGTGACCCCTTCCTCGATCGCCGAGCCGGCCAGGCCGCCGGCGAGTGCGCCCAGGACCGCGGCGATCGTGCTGCCGCGTCCGCCGCCGACCGTGCTGCCGGCCACGCCGCCCACCACGCCGCCGGCGATGGTGCCTACCGGCGTGCGCGTACCTTCCAGGCGCACCGTGCGAACCCCCTCGACCGTGCCCATGCGCACGCTCTGTTCGGTGCGTGCCTGGCTGCGCGAATAGGTATTGGCACCCTGGCCGGGCGCGCAGGCCGACAGCACCAGCGTGGATGCGAGGGCGATTGCCACTGCGTGCATTCTCTTCATGATGGATTCTCCTGCGCCGGGCATGCCGGACCGGCTGCGTTCAACCGAGGCTGGAACCGAACGCCTCACGGTACCGCACGGCAATCTCGTCGGGGGTGAAGCTGTGGTTCTGTCCACCCCGGTGGCTGATCTTGATCGCGCCGATCAGCGACGCCAGGCGGCCGGTGGTAGGCCAGTCCATCCCTGACGAAATGCCATGCAGCAGTCCGGCCCGATAGGCGTCGCCGCAGCCGGTCGGGTCGACCACATCGGCCTTAACGCCGGGGATCTCGATTCGTTGACCCCCGGTGTAGATGTGCGAGCCGTTGCCGCCCAGGGTGACGATCAGCGCCTTGACCTTCTTCGCCAGCGCCTCGAGCGTCTGGCCGGTGCGGTCCTGCAGCAACTGGGCCTCGTAGTCGTTGACGGTCACGTAGGTGGCGGCGTCGATGAAGCGCATCAGGTATGCGCCGTCGAACATCGGCAGGCCCTGGCCCGGGTCGAAGATGAACGGAATGCCGGCCTCGGCGAACTGCTGCGCATGCTGGATCATGCCGTCGCGGCCGTCAGGCGACACGATGCCGAGCGTGGTGCCAGCGGCATCGGAGATCCTGTTGAGGTGCGAATGGTTCATCGCGCCCGGATGGAACGCGGTGATCTGGTTGTCGTCGAGGTCGGTGGTGATGAACGCCTGCGCGGTGAAGCTGCCGGGGACTTCGCGCACGTGCCTGCGCGAAAGTCCGAGCCGGTCCAGGCGCGCGAGGTAGGGCGCCGCGTCGTCGCCGACGGTGGCCATGATCGTGGGCTCGGTGCCGAGCATCTTCAGCGTGTAGGCGATGTTGCCGGCGCAGCCGCCGAACTCGCGGCGCATGTCGGGCACCAGGAAGGCCACGTTCAGGATCTGGATCTTCTCGGGCAGGATGTGGTTCTTGAACCGGTCATGGAACACCATGATGGTGTCGAAGGCGATCGAGCCGCAGATGAGCGTGGACATGGTCGTTTGGGTCCGGGAGGTGCGTGCGGTGCTGCCGCCGACGCAGGGTTGGCACGGTGCGCTTGCGACGCGCGAAGGGCAAAACCCGGGGATTATACCGTGGCCCCGTGGCGGTCCTGCCGCCATGGTCACCGGCCGCGAGGCGTCGACGCCGCGTCGCCTCGGCTACCATCGCGCCATCCACCCTCTCCGGACCCGTGCACGATCATGAACAGCCACCTGCCCTACCGCGCCACCACCGCGACCGGCGAAACGATCGATGTCACCTTCGACCTCCATGCCGAGACGCGCAACGAGACCGATGTCAGTGCGCTGCTGACCGCGCTGCTGTCGGCGATCGATGCGCGGGTCGCCGACCGCGAGGGGGTGAGCAACGGCGACGTGCTGCAGGCACTGGCGATGGCCACCGCGCTGCGGGTGGCGATGATCCCGGCGCCGCGCACGGTCACCGAACCGCTGGCGCGCGACCTGCTCGACACGGCGTTGTCCTGCGCCAGCTTCGCGCAGCGGGTGCCGGCGCCCGCCGTGCAGCCGGCACCCTCGCACGCCTGACGGCCGTTGCCGGGCGACCCCGCGCAGCCGGCAACCTGGAACGGACACGGCGCAGATGGCGGTCCTCGAACTGAGGCCGGCGGGGCTCTACTGCCCGGCCGGCGACTTCTACATCGATCCCTGGCGGCCGGTCGAACGCGCGGTGCTGACGCATGCGCACGCCGACCATGCGCGCCGCGGCCATGCGCGCTACCTGGCGCAACGCGATGCGCTCGGCGTGCTGCGCGCCCGCCTCGGGCCGGTCTCGATCGATGCCGCGGGCTACGGCGAAGTGACCACGATCGGCGCCGCACGGGTCTCGCTGCACCCGGCCGGGCATGTGCTCGGCTCCTCGCAGGTACGCGTCGAGGTCGCTGGCGAGACCTGGGTGGTGACCGGCGACTACAAGCTCGATGCCGACCCGACCTGCACCGCGTTCGAGCCAGTGCGCGCCCATGTGCTGATCACCGAGTCGACCTTCGGCCTGCCGATCTACCGCTGGGCGCCGCCCGCGCGGCTGTTCGCGGAGATCGACGACTGGTGGCGCGGCAATGCCGCGGCGGGCCGGCCGAGCGTGGTGTATGCGTACGCCTTCGGCAAGGCGCAGCGCATCCTCGCCGGTGTCGATGCGTCGATCGGGCCGATCGTCTGCCATGGCGCGGTCGAGGTGCTGAACCGCTGCTACCGCGAGGCCGGGGTGAGGCTGCCCGCAACGCTCACCGTCCAGGGGACGGCACGCAGCGCCGACCGTGCCGCGCTGGCGGGCGCGCTGGTGGTGGCACCCCCGTCCGCGCAGTCGACGCCCTGGCTGCGCCGTTTCCCCGACGCGAGCGATGCGTTCGCCTCGGGCTGGATGCAGTTGCGCGGCGCGCGCCGCCGGCGCTCGGTCGACCGCGGCTTCGTCATGTCGGACCACGCGGACTGGCCCGGCCTGCTGCGCGCGATCGAGGCGAGCGGTGCCGCCTGCGTGTACGCGACGCACGGATACGCCGCCGCGCTCTCGCGCTACCTGTGCGACCGCGGCCTGGACGCGCGCACCTTCGACACGCGCGAGTTCGATGCCCAGTACACCGGCGAACAGGACGCGGCGGCCCCGGCGGAGCTTCCCGCGCCGGGCGAGGACGCACGCCCGACCGAGGCCGTCGCCGATGCGTGACTTCGCCGCGCTCTACCGCGCACTCGATTCGACCACCTCGACCCGCGCCAGGCGCGCCGCGCTGGCTGCGTACTTCAGCCGGGCGATGCCAGCCGATGCCGCCTGGGCGGTGTACTTCCTGTGCGGCAGCAGGCCCAGGCAGGCGGTGCCGGTGAAGGTGCTGCGCGCGATCGCCGCCGAACGCGCGCAGGTTCCGGAGTGGCTGTTCGAGGAGAGCTACCAGGCGGTGGGCGACCTCGCCGAGACCATCGCGCTGCTGCTGCCGCCGGCGGCCGGCACGGCGGCCAGCCTGCCGTTGCACGTGTGGGTCGAGCAGCGGTTGCTGAAGCTGCGGGGCACCGCGCCCGAGGCGCTGGCGCCGCTGCTCAACGGCTGGTGGGACGAACTCGATGCGCACGAACGCTTCGTCTGGAACAAGCTGATCACCGGCGGCTTCCGGGTGGGCGTGTCGCGGCAGTTGGTGGTGCAGGGCGTGTCCGAGGCGAGCGGCCTGCCGTCCCAGGTGGTCGCCGAGCGGCTGGCCGGCGACTGGCGGCCGGATGCGGGCGCATGGCTGCGCCTGGTCGAGCGCGACGAGGGAACGGTGCCGCCAGGGCGTCCGTATCCGTTCTTCCTCGCGCATGCCCTGCCGGGCCCGGTCGAATCGCTCGGCGAGCGCGGGCAGTGGGCAGCCGAGTGGAAGTGGGATGGCATCCGCGCACAGGTCGTGCGCCGCAACGGCGAGACCTTCCTGTGGTCGCGCGGCGAGGAACTGGTGACGCCGCGCTTCCCGGAGGTCGCGGCCGCGGTCGGCGCGCTGCCCGACGGCTGCGTGCTCGATGGCGAACTGGTCGCCTGGCGCGACGGACGGGTCGCGCCGTTCGCGCTGCTGCAGCAGCGCATCGGCCGAACGAAGCTTTCCGCCGCCGTACTCGCGCGTGCGCCGGTCGCCTACATCGCCTACGACCTGCTCGAACACGCGGGCGCCGACCTGCGCACCCGGCCGTTCTCGGAACGCCGCGCGCTGCTGGAGGCCGTGGTCGGGCGCCTGGACGGTCCGGTCGTGTCCGTGTCGCCGCTGGTCGAGGCGGCCACCTGGCATGACCTCGCCCGGTTGCGCGAGGATGCGCGGGCACGCAGCGTCGAGGGACTGATGCTGAAGCGGATCGACTCCGCCTACGGCATCGGCCGCACCCGTTCCAGCCCGGCCGGCGAATGGTGGAAGTGGAAGCTCGATCCGCTGTCGATCGACGCGGTGCTGGTCTATGCGCAGCGCGGGCATGGCCGCCGCGCCAGCCTGTACACCGACTACACCTTCGCGCTGTGGCACGAGGGCGCGCTGGTGCCGTTCGCGAAGGCGTACTCCGGCCTCAGCGACGCCGAGATCGCGAAGGTGGATGCCTGCATCCGGCAGCACACGGTCGAGAAGTTCGGGCCGGTGCGCAGCGTGACGCCGACGCTGGTGTGCGAGATCGGCTTCGAGGGCATCGCGCACAGCCCGCGCCACAAGTCGGGCATCGCGGTGCGCTTCCCGCGCATCCTGCGCCTGCGCGAGGACAAGCGGGTCGAGGACGCGGACACGCTCGGGCAGCTGCGCGCGCTCGCGGCCACGCTGTCCTGAGGTGCGGATGCCGGACCGATTCCGCCTGCTGGGCGTCGACTTCACCAGCGCGCCGCGCCGTGCCAAGCCGATCACGGTCGCCTGCGCCCGGCTGTCCGACGGCAGCGTGCAGGGCGGCGCGCAGCGCGCTGCAGGCGATGGCGCGAGCCATCCGCTGCTGCAGGTCGATGCCGTCGAGGCGCTCGATACCTTCGCGGCGTTCGAGGCGCTGCTTGACGAGCCCGGGCCGTGGATCGGCGGCTTCGACTTCCCGTTCGGACTGCCGCGCAGCGCGGTGGCGGATCTCGGCTGGCCGTCGGACTGGCGCGACCTTGCGCTGGCCTGCGCCCGGATGCCGCGGCCTGCGTTCCGCGCGAGCCTCGATGCGCATCGGCAGGCGCGTGCGGTCGGCGACCGCTACGTCCACCGTGCAGTCGACCGGCCGGCGGCCTCGCACAGCCCACTGAAGCTGGTGAACCCGCCGGTGGCGCTGATGTTCCTGGAGGGTGCGCCCCGCCTGGCACGCGCAGGGATCACCGTCGCCGGCCATGTCGAGGGCGATGCCCGGCGGGTTGCGGTCGAGGCGTATCCGGGCTTCCTGGTGCGGGCGATCACCCGCCAGTCGTACAAGAGCGATACCCGCGCGAAGCAGACGGTGCAGCGCCATGAAGCCAGGGCCACCATCCTCGCCGCGCTGGGCCGTGGCGAACACCCGCTCGGCCTGCGCGTGTCGGCGCCACGGCCGCTACTCGACCGCGCACTGGCCGATGCCAGCGGCGACACGCTCGATGCGATCGTCTGTGCGGTGCAGGCCGGCTGGGCGCTGCGCCAGCCACGTTTCGGGATCCCGCCTGGCACCGATCCGCTGGAAGGCTGGATCGCAGGGGTGCCGTTGCCGGCGCCGGGCGAGTCGCCCGGCGTGGCGAAGGACCCGGTGCAGGACAGGGCGGATCGCCCGCGGCGGAAGGGCCGCGCATGAACGACGTGCCTGCGCAGCCGCCGGCAGAGCCGTCGGGCGTCGATCGGAAGCCGGCTTCGTTGCGCCTGCCGATGGAACTGGCGCGCTGGTTCGAACGGCGCGGCTGGCGTCCGTTCCCGTTCCAGCGCGAACTCTGGCAGGCGTATTCGCGCGGCGACAGCGGCCTGCTGCATGCGACCACCGGATCCGGCAAGACCTACGCAGTCTGGTTCGCCGCGCTGGTCGAGGCGCTGCGCGGCGGCAACCGGCGCCCGAAGCCGCAACCGTACACCGTGCTGTGGATCACGCCGATGCGGGCGCTCGCGGCCGATACCGCGCGTGCGCTGGCCGAACCGCTGGCCGAGCTCGGGCTGGACTGGACGGTCGGCATGCGCACCGGCGACACGGCGAGCGCCGAGCGCGCGCGACAGCAGCGCAGGCCGCCCACCGCGCTGGTCACCACGCCGGAGAGCCTGTCGGTGATGCTGGCGCAGGCGGACGCGGCGTCGCTGCTGGGCAACGTGAAGCTGGTGGTGGTCGACGAGTGGCATGAACTGCTCGGCAGCAAGCGCGGCGTGCAGGCGCAGCTCGCGCTCGCGCGCATCGCGCGGTTCAGCCCGGGCGTGCGCATCTGGGGCCTGTCGGCCACCATCGGCAACCTCGACGAGGCCCGTGCCGCGCTGCTCGGATCGACCGCCGGCGCGGGCGTGCTGGTGCAGGGCAAGGTCGCGAAGCGGGTGGTGGTCGACACCGTGATCCCGGACGCCCCCGAACGCTTCCCGTGGGCCGGCCACCTCGGCATGCGCATGGTGGAGCCGGTCGCGCGCGAGATCGAATCGGCTTCGACCACGCTGGTGTTCACCAACGTGCGCTCGCATGCCGAGCAGTGGTACCAGGCCCTGCTCGAAGCGCGTCCCGAGTGGGCGGGGATGATCGCGCTCCACCATGGTTCGCTCGACCGCAAGCTGCGCGACTGGGTCGAGCTGGGGCTGAAGGAGGGCCGGCTGAAGGCGGTGGTGTGCACGTCCTCGCTCGACCTGGGCGTGGACTTCCTGCCGGTCGAGCGGGTGATCCAGGTCGGCAGCCCGAAGGGCATCGCGCGGCTGCTGCAGCGGGCCGGGCGCTCGGGACATGCACCCGGCCGCGTGTCGCGCATCTCGTGCGTGCCCACGCACAGCTTCGAACTGATCGAGGCCGCGGCCGCGCGCATCGCGGCCGGCGAACAACGTGTCGAATCCCGGACGCCGCCGGAGGCGCCGGTCGACGTGCTGGTGCAGCACCTGGTGACGGTCGCGCTCGGCGACGGCTTCGATGCCGACGACCTGTTCGACGAGGTGCGCAGCGCCTGGGCCTACCGCCGGCTCGACCGGGCGACCTTCGACTGGGCGGTCGACTTCGTGACCCGGGGCGGCTCGCTGCATGCCTATCCGGAGTACCGGCGGGTGGTGCAGGCCGATGACGGGCGCTACCGCGTCCCGGACCGCGCGATCGCACGCCGGCACCGCATGTCGATCGGCACCATCACCGCCGACAGCGCGATGGACGTGCGCTTCATCAGCGGGGGCAGGGTCGGTACCGTCGAGGAATCGTTCGTGAGCCGGCTGAAGCCGGGACAGGCGTTCCTGCTCGGCGGCCGGCTGCTGTCGCTGGTGCGCATCCGCGAGATGACCGCTTACGTGCAGCGCGCGAAGGCCGGCACCGCCGCGGTGCCGCGCTGGCAGGGCGGTCGCAGCCCGCTGTCCACCGAGCTCGCGCAGGCGGTGGTCGAGATGATCGGACGCGCCGGCGAGGGTGACCGCAGCCTGCCGGAGCTGCGCGCGGTATCGCGGCTGGTCGAGCTGCAGCAGCGCTGGTCGGTGATGCCACGTGCGGACGAACTGCTGGTCGAGACCGTGCACACGCGCGAGGGCCACCACCTGTTCTGCTTCCCGTTCGGCGGCCGCCTGGTGCATACCGGGCTCGCCTCGCTGTTCGGCTGGCGCGTGGCGCGCGCGGCACCGAACACGTTCAGTATCGCGGTCAGCGACTACGGCTTCGAACTGCTGTCGCCGGTGCCGGTGGACTGGAAGGCGGCCTTCGCGGGCGATCTGCTCGACGGCGTCCGGCTGCAGGAAGACCTGCTGGAAAGCCTCAACGCAGGCGAGCTCGCGCGCCGCCAGTTCCGCGAGATCGCCCGCGTGTCGGGGCTGGTGTTCACCGGGTTCCCCGGCCAGCCGAAGCGCGCGCGCGAGCTGCAGGCGAGCGCCGGGCTGCTGCACGACGTGTTCGAGAAGCACGATCCGGGCAACCTGCTGCTGGCGCAGGCGCGCGCCGAGGTGATGCGCGACGAACTCGACCTGGAACGCCTGGCCGGCACGCTCGCCCGGATGCGCACGATGACCCTGCGGCTGGTGGACGTTGCGCATCCGACGCCGTTCGCCTTCCCGCTGATGGCGGCACGCATCCGCGAGAAGGTGTCGACCGAAAAGGTCGGCGACCGCATCGCGCGCATGGTGGCGGAACTGGAACGCGCGGCAGGCGCCGGATGACGACGACGATCGAGGTCGCGGGCGAAGCGCTCCACCTGCTGCCGCAGCGGGCGCTGTGGTGGCCGGCACGGCGCCTGCTGATGGTGGCCGACGCGCATTTCGGCAAGGCGGCGCGTTTCCGGACGCTGGGCGTGCCGGTCCCGCCGGGCACCACCGCGAGCAACCTGCAGGTGCTCGATGCACTGGTGCTGCGGCATGCGGTCGAGCGCATCGTCTTCCTCGGCGACCTGATGCACGGCAGGCTGCTGCACGGGTCGGCCACCTTCCACGCGCTGATCGACTGGCGCGAGCGACGGCCGGCGCTGTCGCTGGAACTGGTGCCCGGCAACCATGACCGGCATGCGGGCGATCTGCCGCCGGCTCTGGAAATCCGCGTGCACCGCGATCCGTTCGACATCGGGCCGTTCGCGTTGCGCCATCATCCCGAGCCGTCGGCCGGGCGCTACGTGCTGGCAGGCCATGTGCATCCCGTGGTGGCGCTGCACGGCAGCGGGCGCGACCGGGTGCGCACGCCCTGCTTCGTGTTCGGTGAAGGCGTCGGCGTGCTGCCCGCGTTCGGGGCGTTCACCGGCGGCTTCGCGGTGGCGCGCAGCGCCGCCGACCGGGTGTACGTCGTGGCCGGAGAGCGCGTGCTCGAACTGCCTGCGGTCGGCCGTCCCGGGTGAGCGCAGGCGGCGTCGGGCCTGCAGCCCGGTCGCGGCGCCTGCGCAGGAGTCGCTACCGCCCTCCGCCCGGCCCCTTTCGCTGGCGCGCCAGCCCGGCGCCCAGCATGCCGGCAGTCGCCAGCAGCAATGCCCAGCCGGGGATCGGCACCGTCGCATCGGGCGGTGGCGGCGAGAACACCAGCGCCAGCAGGGCCGTGATGTCGGCCGGCTGCGGATCGACGATCGCGGCGGACAGCGTGGCGGTGAGGTCGAGCGTGCCGGCGCTGACTGACGCGAGCGGGAACAGGAACTGGATCGATGCGCCGGCTGCCAGTGCCGGCACCGCGCACTGGACGAGGCTTGCCGCGGCGGCGCAGCCGGCCGGCGGCGACCCCTGCAGCAGCCCGGTCCCGGTGCCCGACAGCACCAGCAGCGCCGGCGTGGAAGCCGCGGGCCCGGCGTTTTCGACGGTGACCGACAGCTGGGCGGCGCTGCCCACGACCGACTGGAACGGGTCGGGTGCGAACGACACGCCCAGGTCGGCGACGGGGAACGGGGAAAGCTGCCACGCGAGTACGACCGTGCCGCGAGCGCCTGCCTTGCCATCGACCGCGATCGCATAGGGGGTACCGGCCGCAGCCTGGAAGGTCAGCCTGCTGGTGCCGGCGCCGCCGCCGTCATCGTCCGCGGCGACCGCGCCGAGGTTGCCGATCGTGCTGCCCGTGTAGGCGGCGAGCACGGTGTCGAAGGTGCTGCCGAGGGTGTCGAAGGTGACGCTGCCGGTCGCCGGCGCGGTCCAGTGCCACCACAGCGAAGCGGACGCCGGGACGCCTGCATGCGCGGGCTCGCCCGCTTCGGCGGTGGCCAGTGCGTTCGATCCCGTTGCATTGCCGCCGGTCCCGGAGAGCGTGGCGGCCTGTGCCAGCCGGTCGTTCGGCGGCAGGTCGAGCGCGGCGGCGACCTGCAGCCGGGGGAACGCCGTGCCGACCCGCGCATCGGTGACCTGCACGCCGGAGCCCAGGATGCGTGCAAGGGCGGTGGATGCGTCTTCCGACGGCCATGCCGACCGCAGCAGCGCGAAGGCGCCGGCGACGAACGGTGCGGCGAACGAGGTGCCATAGCTGGACGTGCCCAGCAGGTCGACCGCAGCCCCGGGCGCGAGCAGGGCCAGGATCGGCGCGACCTGGGAGAAGCACACCGGCTGGTCCGCCGAGGTCGGGTTGTCGGAGCAGGACTGGTAAGCGACGCTGCCGATCGCACTGTCGTAGACGGCGCCGACCGAGATCGCGAACGGCACGCAGGCGGGCGATGCGATCCCTGCCTGGAACACCGGCGGTGTGGCGCTGTTGCCGTCCGCGTCGAACCAGGCACCGTTGCCGGACGAGGCGATGGTCGCGATGCTGGCCAGCCAGGCCGACTCGATCGGCACCCGGAACGGGTTGGCGACGCCGCAGGTAGCGGTGAACCGGCTGCTGCCACCGAGGCTGAGGTTGATCGCCACGATGTTCAGCGCATCGCGGTTGGCGATCGCCCAGTCGATGCCTTCGATGATGTCGCTGGAGGAGCCGCTCTCCCCGGTGAACGCGTCGATGGCGACCAGTCGCGCCTGCGGTGCTGTCGCCAGCACGGCAGCAGCGACCCGCGAGCCGTGCCCGGTCGCGTCATCGCGCAACCCGTCATCGGCGGCGGTGTCGAACGCGGCGACGACGCGGCAGCCTGCGGGTATCCCGGGCGCGCTGCAGCTGCCGAACTCTGCCCGCGTGTAGTCGATGCCGGAGTCGATCACCACCACGGTGGTACCTGCGCCGAACTGCGAGGCCGCGGCGGCTGGCGGCTGGGCGATCAGCGCGAGCGCCGAGGTGTCGTGCGTCCTCAGCACCTCGTCCTCGAGCACCTCAACGATCGACGCGTCGGCCAGCAAGGCGTCCAGCGCCGCCCGCGAGCGCAGGCGCAGCGCCATCATCGGCAGCTGCGGGTAGGTCCTGCGCCGTTCGATGCCCGACGCCGCGAGCCGTGCCATGCTTGCCGCCTTCACCGCCGCCCGTGCGTCGCGCCGAACGCCATCCAGGCCGCCCGGCCGGAAGGGCCCGACCGTGCGGTCGAGCACGGCCTCGACCTCCCGCTCGTCGAGGACCACCAGCACGTCGACCGGCCCTGCGGAGAGCCGCTCGCGGATGCGTGCGGTCGATGCCTCGGCCGTGGCGGGCCATGCGAATTGCGCGACGAGCAGCAGGGCGGCCAGGCCGACCCGCGCGCGCACGGGCTTCACGGGAACGCGAACGAGGGTGCCTGGCGCGGCTGGCGCGGGCCCAGGGCGAGGCAGGCGAGCGCGGCGAGCAGCACGCCCACGGCGAGCCGTCCGCCCGCGTGCATGAATTCCAGCCAGAGGATCGAGGAATAGAAAGTGCCCGGTGCGTGGTCGTCGCGCAGGGCGCCCCATGCGAATCCGTGCAGCGACAACGGCAGGTCCACCAGCAGCCATGCGAAGGCCAGTGACCCGGCGAGCCCGGCCCTGAGCAGCCTGTGCCACGGGGAGCCCGGCCAGGCGCCGGCCAGGCCGACGGCGAGCACGAACGGCACCAGCATGCCGAACAGCGGCGTGGTGATCTCGAACCCGTCCTGCCCGGTCGGGAACAGCACGCCGGTGCCGATCACGACCGGCAGCACCACCCGGCTGCGCATGCGGATGACCGTCTCGTTGCGGCCCTGCTCCACCGCGAGGGCGGTGGTGCCGATCCGGTCGTCGATCCGGTCGAGCATCCAGTGGGTCGCGGGCATCAGGGCCGAGACCACGCGCGCCCCGGCCTGCCAGGCGAGCCCGCCGGCCAACGCCGACAGCAGCAGCAGGGCCAGCAGGAAGCGGACGACGTGCGCGCGTCCTTCGGCGGGGACGGCACGATCGCCATGGCCATCAGGCATCGGCGATGGTGGCTGTGCGCCGCTGCGCGCCCGCCATGCAATGCACGAAGACCGTCACCGCGA
Organism: Betaproteobacteria bacterium; assembly: GCA_021298815.1. Taxonomy (GTDB): domain Bacteria; phylum Pseudomonadota; class Gammaproteobacteria; order Burkholderiales; family CAIKXV01; genus CAIKXV01. The sequence goes on along the minus strand of JAJTHE010000102.1, from coordinate 21,574 downwards.
TCACCAGCAGCGCCGGCAGCGCCAGGCTGTGCAGCACCTCGAACAGGCTGCGGTCGATGCGCCACGCAAAGAACAGGGCGACGATCCGGGCCTGGTTGAGGGCGAACACCATCGCCGTGCCGAGCAGCAGGGCGAGCGCGCGGCGCTTCCAGCCAAGGGGCAGCGCGACCAGCGCGGCGGTCAGCAGGAACAGGATCTCCACCCCTTCGCAGCCGCGCAGCACGTTGAGTCCGCCACCGCGGGCCTCGATGGTCGCCCCGCGCGGCCTCGCTTCCAGCGCGGGATCGATCCAGCCGACCAGCATCGCTGCAGGCACGACGGTGGCCGTGTGGATGACGGCACGTTCGATCGCGGTGCCGCGGACCGACCACCAGGCCGTCTGCAGCAGGCCGAACACCAGGGCGAACAGCAGCACGACCACCCACGGCGAACGCTGCCGCGGGCGCATCGCTTCGGTGCCGATCACGCCATCGGGCAGGTACGGGATATCGTGGTCCGGTCGCGGCATGGTGCCTGGTCGCTCCTCGTGCAACCGATGATCACCCGGCCAGATGACGGTATCGAGACGGTCATGGCCCGCCCGGCGTAGTCCGGTCGCTGCCGCCGCCCCTGCGCCGGCAGGCGTCCGAGCAGTACTTCACCGTGTCCCAGGTGTTGCGCCAGCGCTTGCGCCAGGTCATCGGCCGGCCACAGGCGGCGCACGGTTTCTGCGGCAGCGACTGCTTGTTGCCCCTGAACGGCTGCGCCCTGGTCGGCATCGCGCGATCCCTCGTTCCGGTGTCGATCGCGGGCTCAGCCGCGGATCAGCGGCCGGATCGTGCTGAATCCACCGTCGACCGCGATCACCTGTCCGGTCACCCGGCGCGCGGGCGCCGACAGCAGCCAGTCGACCAGCGACGCGACCTCCTCCGGTTGCCCGATGCCGCCGATCGGGTACTGGCGCGCGGCCGCCTGCCGGATGTTCTCGCTCGTCAGCAGCGGTGCGGCCATCGGCGTTTCCATCAGTCCGGGCGCGATGGCATTGACGCGGATGTCGTTCGGCGCATAGGTCGCGGCCGCGGAACGCACCAGCGCTTCGATCGCGCCCTTCGCCGCGGCCACTGCCTCGTGGTTGACCACGCCGATGCGCGCGACGATGGTCGAGAACAGCACGACCGAGCCACCGCCCGAGGCCGTGCCGGCGTTGCGGTGTGCCTCGACGAAGGCGCGCAGCGAAAAGAACGCGGTGTCGAGGTTCGCCGACAGCACCGAGCGGTACTGCGCCTCGCCGGTGCGATGCAGCGGCAGTATCAGCGTGCTGCCGGCGGCATTCACCAGTGCGCCGGGCAGGCCGAACCGCTCGATGCAGGCGGCGACCGCGGCAGTGGCACCGGCTTCGGTCGATACGTCGGCTTCGATCATCGCCGTTGCCGCCGGCAGCGATCCCGCCGCGGCGAGTTTCGCCGGCGACCGGGTCACCAGCACGGGCGTCCAGGCGGAGGGGGCGAGGGCTGCGGCGATCGCGCGCGCGAGTCCACCGGAACCGCCGGTGATCAGTACGGGTCGAGTCATGGCAGGAGGTCCTTCTGGATGTCCGTGGGTGGGATGCCGTCGTTCGCGCGGATGCTGACGGCGCGTGCCTCGATCGCCGTACGCGCCTCGGGTCCGATGCGGTCGACGTTCTTCAGTTGCAGGGCCATGCGGGTGTTCTTCGACAGTCGCGGGCGGTGGCGCAGCAGGAAGTCCCAGTACAGCGTGGTGAACGGGCAGGCGTTCTCGCCGCTGGCGACCGCGGGATCGAACCGGCAGCCCTTGCAGTAGTTGCTCATGCGGTCGATGTAGCGCCCGGTGGCGGCATACGGCTTCGAGGCCATCACCCCGCCGTCGGCATACAACGCCATGCCCAGGGTGTTCGGCAGTTCGACCCACTCCACGGCATCGACATACACGGCGAGGTACCAGCGATGCACCGCCTTCGGATCGACGCCGAGCAGCAGCGCATAGAGGCCAGTGACCATCAGCCGCTGGATGTGGTGGGCATAGCCGAGTTTCAGCGTCTGCCCGATGGACTCGCGCAGGCAGGCCATCGGCGTGTCGGCGCTCCAGTAGAAGGCGGGCAGAGACTGCCGCGCGTCGAGCGCGTTCGGGTCCAGGTAGCCGGGCATCGCGCGCCAGTAGATGCCGTGCACATACTCGCGCCAGCCGAGCACCTGGCGGATGAAGCCCTCGGCCGCGGGCAGGGGCACATGGCCTTCGCGCCATGCGCGTTCGGCTGCCGCGATCACCTCGTGAGGGTCGAGCAGCTTCAGGTTCATCGCGGCCGAAAGGTGCGCGTGGTAGAGCCAGGGCTCGCCGGTCCACATCGCGTCCTGATGGTCGCCGAACAGCGGCAGGCGCTGCGCGATGAAGGCGTCGAGCGAGGCCAGTGCATCGGCACGGGTCACCGGCCAGGCGAAACGGTCGAGCGAGCCCGGATGGCCATCGAGCCGCCGCTCGATCAGGTCGAGCACCTCGCGGGTGATCGCATCCGGCAAGAACTGTGCGGGCGGTGGCACGCCGCGCGGGCCGGATACCGGAAAGGACTTGCGGTTCTCCGCGTCGAAGTTCCACTGGCCACCCGCCGGTTCGCCAACGTCCATCAGCACCGAATGGCGCACCCGCATCTCGCGATAGAAGAATTCCATCCGCAGCTGCTTGCGGCCCTTCGCATGCCGTTCGAAGTCATCGCTGCTGCACAGGAAATGCCGGTCCTCCAGCAGGACCGGTGCGGCCGGATGCTCGGCGAACGCCTGGCGCAGGCGCCACTCGCCCGGGGTGACCATCGCGACGGACTGCGGATTCAGCACCTTGGCCGCCCGTGCCAGCGCATCGCCGAGCGAAGCGCACGGGGACGGGTCGTCCAGCCGGTGGTACCAGATGCGCAGTCCGTCGTCGGCTGCCTGCTGCGCGAAGTGGCGCATCGCCGCGAGGAACATCGCGCTGCGCGGCTTCGAACTCCACGCCGTTGTCGATTCCTCGATGGCTTCCGCCATGAACAGCGCATCGTGGGCGGGGTCGAAGTCATCGAAGGCGGCCGAGCGCCGGTCGAGCTGGTCGCCGAGCACGAACACCAGCCGCCGCACCGGTGGCACCGGGGTGCTGGCGGGGAGGGCCGGCACGCTGAAGGGTGCTGCCGTTGCCGTTGCCGTCGAGGCAGCAGGCAGCCGGCTGCGTGCCGCGCGGCCCGGGCCTGCGTCCTTGCTTCCGGCGTGGGGCTTGCGCGTGGCCATCAGGCTGCATTCCTTCCAGTGTCGTCGATGGCGTCCGGTGCTTCGTCGAACAGGCTCGCCTGGCCCGCAGCCGCGGCGGTCGCGCGAGGGCGGGCTCGCCCGGCGGCGCCCGACGTCCGGGCGCGACTTGACGTCGGCGGCAATCCGCTGCGGCGGCTGCCATGCCGTTGCTGGATCTCGTCGGCCTCTGCCCGCGCGTCGGCCCGGCGCCGGATGGCGGCGATGCGCTCGCGTGCTTCGCGATAGGCGGTCGCATGGTCGACCACCGGCATCGGATAGTCCTTGCCGATGATGCAGCCCGCCTCGCGCTGCACCGACGGTGGCATCGTGTGCGGCTCTGCCAGGAAACCCACTGGCACGCGTGCCAGCGCCGGCAGTTCGGCGCGGATGAACACGCCTGCAGGATCGTGGTCCAGCACCTGCTTGGCCGGCGAGTAGATGCGCAGGGTGTTGATGCCGGTGGTGCCCGACTGCATCTGGAACTGGCTGTAGTGGATGCCCGGTTCGAAATCGAGGAAGGCACGTGCCAGGAAGGGTGCGGTGTGCCGCCAGTGCAGCCACAGGTGGTAGGACGCGAACGACACAAGCATCGCGCGCATGCGGAAGTTGATCCAGCCGCAGCGGTCGAGCGCATGCATGCAGGCATCCACCATCGGGTAGCCAGTCTCGCCCCGCTGCCAGGCCAGCAGCCGTGCTGCCGCTTCACTGCCGGGCAGCGGCGGTGCCGCATCGCGCAGGCCGTCACACGCGCGCGAGAAGTTCTCGAACTCGATGCGCGGCTCGTCCTCCAGCTTCTGCATGAAATGGCAGTGCCAGCGCAGGCGTCCCTGGAACGAATGCAGCGAGGTGGCCCAGCGCGCATCGATCGCCTCGCCGGCCGCGCGCCGTGTGCGTACGTCCCGCGCGCGCGCGGCGGAGGCCTGTGCCACCCGGCGCATCGAGATCGAGCCCCAGGCCAGATGGGGAGACAGGCGCGAGCAGCGCTCGAAGGCGGTTACCGGGCTGGACATGCCGCGCCGGTAGTCGACCCCGCGTACGGCCAGGAAGTCGGCGAGTGTCGCCCGTGCCTGCGGCTCGCCGCCGCGCTGTGCGTCGGGGCGCGAGGATGCCGGCAGGCCGAGCGCCGCCGGCGCGAGCCGTTGTCCGTGGTCGAGCCGCGCGGGTCCGACGAGCCTGCCCGGGACTTCCGCGAGCGGCTCGTCCATCCGCTGCGCCCAGCGGCGCGCCCAGCCGTCCCGGCTCTTCAGCCGCCGCACCACGCCGGTCTGCGGGATCTCGGTCCATTCGACTCCGTGGCTTCGGCACCAGCGCCCGACCGCCAGGTCGCGGTCGAATGTCAGCCGGTTGCCGGTCTCCTCGTGGCTCCAGAGTGCGTCGAACGGCGCCTCCCTGCGCAGTGCCGCCAGCACCCGGGTCGGTTCGCCGGTGCGCAGCGTCAGCGCGAGGCCGCGCTGGCGGAGTTGTTCGTCGAGGGCGGCGAGGCAGTCGTCGATGAAGCGGAAATGCGCGGGGTCGAACTCGGCGCCTTGCAGCAGCGCCGGCTCGTAGACGTAGAGCGCGACCACCGACCCGCGCGCGGCAGCAAGGGCGAGCGGTCGATGATCGTCGATGCGCAGGTCGCGCTTGAACCAGACAACGGAGGTCGCCACGTGCGGGGTGAGTCGAAGCGGGACCCGGAGTCTATGCGGGGCGGGCGGACGCGGGCCCGGCCGGCGGCTTGTCCGGGTGCGGGGTGCAACGCGTCCCGGCCGTCCCCGTCCCGGCCGGCCTGTCCGTCGTACACGGCCGGCACCGAGTCGCGCTACCCTCTCCATCTGTCCAACCGCCTGCCCAGGAGCCTGCCTTGCACAAACCCATCCGCCGTATCGTCACCGGACACGATGCCAAGGGCGTCGCCGTCGTCGTCGAGGATCGCGACGCGCCCAACGTGCGCACCGTCGAGCTGCGCGGCGGCCTGACCATGACCGAGCTCTGGGTCAGCGACCGCTCGCCGATGGCCATCGACGCGCCGGATGCGACCGCGTCGGTGAAGACGCTGCAGCCGCCGGCCGGCGGCAACGTGTTCCGCGTGGTGCGCTTCCCGCCCGAGAAGACCTTCATCCACAACCTGACCGGCGAGAAGGCGCGTGCGGCGTTCGGCGCGGTAGGCTCGGCCGAGGCCTCGCAGCACAGCGAGAACGTGCGCCATCCGCTGATGCACAAGACGAAGACGGTCGACTACGGCCTGGTGCTGGAAGGGGAGATCTGGCTTGTGCTGGACGACTCGGAAGTGCTGTGCAGGCAGGGCGACATCATCATCCAGCGCGGCACCAACCACGCCTGGAGCAACCGGTCGGACAACGACTGCGCGGTCGCGTTCATCCTGATCGACGGCGAGCACGACAAGTAGCCCGCGGCCCGTCAGGCCACTTCGAGCAGTTCCTGCATCGGGCGCACGTCGAGCGTGATGCCCACCTTGCGCCACTGCGCGATCTCTTCGCGCAGCAGCGCCGCGGTCAGCGGGTTGTCGGCGAGCCAGTGCGGCTCGAGCTTGAGCCGGTACTCGCCGCGCACCGCGCGCGCCTCGATCGTCGGCAGCTCGATGTCGGTGCGCGACCGGTAGAACATCGCGGCCAGGCGCAGGGCCATCGTCGAGGCGATGTCCGCCGGCGCTTCCAGCATGCCTTGCATCTTGTCCAGCGACCCGCGGTGGGCCAGCGCCAGCGTCGCCAGCCGCGCCTGCTCGCTGCGCGAGAAACCGGGCATGTCCGCGTTGCGGATGATGTAGGCGGTGTGCTTGTGGTATCCGGAATGGGCGACGGTGATGCCGATCTCGTGCAGGCGCGCGGCCCAGTCGAGCAATTGCCCCGCGTTCGCCGCGCCGGACGGCTCGCCGGCCAGCAGGTCCTGCAGCAGCGCATGGGCGAGGGCGCCGACCCGCCGCGCCTGTGCCGCGTCGACGTGGTAGCGATGCATGAACTGCTCGACGGTGAGGTCGCGCATGTCGTGGTGGTGGAAGCGGCCGAGCATGTCGTAGAGGATGCCCTGGCGCATCGCGCCGGTGGCCAGCGCCATGTGCGGCACTTCCAGCGCCTCGAACACGGCGATCATGATCGACAGGCCACCGGGCAGCACCGGCACGCGGTCGGCACGCAGGCCGGCCAGCGCCAGCGCGTCGAGCCGGTCGAGCGCGCCGATGCGGATCATCTGCGCCTTCAGCCGCTGCAGGCCGTCCAGCGTGATGCCGTTGTCGGTGTAGCCGTTGAACTCGAGCAGGTCGCCGAGCGCGCGCGCGGTGCCGGAGGAGCCGATCGCATGCGTCCACTCGCCATGCCGGAACGCCCTGCGGATGGTTTCGAGCTCGGTGCCGGCCGCCGTCTCGGCGGCGCGGAAGTTCGACTTGCTCAGCCGGCCGTCGCCGAAATGGCGCATCGAGAAGCTGACGCAGCCCATGTACAGGCTCTCGAGCTTCCTCGGCTGGAGCCCGGAGCCGATGATGCATTCGGTCGATCCGCCGCCGATGTCCACCACCAGCCTCGGCTCGGGCGACGGCGGCAGGCCATGGGCGACGCCGAGGTAGATCAGCCGGGCTTCCTCGCGGCCGGCGACGACCTCGATCGGGAAGCCGAGCGCGGCCTCGGCCTTGGCCAGGAACTCCTTCGCGTTCTTCGCCACGCGCAGCGTGTTGGTGCCCACCGCGCGCACGGCTTCGACCGGCATGCCGCGCAGGCGCTCGCCGAACTGGCGCAGTGCATTCAGGCCGCGCTGCTGCGCCGCCTCGTCGAGCCGCTTGTCGGCGCCCAGCCCGGCGCCGATGCGCACCGGCTCGCGCAGGGAATCCAGCGGGTAGACCTGTTCACCGACGACGCGCGCGACCTGCAGGTGGAAGCTGTTGGAGCCGAGGTCGACGGCCGCCAGGGTGGACAGCTGCGTCATCGCGGGCCCGTGCCTCCGGGCACCGGCGGCCGCCGGAGCCGGCCGCCGGTCATTGCTCCACTTCGCGTTCGAGCTGCTCGGCGCTCACGTGCCGGACGTCCTTGCCCTTGATCAGGTACACGACGTACTCCGACATGTTCTTCGCATGGTCGCCGATGCGTTCGATCGCCTTGGCCACCCAGAGGATCTCGAGCGACGAGGAGATGGTGCGCGGATCCTCCATCATGAACGTGATCAGCTTGCGCACGATGGTCTTGAATTCGTCGTCGACCTGCTCGTCCAGGCGAACCACCTTGGCCGGCACGCCGATGTCGAGGCGGGCGAACGCGTCGAGCGACTGGCGCAGCATGTCGACCGCTATCTCGGACATCTTCTTGATGTCCCGGTAGCGCGGGATCTGCAGCGAGTCGCGCTCGTGCAGGTTCTTCGCCATGCGCGCGATCTTCGACGCCTCGTCGCCGATCCGCTCGAGGTCGGTGATGGTCTTGATCACCGTCAGGATCATGCGCAGGTCGATCGCGGTCGGCTGTCGCCGCGCGATGATGTGGCTGCACTGCTCGTCGATCTCGATCTCGAGCGCGTTGACCCGGTGGTCGGCCTCGATGATCCGGTCGCACTGCTCGATGTTGCCGGTGGACAGCACCTCGATCGCGCTGGTGATCTGCTGCTCGACGATGCCACCCATCTGCAGTACGCGGGCGCGCACGGCTTCGAGTTCCGCATCGAACTGCTTGGCGATGTGCTGGCTCATGTCGGTATTCCGCCGTCGAATGTAGGATGACCGTTCAGGTTATCCCGGAAATGTGACACGAACATGGCGGCGGCGTGCGTGCAGGATGGCACGGTCAGCGGGACAGCGTGCGCACGCCGGCGCTCGAGGCCACCAGCGCCACGTCGGCCGGGCGGCGGGCGAACAGCCCGTTGCAGACCACGCCGGCGATCTGGTTCAGTTCGGACTCGAGCGCCACGGGGTCATGCATCTTCAGGCCGGGCACGTCGAGGATCAGGTTGCCGTTGTCGGTGGTGAAGCCGGTGCGCAGCGACGGCTGGCCGCCGAGCCGGGCGACCTGCCTGCCGACATGGCTGCGTGCCATCGGCAGTACCTCGATCGGCAGCGGGAACCGGCCCAGCGTGCCGACCAGCTTCTTCTCGTCGACGATGCAGACGAACCGGCGCGCCACGGCGGCGACGATCTTCTCGCGGGTGAGGGCGCCGCCGCCACCCTTGATCATCCGCAGGTGCTCGTCGATCTCGTCGGCGCCGTCGATGTAGACCGCGATGTCGTCGACGCTGTTGAGGTCGATGACCCGGATGCCGACGGCCTTCAGCTTCGCGCTGCTCGCCTCGGAGCTGGAGACCGCACCCTCGATCCGGCCCTTCATCGCGGCCAGCTCGGCGATGAAGAAGTCGACGGTCGAGCCGGTGCCGACGCCGATCACGGCATCTTCCGGTACGTGTGCCATCGCAGCCTTCGCCGCGATGCGCTTGAGTTCGTCCTGCGTGACCATGAGATGATTATTGCATCCATTCTCCCGCGCAGGAACCCATGCCCACGGAATACCTGGAACGCATCCTCAAGGCCCGTGTCTACGACGTGGCGATCGAGACGCCCCTCGACCTGGCACCCTCGCTGTCGGCGCGCGTGGGCAGCTCGGTGCTGCTCAAGCGCGAGGACATGCAGCCGGTGTTCTCCTTCAAGCTGCGCGGCGCCTACAACAAGATGGCCAACCTGCCGCCGGCGGCGCTGCGGCGCGGGGTGATCGCGGCCTCGGCAGGGAACCATGCCCAGGGGGTGGCGCTGTCGGCGCAGAAGCTCGGCTGCCGGGCGATGATCGTGATGCCGGTGACCACGCCGCAGATCAAGGTGCAGGCGGTGGCCGGGCGCGGCGCCGAGGTGGTGCTGGCCGGCGATACCTACGACGAGGCCTATGCCCATGCGCTCGTGCTGATGAAGCGCCACCGGCTCACCTTCGTCCATCCCTACGACGACCCGGACGTGATCGCCGGCCAGGGCACGATCGGCATGGAGATCCTGCGCGACCATCCCGGCCCGATCGATGCGATCTTCGTCGCGATCGGCGGCGGCGGGCTGATCTCCGGGATCGGCGCCTACGTGAAGCGCCTGCGGCCGGAGATCCGGCTGATCGGGGTGGAACCGGTCGACTCCGACGCGATGTACCAGTCGCTGCAGGCCGGGCACCGGGTGAAGCTTGCCCAGGTCGGGCTGTTCGCCGACGGGGTCGCAGTGAAGCAGGTCGGCGAAGAGACGTTCCGGCTGTGCCGCACCCTGGTCGACGAGATCGTGCGCGTGGACACCGACCAGATCTGCGCCGCGATCAAGGACGTGTTCGAGGACACGCGGTCGATCCTCGAGCCGGCCGGCGCGCTGGCGATCGCCGGCCTGAAGGCCTGGACGAAACGCGAGAAGGTACGCGGCAAGACGCTGGTGGCGATCGCCTGCGGGGCGAACATGAATTTCGATCGCCTGCGGTTCGTCGCCGAGCGGGCGGAGATCGGCGAATCGCGCGAGGCCATCCTGGCGGTCACCATCCCCGAGCGCCCAGGCAGCTTCAAGGCGTTCTGCTCGCTGCTCGGCCCGCGCAACGTGACCGAGTTCAACTACCGCTATGCCGATGCGGGGCAGGCGCAGGTGTTCGTGGGCATCGAGGTGAAGAGCCGGCGCGAGACCGAGGAACTGGTGAAGACACTGAGGAAGGCCGGGCTCGCCGCGCAGGACCTCACCGACAACGAGATGGCGAAGCTGCATGTGCGCCACCTGGTCGGCGGGCGCGCGCCGTCGGTCGACGACGAGATCGTGTACCGCTTCGAGTTCCCGGAACGCCCCGGGGCGCTGATGCGTTTCCTCGAGGCGATGAGCGGCGGCTGGAACATCAGCCTGTTCCACTACCGCAACCACGGCGCCGACTACGGCAGAGTGCTGGTCGGCATGCAGGTGCCGGCGAAGGATGGCGCGCGGTTCCGCCGGTTCCTGGCCGAACTCGGCTACCGGTACCAGGACGAGTCGGACAACCCCGCCTACCGGCTGTTCCTGGGGCGCTGACGGCGTGCGCACGGGTACAATCTTCGTGTGCACACGTCCTCGATCTTCCCCTTTGCCCTTGCGCTCGTCGCGGGCCTGACCTTCACCTTCAGCCCCGCGCTGGCACCGCCTGCGGCGGCGCAGCCGCAGGTGCCGGCCCAGGTGCTGCAGCAGGACGACGAGGTGCGGGCGGCGCGCGAGGCGTTCCGGCTCGGCCAGGCGGCGCGGCTCGACCAGGCCGCGGCGCGCCTGCGCGGCCATCCGCTCGAGCCCTGGGTGCAGTACTGGCAGCTCCGGCTGCGCCTCGAGACGGCCGAGACGGCGGAGGTGCAGTCGGCGCTGGCCCGCCTGGCGGATACGCGCGCCGGCGACCAGCTGCGCGCCGACTGGCTCAAGCTGCTCGGGCGGCGCGGCCAGTGGGACCTGTTCGCCGCCGAGCATCCGCGGCTGGTCAACAGCGATACCGAGATCGACTGCCATGCGCTGACGCATCGGCGTACCACCGGCGATGCCGCCGCACTGGCCGAGGCGCGGCCGATCTGGTTCACCGGCCGCGACCTTCCCGAGAGCTGTACCCCCCTGTTCCAGGACCTGATCGCGTCGGGGTCCCTGCGTGCGGACGACATCTGGGCGCGCATCCGCCTTACGCTGGAGGCGGGGCAGGTCGGCACCGTGCGCCGCGTCGCCGCGTTCCTGCCGGCCGGGCAGCAGCCCGATGGCAAGGCGATCGACTTCGCGCTGAACAATCCGCAGGCGGTGCTCGACCGCAGGAACGAGCTGCGCACCCGCGCCCAGCGCGAGGTGGTGATGTTCGCCGCGCACCGGCTGGCGCGCACCTCGCCGCAGAACGCCGCGCAGGCCTGGGGCCGCATCGACGAGCAGTTCAGCGAGGCCGAGCGCGCCTATACCTGGGGCGCGATCGCCTGGCTGGGCGCGCGCCGGCTCGATCCCGACGCGCTGCGCTGGTTCCGCATGTCCAACGGCGTGCAGCTCAACGACGAGATGCTCGGCTGGCGCGTGCGCGCCGCGCTGCGCGCAGAGGCGTGGCCGGAGGTGCTTGCCGCAATCGGCCAGATGAGCGCGCGCGAGCAGCAGGATGCTGCCTGGCGATACTGGCGCGCGCGCGCGCTGCGCGAGATCAAGCGCAACGAAGAGGCGTTGCCGATCCTCGCCGCGCTTTCGCGCGAGTTCAACTTCTACGGCCAGCTCGCGCTCGACGACCTCGGTCCGGTCGCAGGCCCGCCGGCGCCGCCGGCGTTCAAGCCGGCACGCGAAGAAATGGAAGCGTTCGGCAGGCATCCGGCCGTGCAGCGCGCGCTGGCCTTCTACCGGCTGCAGATGCGTTTCGACGGCAACCGCGAGTGGTTCTGGGCGATCCGCACGATGACCGACGAACAGCTGCTCACCGCGGCGGAATGGTCGCGCCGCAACCGGCTGTGGGACCGGGCGATCGCGACCGCCGAGCGCACGCGCGAACTGCACGACTTCTCGCTGCGCTTCCTCGCGCCGTTCCGCGATGAGCTGCAGCCGCACGTGAAGAGCCAGCAGCTCGACGAGGCGTTCGTGCTGGGCCTGATCCGGCAGGAAAGCCGCTTCCTGCCCGACGTGCGTTCCCATGCCGGCGCCTCCGGCCTGATGCAGCTGATGCCGGCCACCGCGGCCTGGGTGGCCAAGCGCACCGGGATGCTCGACTTCCGTCCGTCGATCGTCAACGACGTGCAGGTCAACCTCGGGCTGGGCACGGCCTACCTGCGCACCGTGCTCAACGACCTCGACGACCATCCGGTGCTGGCCTCGGCGGCATACAATGCGGGCCCGGGGCGTGCGCGTGCCTGGCGCACGGTGCAGCCCCTGGATGCGGCGATCTACGCCGAGAGCATCCCGTTCGGCGAGACGCGCGACTACGTGAAGCGCGTGATGTCGAACGCGACCTACTATGCACAGGTGTTCGGGCACCAGGTGACCTCGCTGCGGGCGCGCATCGGCACGATACCGGGACGCAACTGAGCAACACCCAACCGAGTCGGGAATCGAAATGAGCAATCTGGACAGGGTCTGCCTGGTCGGTGGCAGCGGATTCGTGGGCCGGCACATCGCCGAACGCCTGGCCGCGCGCGGCGTGCGGGTGATCATCCCCACGCGCAACCGCGAACGCGCCAAGACCGACCTGATCGTGCTGCCCAGCGTCGAACTGGTCAGCGCCGACGTGAACGACCGGACCCAGCTGTCCGAGCTGGTCGCAGGGTGCGACGCGGTGGTCAACCTGGTGGGCATCCTGCACGAGGCCCGGAGCGGCGATTTCCGCCGCGCGCATCTCGCGCTCACCGAGGAATGCATCGCGGCCTGCGCCCGGCATGGCGTTCGCCGCTACCTGCACATGAGCGCGCTCGGCGCCGGGCCGTCGGCACCGAGCGAATACCAGCGCACCAAGGGCGAGGCCGAGCAGCGGGTGGCAGCGGCGGCCGCAGCCGGCCTCCAGGCCACGATCTTCCGGCCGTCGGTGATCTTCGGTGACGGCGACAGCTTCCTTACGCTGTTCGCGCGGCTGCTGGCGTTCTCGCCGTTCGTGCCGCTCGGCTCGCCGGATGCGCGCTTCCAGCCGGTGTGGGTCGAGGATGTCGCCGATGCGTTCGTCGCCTCGCTCGACCTGCCGCAGACCATCGGCCAGTGCTACGACCTCGCCGGTCCGGACGTGTTCACGCTGCGCGAACTGGTCAAGCTGGTGGGCGTGGTCACCGGCAACGAGCGGCCGGTGCTCGGCCTGTCGGACGGCCTGTCGCGGCTGCAGGCGCGGGTGTTCGGCGCGCTGCCGGTCAAGCTGATCACCTACGACAACTACCTGTCGATGACGGTCGACAACGTGTCCTCCGCGCCCTGGCCGGCGGTTTTCGGGCGGGCGCCCTCGGCGCTGGAACCGATCGCGCGCCAGTACCTGGGCAATGCCACGCCGCGCGGGCGCTACCAGGCATTCCGCTACCGCGCGGGGCGCTGAGGCCGCGCCGGCGATGGCCGTTCCGTCGTCCGGGCCATCGTCCGGGTCACCACCGCCCGCGGTGCCGCTACTGGTGATCGGCAACCGCAACTACTCCTCGTGGTCGCTGCGGCCGTGGCTTGCGCTGTCGATGACCGGCACGCCCTTCGACACGGTGCGCATCCCGCTCTACCAGCCCGGGAGCACGGCGCGCATCCGCGAGTACTCGGCCGCCGGAAAGGTGCCGGTGCTGGTCGACGCGGAGCTGGTGGTCTGGGATTCGCTGGCGATCTGCGAATACCTCGCCGAACGTTTCCCGTCCGCGGGACTCTGGCCGGCCGACCGGAGGGCCCGCGCCGAGGCCCGCTCGGCGTCGAACGAAATGCATTCCGGCTTCGCGGCGCTGCGGCGCGAACTGCCGATGAACATCCGCCTCGACCGGGACGGCCATCGCTGGTCGCCCGAGGCGCAGGCGGACATCGACCGCGTGCTGCAGCTCTGGTCGGGCCTGCGGTCGCGCCATGGCGGGGGCGGTCCCTTCCTGTGCGGCGCCTTCTCGATCGCCGATGCGATGTATGCCCCGGTGGTGCTGCGCCTGCGCAGCTACCGGGCGCCGGTGCCCGACGGCATCGCACGCTACATGCAGTCGGTGGTCGATCTGCCGCCGATGCAGGCCTGGATCGCGGCGGCGCATGCCGAACCGGAACGCCTCGAACAGTTCGAGCGGTGAGCGCGCCGATGCCTTCCCCGATGCAGGCCTACTCGGTCGGCGGCGCGGTGCGCGACGAACTGCTCGGCCTGCCGGTGGTGGACCGCGACTGGGTGGTGGTCGGCGCCACGCCGCAGCAGATGCTGGACCTCGGCTATCGGGCGGTGGGGCGGGACTTCCCGGTGTTCCTGCATCCGGTGACCCACGAGGAGTACGCGCTCGCGCGCACCGAGCGCAAGAGCGGCCCCGGCTACCGCGGGTTCGTCGTGCAGGCCTCGCCGGAGGTGACGCTCGAGGAGGATCTCGCGCGGCGCGACCTCACCATCAACGCGATCGCCCGCGACGATGCCGGCGCGCTGATCGACCCGCACCACGGGGTACGCGACATCGAGGCGCGCGTGCTGCGCCACGTCAGCGCCGCCTTCGCCGAGGACCCGGTGCGGATCCTGCGGCTGGCACGTTTCGCGGCCCGCTTCGCCGACTTCACCGTGGCGCCCGAGACGCTTGCACTGGCGCGCGACATGGTCGAGGCCGGCGAGGTCGATGCGCTGGTCGCCGAGCGCGTCTGGCAGGAACTGGCCAAGGGCCTGTCCGAGCAGCGTCCGTCGCGGATGTTCGCCGCGCTGCGCGACTGCGGGGCGCTGGCCCGGGTGCTGCCCGAGGTCGACGCGCTGTTCGGCGTCCCGCAGCCGGTGCAGCACCACCCGGAGGTGGATGCCGGCGTGCACGTGATGCTGGCGCTCGACCTGGCCGCACGCGAGTGCGCACCGCTGCCGGTCCGCTTCGCGCTGCTCGCGCACGACCTTGGCAAGGGCTCGACGCCCGAGGCCGAATGGCCGCGCCATGTCGCGCACGAGCAGCGGGGCTTGCCGCTGATCGACGCGCTGTGCAGCAGGCTGCGCGTGCCCTCCGAATGCCACGACCTGGCCAGGCTGGCGTGCCGGTTCCATACCGACATCCATCGTGCGCTCGAGCTGCGGCCGGCGACGGTGCTGAAGGTGATCGAGGGCAGCGACGGACTGCGCCGTCCCGAGCGGTTCACGCACATGCTGCTCGCCTGCGAGCTGGATGCGCGCGGGCGCCTCGGCCTCGAGGACCGGCCCTACCCGCAGCGCGCGCTGATGCAGGCGGCGCTGGACGCCGCGCGGGCGATCGATGCCGGCGCGATCGCGCGGGTGTCCGCGCGCGAGCGCATCGCCGAGGATGTCCGGCAGGCGCGGCTGGGGGCGGTGACCGCGGCGATCGCGGCGGTCCGGCCGGCCTGAAGCAGCAACGCCGGGCAAGCCCGGCGTTGCGTTCGATGGCGTGCCGGGCCTGCCCGGCACCTGCCGGTCAGTCCGGCCGGCTGTAGGCGCGGCTGCGCGGCGCGCCGGCGGACGGACGATCGCGATGGCGGAAGTTGCCGCCGGGACCGCCCGGGGCGGCCGGGTTGCCCGGCCGCCCCGCGCTCGGACCGGTGTGCCGGCGTGCCGACGGGCCGGAGCGGTCGCGATCGTACGGACGCGAGGAAGGCGAGGATGCCGAACGCGGACGCGGCTCGAGGCCGGGGATCGTGGTGATCTGGATCGCCTGCGACGTGAAGCGCTCGATCGTGCGCACCACGCCACGGTCGCGGATGCCGATGAAGCTGATCGCGATGCCCTGGCGGCCGGCGCGGCCGGTACGGCCGATGCGGTGCACGTAGTCCTCGGCCTGGCGCGGCAGGTCGTAGTTGATCACATGCGAGATGCCCTGCACGTCGATGCCACGGGCGGCGACGTCGGTCGCCACCAGGACCCGCAGCCCGCCGGAACGCAGCGACTGCAGGGTGCGCGAACGCTGGCTCTGCTTCATGTCGCCATGCAGGGCCGCGGCCGAGAAGCCGCTCTGCAGCAGCGACTGCGCGAGGTCGTCGGCGGAACGCTTGGTGGAGGTGAACACGATCGCCTGCTTCATGTCGACGTCGCGCAGCAGGTGGTCGAGCATGCGGTTCTTGTGGCCCATGTCGTCGGCGATGTGCATGCGCTGCTCGATGTTCACGTGCGGCGTCTGCTGGCTGTCGACGCTGATACGTACCGGGTCCTTCAGCATCGAGGTGGCCAGGCGCACGATGCCCGGCTCCATCGTCGCCGAGAACAGCATCGTCTGGCGCGAGGCTGGCATCTTCGACACGATCGCGTCGAGGTCTTCGCTGAAGCCCATGTCGAGCATGCGGTCGGCTTCGTCGAGCACCAGCAGCTGCAGGCGCGACAGGTCGACGCGGCCCGAGTTCATCTGGTCGAGCAGCCGGCCCGGCGTGGCGACCAGGATGTCGACGCCCATCTTCAGCATCCGGTTCTGCACCGGGTAGGGCATGCCGCCGACGATCGACACCGTCTTCACCCGGCGCATGTTGCGGCCGTAGGTCTCGCTCGCGCGGGTGACCTGCATCGACAGCTCGCGGGTCGGCGTCAGCACCAGCACGCGCGGGCCGTTGCCGTTGGCCGGATGCGGCACCGTGAGCAGCTGCAGGGCCGGCATCATGAAGGCGGCGGTCTTGCCGCTCCCGGTTTGCGACGACACCATGAGGTCGCGCCCTTCGAGCGCGACCGGGACGGCCTGCGCCTGCACTGCGGTGGGTTCGGTGTATCCTGCCGCCGTGATGGCTTCAAGGATCGGCGCGGCAAGGCCGAGTTCTGCGAAAGTCATGTCCTGTTTCCTCTGCGCCACCATTCCGGTGGGGGCGCCAACGCTTGCGATGGGCAGAAGGGCATGCCGTCCGAAAACGGAAACGGCAACTCTGTCGCGCAAACGAAACGCAGCAGTCGGCAGGCCCGGGACACCGGCACCAACCGAATCGCAATCCATCAGGTAAACCTGGGGAAACGCTGCGGGAAGGAACATCCGTTCACTGGGGGCGGCGGATCGGCCTTCCGGAGAGGTCAGGGACGATGAGCAAACAACGAGAAAAGCTTGTTTTCCGCGGCCGGTGACCGGTTGCGACGGTTTGTGCATTGCACCCGGACGGTCGCGGAAGCCGGAAGATACGCGACATCCGGCGAAACACCAAGCAAAAGTTCACGCGAACGGCCGGCGGCGGGCCGGCAGGGCGCCGCACGGGCGCGCTGGCGCCTGGCGCAGACGGGCACGCGGCTGCTCAAGAATGCCCCCTGGTCGCCGCTATATGAGTACAACCGGAAGCGGCCGGTCCATGGCGTCCGGCCCGCGCCGCCCGCGCCCCCGCCCCTGGACCGTCTTTCGCGCGCCCCGCCGCGCCCCCGTCCCTCCGTCCCCTCTGCAACGTCGCATCCGCTGCCGGCAGGCCTCCAAGACCATGCGTGAAGATTTCCCGAAGAAGATCGGCAAGTACCCGATCCTGCGCGAGTTGGGGCGGGGCGCGACCAGCAGCGTGTTCCTGGCGACCGATCCGTTCGGCAACCGGGAAGTGGCGATCAAGCTGTTCACGCGCACCGACACCACCGATGCGCGCATGGCCCGCCGCTTCCGGAACATGTACCTGAACGAAGCGACGCTGGTCGGCAAGCTCTCGCATCCCTACATCACGACGATCTTCGACGCGGTGGACGACGAGGACGTCAGCTACATCGTGATGGAATACGTGCCCGGCGGCACGCTCGAGTACTACACGAACGTGGTGCGGCTGCTGCCGGTCGACCAGGTGGTCGAGATCGTGTTCAAGTGCGCGCAGGCGCTGTTCTTCGCGCAGCAGCGCGGCGTGATCCACCGCGACATCAAGCCGGCCAACATCCTCGGCACGGCCGAGACGCTGTTCAAGGTGAGCGACTTCGGCTCGGCGCTGTCGATGACGGCCGAGCAGACGCAGATCAACGGCATCGGCTCCCCGGCCTACATGTCGCCGGAGCAGGTGCGCGACGAGCCGCTGACGCACCAGACCGACATCTATTCGCTCGGCGTCGTGCTCTACCAGCTGCTTACCGGCAAGCTGCCCTTCACCGGCGGCAGCCATGCGAGCCTGGTCTACCAGATCCTGCACATCGAGGCGGTGAAGCCGTCCGAGGCGCGCGAGGGGCTGTCGCCCGACCTCGACCACATTACCCTGCGCGCGATGGCCAAGGACCGCGCCCGGCGCTATTCGACCTGGCAGGAATTCGCGGACGACCTGTCGCGGGTGATCGGTTCGATGTCGCTGCCCCAGAGCGAACTGAACGACGCTGCCAAGTTCGCGGCGATCAAGGCGCTCAGCTTCTTCCACGAGTTCGCCGAGGTCGAGATCTGGGAGGCGCTGCGCGTCACCCGCTGGTGGCGGGCCGCACCCTCCACCGTGCTGATCCGCGAGGGCGAGCAGGGCGACAGCTTCTTCATCCTCGCCGAGGGCGAGGTGCGCGTGTCGCGTGGCGGCACCACACTGAACATCCTGAAGCCCGGCGACTGCTTCGGCGAGATGCTCTACTTCAGCGCGCCGGTCGCCCGGCGCAATACCTCGATCACCGCCATCGCCCCGTCGATGGTGATCGAGATCAAGGCCGCCTCGCTCAACGCCGCCAGCGATGCGCTGCAGGTTAAGGTGAACCGTGCCTTCCTGCGCATCCTTCTCGACCGCCTGACGCTGGCCAACGCGCGCCTCGCCGCGGCCTGAAGCCCCGGCCGGCGCCACGGCCCGCCCCGGACGCGCCCGGTGTCGCTACTGCAGCTTCATCACGACATGGTCGCGGTAGCCCTTGCGCTCCTTCAGCCGGCCGTACCAGGCCTCCAGCGCGGGCAGCGGGGGACGCTCGAAGTCCATGTTCAGGAACCGGTGCGCCGCGCAGCCCAGCGGGATGTCGCCCATCGTGAAGGCGCCGCCGGTGATGTATGCGCGGCCCTGCAGGTGGCTGTCGAGCAGCCGGAAGTGCTGGATGCTCTGCGCGATCGCGGACTCGACCGCCTTCGGATCGCGCTTCTCCGGCGCCACGCGGTACAGGTTGAAGAACGCGATGCGCAGCGCGCTGCCCCAGGCGGTGGTCGAATGCCACTCCATCCAGCGATCGGCATCGGCCCGCGCCTGCAGCGAGGCCGGGCAGACGCCGCCCATGCCGTACTTCTCCGCGAGGTAGCGCACGATGCTGTTCGACTCCCACAGCTGGAAGCCGTCGTCGTCGATCGTCGGCACCAGCCCGTTCGGGTTCATCGCGCGGTACCAGTCTTCGGTGTTGCGGCCGAACTCCAGCCCGGCATCGATGCGCTCGTACGGCGTGCCGGTCTCGGCGAGGCACCAGAGCACCTTCTGTACATTGATCGACGTGATTCGACCCCACACTTTCAGCATCGGCATGGCCTCCGGAGGATAATGATGGCGGGGCAAGCCTAACCGACCGTTAACCGTCCGGCGGATAGGCTCCGCGCCGCAAGTCTGACAGACCCCGGAAACCCATGCGCATCCTCCTCGTAGAAGACGACACCATGATCGGCGACAGCGTGCGAACCGCGCTGAAGCACGAGGGGTTCGCGGTCGACTGGGTGCGCGACGGCCGGGCGGCCCAGACCACCCTCGCCACCGAGCGCTTCGACCTCGTGCTGCTCGACCTCGGCCTGCCGCAGGTGTCCGGCCTCGACGTGCTGCGCGCGCTGCGCACGCAGAAGGATGCGACGCCGGTGATCATCGTCACCGCGCGCGACGACCTCGCCAGCCGCGTGGCCGGGCTGGACGCCGGGGCGGACGACTACCTGGTGAAACCGTTCGAGCTGGAAGAGCTCACCGCCCGGATGCGTGCGGTCATCCGCCGGCATGTCGGCCGCGCCGAGCCCGCGATCGAGGTCGGCCGGGTCACGCTGGACCCGACCACGCGCACCGTGACGGTCAGCGGCGAGCGGGTGATCCTCTCGGCGCGCGAGTACGCGGTGCTGGAGGCGATGATGCTGCGCCCGGGCGCGATCCTGTCGCGTGCCCAGCTGGAAGACCGGCTGTACGGATGGGGCGAGGAGATCGAGAGCAACGCGATATCCGTCTACGTGCACCAGCTGCGGCGCAAGCTCGGGGATGACTTCATCCATACCGTCCGCGGCGTCGGGTACTACGTCGGCAAGCCGCGCGCCGGGCGCTGACCGGGTAAGGCCATGCATTCGATCCAGGCGCGCGTACTCTGGTCCTCGTTCGCGCTGGTCACCCTGACCGCGCTGGTCCTGGGTGCGGCGACCTACCTCGGCGTGCTGCGCGAGACCGAGACGCTGTTCGACTACCAGCTCAAGCAGATGGCACTGTCGCTGCGCGACCAGAGCGTCGGTGCCCCGGTGGAGCAGGCCTTGCCGCCGCCCGAGCCCACCGACTTCGTGGTCAACGTCTGGAACAGCGACGGCCAGGCGGTCTACCACTCGCGCTACGTGCCCGGCATGCCGAGCTCGGTCTCGCTCGGGTTCTCCACGGTGCAGATCGCCGGCGACGAGTGGCGCATGTTCAGCCTCGGCTTCGGCAACCGGGTGATCCGGGTCGCCCAGCCGATGGCGGTGCGCCGGCACCTGGCGGCAGAGGCAGCGCTGCGCAGCGTGATGCCGCTGCTCGCAGTCGCGCCGCTGCTGGCGCTCGCCGTGTGGTGGGTGGTGGGCTTTTCCCTCGGGCCGCTGCGGCGGGTCGCCAACGAGGTGAAGGGCCTGCAGGCGCAGGCACTGTCGCCGCTCGATGCGCGCGGGCTGCCCACCGAGATCGAGCCGCTGGTGGCGTCGCTCAACGCGCTGCTCGGACGCCTGCGCGGCGCGTTCGACAAGCAGCAGGCGTTCGTCGCCGATGCCGCGCACGAACTGCGCTCGCCGCTGACCGCGCTCAAGCTGCAGCTGGAAGTGCTGAGGCGCTCGACCGAACCCGATGCGCGGCACGAGGCGACCGACCGCCTGGCCGCGGGGATCGAACGCGCGCGCCACCTGGTCGAGCAGTTGCTCACGCTCGCACGCAGCGAGCCGCGGGATGCGTCCGGCGCCGGGGGCGCCGCCGCGGACGCGCCGGTCCGCATCGAACTCTGCGAGGCGGTGCGCGGCGCGATCGTCGACACCGTGGCGCTTGCCGCGGAGCGGGGCATCGACCTGTCGCTGGAGCAGGGGTCCGAGGACGGGTCGGCTCCGGTGGGCGCGGGCGCGGTGTCCGTGCTGTCGCCCGATCCCCGGTCGCTGTCGGCACTGGTGCGCAACCTGGTCGACAACGCGGTGCGCTACGGCCGCGCCGACGGACAGGTGAGGGTGCGCGTGGAGGCGACGGCTGCAGGCGCACGGCTGACCGTCGACGACGACGGCCCCGGCATCCCGGCGGAGGAGCGCGAGCGGGTGTTCGACCGCTTCTATCGCCGCCATCCGGGCGAGACCACCGGCAGCGGCCTCGGCCTTGCGATCGTGCGCGCGATCGCCGACCGGCATGGCGCGTCGATCGTGCTCGGCGAGGCGCCGATCGGCGGCCTGCGGGTGCAGGTCGGCTTTCCCACCGGCGGAGAAGCCGCTTAACGCGCCGCTAATCCTTCGTTAATCCGCGTCTCATGCGCGGTGCCCATCTTGTCTTCTCGACAGGTGCAGATGCACGGGAGGACATGATGGGCGAGCGTATCGAAGTCAGTGGCATCGAAGGACATGGGGCCGGACGCGCTGCCGGCGCGCCAGCGCGCATGCGGCCGCTCGTGCGTACGCTGGCGCTGGCCGGCCTGCTGGCGGTCACCACGGCCGTGGCCTGGAACCCGGGCCAGCGTGTCGTCGATGCGGTGGTCGAACGGGTGGTCGAATCGAGCGCGCAACGCGCG
>JAJTHE010000117.1 GCA_021298815.1 Betaproteobacteria bacterium | reverse complement strand
TCCGCCCCTCCGTCCCTCCGCCCCTCCGCCCCTCCGCCCCTTCCTCCTTCGGACCCTGCCATGACCCTCGTACTCGTGATCCTGCTGGCGATCGCCCTCGTGATCGGCGTGTACTTCGTGATGATCTACAACAACCTGGTCCAGGTTAAGCACAATGTTTCGAAGGCCTGGGCCAACATCGAGGTACTGCTCAAGCAGCGCCACGACGAGCTGCCGAAGCTGATCGAGACCTGCAAGCAGTACATGAAGTTCGAGCAGGACACGCTGCAGCGGGTGATCGAGGCGCGCAGCCGGGTCTACTCGGCCACCCAGTCGCAGGACATCGCCGCGCTCGGGCCGGCCGAAGGTGCGCTGCGGGTGGGCCTGGGCAACCTGTTCGCGCTCGCCGAGGCCTACCCCGACCTGAAGGCGAACGCGAGCTTCCAGCAGCTGCAGAGCCGAATCAGCTCGCTCGAGGACGCGATCGCCGACCGGCGCGAGTTCTACAACGAGACCGTGAACATCAACAACGTGCGTATCGAACAGGTGCCCGACGTGATCGTCGCGCGCATGTTCAACTTCGGGCCGTTCAAGCTGCTCGAGTTCACGGCCGAGGAAACCCGCGACGTCGACATGAAGCAGCTGTTCACCTGAAGCGGTGTCGCCGCGCACGGGTGACCGCCAGTGTCGACGATCGCTGCTTCGCCGGTGAAGGCGGTCCCGCGCGGGCGCCTGTCCTGGACCAACTGGACGACGTCCTTCGGCCATGTCGGGCTGCTCGGCGTCGCGGCCGAGGCGGAGAGCCGCCCGGTCACCGCCATCTGCCTGCTGCTGATCGCAGCGGTCAGCCTGTTCGCCTGGAGCGGCAACTACCGGCGCTGGCGGCTGATCGTCGACACGCCCACTTCGCGCATCGACTTCGCCGCGCAGGGCTACGTGGAACTGGCGGGCACCGCACAGCTGCCCGGCGGCCCGCCCCTGCTGAGCGAGCTGACCCAGGTGCCCTGCTGCTGGTACTGGTTCAAGGTCGAGAAGAAGACCGCGAAGGACGAGTGGCGGCATGACCGCGGCGGCGAGAGCCATGCGCCGTTCGTGCTCGATGACGGCACCGGCAAGTGCCTGGTGTATCCGTCAGAAGCCGAGGTCCACTCGCACCGGCGCAAGACCTGGATCGACAACGACCGCCGCTTCACCGAGATGACCATCCTGCCGGACGACCGGCTGTACGCGATCGGCTCGTTCTCCACGCTGCGCCCGCTCGACGGGGAAGCCGCGGTGCGCGCGGAGATCGCCACGCTGATGGCGAAATGGAAGCTGGACCGTCCCGCGCTGCTGGAACGGTTCGACCTCGACCGCGACGGCGAGGTCGACCTCAAGGAATGGGAACTGGCCCGCCGCCAGGCCCGGCGGGAAGTCGAACGCGCGCGGGAGAATCGTCCGAAGCCCCCGGCGGTGCACGTGATGCGGCGTCCGCAGGACGGCCGCCTGTTCATGCTCTCGAACCTCGACCCCGGATCGCTGGCCCGGCGCTACGTGCGCTGGAAGTGGTTCCACCTGTGCGTGTTCTTCGCCGGCCTGGGCATCGGCTCCTGGCTGCTGCTGCACTGACGGGCTGCAGCGACGGCTGATTCGTGCTGGAATGCAGTCCGTTTTCCACACAGTGCCGCCGATGCCCTCCTCGCTCCCTTCCCCCCGGCTGGAATCGCTCACCGGCTTCTCGGCCGCGGGCTTCCACCGGTTCGCGTACGCGGACTGGGGCGACCCGGACAACCCGCATGTCGTGGTGTGCGCGCACGGCCTCACCCGCAACGGACGCGATTTCGACTGGCTCGCGCAGCGGCTTGCGCCGCGGGCACGGGTGGTCTGCCCGGACATCGTCGGGCGCGGCAGCAGCGACTGGCTGCCCGATGCCGCGCTGTACGGCTACCCGCAGTACCTGGCGGACATGAACGCGCTGGTCGCGCGTATCGGTGCGCCCCATGCACGCGCCGGAAAGCCGGTGACGATCGACTGGGTCGGCACCTCGATGGGCGGGCTGATCGGGATGATGCTGGCCGCCGCCCCCGGCTCGCCGCTGCGCCGGCTGGTGATGAACGATGTCGGACCGGTGCTCGCGCGCGAGGGCCTGACACGCATCGGCACCTACGCCGGCGGCGACCCCCGCTTCGACACGGTCGAGGCGTTCTCCGCCTGGTATGCCAGCCTGATGCGGCCCTGGGGGGCCTACACGCCGGCGCTGCCCGACGAGCGCCTGCGGCATCTGGTCGCGCACGGCCTGCGCCGCTGCGTCGACGACCGCGGCCAGGCCGTGTTCGCGCCGGCCTACGATCCGGCGATCGCCGCCGGCTTCCGCGGCAAGGTGTTCGAACGCGACATCGAGCTGTGGCCGGTATGGCAGAAGGTCGAGATCCCGGTGCTGGTGCTGCGCGGTGCCGAGTCCGAGCTGCTGCGCGCCGAGACGGCTCGGGCGATGGTCGACGGCCGGCCCGGTCGCAGCCTGCTCACCTTCGACGGCATCGGGCATGCGCCAGCGCTCGCCAGCAGCGACCAGATCGAACCGGTCGCCCGGTTCCTGCTCGAAGGCTGAAGCCATGCGCAGGCAGCGCCCGCCCGCCGCGTCCTGGATCGATTCGCTGGTCGAGGACCGGGTGGCTCGGGCGCAGGCCGAGGGACAGTTCGACGACCTGCCCGGCGCGGGCCAGCCGCTGGACCTCGACGACGACCTGCTGGTGCCCGAGGAACTGCGCATGGCCTGCCGCATCCTGAAGAACGCCGGCTTCGTGCCGCCCGAGGTGCAGACGCTGAAGGACATCGGCGAACTCGAGCGCCTGGTGCGTACCGGCGCCGACGATGCGGCGCGGCGGCGTGCACTGGCGCGGCTGAACCTGCTGTTCGCGCGCATGGCCGAGGCGCGTGCGGCACGCGGCGGCGGCCTCGAGCTGGACGAAGCCTACTACCGTCAGGTGGTCGACCGGCTGCTCGGCGAGCCGTGAGCACGCGGTCGCGCGGCAGCGCGCACGCTCAATCGTTCCGCGGGTAGTCGATCGGCGGCGGCTCGGCCTCGCTGTTGATCCAGTGCTGCAGCAGCGCGAAGGCGAGCGCGAGCAGCGTCGGGCCGATGAAGATGCCGATGAAGCCGAACGCCAGGATGCCGCCCAGCACGCCGATGAAGACCAGCAGGAACGGCAGGTCGGCGCCGCGGCTGATCAGGATCGGACGCACCACGTTGTCGATGCCGCTGATCGCGAACATGCCCCAGACCGCCATGAACACGGCCCAGGCATGCTGCCCTTCGGACACCAGCCAGACGGTGGCACCGACCCACACCAGCGGCGGCCCTGCGGGAATCATCGACAGGAAGAAGGTGGCGATCGCCAGCACCAGGGCGCCCGGGACGCCGGCGATCATGAAGCCCACCAGCGCCACCGCGGCCTGGGCGAGCGCGGTGCCGATGATGCCGAACACCACGCTGATCACCGTGTTGTGGACGATCTGGACGATGCGCTCGCCCAGTTCGCCGCCCAGCCGCAGCGCCGTCTTGCGCACGGCCCACATCAGGCTGTCGCCGTCCCGGTACAGGAAGAAGCAGATCAGCACCGCCAGGGTGAGCTGCACCAGGCCCTGGCCCAGGACCGAGCCCACCCCCACCAGCACCAGCCGGCCCGGCTCGATCAGGCGCTCGCCCAAGCGGCGCAGCTCGTCGCGGCTCTCCACCAACTGGTGCCAGTAGTCGTCGATCCACTGGCCGACGATCGGCAGCTGTCGCACCCATTCGGGCAGCTCCGGCGAACCGCTCTTGACCAGTCCGGAGGCGAAATCGACCAGTGCGCTGACGTTCTCCGTCAGCGCGAGCGCGAGCAGCGCGACCGGCACGATCACCACCAGCGCGAGCAGCAGGGTCATCAGCAGCGAGGCGACCACCGGCCGGTCGCCGACCCGGCGGCGGATGCGCAGGAACACCGGCCAGGTCGTCGCGCACACGACGGCGGCGAAAAGGACCGATGCGATGAACGGCGACACCACGTAGAAGCAGCCCACCACGAGCACCGCGACACCGGCGATCTGCGCGTATCTTTCCAGCTGATTGCGTTCCAGCATGACGGGTGGGGCAACGGCTCCTGGCTTGAAGTGGGCGCACCGGCGGCGCAAACTGGACGATCAATAGCACAACCGCTTGGATACTGCCCGTGTCGATGTCACCCGATGATCCTCGCGGAGCGGCGGATGGCGATGCCCGCTCCGATCGCCAGGGTCCGCCAGGCTCCTTCCCCGGCCCGCATGGCCGCCGCCCGCACGTCCAGGTGTTCGAGGCCCGCAGCGACGGCGCCGGGGAGTGGCGGCTCGACGACTCGCCTGCACGCGGTGGCTGGGCGTATCGGGTCAAGCAGTTCCTGCTGGTCTCGGTATCGCTGGCGGTGGCCGCGGCCCTGTGGGTGTTCGCGTTCGCGCTGATGCTGGTGCTGCTGCCGCTGGTCGCCCTCGCCGGCTGGTGGATGTGGCGCCGACTCAAATCGATGCAGCGCGCGCACATCGAACGGATGGCGCGTGCCCGCGGCACCGATCCCCTCTGACCTGCAACCCGGCCCCGAGGACCACTACCATGTCCCTGCCATCGATCGAACGGCCCGGCGCGTGCGCCCGCCCGGTTCCGGCGCACGCGCGCATGCGGCGGCCGCTGCCGGCGCTGCTGGCCGCCGTCGTCATCGCGACCGCGTCCGGCTGCATGACGCTGGAAGGCGGCGAGGCGGGCCCGGCGATCGACGCCGTGGCGCAGCAGCGGCCCGGCAGCGAACTGACCTACCGCATCTCCAACGGCTACAACGGCGAACCGCGGGCGAACGCGGTGCATCGGTTCGACGCCGCAGGCTCGCGTCTCGAGGGCCTGGTCTACGAAGAAGCGGGCGCCGGCGGATTCGGCCGCCCGGTCGCGAACCTGGTGGCGCGGCAGTTCGATGCGCGCGGCGACCTCGTGGCCTGGGAACGG
Source organism: Betaproteobacteria bacterium (assembly GCA_021298815.1). Classification (GTDB taxonomy): domain Bacteria; phylum Pseudomonadota; class Gammaproteobacteria; order Burkholderiales; family CAIKXV01; genus CAIKXV01. Next base: position 30,392 of record JAJTHE010000117.1, on the reverse strand, counting down.
GCCGATGGCAGCCGCACGACCTTCGATCCGCCGCTGCGCCCGCTGCCATTCCCGCTGGTACCCGGACAGACCACCCGGCAGGACGTGCTGGCCCGCGTCGACGGCGATCCGCGACCGCGCCGCGTGGTCATGATGGTGCGCGTCGGTGGCTGGGAGACGGTCGACGTGCCGGCCGGCCGCTTCCGGGCGCTGCGGATCACCCGCGACCTGTGGCTCGGCGATTTCGAGTTCCACCGCACCGAGACGCGGCGCACCGAGATCGACTGGTATGCGCCCGACGCCGGCACCGTGGTGCGCGCCAGCGAGGACAGCGGGCACATGGACCTGATGATGGGGCGTAGCCGCGTCGGCGAGGCGACTGCGCGCCGGGGCGACTGGCTGATCCGGGAACTCGCGGCGCCCCCCAGCGGCACGCCTGCGATCAGCCCCGCGACGTCCAGGAATCCTTCAGCGTCACCGCGCGGTTGAACACCGGCGCGCCCGGCTTCGAGTCGTGCATGTCGGCGACGAAGTAGCCGTGGCGCTCGAACTGGAAACGCTGCTCGGGCGATGCCGCCGCCAGTCCGGGCTCGCACCGGGCGGCGATCACCGTCTTGGAATCGGGATTCAGGTCGAGCTTGTAGTCGCGGTCGCCGGCCCCGGGGTGCGGCACGGCGAACAGCCGGTCGTACAGGCGCACTTCCGCCGCCAGCGCATGGTCGACCGAGACCCAGTGGATGTTGCCCTTCACCTTGCGCGAGTCGGCACCCGGCGTCCCGCTCTTCGTCTCGGGCAGGTACTCGCAGTGCACGGTGGTGACGGTGCCGGACGCATCCTTGTCGAAGCTGGTGCAGCGCACGACATAGCCGTAACGCAGCCTGACCTCGGCACCGGGTGACAGGCGGAAATAGCCCTTCGGTGGTTCCTCGGCGAAGTCGTCGCGCTCGATCCACAGTTCGCGCGTCAGCGGGAACTCGCGCCGCCCCATCTCCGGATGGTGCGGATGCACCGGCGCATGGCACAGCTCGATGCGCCCGGCGGGGAAGTTGTCGATCACCAGCCTGAGCGGCGACAGCACCACCGATGCGCGCGGCGCCTTCGGCTCGAGGTCGTCGCGGATCGCCTGCTCGAGCACGCCGATGTCGATCCAGGAATCGGCCTTCGAAACGCCGATGCGCTCGCAGAAGAGCTGCATGCCCTCCGGGGTGTAGCCGCGCCGGCGCACCCCGACCAGCGTCGGCAGGCGCGGATCGTCCCAGCCGTCCACGCAGCCGCTCTCGACCAGGTCGATCAGCCGGCGCTTGGACAGCACGGCGTAGGTCAGGTTCAGGCGTGCGAACTCGTACTGGTAGGGACGGTACGGGACAGGGAGGTTCTCGACGCACCAGTCGTAGAGCGGCCGATGGTCCTCGAACTCCAGCGTGCAGATCGAGTGGGTGATGTGCTCGATCGCGTCCGACAGTGCATGCGTGTAGTCGTACAGCGGGTAGATGCACCATGCGTCGCCGGTACGATGGTGGGTCTGGTGCCGGATGCGGTAGATCAGCGGATCGCGCAGGTTTATGTTCGGCGAGCGCATGTCGAGCTTCAGGCGCAGCACGTGCGCGCCATCCGGGAACTCGCCCGCCTTCATGCGCCGCAGCAGGTCGAGGTTCTCTTCGGGCGTGCGGGTGCGGTAGGGACTGTCACGGCCGGGTTCGGTCAGGGTGCCGCGGTAGGCGCGGATCTCGTCCGCCGACAGGCTGTCGACATAGGCATCGCCGCGGGTCACCAGCAGTTCGGCGTAATCGTAGAGCTGCTGGAAGTAGTCCGACGCGAAGTGCAGGTGTTCGCCCCAGTCGAAGCCCATCCAGCGTACCGACGACATGATCGATTCGACGTACTCGGTCTCTTCCTTCGCGGGGTTGGTGTCGTCGAAGCGCATGTGGCAGCGACCGCCGAAATCGCGCGCGACGCCGAAGTTCAGGCAGATCGACTTGGCATGCCCGATGTGCAGGTAGCCGTTGGGCTCGGGCGGGAAGCGCGTGGTGACCTTGCCCCCGTGGCGTCCGCTGCGCTGGTCCTCCTCGATGATGCTGCGGATGAAGTTCGACGGCGCGGCAGGAGCGGCGGCAGGACTCGACGGCTTCGGGGGCTTCGACATTGGCGATTCGGCGATTGCAGTCACCTCATTCTATCGGATCCCGTCACGGGCGGCCGGTCCGCTTGCGCCGCAGCATCGAAACCCGGCCGGCCGGCAGAACTCCCGCCCCGGGCGATGGTCAAACGAACAGCTCAGGCAGGCCTTTTGCAGGCACGCCCGATGCGAAAGGCAGCGCGACCGGCCCTTACCCGGCGTCAGGCGCGCGGCAAGCGCGCCTTCCCACCTGCGCGCAGCCGGCGAACCGAGGAGGACAGATGCAGAACTATCCCGCAGACAGCCCGGAAGCCATGGCCCAGTTGCTCACCGCCCTGATGGCTGCAGACGACCTGATCGACGACGCCGAGGTCGAGGCACTCGGCGTACTGGATGCCTATGCCCGCATCGGCATCGCGCCGCAGGCGTTCGCGGACGTGCTGCGCGACTATTTCACCGGCATCGATGCGGCCGCCGGGCGCGGCGACCCGGTCGACCGGATCGCCGGGCGCATCACCGACAGGGATGCGCAGATCATGCTCTGGGAAGTGATGGTCGGCCTGGCCGGCGCCGACGACTATCTGGCGCCGGCGGAGACTGCCTTCCTCGAGCGGGTCGCCGCGCTCTGGTGGGACGGGGCATTGCCGGCCCGGTTGTCGATGCCCGGCGCGCGTCCGTTACTGGCGCTGCGGCGCCTGCCTGCCGCGGGTCTCGACCGCGCATGCGGGTTCCTGGCCATGCCGGGCTGAAGGCAGCCACAGCGGCGGCGCGACCGGACGACGGAAGGCGAACCGCGAACGACAGACGAAAAAAAGCCGGGCAAGCCCGGCTTTTCTCTTGCTTCGGTGAAGCGATCAGACGGCCTGAATGTTCGCGGCCTGCTGACCCTTCTTGCCCGGCACGACGTCGAAGGAGACGCGCTGTCCATCCTTCAGGGTCTTGAAGCCCGGCATGTTGATCGCGCTGAAGTGCGCGAACAGGTCTTCACCGCCACCGTCCGGGGTGATGAAGCCGAAGCCCTTCGACTCGTTGAACCACTTGACTACGCCCGTTGCCATAACTTGATTCCTTGAGAGCAATTTAAAAAGCGGGTAACCCGCAACCGCTGTTCACATCCCAAGGCACAACAGCCACCGACCCCTGCAGGAGGCGGGTCCGGGTGACGGGCCACACCTGCTCGAGACGCAGAGGTCGGATTGCAGACTTCGGACTTAGAGAGGAACAACAGTCTGCGATATACCGGTTAAGGACGGCCCCGTCAACCGATTTGTGCGTGCGCATTCCCACCAGCCACCATCCCGCTCAGGCCGATGGCCGACGGATGCTTCAGAAACCGTCTTCCCGGCGCCGCGCTGGCCGCCAGCCGACGACCAGGGAAAGCACGACCAGTCCGACGAACCAGAGCAGCGTCCAGCCGGGGATGGTCAGGCCCAGGAAGCGCCAGCTGGCCTCCGCGCACTCGCCGGACCCGCGCAGCACCAGCGCGAACACCTGCGACAGTGGAAACTGCTCGAGCATGAACTCGAGGCCGGGACCGCACTCGGGCACGCGATCCTTGGGCAGGTTCTGCAGCCACACATGGCGCGCGGCCACCGCGGCCCCCGCCACCCCGATCAGCGCGGCGAGCGTGCCGTACACGCGCAGGAAGGCGCCCCTCGGGGCATGCAGGGCGGCGACCAGGAACACCACGCCCATCCCGATCAGGGCGACCCGCTGCAGGATGCACAGCGGACAAGGTTCCTCCTCTTGCACGTACTGCAGGTAGAGGGCAAAGGCGACCAGGCAGAAGCAGGCGAAGGCTGCGCTGCCGAACGCCCGCCGCGGCGACAGCCAGCGGTCCGTCCATCCCCCACCCGGCGTGGCGAAGATCGCCCGTCCGCGGCGGTCATTCCAGTCGTTGCGTCCGTGCCTGCCGATCATCGTTCTCGCTCAGACATAGGCGATCAGCCGGCCGCAGCCGACGATCGCGATCCAGATAACCAGCGAAGCCGCTGCGTGCAGCTTCGCGCCAGCCGGGACAGCCGAACCCGGTTGCTCCCACCCTGCCCACCCCCGGCCAGGGCCCATGTGGAAGGCCAGCGCATTGCCGGCCGCCAGCGCGAGCAACCCGATCTTGACCACGAAGGCCGTGTTGCCGACGAGCGCGGGCGCATCGACGACGAACATGAGGACCCCGCTCGGCACCACCAGCAGCGCCGCCAGCACGGACCATGGCAGCAGGTGCAGCCCCAGGGGACGGATCGCCACCGGCGCCGGTCCGAGCGTCGAGGTTAGGCCGAGCACGCGCAGGTCGAACAGGATGGCTGCCCCGGCGAGCACGATGAATCCGACGATGTGCACCACCTGCACCAGGGGGTACATCCATGTCGACTCGCGCAGCAGGTCGATCATGCCGCATGCCGGCGCTCCGCCGGGCTCACCTCAGTTCGACCGGCTGACCGCCCTCCAGCGTGATGCGCTCTGCCCGCATCTCCTGTGCATCCTTGCGGTGCGGGTAGCCGACCACGGTGGCGGTGACGCCGGCCTTGAGCGACGCCCGCGGCAGCCCGCGCGATTCCATCCGTGACGGCGGCGCCAGGATCACGCGCCACACGCGGTCGCCCGCCTTCAGCCGCACGAATCCGTGCGGGTTGTCGTAGCCGGATTCCAGGATGGCGCCGGTCAGCGTGAGCGTCTTGCCGGCGTCGTATTCGCTCCATCCATGGTGGGCGGAAGCACCGGCGGCGGCCAGCAGCAGCACGGCGCCGGCCGCGGCCAGCGCGGCGCGGCGCAGCGGTGGCAGCGCGCCGCGCGCATCGTCCGGGGGCATCGGGCAGGTCGTGTTCATCGTGGGGATCCCTTCAGGGAATGAGCAGGGTGGAGCCGGTGGTGCGGCGCGCCTCGAGGTCGCGGTGCGCCTGCGCCGCGTCGGCCAGCGGATAGCGCTGCTGGATCTCGATCTTCACCTTTCCGGTGAGCACCGCATCGAACAGGTCGGCGGCACTGGCGAGCAGGTCCTGCCGGGTCGCGGTGTAGCTCATCAGCGTCGGACGGGTGAAGAACAGCGAGCCCCGCGAGGCGAGGTCGCCGGTGTTCACCGGCGGGATCGGGCCGGAGGCATTGCCGAAGCTGACCATCATCCCGAGCGGCTGCAGGCAGTCGAGCGACGCGGGCCAGGTATCCTTGCCGACCGAATCGTAGACCACCGGCACGCCCTTGCCGCTGGTGATCTCCTTCACGCGGTCGACGAAGTTCTCGCGCGAATAGTTGATGACGTGGTCGCAGCCGTGCGCCTTCGCGAGCTTCGCCTTCTCGTCCGAACCCACGGTGCCGATCACGGTCGCGCCGAGCGCCTTCGCCCACTGGCAGGCGATCAGGCCGACGCCGCCGGCGGCGGCGTGCCAGAGAATGGTCTGCCCGGCCTTGACCGGGTAGGTACGCTTGAGCAGGTACTGGGCGGTCATGCCCTGCAGCATCATCGCCGCGGCCTGCTCGAAGCCGATGCCGTCGGGCAGGCGGACCAGCTTCGCGGCAGGCATCACGCGCGCCAGGGAATAGGCGCCGTTCGGCGTGCCGGCATAGGCGACCCTGTCCCCGGGCGCGAGGTCGGTCACGCCAGGACCCACCGCTTCGACGACGCCGGCGCCCTCCATGCCCAGGCCGCCGGGCAGCGGCTGCGGGTAGAGGCCGGTCCGGAAATAAACGTCGATGTAGTTGAGGCCGACCGCATGGTGGCGAACGGTGGCCTCGGCGGGTCCGGGCGCCGGCAGCGGCACGTCCTCCCAGCGCATCACGTCAGGCCCGCCATGGGCGTGGATCCGTACAGCCTTCGTCGTACCCGTGGTCATCCGTACCCTCCGATCGTTCGTCGCCCGGCGCGCCGCCGGCGGCAAGGTGGATGATAAGCGATGCACCGCAGCTTTCCGGCGCGCGGCGCACCGGCGGCGGCGGTGTATAGTCCTGCGCGGTGGCTTCGCCGGCATCGGCGCCACCTTCCCGGCCATTCCCACACCCATGAGCGATCCCTACCGGGCGCGGCTGCTCGCGCGCATCGAAGAACTGGCAGCCGAGCACCGCGACCTGGACCGCCTGCTCGAGGCCGTGCTCGCGGAAGCGCCGGTCGACCAGATCCGGGTGCGCCGGCTGAAGAAGCGCAAGCTGCTGCTGAAGGACCAGATCGCGCTGCTGCGGCGCGAACTCGATCCCGACGTCAGCGCCTGAGCGGGCGCGCGATGGCTGCCCTGATCCCGGTCGCGCCCGGCGTGGGCCTCGAACCGGCGAGCATCGAGGTGCGCTTCGTGCGCGCCTCCGGCCCGGGCGGGCAGAACGTCAACAAGGTATCGACCGCGGTCGAACTGAGCTGCGACCTGACCCGGTCCGGCCTGCCCGACGAAGTGCGTATCCGGGCGATCGCACTCGCCGGCAGCCGGGCCACGCTCGACCAGCGCATCCTGATCAGCGCGCAGCGCTTCCGCACCCAGCAGATGAACCGCGACGACGCGATGGCCAGGCTGCTGGCACTGCTCGCACGCGCCTGCGTCCGCCCGAAACGCCGGATCGCGACCCGCCCGGGTGCCGGCGCACGCGAGCGCCGCCTGAGCGACAAGAAGGCGCAGGGCTCCATCAAGCGCGCCCGCTCCGGCGGCCGCGGCCTCCTCGAGGATTGAACGATGACAGGCTCAGACCCCGATCGTCACTCCGGCTCGGGAGGCGGCTGGATGCCGAGCGCGGGACGCGGTGATGCCGGCTGCGCGAGCGCGGGCGGCGCGAGACTGATCTCGCGCAGGCCGGTCTTCGGGGCTTCCAGCGCACCGGCGGCCGGCTCGGAATGCACCGTGTAGAGCTGCGGGACTTCCCGGTTGACATGCAGCTGGAAGATGTCGGGACGGTTGTAGTGCCCGGCGAAGTCGTGGCGCAGCTTCATGTTGATGCCGGCCTCCAGGTTGCATTCGGCATAAAGGATCCCCTCCTCCGGCCCCATCGGCCCGGCAACGACACGGCTGTACGGCGACACGATCAGGCTGCCGCCGCAGCAGTCGGGGCTGCGCAGGAACTTCTCGCCCTCCGGCCCGACCTCGAGCTTGCGGATGGTGTCCTCGTGGACGGTGCCGCAGGCGGAGATCACCCAGGCCTTGCTCATCTGCGCGAACGCCTGCGAATCGATCGCCACCCGGTTGCGCAGCGGGTCGCCGCTGGTCGGGAAGTGGTTCGGCCAGCTCATCACGTGGATGCGCGTGTGCTCGGCGGTCAGCGCGAAGATGGCCAGCGGATTGGAGTTCTCGCCGCAGATCAGGCCGCTCACCGGCCCGAACTGCGTCTGCACCGCACCGAAGGTGTCGCCGAAGCCGCCGGTATGCACCAGCCGTTCGCCCACCGTCGGCATGATCTTCTGGTGCTTGCCGAGCAGCGTGCCGTCGGGCCCGAACCAGACCTGGGTGTTGAACAGGGTGCCGAGCGTCTTCGGCAGCTTCTCGCACACGCCGATCACCACGTAGGCGCGCGCATCGGCCGCCGCGGCGGCCAGGGCCGCGATCTCCGGTCCGGGGATCTCGACGGCGTTCTTGAACAGTTCCACCGCGAACCGGTTGGCCAGCGCTCCGGTCGCCGGATGGTGGTGGTACCAGATCGGATGCGCCGGGATGAAGCCCTCCGGGAATGCGATCAGCTGCGCGCCGTTGGCGCCGGCCTCGCGGATCAGGCGGCAGGCCTTCTCGGTCGAGCCTTCGCGATCGAGGAACACCGATGCGGCCTGGACTGCGGCCACCTTGACGACAGGATACTGGTCACCCATGCAACGACTCCCGGGCAGGAACTGCAAGAAGGATCATGTGGACGTGGCGGCGGAGGTGCCGGCGGACGCGGTGCCCTCCCCGGCTGCGGCGCCCGCCTGCCGCCACAGCGACACGCCGCGCGCGGCCTTGTCGATCGCGTCCAGCCGCGCCTCGTGCGCCGCGGCCTCGTCGGCATCGGCGAGGATCACCGGCAGCGACAGCGTGGACAGCACGGCATCGCTGCCCGCGGCGAGCCGGTCGGCCGGCGCGGCATCGATCACCAGCCGGTCCTGGCCGCGGGTCATCGCGAGGTAGACCTGGGCGAGCAGCCGGGTGTCGATCAGCGCGCCGTGGCGCACCCGCCCGCTGCGGTCGATCGCATAGGCCTCGCACAGCGCGTCGAGGTTGTTGCGCTTGCCGGGCCGCAGCTCGCGCGCGAGCAGCAGGCTGTCGATCACCGGGCCGCAGTAGCGGGTCAGCGGCTCGAGCCCGGCCAGCGCCAGCTCGGCATTGAGGAACTCGATGTCGAACGCTGCGTTGTGGATGATCAGTTCGGCGCCATCGATGAACCCGACCAGGTCGCGCGCGATCTCCGGGAAGCGCGGCTTGTCGGCCAGGAACTCGGTGGTCAGTCCGTGCACCTCGAGCGCACCCGGCTCGCTGTCGCGCCCGGCGTTCACGTAGCGATGGAAGTACACGCCGCTCAACTGGCGGTTCACGATCTCGACCGCCGCGACCTCGATCACGCGGTTGCCGAGCTTGACGTCCAGGCCCGTGGTCTCGGTGTCCAGGGCCACCTGCCGTATGCTGCGCATGGCGATCCCCGTTCAGCGTCCGGAGGACGCGGACACGCCGCGGTTGGCCAGCGCATCGGCGCGCTCGTTGCCCGGATGGCCGGCATGCCCGCGCACCCAGAGCCATTCGATCTCGTGGCGGGCCGCCGCTTCGTCCAGCGCCTTCCAGAGGTCGACGTTCTTCACCGGCGCCCCGGCCGCCGTGCGCCAGTTCTTGCGCTTCCATCCGTGGATCCAGCTGCTGATGCCCTGCTGCACGTACTGCGAGTCGGTGTGCACGCGCACGCGCGAGGGCCGGGTCAGCGCTTCCAGCGCGCGGATCACCGCCAGCAGTTCCATCCGGTTGTTGGTGGTGTGCGGCTCTCCGCCGAACAGTTCCTTCTCGTGGCTGCCGCGGCGCAGCAGCGCCCCCCAGCCGCCCGCGCCCGGATTGCCCTTGCAGGCACCGTCGGTAAAGATGTCGATCGGCTGGTCATTGTCGACCGCGGCGCCTTCGCCGCCGTCCGGCGCGGCCGGTGCTGTGTTCTGCATGTTTCTCAGGCTTTCGATGTGTGGTCCGTATCGTGGCAGGCGGTGCGCGCGGCGGCGGCGTCTGGCTGGCGGACGCGGCGCGGCACCACGGCCAGCGCAGGCTTCACCCGGCGCCGCTCGGACCAGCGCGGCTGGATCACCCGCATGCCGACCACGCGCTTGACCGCCTGCAGGAAATACACGCCACCGGCGAACGGCCACCAGCGGTTGCCGGCCGCCTCCATGAAGCCGCAGCGGCGCAGCCACTTCTGCTGCCTGCACGGGGGCGCGTAGCAGGCCATCCGGCCCGCGGTCACCTCGAAGCCGAGCAGCGCCAGCCAGTCCTTCAGCTGCAGCAGGCTGATGTACTCGCCCTGCCAGGGGAACTCGCCGCCGCCACCGGCCAGCGTGCGCCGGATACCCCACAGGCTCCAGGGATTCAGGCCGGCGATCAGCAGGTGGCCGTCGGGCATCAGCACGCGCTCGACCTCGCGCAGGATCTGGTGCGGATGCAGGCTGAACTCGAGCACATGGGGCAGGACGACCAGGTCGACCACGTTGGCGGCGATCGGCAGCGCGGTGTAGTCGGTGCGCAGTCCGGCCGGCGCGATCGGCGCGGCGCGCGTGCGCAGCGTCATGCGGCTGGCACGCAGCAGGTCGACATGGGGCAGGCCGACCTGGATCGCGTTGTAGCCGAACAGGTCGACCACCGCCGCGTCGAAGAAGCGCTGCTCCTGTTCGACCAGGTAGCCGCCCAGCGGCGTGGCGAGCCAGTCGGCATTCGGCGCGCCCGGGGCAGCCGGCTCTGCGTTTAACATCTCCACCTTCATCTCCATCCGTTCGACACGAACCGCCATCCCCGACCCGGAGCACCCTCATGACCCCCTCGGCCCCACCGCATGCCGCGCGCACGCCCGTCCCGACGACCCTGCCGGACGGCGTCTCGATCGAGCCGATCGACGCGTTCAAGGATAACTACATTTGGTGCATCCGCGCCGGCAGCCGCGCGGTGGTGGTCGATCCCGGAGAGTCGGCACCGGTGCTGGCCGCGCTGGACGCGGACGGCCTCGCGCTCGCCGGCATCCTGCTGACGCACCATCATGCCGACCACATCGGCGGCGTGGCCGACCTGGTGCGCGCGCTCGGCCCGATGCCGGTCTGGGGTCCTGCCGATCCGCGCATCACCGAAGCCACCGTGCGCGTGGCCGACGGCGACCGGGTGGTGCTCGAAGGCCTGGGCACGACCCGCCTGGCCTTCGACGTGCTCGAAGTGCCCGGGCACACCTCCAGCCATGTCGCCTACCATGGGCACGGCCTCCTGTTCTCCGGCGACACCCTCTTCTCGGTGGGCTGCGGGCGCATGTTCGAGGGCACGCCGCCGCAGATGTCCGCCTCGCTCGACCGGCTGGCGGCCCTGCCCGGCGACACGCGGGTCTACTGCGGCCACGAGTACACCGCGGCGAACATCGCCTTCGCGCGCGCGGTCGAGCCGGGCAACGCCGCGATCGAGGCCTGGGCCGCGGAAGTCGAACGGCTGCGCGCAGCCGGCAGGCCCTCGCTGCCGTCGCGGATAGACACCGAGCGCGCGACCAATCCGTTCCTGCGCTGCGCGCAGCCGGCGGTTGCCGGCAGCGCCGCGGCACATGCAGGACGGCCGCTGGCGGACGCGGTGGAGGTATTCGCCGAACTGCGCGCCTGGAAGAACACGTTCTGAGCGATCGCCGAGCCGGTCGTCGACCGCCGGATCGACTTGTCACAGTCGATCCGGCTTGTCAACATATTCCATGATAATCAGACAGATAGCCCATCGCCCCGCACGCGCCGCGCTTGACGCAACTGCCTGCCGCGACTAAGCTGGGCCTTCCTTTTTCATGTCCGGCCGTGTGCGATATTGCACTTCGAAGCGCAATGCCCCCTGATGCGATGATCTGACGTCGCAGCCCGGTGGCCCTGCGCCATCGCGCCGCCGGATGGCACCGATCGATGGCTGTCCGTGACCCCCTGATTGCACTGCCGGCTTGCCTGCCTTCCCCCCGCAGACCCGCCCCCGCCTTGTTCCGCAGCACTGCCCGCGCGCTGGTTCACGGTACGACCCGCGTCCTGCGCCGTGCCGGTACCGTGGGCGCGCTGCTGCTCGTCTCCTCCTCCGTCTGCAGCGCCGAGGAACCGGCCGACCCGTCGACCGGACGCGTCGAGCTGATCCAGCCGGCCCTCGTGGGTGATGCCCCCGACCTGTCCGCCCTCGGCAGCCAGGTCGACGGCGGTGGCGCAGGCCTGTCGCCGGCGCGGGTCACCGAGCTGAACCTGGTGCCGGCCGCCGACCTGACGCGGCCCCCGGCCAGCCTGTGGACGCGCCTGCGCAACGGCTTCGGCATGCCCGACCTGGTCCACCCCGCGGTGCGCCAGGAAGAAGACTTCTACGCGAACCGCCCCGAGCACCTGCGCCGGGTGGTCGAGCGCAGCCGGCGCTACCTGTTCCACATCGTCGAGGTGGTCGAGCGCCGCGGCATGCCGGCCGAACTCGCGCTGCTGCCGATCATCGAGAGCGCCTTCAACCCGGTGGCGGTGTCCTCGGCACGCGCCGCCGGCATGTGGCAGTTCATCCCGTCGACCGGCCTCAACTTCGGGCTGCGCCAGAACGCCTGGCTCGACGGCCGGCGCGACATCCTGCTGTCCACCGAGGCGGCGCTCGACTACCTGCAGAAGCTGTACGACATGTTCGGCAGCTGGGACCTCGCGCTGGCCGCCTACAACTGCGGCGAAGGCTGCGTGCAGCGGGCGATCGCGCGCAACGCGCTGCGCGGCGAGCGGGTCGACTTCAGCAGCCTGCAGCTTCCCGCCGAGACGCGGGCCTACGTGCCGAAGCTGCAGGCGGTGAAGAACATCATCGCCAACCCGCAGCAGTACAACATGACGCTGGCCGACGTCCCGAACGAGCCCTTCTTCGGCACCGTCCAGGTCGGCCAGCACATGGACGTCAAGGTCGCAGCGAAGCTCGCCGGCATGACGGTCGAGGAATTCGTCGCCCTCAACCCGGCGCACAACCGGTCTGTGATCAACGTCAACAAGCTGCCGACGCTGCTGCTGCCGCTCGACCGGATGAACCAGTTCGCCGCAGGGCTGCGCGACCTCGGCGACCGTGCGCTGGCCTCGATCCGTATCTACACGCCGCGCGCCGGCGAGCCGCTCGACCAGATCGCCAAGCACAACGGTGTCACCGTCGCATCCCTGCGCCGGGCGAACGACATGCCGGCCAGGGTGCGCGTTGCCGCGGGCGACGTCGACCTGCTGATCCCGACCGGCGCAGCGGCGCAGTACCAGGAGCCGGTGGAACGCCCCGCCGCGCGTACCGCTGCCAACGGCGGGCGAGTGCCGGTGGCCTCCGGCGCGCCGGCGGCCGCCAGCCGCCAGCGGCCGCGTCCGGTCGCCGCTGCGGGGACGCGTCCCCCTGCGCAGTCTGCCGCCCGCAAGGCGGCAGAACCGAAGCGGACGGCGGCGAACGCGCCCCGCAAGGCCGCGCAGCCGACCCCGCCGGCGCGTCCGACCGTCGTCGCCGCCGGCAAGAGCCAGCAACGCTGACCCATGCGCCCGGCAGGCCGCCGGGCACTGGCCGGGGGCCGCCGCTCAGCGGCCTGCCGGCACTGCCGGATGCAGATGGCAGGCGACGGCCCGGCCGTCCGGCAACGACGCCGGATCCGGATAGCGCTGCGCGCAGATCGCCATCGCCCGCGGACAACGCTGGCGGAAATGGCAACCGGCCGGCGGATCGACCGGCGAGGGCGGATCGCCGGGCAACGTCTGCCCGTCGGGAGCGCCGCTGCGCTCGATGCGCGGCACCGCGGCCAGCAGCGCACAGGTGTACGGATGGGCCGGCGAGGACAGCACCGCGCGCACCGGTCCCCGTTCGACGATCCGCCCGAGGTACATCACCGCGATATCGTCGGCGACGACCTCCACCACGCCCAGGTTGTGGGTGATGAACAGGTAGGAGAGCTGCATCTGCTGCTGCAGGCTGCGCAGCAGGTTCAGGATCTGCGCCTGCACCGACACGTCGAGCGCGCTGGTCGGCTCATCGCACACGACCAGCTGCGGCTCGACCGACAGCGCGCGCGCGATCGCGATCCGCTGCCGCTGGCCGCCGGAGAACTGGTGCGGGAAACGCAGCCGCGCCTCCGCGGGCAGGCCCACCTGCTCCAGCAGCCGCAGGATGCGCTGCGCGCGTTCGGCGGCGTTCCATTCCGGGCGCAGGGATCGCATGCCCTCGTCGAGCGCATCGCCGATGCGGATGCGCGGGTTGAGCGACGCATACGGATCCTGGAACACGATCTGCATGCGGGCGCGCAGCGGACGCAGATGGGCGCGACCCAGGCTGCGCAGGTCCTGCCCGTCGAACGAGAGCGTGCCGCCGGTCGGTTCGACCAGCCGCAGCAGCGCCTTGCCGACCGTCGTCTTGCCGCAACCCGACTCGCCGACCAGCGCGAGCGTGCGCCCGCGCGCGAGTTCCAGGGATACGCCGTCGACTGCACGCACCGCGCCGCGCGCACGGCGCAGCAGCCCGCCGCGCAGCGGGAAATGGACCTGCAGGTCGCGTGCCACCAGCAGCGCAGGCGCCAGGCCCTGCTGCGCGCCCGGGTCAGGGACCGGCCCGACCGGCGCGGCGGGCGCCGTTGGCGCAGCCGGCGACGGCACCTTCGCCCCGGCCACGGCGGGATCGTGCAGGAAGCAGCGGACCTGCCGTGCCTCGGAAAGCTGCACCAGCGAGGGTGCCGACCTGCGGCAGGGCTCGAACGCATGGTCGCAGCGCTCGGCGAACCGGCAACCGGTGAACCCGCCATCGAGCGCCGGAACGCTGCCGCGGATCACCGCCAGCGGGGCATCGCGGCGGCCGCGCTCGGGTAGCGAATCGAACAGCTTGCGCGAATAGGGATGCGCCGGACCGTGCAGGAACGCATCGACCGGCGCCACCTCGACGATCTCTCCGGCATACATCACCGCGACCCGCTGCGCGGTCTGCGCGACCACGCCCAGGTCATGGGTGATCAGCAGCATCGCCATGCCGCGGCTGCGCTGCAGCCCGCGCAGCAGGTCGAGCACCTGCGCCTGGATCGTCACGTCGAGCGCGGTGGTGGGTTCGTCGCCGATCAGGAGTTCGGGATCGCAGGCCAGTGCCAGCGCGATCATCACGCGCTGGCGCATCCCGCCGGACAACTGGAACGGATACTCGTCCAGCCGCCGCTCGGCATCGGGGATGCCCACCGCCTGCAGCAGCGCCAGCGCGCGCGCGCGTGGCATGGCGCCGTCCTGTGCCGCGCCGCGCCGATGCCGGTGCAGCGCCTCCTCCACCTGGGCACCGATGCGCATCACCGGGTTGAGCGACAGCATCGGCTCCTGGAAGATCATGCCGATGCGCGCGCCGCGCACGTCGCGCATCGCCTTCTCCGGCAGCTCGAGCAGGTCGCTGCCCTCCAGCCGCACCGTGCCGGCCACCACCTCCGCGGCATCGGGCAGCAGGCGGGTCACCGACAGCGCGGTCATCGACTTGCCGCAGCCGGATTCGCCGAGCAGCGCGAGGGTCTCTCCACGCCCGAGCACCAGGCCCACCGCATCGACGGCGCGCACGATCGAGGTGCCGCCATCGACCCAGGTGCGCAGGCCTTCGACCTCCAGCAACGGCAGCGCCGGCCGCTCGCTCATGCGCCCTCCCCCTGCCGGCCGGCCAGCCGCGCCGGTCCGATCCGGAAGCCGGTGCGGCGCACGGTGGAACGCGGATCGAACGCATCGCGCACCGCGTCGGCGAACAGGTTCGCCGCGAGCACCAGCGCGAGCATGAAGCCGAACGCCGCGGCCAGCGACCACCAGACCATCGGCTCGCGTGCCATCTCGAGGCGTGCATCGTTGATCATCGTGCCGAAGCTGATCATGCTCGGGTCGACGCCGACGCCGACGTAGGACAGCACGGCCTCGGCCAGCACCAGGCCGGAGAATCCCATCACCGCCGAGATCAGCACGATGTGCAGCATGTTGGGCGCGAGGTGGCGCACGATGATCCGCCAGTGCGACACGCCGAACGCATGCGCCGCCTGCACGTACTCGAGTTCGCGCAGCTTCAGCGCCTCGCCGCGCAGCAGCCGGCACAGCCCGGTCCAGTTGGCCAGGCCGAGGATCACGCACAGCATCAGCAGGCGGAAGTCGGCGCGCTGTGCCGAGGTCTCGAACAGGCCGGGCCGCGTCTCCATGTAGACCTGGATCAGCAGCACGCCCGCGGCGATCAGCAGCACCGACGGGATCGACTCGATGGTGGTGTACACGTACTGGATCAGGTCGTCGACCCATCCCTTGAAGTAGCCGGCGGCGATGCCCAGCAGCACCGCGAACGGCATCAGCACCAGCGTGGTCAGCGTGCCGATCACGAGGCTGGTGCGGATGCTCTTCAGCGACAGGTAGAGCACGCTCTGCCCGATCTTGGAGGTGCCGAGCACGTGGTAGTGCATGGACAGCAGCAGGACCGGCGCCGCGACCACCAGCAGCACCGACACGGCCAGCAGGAAGGCGCGCCAGTGGACGGGCGCCTGGGCATCGCCCGAGTCGTGCCACACGCTCGCCGCCGTGGCGCGGAAGGCCGCACGGCGCACGCGCGCGATCGCCGCGATCCATGCCGTGCAGAACAGGGCCGCCGCCGCCAGGCCGAGCAGCAGCCCGCCTGCCGTGCGCCAGGCGACGTCCGTCGCCCGGCCGGTGGCGGGGTCTGCCAGGTGGGCGCCGCCGTGGCGCAGCCGCGGGAACTCGCGCACCTGGCTGCCGTCGGGCCGCTGCACCGTCTCCTTCTGGAAGGCGACCACCGCCAGCGGCGCGGAGTAGGTCCGCTCGCGCCGCTCGCGCAGCGGCGCGACCAGCAGGTCGAGCACGCTCAGCACGTCCACCGAGTAGGCGACCTTGCCGCCTTCGCCCGGCTTCTCCAGCGCCGGCCGGAAATGCAGGGAATCGAGCAGGCCGATCGCCACGAACACGGCGAGCACGACGGCCGACGCCATGCCGATGCCGTTCGAGGCGACCCGGCGCCAGCCCTGGCGCAGGGTCTCGCTGCGCGCGCAGGTCCAGGCGAAGACGCACAGCGCGCCGACCAGCAGGAAGACGAGCGCGTCGGTCCACAGCAGCACCGGCATGAATCCGCCGCCGCTCACGAGAAGCGCACCCGCGGATCGACCCAGGCATAGGACAGGTCGGTGAGGACCAGCCCCGCGATGTAGAGCACCGAGCCGAGGAACACCATCGCGCGCACCACGGCGAAGTCCTGCGCGTTGATCGCGTCGATGGTGTAGCTGCCCAGGCCGGGGATGCCGAAGAACGATTCGAACAGCAGGCTGCCCAGGAACAGCGACGGGATGACCACCACCACGCCGGTGAGGATCGGGATCATCGCGTTGCGCAGCACGTGGCCGAACAGCACGCGCATCTCGGACAGGCCCTTGGCGCGCGCGGTGCGCACGTATTCGCGCCCCATCTCGTCGAGGAAGATCGTGCGGTACCAGCGGGTGCTCGCGCCCAGCCCGGCGACGATGCCGATCACCACCGGCAGCAGCAGGAACGGCACCATCGCCGCGCCGTCGGCGAACCCGGAGATCGGCGCGAGCCGCCATGCCTTGCTCACCAGGTACTGGCCGCCGATGATGTAGAACATCGCCGACACCGACATCAGCACGACGCAGGCGACCACCCCGGCGAGGTCGAGCACGGTCTGCCGGAAGAACACCAGCAGCAGCGCGGCGCAGACGTAGGCGAACAGGCCGAGCACGAACACCGGCAGGGCGATCGCGAGGCTCGGCCCCATCCGCTCGCGGATCTCGCGGCCGATGTCGCGGCCGTCGTCGGAGAAGCCGAAGTCGAACACGAACAGGCGCACCGACTTGTCGAAGAAGATGGTGTCGGTGAAGCGTGCCCCGCCCTGCGCCGCTGCGTTCACGAACAGCGGCTTGTCGTAGCCGCGCTCGCGCTTCCAGTCCTCGATCGCCTCCGGCGTCACGCGCTTGACGCCCAGCTGCATGCGCGCCATATCATCGGGCGTGTTGACCATGAAGAACAGCGCGAAAGTGAGCAGGTTGACGCCGATCAGGATAGGGACCGCATAGAGCAGGCGGCGCAGCAGGTAGGCAGTCATCGCGCATCCCCCGCACCGGGCTGCGCGCCCAGGCGACCGAGGCGCCGCTCGCGCCGCCGGTAGCCGGCCCATGCCGGCAGCACCAGCGCCACGAGGGCGGCGCCAGCCAGGCCGATCGGCCAGACGACCGGGTCGTTCCAGGCCGCCTGCGCGGCCGCCCGCGCGGTGCCATCGACGCGATGGAACTTGAGCTCGTTCTGCGCCATCGAGTTCGGCTTGCTGTTGAGCAGCCAGCCATGGCGCAGCGTGTAGTCGACCGGGTGCAGGCCCCAGACCCAGGGCGCGTCATGGCGCAGGATCTCGACCATGCGGTCGATCACCTGCTGCCGCGCCGGGCCGTCGTCCATGCCCTTCATCTGCTCGAACAACCGGTCGTACTCGGGGTTCGAGTAGTTGGCCGAGTTGTTGCCGTCGCGGCCCACCTTGCCCTCCGGCCCGTACAGCAGGAACAGGAAGTTCTCCGGGTCGGGATAGTCCGCGTTCCAGCCAAGGAAGAACATCTGCACGTTGCCCTGGCGCAGCTTGTCCTGGAACCGGTTCCAGTCGGTCAGGCGTGGCACCAGCTGGATGTCGATCTTCTGCAGCTGGCGCACGTACCACTCGATGCGCGAGCGCGCGCCGGGCCCGCCCGCGGTCGTGTCGAGGTAGAGCACCAGCGGCTGGCCGGTCTTCGCGTCGCGCCCGTCCGGATAGCCGGCCTCGGCCAGCAGGCGCTTCGCCTCGGACAGCGGCTTGCGCCGCGGCTCGCCGTCGACCCAGTCGTACATGTACCGGTTGAGCCCGGCCTCGCCTTCGCGGAAGCCGATGATGCCGGGGGCGATCGGCCCCTGCGCGGCGATCGCCCGGCCGTTGCGGAAGATCGAGATGAACTCCTCCTGGTCGATCGCGAGCGAGATCGCGTGGCGCAGCTTGCGCGCCCGCTCGCGCTCGACCGGCCCGGCCTTGCCGCCGGAACCCACCACCGGGTCGTTCCAGTTGAAGCCGGCGTAGAACACCGACGTGGCCACGGAGGTCTGCAGGCGTATGCCGCGCGCCGCCATCTCGTCGCTGATGCCGATGTCGCCCGATTCGTTCATCTGCACGGCCTGGTCGAAGGCGTCGGAACTGATGCCGGAACTGTCGAACCAGCCCTGCAGGAACTTGTTCCAGTACGGGATCTGTTCCTTCTCGAGCGTGAACACGATGCGCGGCGCAAGCGGCAGCGGCCGCCCGGCATCGTCGAGCAGGCCGGCCTCGCGGTCGCCCGGAGCCCCCTCGGACGGATAGACTTCGCCGGCGTAATGGGGATTGCGGGTGAGCACCATGCGCCGGTTGGGGTCGTGCTCGGACAGCATGTACGGACCGCTCCCCAGCGGATACCAGTCGAGCGAGATGTTCTTCTTCGCCAGGCCAGGCTGTGCGTAGAAGCGGTCGGCCTCCGGCGGCATCGGCGAGAAGAACGGCATCGCCAGCCAGTAGACGAACTGCGGGTACTTGCCCTTGAGCCGGATGCGGAAGGTATGGCGATCGACCACCGTCACGCCTTCGATCGCATGCGACTCGAGGTCGATGAACGCATCGCGCGGCAGCGATTTCGCCTGTTCGCGCAGCCGTTCTGACAGCGGGCCGAGGCCGACGATGTAGTTGGCCATCTTGCCGAGGATCGGCGACTGCAGCCTCGGATGGGCCAGGCGCTTGATCTGGTGCACGAAGTCGGCCGCGACCACTTCCCGGGTGCCGGTCTCGGGGAAGTCCTGCAGCGAATGGATGCGGGCGAGGTCGCGCGGGGTGAGCGCGTGGTAGCGCGGCTTGCCCGCCGCATCGACCGCGAGCGCCGGATGCGGCTGGTAGCGCAGGCCCTCGCGGATGCGCACGTCGTACACGCTGAACGCGACCTCGGACGCCGGCGCGTCGGCAGGCAGTTCGCGCCCCTCGCTGTCGAGGTAGCGCGGCCGCGGCACCTCGACCGCGGCGAAGGGGGTGAGCTCGAACGGGCGCTTCAGGTAGTGGTACTGCAGGGGCGGCTGGTAGATCTGGCCGACGAACACGTAGGCATCCGACGTGTAGGCCCGCGCCGGGTCGAGGTGCTTCGGGCGCGCGTTGAACGCCGAGTAGATGGTCTGCGCGCGCACCTGCGCATCGTCATCGGGATAGGGGTCGTTCCACGGGCCGACGCAACCGGCCAGCAGCAGGCAGGCGCACAGCAGCATGGCCGTGCACGAGACGAACCCGGACGGGGCGGGTCTCGGCACGGTGCATCGCGCGGCGACGGCTCGGAGGGCTGGCATCTCGTCCTCAGTGTAGCGAAAACGCCTGCCGGCCGGTCAAGCAATTCCTGCGCCGGAACCCGGCGCTATACTCCGCGCACCTTCACAGCGCACGGGACAATCGATGGGCTTTCTTTCAGGCAGGCGGATCCTGGTCACCGGCATGCTCAGCAACCGGTCGATCGCCTACGGCATCGCGAAGGCGTGCGCGCGCGAAGGCGCGGAACTCGCGTTCACCTACCAGGGCGAGGGCGTCAAGGACCGCGTCACCACGCTGGCCGCCGAGTTCGCCTGCGACCGGGTCTACCCCTGCGATGTCGCGAGCGATGCCGACATCGATAGACTGTTCGCTGACCTCGGGGCGACCTGGGACCGGCTGGACGCGCTGGTGCATGCGATCGCCTTCGCGCCGCGCGAGGCGCTGGCCGGCGAACTGCTGGACGGGCTTGACCGGGAGGCATTCCGCATCGCGCACGACATCAGCTCCTACAGCTTCGCAGCGCTGGCGAAGGCGGCGCGGCCGATGATGTCGGGTGGCGGTTCCCTGCTGACGCTGTCCTACCTGGGTGCCGCGCGGGTGATCCCGCACTACAACGTGATGGGCCTGGCCAAGGCCAGCCTGGAAGCCAACGTGCGCTACCTCGCCGCCAATCTCGGTCCGCAGGGCATCCGTGTCAACGGCATCTCGGCCGGTCCGATCAAGACCCTGGCCGCAGCCGGCATCGGCGGCTTCGGCCGCATCCTGAAGTTCGTCGAGGAGAACGCGCCGCTGCGCCGGAACGTGTCGACCGAGGACGTCGGCAATGCCAGTGCCTTCCTGCTGTCGGACCTCGCTGCAGGCATCACCGGCGAGATCATGTACGTCGACGCCGGCTTCAACGTGGTCGGCGCAGGCATCCCGGGCTGAATCCCGCAGGGCCCGGAGCCCGCCGCTACTGCGGACGTTCGGTGGCGGCCGACGACAGCTTGACCTTCGCTGCCGAACGCAGCGAGGCGATGTACGCGCTGACCTGTTCCTGCGCCGCAAGCTGGTAGGCCTGGCGGGCAAAGCCGGCGCGCGCGTTCGGATCGATCCCGCGCGACTCGACTACGCGCGATACCCGCAGCAGCAGGTAGCCGCCGCCGGGCTGTTCCACGCCGACGAAGGCCGGAAGTTTCGAGACGTCCGCACGGAACAGCTGGCGCACCGCGGCTTCGGGCAGTGCGCCGGGCTGCTGCCGGTTCACCATCTGCGGCGGCGACCAGCCCGTGCCGGCGTCCTTGCCGGCGCGCAGTTCCGCCAGCCGCTTGCGGCCGGCATCGATCGCCATCTCGGAAGCCCGTTCGAAGCGCAGGCGCTTCTCGAGCGCCGCGGACACCTCCGCCAGCGGCCGCAGCCTGGCCGGCTTGTTCTCGACCACGCGGGCCGCCATCAGCACCCCGGGCGCGACCTCGATGGCAGCGGTGTTGCGCTTGTCGCGCAGCACGTCCTCGGCGAACACAGCAGCCAGCAGCCGCTCGTTCGAACCCTTCGGCGCGTCGCCCCCCTGGCGGCCGAACCAGCCGCTGGTCTGCAACGGCTGGCCGAGGAGGTCCGCGGCCGGCTTCAGCGTCTCGGACTGCTCGAACACCGTGTTCGTGAAGGAATCGGCGAGCTCCGCGAAACGCCGCGAGGCACGGGTGCGGCGCAGTTCTTCCTCGACCTTCGCGCGCACCTGCTCGAAGCCCGGACCGGCCTCGCCGCGCACCGCGGTCAGGCGGATCACATGGAATCCGGCTTCGCTTTCCACCGGACCGACGATCTCGCCCGGCTTCATCGCGAACACCGCCTGGTCGAAGGCCTTCACCATGGTGCCGCTCGCGAAGAAACCCAGGTCGCCACCCTGGGCGGCGGAGCCCGGGTCTTCGGAGCGCTTGCGCGCCACGTCGGCGAACGTCTGCGGCGCCTTCTTCACCTGCTCGGCGATGGCTGCCGCCTGTTCGCGCGCCGCCGCCTTCGTCTTCTCGTCGGCGCCGGGCGCGACCCGGATCAGGATATGGCTAGCCTGCCGCTCGACTGCGCCGCGGAACTGCGAGGCGTTCTGTTCGTAGAACTCGCGCGCTTCCTGCGGCGCCACCGTGAGCTGGGCGGCCAGCGCGGCCTGGGACAGCACGACATACTCGACTCGCACCTGCTCGGGAATCTCGAACTGGCGCCGGTTCGCCTCGTAGAACTTCTGCACGGCGTCGGCTTCGAGCTTGACTTCGGCCAGGAACGACTCGGGCGCGATCGCGAGCTGGCTCGCCTCGCGCTGCTGGTCGAGCGCGCGGACCACGCGATCGACCACGCTCGCGGGCACGATCGTGCCTGCAGTGAACGCCGCCTGAACCTGCGAAAGCGCGAGCTCGGTACGTACCCGCTCCTGGTACATGACCTCGGTCATCCCCGCGGTGCGCAGCAGCGACTGGTAGCGCGCGAGCGAGAACGCCCCGTTTTCCTGGAATTCGGGCTGGCCGGCGATCACCGCCTGCAGCTGGGCGTCGGAGACGCGAAGTCCGGAGGCGTTCGCCGCAGCCTGCAGCAGGCGCTCCTGGATCATGCCCTCGATCACCGCGGTGCGGAACTCGGCACCTTCGAACATCTCGGGGCGAGCCTGCGCACCGAGCGCCTCGCGCATGCGGTCCTGCTGCTCGCGCAGGCGGCGGTCGAATTCGCGCTCGTAGATCTTCTCGCCACCGACCTCGGCCACGTGCGGCTCGCGCCCGCCGCCCTGGAAGTAGCTCTCCATGCCGAAGAACGCGAACGGGAGGATCAGCAGCGCCAGGATGATCTGGGCGATCCGCTTCTGCTTGTGGACGAAATCGTACATGGAAGCCTGCGCGAAAAAAAAGGCGAACGGTCGTTCGCCTTGCTGCCTTGCCGGACTGCTTCTGACCTCGCGACCTCTCGGGCATCTCCCGGGAGAGGGCAACACAGCGGCTGGCGGAGTGGACGGGACTCGAACCCGCGACCCCCGGCGTGACAGGCCGGTATTCTAACCAACTGAACTACCACTCCAGCTGCTCTCTGCGTTGCTGCCTGCGTCTGCTGCCTGCGTCTGCTGCCTTCGTCTGCTGCCTTCCGCTGCCACTTTCCTGCGACACCCTTCTCCGCTGCGCACTGCCTGCTACGGAGCCGCCGATTATAACCATTGTTGCACGGCCGGGTCACCTCCCAGATGCGCGAAATCCGCATCGTGCCATGATTGGTGGGTGCTGACGGGGTCGAACCGCCGACATTCGCCTTGTAAGGGCGACGCTCTACCAACTGAGCTAAGCACCCGTGTCGATCGTCGCCGGGGCGCCCGCGCCGATTGCCGGCACTGCCGATGGCAGGGGCGCCCGGGCCGGATCAGTTGATCGCATCCTTCAGCGCCTTGCCGGCGCGGAACTTCGGGACCTTGGCGGCCTTGATCTTGATCGCGTCGCCGGTGCGCGGATTGCGGCCGGTGCGCGCAGCACGCTTGCCGATGTAGAACGTGCCGAAGCCGACCAGCGAGATCGTGCCGCCCTTCTTCAACGCGATGCGGATCGAGTCGAGCGTCGCATCGAGGGCCCGGCCTGCGGACGCCTTGGAGAGGTCCGCCGACTCGGCGATCGCGTCGATCAGTTCTTGTTTGTTCACCAGGTTCCCCTTGCTCTTGTGCGAATCCGGAAGGAAATCATTTTTGTGCCGGTGTCAGGGACACCCGCTGGACGGACCGGGACACAGCCAGGCAGCGACAGGATCGTCACCGTGTTCCGTGACGGGGTCGCGCCTACGATGTGCAACCCGCGCTCGCTGGCCGGCGCACTCGCCGGTTGCGCAGCACGCACCCGGTGCACCGATCAGCGGTCAAAAAACGAACAGACTTTATAGCGGTGGCCCCGGGGAGTGTCAAGCCAGCGGCGAAGACATTCCACGAGGCGTCATGGATGCGCAAGCGTCATTGCGCACCGCGGAAGGAGCGTGCCGGCACCGCCACCCCGTGAGACGGCCGGCGCACGCGCCGGCCCTCCCGCAGGGCAGCAGGCTGCCGGCGACTCAGTGCTTGAGACCCGGGGTGTTGACCGCTTCGTCGACCGCCGCCGGCAGGGCCACCGGTGCCGCCGCCGCCTCCGTCGCCGCTTCGGGCAGCGGATCGGGGGCACGTTCGAGCGCGAGCTCCAGCACCTCGTCGATCCACTTGACCGGCTTGATCTCGAGCTTGGACTTGATGGTCTCGGGGATCTCCGCGAGGTCCTTCACGTTCTCGGTCGGGATCAGCACGATCTTGATGCCGCCGCGCAGCGCCGCCAGGAGCTTCTCCTTCAGGCCGCCGATCGGCAGCACCTCGCCCCGGAGCGTGATCTCGCCGGTCATCGCCACGTCGGCGCGCACCGGCACGCCGGAGAGGACCGACACCATCGCCGTGCAGATGCCCACGCCCGCGCTCGGACCGTCCTTCGGCGTCGCCCCTTCCGGCAGGTGGATGTGGATGTCGTTCTTCTGGTAGAAGTCGTCGGTCAGCCCCAGCTTGCGCGCACGCCCGCGGACCACCGACAGCGCCGCCTGGATCGACTCCTGCATCACGTCGCCCAGCTTCCCGGTGGTGGTCATCTTGCCCTTGCCCGGCAGCACGACCGCCTCGATGGTCAGCAGTTCGCCGCCCACCTCGGTCCAGGCGAGGCCGGTGACCTGGCCGACCTGGTTGTGCTTCTCGGCGATGCCGTAGGTGTACTTGCGCACGCCCAGGTAGTTCGGCAGGTTGCGCGCGGTGACGGTGACCTTCTTCTGGCCATCCTTCGCCGCACCCTCGGCAGGCTTCGCCTCGGCCGCCTTCGCCCTGCCCGCCTTCGCGGCCGCATCGCCCTTCTGCACGATCGCCTTGACCACCTTGCGGCAGATCTTGGAGATCTCGCGCTCGAGCGAACGCACGCCCGCCTCGCGGGTGTAGTGGCGCATGATGTCGCGCAGCGCACTGTCGGTGACCGCCAGCTCGTCGTCCTTCAGCCCGTGGTTCTTCATCTGCTTGGGCACCAGGTAACGCGTGGCGATGTTGACCTTCTCGTCCTCGGTGTAGCCGGCCAGCCGGATCACTTCCATCCGGTCGAGCAGCGGCGCCGGGATGTTGAGCGAGTTGGCCGTGGCCACGAACATCACGTCCGACAGGTCGTAGTCGACCTCGATGTAATGGTCGGCGAACGTGTTGTTCTGCTCGGGGTCGAGCACTTCCAGCAGGGCCGAGGACGGGTCGCCGCGGAAGTCCATGCCCATCTTGTCGACTTCGTCGAGCAGCAGCAGCGGATTGCGTACGCCCACCTTGGTCATGTTCTGCAGGATCTTGCCCGGCATCGAACCGATGTAGGTACGCCGATGGCCACGGATCTCGGACTCGTCGCGCACGCCACCCAGCGACATGCGCACGAACTTGCGGTTCGTCGCACGCGCGATCGACTGCCCGAGCGAGGTCTTGCCCACCCCGGGCGGCCCGACAAGGCACAGGATCGGGGCCTTCACCTTGTCGACCCGCTGCTGCACAGCCAGGTACTCGAGGATGCGTTCCTTCACCTTCTCGAGGCCGTAGTGGTCCGCGTCGAGGACTTCCTCGGCCGCGTTGAGGTCCTTGCTGATCTTGCTCTTCTTCTTCCAGGGCAGGTTGACCAGGGTCTCGATGTAGTTGCGCACGACGGTGGCCTCGGCCGACATCGGCGACATCAGCTTGAGCTTCTTAAGCTCGCCCTCGGCCTTCTTGCGCGCTTCCTTCGACATGCCCGAGCGCTTGATGCGCTTGTCCATCTCGTCCAGGTCGGCGCCGTCTTCCATGTCGCCGAGTTCCTTCTGGATCGCCTTGACCTGTTCGTTGAGGTAGTACTCGCGCTGGCTCTTCTCCATCTGCCGCTTCACGCGGCCACGAATGCGCTTCTCGACCTGCAGGATGTCCAGTTCGGTCTCGACCTGGGTCATCAGGTGCTCGAGCCGCTTCTTCACGTCGAACATCTCGAGCACTTCCTGCTTCTGCTCGAGCTTGAGCGGCAGGTGGGCCGCGATGGTGTCGGCGAGCCGGCCGGCCTCGTCGATGCCGGCGATCGAAGTGAGGATTTCCGGCGGGATCTTCTTGTTCAGCTTCACGTACTGGTCGAACTGGGTGACCATCGTGCGGCGCATCGCCTCGACTTCAGTGGCCTCGGGGCCATCGGCCGGCGGCACCGGATCGGCGACGGCGGTCAGGAAGCCCGCGCTCTCCTGCACGTTCGAGAGGTTGGCGCGCTGGTTGCCTTCCACCAGCACCTTCACCGTGCCGTCGGGCAGCTTGAGCATCTGCAGGATGTTGGCGATGCTGCCGACCGAATACAGGTCTTCGGCACCCGGGTCGTCCTTGGATGCGACGCGCTGCGCCGCGAGCAGGATGCTCTTGCCCGATTCCATCGCAGCCTCGAGCGCCTTGATCGATTTGGGCCGCCCGACGAACAGCGGGATCACCATGTGCGGGAAGACCACGACATCGCGTAACGGCAGCAGCGGGAGCGCGACCGCGGGCGATGCAGCAGCAGGGTCTGGGATCTGATTGGGCGACATTTGCGTCCTTGGATAAGGTCTCTGGGACGATAGGTGGGGCTGTAACAGCGGTGTTCAAGGTCGGCAGCGAAAGCCCCGGGTGCATGACCCCGGCAATGACGATGATGCGGGCGATCCGGTCCGTCCGGATGCCGTCTGCACCACCACTACCCTGCATGCTACAAGGTCGCGCGAATGCGTGCGCGCGCGGCTGCTCTGCCACACGCCGGGCCCTGCGTCGTGCTGGTGCATCCGCGCCAGTGGAAATGCCGGCTTGCGCCGGCATTTCAGGGACTTGAGGGCTGCATCCTCGCGTCGCGCGAGGGCGTTCAGACCGAACCGGCGACCTTGGGCTGGTCGGAATAGATCAGGATCGGCTTGCCGTCGCTGTCGACAGTGGCCTCGTCGATCACCACCTTGGTGACGCCCTCCATCGAGGGCAGTTCGAACATGGTGTCGAGCAGCGTCTGCTCCAGGATGGAGCGCAGCCCGCGCGCACCTGTCTTGCGCGCCAGGGCCTTGCGTGCGATCGCGAACAGCGCGTTCTCGCGCACTTCCAGTTCGGCCCCCTCCATCGCGAACATGCGCTGGTACTGCTTGAGCAGCGCGTTCTTCGGCTGGGTCAGGATCTGGATCAGCGCCGGCTCGTCGAGTTCCTCGAGCGTGGCCACCACCGGCAGGCGGCCGACGAACTCGGGGATCAGGCCGTACTTGATCAGGTCTTCCGGTTCGACATCGCGCAGCACCTCGCCGATGTGCTTGCGGTTGTCCTTGCTGTGCACCTTGGCGCCGAAGCCGATGCCGCCCTTGTCGGAGCGGCCGCGAATCACGCGGTCGAGGCCATCGAACGCCCCGCCGCAGATGAACAGGATGTTGGTCGTGTCGACCTGCACGAACTCCTGGTTCGGGTGCTTGCGCCCGCCCTGCGGCGGCACCGAGGCGATGGTGCCCTCGATCAGCTTGAGCAGGGCCTGCTGCACGCCCTCGCCCGACACGTCGCGGGTGATCGACGGGTTCTCGGACTTGCGCGAGATCTTGTCGATCTCGTCGATGTAGACGATGCCGCGCTGCGCCTTGTCGACGTCGTAGTCGCACTTCTGCAGCAGCTTCTGGATGATGTTCTCGACGTCCTCGCCGACATAGCCGGCCTCGGTCAGGGTCGTCGCATCGGCCATCACGAACGGCACGTTCAGCAGGCGCGCGAGCGTCTGCGCGAGCAGCGTCTTGCCCGAGCCGGTCGGGCCGATCAGCAGGATGTTGCTCTTGGCGAGCTCTATGTCCTCGTTCTTGCCGATCGACTTCAGCCGCTTGTAGTGGTTGTACACCGCCACCGACAGGATCTTCTTCGCCTTGTCCTGCCCGATCACGTACTGGTCGAGGATCTGCTGGATCTCGCGCGGCACCGGCAGGTCGGACTTCGACCCGCGCGCCGCCCCGGCGTCACCCTGGGTCTCTTCACGGATGATGTCGTTGCACAGCTCGATGCACTCGTCGCAGATGAAGACCGAGGGACCCGCGATGAGCTTGCGCACCTCGTGCTGGCTCTTGCCGCAGAACGAGCAGTAGAGAAGCTTTTCGCCGCCGCTCACTTTTTCCGTCATGGTGTCCTGTGCCCTTGCCGCAGGCCCGCGGCATTGCGGGTCCTGCAGTCAGAAGTGTCAGTCGTCGATGCGCGCCAATGGGATTCAGGTACGTGTGGCAGGCGGGCTCGCGGGTGCCCGCCGGGATCCGTCGCCACCCGTTCAGGCCGGGGAACGGGTCATCAGCACCTGGTCGACGACACCATACTTCACCGCGTCATCCGCGCTAAGGAAATTGTCACGGTCGCTGTCGCGCAATATGGTGGCGACTTCCTGGCCGGTGTGCTTGGACAGCAACTCGTTCAGCCGCTGCTTGAGGTACAGGATTTCCTTCGCGTGGATCTCGATGTCCGACGCCTGTCCCTGGAACCCGCCGCTCGGCTGGTGGATCATCACGCGCGAGTTGGGCAGACAGTAACGCTTGCCCTTCGCGCCCGCGGCGAGAAGGAAGGCACCCATGCTCGCCGCCTGGCCGATGCACAGCGTGCTCACGTCAGGCTTGATGAACTGCATCGTGTCGTATATCGCGAGGCCCGCGGATACCATGCCACCCGGGGAATTGATGTAGAACGAAATGTCCTTGTCGGGATTCTCGGATTCGAGAAACAGCAGCTGGGCCACCACGAGGTTGGCTGTCTGCTCGTTCACCGGCCCCACCAGGAAGATCACCCGCTCCTTGAGCAGCCGCGAGTAGATGTCGTACGCACGTTCGCCGCGCCCGCTCTGTTCGATCACCATCGGCACCATGCCGAGCCCCTGGGGCTCGATACGACCGTTGTCCTGAGCGCCTGCGTTGCCGGCCGTGAAGCCCGGACTTTTCCAGTTGATCATCTGAGACCCGACTCTCCTGTTCATGGCGGCCCGTATGGGCCCGCCGGTGGCCTGCGCCAGACGCGCAGGCATATGGTGCATGCGGCGGCCGGCCGTTGCGCGCGGGGTGCTAGGCCGCCGATTCGGTGCCCATCAGCTCGTCGAAGGCGGTCGCCTTGTCGACCACCTTCGCCGCGCCGAGCGCCCATTCGACCACGTTGGACTCGACCACCATCGCCTCGACTTCAGACAACCTCTGGGCTGAACCATAGTACCACTTCACTACTTCCTCGGGCCTTTCGTAGCTTTCGGCCAGCCCCTGGATTTCCGCCTTCACCTGCGCGGGTTTCGCGTGCAGGGCGTGCTTCTTCACCGCCTCGGCGAAGATCAGCCCGAGGCTGACGCGGCGGGCGGCCTGCGCGGCGAAAAGGTCGTCCGGCAGCGGCGCATTGCCGACCGACATGCCGCGCGCCTCCATGTCGCGCCGTGCCATGCCCTTGAGCCGCTCGACTTCCTCGGCCACCAGCGCCTTAGGCACCTCGACCGGCGTGGCCGCGAGCAGCGCCTCGACCACCTTTTCCTTCAGGCGCGCCTTCACCCTGCGCTCGACCTCGCGCCGCACGTTCGCTTCCACCTCGGTGCGCATGCGCGCCACGTCGCCGTCGGCCACGCCCATCTGGCGCGCGAACTCGGCGTCGAGCGCAGGCACGACCGGGCCTGCCACTTCCTTCACGGTGACCTCGAAGCTCGCCGTCTTGCCCGCGACCTCGCGACCCGCATAGTCTTCCGGGAAGGCGACCGGAAAGGTCCGGGTCTCGCCCGCCTTCATGCCGACCAGCGCTGCCTCGAACTCGGGCAGCAGGCGCCTCTTGCCGAGCAGGAAGCGCGCATCCCGGCCCGTGCCACCATCGAACGCGACGCCGTCGATGGTGCCGGCGAAATCGACTACCAGTTCGTCGGTCGCTTCCGCGGCCCGGTCGACCTTCACATAGGTGGCGCGCTGGTTGCGCAGCACGTCGAGCGTGCGGTCGATGTCAGCGGCGCCCACCTCGACCACCGGCCGCTCGATCGTGGACTGCGACAGGTCGCCGAGTTCGAGGTCGGGATACACCTCGAAGGTGGCGGTGTAGGCGAACTCGGCGGCATCGGGCGCGTCGCCGGCGGCTTCGAACTTCGGCATGCCGGCCACGCGCAGGTTGCGCTCGCGAACCGCGTCGCCGAAGCTCTTCTGCACCGTGTCGCCGACCACCTCCTGTCGCACCTGCGGCCCGTACTGCTGTGCCACCAGCTTGAACGGGACCTTGCCCGGACGGAACCCGTGCAGCTTGACGGTGCGCGCCAGTTTCCTCAGGCGCTGGTCGACTTCGGTTTCGATCGCGGTGATCGGCAGCGATACGTTCACGCGGCGCTCGAGGTTGCTCAGGTTCTCAACGGATACGTTCATTGGCTTGGGTGACGACATAAGGATGGGATCGATACGGGCCCGCTGCCTGACGGGTGGGCCGCAGGCGCGCGGGATGGGAAACGGTACGGGATGGCGTCGTCGCGCGGGGACCGTGGAGCCGTGGTGCGAAAGGAGAGACTCGAACTCTCACGCCTTTCGGCGCTGGAACCTAAATCCAGTGCGTCTACCAATTCCGCCACTTTCGCCGCGACTTGCCGCAAACCGGTCGAGTTTAAACTACCGGGCTGTCGACTGTAGCCGAGCCGGCATGCGCCGGCCCGGCATTCTGCCGCAGGGCCGCCGGGAATGCCGGCGAAATCGGTGTCGCAGCGGGCCGGCGACACGGATAATCGGGCTCGCGCCGGCCTGCCGCTGCCGTACCGGCCTGCCCTGTCAGGCAGCCCTCGCCGCACCGTCCCCTGTCCATCCGCCCGTGCCCCCGCTCCTCCGCCCCCGCCCCGCCCGATGCCCGTCGATCACTACGAAAACTTCCC
>JAJTHE010000062.1 GCA_021298815.1 Betaproteobacteria bacterium | reverse complement strand
CTCCGGCAGGTCGGTGTCGTACTTGCAGTAGGCGCCGAGGCGGGGTGAATCGCCCCGGGTTTTCCGGAGGTTCAGCTGCGTGAGTGTCACCGCTCCGTCTCACGCGCGTCGTGGCGGCCCCGTACTCGCCGTACGCACCACTGCGTATTCCGGCCATGCCGGTACCCGAATCCGGCGGATGCCGGTACCTGATTCCGGATTCAAGCCGGTACAGCAATCCGGTTGATGCCGGTACAAGCCGAGCGGGCGGGAAGGCAGTTTCGGCGCACCGGATGGTGAGCGTCAAGAGCCGGGAAATGAGGTGGGTCAAAGCTTGCGATTCTTCCTCATGGAATCGCCTTTGAGCTCGAGCCTGTGGGCGTTGTGAACGAGCCGGTCGAGGATGGCATCGGCCAGGGTGGGGTCGTCGAGGTAGCGATGCCAGTCGTTGACGGGTAACTGGCTGGTGATGATGGTGCTTTTCTTGTCGAAGCGGTCGTCGACGATCTCGAGCAGATCGCGGCGCAGTTCGTCGGACAGGGGCGTGAGGCCGAAATCGTCGATGACGATCAGATCGGCCTTGGCCAGGTGGGTGAAGAAGGCGCTCTTCTTGTGCTGGGCGCCGGCGCGCAGCAGCTCTTCGGTCAGCCTGGGCAGGCGCAGGTAGCGCACGGACAGATCGGCCCGGCAGGCCTGGTGTGCGAGCGCGCAGGCGATGAAGCTCTTGCCCACGCCGGTGGGCCCGGTGATGAGCAGGTTCAGGTGCTGATCGATCCATTGCAGCTGGGTGAGCTGGCCGAGCCGTCCGCGCTCGATGCCGCGAACGGCCTTGGTGTCCAGGGCCTCTACGCAGGCTTGCTGGGGCAGGCGTGCCCAGCGCAGGCGCTGGGCCAGGCGCGCGCTCTGACGGTCGGCGATCTCATGGCCGGCGAGCAGGGACAGACGCTCCTCGAAGCTCATGGCCAGCACGTCGGCGTTGCCTCGGTCGCGTTCCAGTGCGCGCACCATGGCGCGCAGGCCGAGTTGCTGCAACTGATCGAGCAGGGGTTCGGTGAGCATCATGGGAGGGCCTGCTGGAAGTAGGCTTCACCACGCACGTTCTCATGTTCGATCGCCGGCATGTGTGTTGGTGCGGCCATGCGGGGCGGTGGATGCCTGAGCAGAGTGTGTACGGTTCGGTAGCACGCGCTCTTGAGCTCGAGCGCCCGCTCGCAGGTCGCCTCCAGTGCCTGGGGACTGAAGTCGCGGGCCAATCGCAGGATCCCCAGGCTCAGGCGCAGCGTCTGCTCGCGGTGAAGGCGCTGCCCGGCCTGGGCACGGATCACTTCTGCGGTAGCTTCGCCAATGGCCTCCGCGCGCGAGAGCAGGCGCTCATGGCTGCGCTCGATAAAGGACAGATGCCCGTCAGGCCGGTGGGCCGGATCGGTCACGAACTGTCCCTTGCGAGCAGCCCGGGCATGGGCAGCCACGCGCCGGCCCTTGAGGAACACTTCGACGCTGTGGTCGGTGATGCGCGCCTCCACGGTGCGCCCGATCAGCGCGTGCGGCACCGAGTAGTACCGGCGGTCCAGTTCGATGTGATAGTCCAGATGCACCTTCGCCTTCTTCCACGTCCCGTACTGGTAGGGGTGCAGCGGCAGCGGTTTCATCGCCGCGCGCTCGACCGTCTCGAACACCGACCGTCGGCTGCCCTCGCGCTTCTGGAACGGCTGAGCGTTGAGCATGCTCACTCGGTGGGCGATCGCCGCGTTGAGCTCGGCCAGGCTGAAGAAGATTTCCTCGCGCAGGGGCGCGAGGATCCAGCGCTCCACCACCTGCACGGCGCTCTCGACGATGGCCTTGTCGCGCGGGCGGCGCACGCGCGCGGGCAGGACGCTCACGCGATAGTGCGTGGCCAGATCCTGGTAGGCCGGGTTCACGTCCGGATCGTAGCGATGCGCGCGTACAACCCCGCTCTTCAGGTTGTCCGGGATGACCGCAGCCGGCACCGCGCCGAAGAACTCGAACGCGCGTACGTGCGAACCGAGCCAGTCGACCACGTTCTGCGTGGCCGTGGCCTCGGCGAAGGTGTAGCTCGAATGCCCGAGCGCGGCCACGAAGATCTGTGCCTTGACGATTTCCCCGGTCAAACGGTCCGTGATCGGCATCGTCAGGCCAGCGTAGTCGACGTACAGCTCTTCGCCCGGCACGTGGACCTGGCGCAGCACGACATCCTGCGTGCCCCGCCAGGCACGGAAACGCTCGCAGAACTGGCTGTAGGACAGCCCCTTCGGGTGCTCCCGCCGGTACTCCTGCCACAGCAGGCGGCGCGTCACGCCCTTGCGTGCGAGTTCGGCATGCATGCGCGCAAAGTCGGGCAGCACCGGCTCCGTGGCCTTCTTCCGCCCCACACGCGGCACGTACAGTCGTGCCTCGATCTCCACTTCGTCGGCATCAGCCGGCCAGGGCCACTCCAGCCCAGCCCTGGACAGTCGCGACAGCGCTTCCTGCACCGTCGAACGCGATACACCCACGGCCGCGGCGATCTCGGCCAGGGTACGGCCAGCCTCGAAGCGCAGCCGGGCGATCTCTCTCAACTTTCTCATGGATAACCTCGCTTGTGCCATCGGCTTCGCCTCCCTTTTCGAGGCGACCGACGGTACGGGTTACCCGCTCTTCATGTACCGGCATGGACCGGAATCGTGTACCGACATGGACCAGAATCGTGTACCGGCATGGACCAGAATCGTGTACCGGCATGCGCCGGATTACGCACACCACCACGAGGATCCCGACCGCCGCAAGCGGGTTGTCCTGTGCAATGAAGTCGGCGATGTAGATACGGTCCTGTTCCGCAGACAGGACCCACATCACCGTCATGTGTCCGCGCTGCCCGCCATGCCTCGCCATGCCGTATGCCGTGCAGCCGATCGCGTTTCCACCGCTTCGGCGCTGGCATGCTTGCCGGCGGCGATCTGCGACGCGGGACGATGGCTCGCTGCCGCCTCGGCCATGAGGGCGTCACGCCATCCGGGCTCAAGCGAGTAACGCACCTGCGAAGTTCATGGCTTTCGGCCGGCGCCAACATCCGCTCCGTTTTTCAGCGAACAGACGGCACTCCATCGCGGGCAGAGACTCGATCCCATGAGTATCGAGCACGCGCAACGAACGATGGCCGGGCCCAGGGCGGCCCTGCTTCAGGCAATCGCTGCAGCAGCGTTCTCGCTGGCACCGGCGTTGCCAGCGCTCGCAGCGTCCCCAGCAGACGCTTCATACCCCTGCACGTTCGCTTCAGGCGCCGTGGTCAAGACACCCTACCCCTGCGAACCCGCCATGGTGGCGGCCTTCAACAGCCGCCTGCTGGAACTGTATCCCGCAGTCGCCCGCATCAACACCGATCCGGACTACATGCTGGGCCTGTACAGCTTCGCCATGGCAGGTTGCCGGGGACACTTCGCCACGATGACGCCGGAGGCGATCGGACTGGGCGGCGAGCCGTTCTTCCCGAAGGAAATGCTCGCGGCGATGATCCGCGCCGGACGCGAGGTGATGTGCCCGGAGCCCGTTTCAGGCATCAAGACCGATCTGGATCGAAGTCCCTGACCGGTTCGACGCGCGTGTGCGATTCCCGGCCCGACCCGGGAATCGCACGCGCGGACCCGCGTATCAGGCGTCGTAGCCCGGATTCTCGCGATCGAGCTTGCGCAGCATCGTCGGCCACTCGAGCAGGCCGAACGGACGCCGGGTGCCACGCTGGTACAGGTGGGTGGTCTGGTCGACCACTTCCTTCGGCGGCAGCGACAGTTCGGTGTTGCACGACAGCGCCGCGATCTGGATCTGGCAGGCCCGCTCCAGGCGCCACATGTTGTTGAAGCACTCGGCGACGGTCGGGCCGACGGTGAGCAGGCCGTGGTTGCGCAAAACCATCGCCTCGCGCTCGCCGAGGTCGGCGCACAGGCGCTCCTGCTCTTCCATGTTGAGTGCCACGCCTTCGTAGTCATGGTAGGCGATGTCGCCGAAACGCATCGAGGTCTGCGCGATCGGCAGCACGCCGCACTTCATCGCGGATACCGCCATGCCGGCGATGGTGTGGGTGTGGATCACGCAGTCGACGTCGTGGCGCACCTTGTGCACGGCGCTGTGGATCACGTAGCCGGCCTTGTTCACGCCGAACTTGGTGGCGTTGAACAGCACGTTGCCGTCGATGTCGATCTTGATCATGTCCGAGGCGGTCATCTCTTCATAGAGCATGCCGTACGGGTTGATCAGGAACTCGCCCTCGGTGCCGGGCACGCGCGACGAGATGTGGTTGGCGATCATCTCGGTCATGTCGTACAGGGCCATCAGCCGGTAGCACGCGGCGAGGTCGACGCGCGCCTTCCACTCGGCCTCGCTCACCTGCTCCTTGACGGAACGCGACGGATCGTACGCATTGCGGTTGGCGATCTTCGCATCGCCGCCGGGGACGGCCATCTCGGCGCCGGCACCTTGGGTCTGGTCCATCGGGAGCTCCTCGTCAGGTGATAGGGGTATTCAACCCGTGATGTTACGTCAGCCGCCGGATGCGCGTGCGGCGGCCGACGTCCCTGCCGACGTACCGGCTATCCGGCCGAAGACCGCCCCGGAAGTGAGTCCGCTGCCACCCGGGTAGTTGTGGAAGAACAGCCCGCCCACCATCTCGCCGGCGGCGAACAGCCCGGGGATCGGGTTGCCGCCGGTATCCTCGACCTGGGCGTCTTCGTTCACCTTGACGCCGCCGAAAGTGAAGGTCACGCCGCAGGTGACCGCATAGGCCTCGAACGGTCCCTCGTCGATCGTCGTCGCCCAGTTCGACTTGGGCACCCGCAACCCGCGCGTGCCGCGCCCGTCCTTCACCGCCGGGTTGAACGGCACCTCGACCTGCACCGCCCGGTTGTACTCGGCGATCTCCTGCAGGCAGCGCCGGGGATCGACGCCGTCGAGTTTCTGCACCAGTTCCTCGAGCGTGTCGGCGCGCGCCTTGGTGACCTGCCGGATGCGGTATTCGCCGCGCAGCATGCCGATCGCCTTCTGGTCGAAGATCTGCCAGGCGAACATGCCCGGCTGCGCCAGCACCACCGCGCCGTACTTGGCATAGGTGTAGTTGCGGAAGTCGGCGCCCTCGTCGACGAAGCGCTGGCCATTGGCGTTGACCATGATGCCCAGCGGATAGCTGTGCTTCTGGAAGTTGTCGCCGACCTCGAGGTCGCCGAACGGCGGTGCGTTCTGGTCCCAGCCGACCGCGTGGCAGCCGGACCAGTGGCCGTACGGCATCGCCCCGGCGTCCATCGCCATGCGCAGCCCCAGCCCGGTGTTGTAGCGGGTGCCGCGCACCTTCGCGAGGTCCCAGCTCGGGCCGAGGTAGCGGGCGCGCATCTCGGCGTTGGACTCGAAGCCGCCGCAGGCGAGCACCACCGCCTTCGCATGCAGTTCGGAACGCGCGCCGCGGTGCTTCACGCGCACGCCGCGCACCACGCCGGCATCGTCCTGGATCAGCGACTGCGCCGCGGTCTCGTAGCGGATCTCGATGCCCTCGCGCGCCGCCGCCTTGTGCAGGTTCTCGACCAGCCCCGGCCCGCCGCCCCAGGCCTCGCAGGCGAGCCCGCCCCAGAACTTCACCTTGCCGTCGACCTTGAACGACTGCCGGCCGTAGGCGGCGTTGAAGCGCACGCCCTTGCGGCTCATCCAGACCAGCGTCGGGTGGCTGCGCCGCACCAGGATCTCGGTGAGTTCCGGGTCGCAGCGGTACTGGGTGATGCGGCCCATGTCGTCGAGGAACTGCTCTTCGGTGTACGAACCGAAGTCGACGTCGCGCTTCTCGTCCTCGGTGAGGTCGGGGATGATCTGCGCGAGGTCTTCGGCGCCGTTGAACACCACCCGCATCACGCCCGCGGTGTAGCGGCTGTTGCCACCGCTGTCGTCCTTGGGCGCGGCCTCGAGCATGACCACGCGCGCGCCCTGCTCGCGCGCGGCGAGCGCGGCACAGGTCGCCGCATTGCCCGCGCCGACGACGATGACGTCGAACGTGTCGCGTTCGACCGCTTCAGTGGGAACCGAGGGTCCCGGCATGCTGCATCCTCCTGCGCAACCGCCCCCGGGTGCGCCATGCGTGCGGCGCGGTTTTCCGGAGGCGTCGTCTCGACGATGCAGGCAGTATAGCCCCGGGGGATCAGTCGGCGCGTGCGCCGGTGGCCTTGACCACCTTCGCCCACTTCTCGATCTCGCTGCGCACGAATGCGGCGAACTCGGCTACGGTGCCACCCATCAGTTCGAAGCCCTGGGTCATCAGGTTCTCGCGCACGGCCGGAATGGCCAGCGCCTTGTTGGCCTCGGCGTTCATCCGGTCGATCACCGCCGAGGGCGTGCCCGCCGGGGCGAACAGCCCGAACCAGGCGATCACCTCGTACCCCGGCAGCCCGGACTCGGCGATCGTCGGCAGTTCGGGCCAGAACGACAGGCGCTTCGGCGTGGTCACGCCGAGGATGCGCAGCTTGCCCGCCTTGGCCAGACCCATCGCGTTGGGGATGTTCGGGAACATCAGCGCCACCTCGCCCGACACCACCGCGCCCACTGCCTGCGGCGAGCCCTTGAACGGCACATGGCTCATCTTCGTGCCCGACAGCAGGCCGAACAGTTCGCCACCCATGTGGTGCGACGTGCCGTTGCCGCCGGAAGCATAGGTGAGCTCGCCCGGACGCTGCTTCGCCAGCGCGATCAGGTCCTTCACCGACTTCACCGGCAGCGAGTTCGAGGCGATCAGCACGTTCGGGCTGGAGGCGAGGCTCACCACCGGCGCGAAGTCCTTGAGCGCGTCGTACGGGATCTTCGGCACCAGCGACGGGTTGACGCCGTGCGAGGCGATCGACCCGACCAGCATCGTGTAGCCATCCGCCGGCGCGCGCATCACGAACTCGGCCGCGACCACGCCACCGCCACCGACCCGGCTCTCGACGACCACCGGCTGGCCGAGCGCCTTGGAGATCGGCTCGCCGGTGAGGCGCGCGACGATGTCCACCGCGGATCCCGGCGCGAGGGTGACGATGAAGCGGATCGGCTTCGCCGGCCAGGCCTGCGCAGCCGCCGGGGCGCACGCGAGCACGAGCGGCGCGCACAGCGCGACCGACGCGGCAGCCGTCCGGACGGTGGCAGCGGGACGGAACGGGACCTTCGTTTTCAGGCTTGCATGCATTGCAGCGTCTCCTGGGTCAGCGAACCTTCACATGGCCGAGCAGCCCGGCCATCCCGATCATCATCTCGCCGAGGTCCTTCAGCGCATTGGTGCGCGGCTGGGCAGCGGTATGCGGCGTGATGGTGACGTTCGGATACGCGAGCATCGGGTCGTCCGCCGCGCCGGGCTCGTCGTACGGCGTGTCGAGCCCGAACCCGCCGAGGTGGCCGGAGGCCAGCGCATCGAGCACCGCCGCGCGTTCGATCAGGTCGGAGCGCGACGAGTTGACCAGGATGCAGCCCGGCTTCATCTGCGCGATGCGGCCGCGGTCGAGGATGTGGCGGGTCGAGGCATTGCCCGGCAGCTGCACGCTGACGAAGTCGCTCTGCGCGAGCATCGCCTCGATCGGGGCGTACTCTGCGCCGTACACCGCCGCCTCGGCGGCCGGGACCGGCGTGCGCTGCCAGTACAGCACGCGCATGCCCAGCGCCGCGGCGCGGATCGACAGCTCGCGCCCGATCTCGCCGAAGCCGACGATGCCCAGCGTCGACTCGTAGAGCATGCGGATGCCGGGGATGCGC
The DNA here is from genome assembly GCA_021298815.1 of Betaproteobacteria bacterium. Taxonomy (GTDB): domain Bacteria; phylum Pseudomonadota; class Gammaproteobacteria; order Burkholderiales; family CAIKXV01; genus CAIKXV01. The sequence continues at coordinate 52,191 of JAJTHE010000062.1, read as the reverse complement.
GCCCAGTTCGAGTTGCCGGTGTGGCGGCGGTCGTACATCTTCGGCTGGTAGCCGGCCGCCTGCAGCTGTTCCATGCTGAGCAGGCCGTGGGTGATGTGCAGCTTCTTCGCGATGTCGAGCATCAGCGCGATCGAGTGCTCGGCGCAGGCGATGTTCGAGCGCCGGCGCTGGGTGGCGACCGGGATGCCACGCTCGCGGCAGGCCGCGGCATCGATCGCGCGGGTGATCATGCCGTACTTCTGCACCAGCTTCAGGTCCTTGCCCGCGGCGAGTTCGTCCGGGCCGACGGCGAGCGATTCGGTGACGATGGCCTCGGCACCGGGCAGCTTCGCGCGCAGGTCTTCCTGCGTCTTCGCGGTCACCACGGTGGCGGGATACATGGTGCCGACCTTCGAGCGGACGTCCTCGCACCAGGCCGGGAAGTCGGCGGTATGGGCGAAGAAGTCGATGAAGGCATCGGTGCGCTCCTTCGTCGCGGTCGGATCGAGCACGACCTGCAGGATGCGCGGGAAGGGATCGTCCTCGACGACGATCAGCGGCTGGCGGGACTCGGCCATGGTGGGTTTCAACCTTTCTTCGGCGGCAGGGGTTCGAGATCGGCCTCGAGTGCGGTGAGCACCCGGGTCAGCATGTTGTAGGCGGCGACCAGCATCGTCAGTTCCACGATCTGCCGCTCGTCGTAGTGCGGCTTCAACGCCGCGAACACCGGGTCGGGCACGGCGACCGTGCGCGTCATCGCGTCCATGTAGGCGAGGGCTGCGCGCAGGCGCGGCTCGAACAGCGCCGCCTCGGGCGACGCCTCGTCGTCCCAGCGCGCCTCGCGGTTGCCGACCGCGGCGACCTGGGCCGGCGTGAAGCCCTCTTCCTCGGCGTAGACGCCGGCGTGCACGCGGCGCACGTACTCGCAGCCGGTGACCACCGCCACGCGCAGGATCACCAGCTCGCGCAGGAAGCCGTCGAGTTCCGTCTCCCAGCGCAGCGACGAGTTCTGCTCGTACCACGCCATCGCGGCTGCAGGGCTGTGCAGCATCAGCCGGTAGATCATCGACAGCGTGCCGCGCCGGCCGCCGCGGATCTTCGCGACCTGCGCGGCGAGTTCGGGATGTTCTTGCTCTTCGATCAGGCTGACCCGGGCCATGGCTGTCTTTCGCGCAGGAAGGGATGCGGGGTGGACGGGAAGGTTCGCTATTATGCCGGTCGATCCCGCCTGACAGAGAGCCCCAGACCATGAAACCTTGCCGCGGTCCCGACGACCATCCGACACGACCGCTGCAGGCGATGCCCGCCGGCGCCTGCGACACCCACTGCCATGTGTTCGGCCCGTACGACCGCTTCCCGCTGTCGCCCACGCGCAGCTTCACGCCGCCGGAGATCCCGTTCGAGCGGCTGCGCGGGCTGCACGACTTCCTGGGCATCGAGCGCTCCGTGCTGGTGCAGGCGAGCTGCCACGGCAGCGACAACGGCGCGATGCTCGATGCGATCGCGCGCAGCGGCGGCCGCTACCGCGGCGTCGCCATCGTCGCGCCCGACACGACCGACGCCGAACTCGCCGCGCTGCATGCCGGCGGCATCCGCGGCGTGCGCTTCAACTTCGTCGCCCACCTGGGCGGCGCGCCCGACCTCGGCTTCTTCTGGAACACGCTGGCGCGCATCGCCCCGCTCGGCTGGCATGTGCAGATCCACCTCGACGCGGTCGACATCCCGAAGTACGCCGACCTGTTCGCGAAGATCGGGATCCCGTTCGTGATCGACCACATGGGCCGGGTGAAGGCCTCCGACGGGGTCGAGTATCCGGTGTTCCGGCAGCTCGCCGGCCTGCTCGCCGCCAACCCGCTCGCCTGGGTCAAGGTGTCGGGCTCGGAGCGGGTGTCGAGCGCGGGGCTGCCGTTCCATGACGCGACGCCGTTCGTGCGCGCGCTCTACGCGGCCGCCCCGGACCGCACGCTCTGGGGCACCGACTTCCCGCATCCGAACCTCGCCGGCGACATGCCGAACGACGGCGGGCTGGTCGACCTGTTCATGCACAACTTCCCGGACCCGGCGGACCGGCAGCGCATCCTGGTCGACAACCCGGCGCGGCTGTACTGGCACGACCTCAGTCGGCCTTGATGCCGACGCTGCGGATCACCTTCGCCCACTTCGCGACCTCGGCGCGGATGAACGCGGCCGCCGCCTCCGGCGTCGAGCCCTCCGCGACGGCGGCATCGGCGGCGAGACGGTCGCGGTAGACCGCGCTCGACACCACGCCGTTGAGCGCGACGTTCAGCCGGTCGATCACCGCCTTCGGCGTGCCGCGTGGCGCGACCACTGCATACCAGATGGTCGCCTCGAATCCGGGGAAGCCGGACTCCGCGATGGTCGGCACCTCCGGGATCGCCGGCGAGCGGCGGCTGCTCGAGACGGCGAGCAGCCGTATGCGCCCGGCCTTCGCCATCGGGATCAGGGTCGGCGGCGGCGTCACCATCGCATCGACCTCGCGCGCGACCAGCGCAGCGAGCCCGGGACCGCCACCGGAATAGGGCACGTGCACGATGTCGATGCCGGCCGCGCTGCGGAACATCTCGGCCATCAGGTGGTTGCCGCTGCCCACCCCGGAGGTGCCGTAGTTGAGCTTGCCCGGGCTCGCCTTCGCCAGCGCGATGAACTCCTTCAGCGTGGTGGCCGGCACCCCGGTGTGCACCGCCAGCGCCGAGGGTGACTTGGCGACCATCGAGATCGGGGCAAAGTCCTTCTCGGGGTCGTAGGGCATCTTGCCGGCGTACATCGTCACGTTGATCGCCAGCGTCGGCGTCGCACCCATCAGCAGCGTGTAGCCATCGGGGGCGGCCTTCGCGACCAGGGCTGCGCCGACGATGCCGTTCGCGCCGGGCCGGTTGTCCACCAGTACCGGCTGGCCGAGCGCATCGGACAGGCGCTGGCCGATCAGCCGCGTGTATGCATCGAGCGATCCGCCGGGCGGCACCGGCACCACCAGCCGCAGCGCCTTCTCGGGCCAGGCCTGCGCCTGCACGGTCGACGCACTGAAGGTCGACGCCGGGACAGCGAGGCACAGTGCGACAGCCCGCTTCAAGTTCATCACGCGGCCTTCTCCCGCACGATCAGCGAACCGTGGCGATGCACCTCGGCGACCTGCCCGGGCAACAGCAGGGTCGTCGAGTCGAGCTGGGCGATCACCGCCGGTCCGTCGACGAGGACGCCGGCGCCGAGTTTCGTGCGGTCGTAGACCGGCACCTCTTCCCGGCCCTGGGCGAAATGGATCGGCTGCCTGCCGACGATCGCCTCCGACGGCCTGCCGCCGGGCGGGACTTCATGCAGCTTCACCGTGGGCAGCATGCCGATCGCATCCACGCGCAGGGTGACGATCTCGACCGGCATGCCGCGCAGCGCGAAACTGTAGATGCGCTCGTGTGCCTGGTGGAAGGCTTCGAGCAGCGCATCGAGCGCCGCGTCGTCCACCCCGCCGCCCCAGGGCACGTCGAGCTCGAAGCCCTGGTCCTTGTAGCGCAGGCTCGCCTGGCGCAGCAGCACCCGCGAGCCTTCGGGAACCGCTTCGCCGTCCAGCCATTCGACCGCATCGGCGGTCAGTTCGTCTAAGGTCGCGCCGAGCCGGGCCATGTCGTAGTGGCCGGCCCGCTGCATGCAGGTGCGCGCGAACTCGGCACGCAGGTTCGACACCAGCAGGCCGAGCGCCGACAGCACGCCCGGCGAGGGCGGCACCAGCGTCGTGTGGCAGCCCACCAGCCGCGCGAGCGAACCGCCATGCAGCGGCCCGGCACCGCCGAACGGCACGAACACCAGGTCGCCCGGGTCGACGCCGCGCTCGACCGACACCACGCGCATCGCGCCGACCATGTTGTTGTCGAGCACCTCGAGGATGCCGCGCGCCGCCGCTTCGAGGTCGAGGCCGAGCGGACGCGCGACATGGTCGAGGATCGACTGCCGCGCCGCCTCGACATCGAGCCGGAAGGCCCCGCCCAGCAGATAGGGCGGCAGGTGTCCGAGCGCCACGTGCGCATCGGTGACCGTGGGCCGGGTGCCGCCGCGGCCGTAGCACACCGGCCCGGGCATCGCGCCGGCGCTCTCGGGACCGACAGCCAGCGTACCGGCCGAGGTCACGCGCGCGATCGACCCGCCCCCGGCACCGATGGTCATGATGTCCACCATCGGCAGTCCGACGCGCCAGCCGCCGATGGCGCCGGTGGTGGTCAGGCGCGGGATGCCACCCTGGATCAGCGCGATGTCGGCAGAGGTGCCACCGATGTCGTTGGTCAGCAGGTCGCGGAAGCCGGCACTGGCACCGATGAAGGCAGCGCCCACCGCACCGGCCGCCGGGCCGGACAGGGCCGTCTCGACCGGTCGGCGCCGCGCATTCATCGTGCTGGTGACCCCGCCGCTGGATTTCATCAGCAGCAGCGGCGCGGCGATGCCGCAGGCGGCGGTACGCTGCTCGAGGCGTTCGACATAGGTCGACACCGCCGGCATCACATAGGCATTGAGCAGCGTGGTCACGCAGCGCTCGTACTCGCGGAACACCGGCAGCACTTCGCTCGAGACCGACACCTGTGCATCGGGCAGTTCCGCCGCGACGATCGCCGCGACACGCTTCTCGTGCGCCGGGTTGGCATAGCTGTGCAGCAGCACGACCGCCACCGTCGCGATGCCCTCGGCCGCGATCTCGCGCGCAGCAGCGCGCACGCCGTCCTCGTCCAGTTCCTCGACCTCGGCACCGGCGGCATCGATGCGGCCGCCGACTTCCCAGATGTGCTGCGGCGGCACCGGCCGCGGCGGCTTCACCCAGGTGAACAGGTTGGACTTGCGCGGGATGTCGTGCCGGCCGATCTCGAGGATGTGCCGGAAGCCGCGCGTGACCAGGATCGCAACCAGCGCACCCTTGCGTTCGAGAATCAGGTTGGTCGCGACCGTCGTGCCATGCAGGACGCGGGCGACGGCGCTGCCGGCGCTGCCACCGGCTGCCAGGCCGTCGGCGATGCCCTGCCCGAAACCGCGTGACGGGTCGTCGGGCGTGGACGCGGTCTTGGTCACCCACAGACGTCCGTCGGCGGCATCGAGCAGCGCGACATCGGTGAAGGTGCCGCCGGTGTCGACGCCGATCAGGGTGCCGGTGACCTGTCGTCCACCTGCGTTCATTCCAGCGCGTCCCGGTAGGTGTGGCGATGGAACAGCGCCGTGGCGGGCCGTTCGGCGCGGCGCCGCCCGGTCGCGACGGCATCGATCGATCGTCCGTCGCCGGCGAGCACCACGCCGTAGTCGTCGGCGGCACTGCGTGCACTGACATGCCCGCCGAGCACGTCTGCCAGCACGCGCTCGGGTTCACGATCGTATGGATGGCCCCAGCCACCGCCGCCACCGGTCTCGATGCGCACCACGTCGCCCCGGTGCAGCACATGCGAGTCGGACAACGGGGGCAGCACACGCTCGTCGGCGCGGCCCGGGTTCACCACGCAGCGGCCCGAGCCGGCGCAGCGCCCGCCGTTGACGCCCCACGGAGGATTGGCATCGCCTTCGATGCGCACCGCGACCGTGACCTCGTCGCACAGGATCTCCATCTCGCGCACCACGCCGCAGCCGCCGCGCCAGCGTCCCGGGCCGCCGGTATCCCGGTTGAGCCCGTAGTGGCGCACGCGAAGCGGATACGACGCCTCGACGAATTCCGCCGGGTAGTTCTCCTGCGCGACGAGGTAGATCGCATCATGGCCATCGGCGGTGGCACGCGCGCCATAGCCGACCGCGACGCCATCGGACATCAGGAACCGCGCGCCCGCATTGTCCAGCCCGCGCACCGTCCAGATCACGTAGCCGGAATGCGCCGCCGGCATCCTGCCGCCGGTGGCCACGCCGAGCAGCCCGAGGTAGGCGCCGAGGTTGCGCATCTTGGTGATGCTGCGCTGGCCCAGCGGCGCCGGGAACTTCGGCTGAAGGATCGAGCCCGGACGCACCTTCAGTTCATCGAACAGCGCCTCGGCACCGGCGTTGAGGGTGTACTCGCGGCTGTCGCCGAGCAGGAACGAACCGAAGGTCATGCCCGGCTCGGTCATGCTCATCATGTAGTTCACCGGCCCGCGCACCTGGTCGTCGGACCCGGTGGCATCGAGCGTGATGCGGCCGGGCGTGACCTCGAGCGTCCAGCGCAGCCGGATAGGCCCGCTGCCATGGCCATCGGAATCGACGGTATCGGTGAAGCGATAGGTGCCGTCCGGCACCAGCGCACGGAAGCGCTGCTGCAGCACCTCGCGCACGCGGCGGATCAGGTCGTCGAACACCGCCTCGGTGCGCGTGGCCCCGAAGCGCGCGACCAGTTGCGCCAGCCGCTTCTCGCCCAGGCGCACCGCGGCGATCAGCGCGCGCATGTCGCCACCCACCGCTTCCGGGAAGCGCGAGTTGCGCAGGAACAGCCGCAGCAGTTCATCGTTCATCCGCCCTTCCGCAGCCAGGCGAACCGGCGGCACGATGATGCCTTCCTGGAAGATCTCGGTGCAGGCCGGCGAGATCGACCCGGCATGCATGCCCCCGATGTCGCTGAAGTGGGCCCAGGCCTGGGCCCACGCGACCAGCCGGCCGTCGTGGAACACCGGTGCCGCCAGCACCTGGTCCGGCGAATGCGACACCGCGCCGCGCGCGGCGTAACAGTCGTTGTACCAGTACAGGTCGCCGGCCTTCACCGTGTCGGCCGGGTACTGCTCGAGGATCGGCCCGATCAGGTCGGAGGAACCCGGACGCGACTTGCCGGCGATGAAGCGCCCGCGCGCATCGAACAGGCCGGCGTAGAAGTCCTTCTTCTCGCGGATGAAGGCCGACATCGCGGTGCGTTCGATCAGGGCTTCCATCTCGCCCTGGATCGAGCGCATCGCGCCGCGCACGAGTTCGACGGTGACCGGATCGACGGCGACAGCCGCCTCGACGACACCAGGCAGTCGGGGATCGTTCATCGTCCGCGCCTCAGCCCGCACGCACCGGCGCGACGGCCGATGCGATCCAGCGGGCGATGCCGAGCACCCGTGCGTCTTCATGCGGCTGGCCCATCACCTGTACGCCGACCGGCAGGCCGCCGATCGCCATCAGGGGTACCGTGACCGCCGGCGCACCCAGCAGCGAAGACGGATAGTTGAAGGTCGCCTTGCCGGTCGGGCGCGCGCCAGCCGGGTCGTTCGACGGCGCAGGGCCGGGCGAGGACAGGCTGATCAGCGCATCGCCCAGCGGCGCGATGGCCGACAGCCGCGCACGGGCAGCGTCCCGTTCCTGCAGGCGGCGGCGGAAATCGTCGAGGGTCATGCGGCGGCCCTGCTCGAGCTTCTTCAGCGCATGGTTGCTCAGCTTGCCGGGATGCTGTTCGACCAGGTTCTCCAGGCTCCAGCGCAGCTCGAACGCGCAGATCTCGGCATTGACGGTGCGTGCGTCGGCGATCGACTGCTCGAAGGCTTCGAGCATCGCCGTATCGGCTCGGCGCACGATGCGCACGCCGAGCGCGTGCAGGGTCTCGAGCACGCCTTCGAACGCGCCGCGCGTGGCGGCATCGAGGTCGGCCCAGCCGGCGGTCTCCATCACCACCAGTTGCTGCGGACGCACTTCCGCGGGGACCTCCGGCGGGCCGAACAGCCCGGGTGCGCCCGGGTCTCCACCGGCGCGCAGCGCGATCGCCATCGCGACCGCCCACAGGTCGACCGGGGAATTCGCATGCACGCCGATCGTGCTCTGGCTGTAGCCGAGGCGCTCGCCGCGGTTCAGCGCACCGAGCGTCGGCTTCAACGCCCAGTTGCCGCAGAAGCTCGCCGGGCGGATCACGGAGCCGCCCACCTGGGTGCCGATCGCCACCGGCACCATGTTCGCGCCGACCGCCGCGGCCGAGCCACTGGAGGATCCACCCGGCGTGCAGGCGGCATCGAACGGGTTGGTCGTCGGCCCGGGCTGTGCGCCGCCGAGTTCGGTGGTGACCACCTTGCCGAGGATCACCGCGCCGGCATCACGCAGCGCGCGCACCAGCGCGCTGTCGCGCTTCGGGAAGTTGCCTTTGAAGGCCGCGCAGCCCATCTGCGTCGGCATGTCCTTCGTCTCGATCAGGTCCTTGATGCCGATCGGCATGCCGTCGACCAGGGACAGCGCCCTGCCTTCGCGCCAGCGCTGTGCCGAGGCATCGGCTGCCGCGCGGGCCCCGGCCTCGTTCACCACCACCCACGCCTTCACCGCGGGCTCACGTTCGGCGATCGTCGCCAGGCAGCGCTCGAGGTAGCGGACCGGATCGTCGCTGCCGGCGCGGAAGGCCGCAGCCGCTTCGTGGTAGGTCAGGCCGGCGAACGTGCCCGGATCGTAGGCTGCAGCCATGCAATCTCCCGTGCCATGCATCAGTCGCCGGCTTTTGTTGCCATCGTAGCAACAGTCGGGGGGAGCGGCAATCGCCACGGACTACAGCGGCCGGTCGAAATGCTCCGGCGCACCGATGCCGCGGATCCACTTGACGGAAGCCACCGTCCAGCGCGGGTCATGCTGCTGCAGCAGGGCCAGCACGCCCTTCAGGTGCGCGCCACCGTAGGTGATGAAGATGCGCGGGTTCTGCTCAGCCAGGATCCGCTCGACCAGCTTCGCGTTCCGGAAATCGAGGATCACCCGGTCGATCTGGGCGTCCGGCCGCGGGTTGCGCGGGTCGAGCGCGATGCTGAACACGCCCCGGCAGACGAGGCCCGCAATCCGTTTCTGGCCGTCGGTACCGTTGCGGAAACCGTCGAGCAGCAGGTCGAGCGGGCCATCGTCCGCCGCCGCCTCTGCCGGCGCCGGCTGTGCGGGTTGCTTCCGGAACGACGCCGCGAACGCCGGATCGGCGGCGGCCAGCCGGTCGAATTCGGCCTTCATCTCGGCGGTGGTCACGTCGGCAGTGACGTGCCGCTCGGGCCGCGCCTTCATGTCGGCGACCAGCGGCTCGAACCAGTCGAGCTGGAACTCGAGCCCGCAGGCACCCGCCAGTTCCTTGTAGTTCGCGGACAGGTCCTTGCCGCCGGCGAGCATCTCCGAGAACCAGCGGTCGGCCTCCGGCGTCGACGGCTGCACGCCTTCGTAGTAGAGGCGGTAGCCCCCGGCCAGCGCGACCTCCAGGTCGTAGACCACCGACTTGTAGAAGCCTTCGGATCCGACATGCACCATCGCCTGGAAGACCACGGTCTTCTCGCCATTGGTCAGCGTGGCCTGCGGCAGCAACAGCGGCGCGGCCTCGACCCGGTAGGACAGGTAGTACACCGGGGCGCCGACCGCAGCGCCGACCAGCAGCACCGAGGCGAACGAACAGCGCACCCAGGTGCCCGGGCTGCCGGCCTCGTCCAGGCCGCGGCGACGGCGCAGTGCCCGCAGCAGCAGGAACGCCGGCAGCGCAAGTACCAGCGCCAGCGCACCGAGGGCGGCAAGCAACCACGGCGGCAGCGCGGCGAGGATCGGCAATCCGAGCAGGAAGGCCACCACCAGCAGGAACCAGCCGATCGCGCAGAGGCCGATGCGCATCCGCTCGCCGGGGCTGGCCCGCCGGATGCGCGCCTCGTGCCCGTAACGCGCGTAGTCGCTCATGGGGTGAGAGTACCGCAGAAGCGGCGGGCGATCCCGTACGTGCAAATCCGGGCCGCTCGGTTCCCTGCGCGGCGACGGTCAGGCGGGCGTGATCCCCGTCGCCTTGATCACCTTGCCCCACTTCTCGACCTCGCCCTTCACGTAGCCGGCGAAGGCATCCTGCGTGCCGCCGCGTGGATCGAAGCCGAGGGTGACCAGGCGATCGCGCACCTCGGGCAGCTTGAGCGCGAGGTTCACTTCCTCGTTCAGCCGGCGCCCCAGTGCGGGTGGCAGGTTCGGCGGGCCGAATACGCCGATCCACGAGCTGTTCTCGAAATCGGCCAGGCCGGCCTCCTTCAGCGTCGGCACGTCCGGCAGCAACGGCATGCGGGCGCGCGCGGCCACGGCCAGCACGCGCAGGGCATTGGCCTTGATCTGGCCGAACGCGGTCGGGATCGTGGTGACCGCCATGTCGACCTGCTGGGCGACGGTGGCCGACACCGGTGCTACGCCGCCGGCAAAGGGCACGTGCACCGGGTCGAGGCCCGCCAGCGGCCGGAACACGAACTCCGCGGTAAGGTGCTCGGTGGTACCGACGCCGGCGGTGGCAAAGGTGAAGCGCCCGCCCTTGGTGACCTTGATGAACTCCGCCAGCCCCTTCGCCGGGCTGGACGCATGCACCGCGAAGATCGTGGGCGTGCTGGCGGCATTGATGATCGGCGTCAGGCCGCGCGAGGGGTCGACCGCGTCCTTGCCGACGGTCGCGTTGACCGTCACCGCCGTGGTGGTCACCAGCAGCGTGTGGCCGTCGGGCTGGGCGGCGCTGACGATCTTCGCACCGAGCGCACCGGCGGCGCCGGGACGGTTGTCCACGATCACCTGCTGCCCGAGCCGTTCGGACAACCGGCTGCTCAACGTGCGCGCGATGGTGTCGGCAATGCCGCCTGCGCCGAAGGCGACCACCAGACGCACCGGCCGCGACGGATACGATGCCTGCGCAAGCAGCGGCGTGGCCTGCCCCGCGAGGACCGCACCGGCCGCGGCACCGAGCAGGCGGCGGCGACCCGGCAGCGTGACGCAGGCAGCATCCTGCGCACGGTCGCGATCGTGGTCGTGGTCCCGGTCGCGGTCCCGGACGCTACGGTCGTTCATGCCGGCGTCCCCTTCGTGCCGTTCTCGATCAGCGCATAGAGCTGCGCGGGCGTGATCGGCGTCTGGTTGATGCGCACCCCGAACGGCGACAGCGCGTCCTCGATCGCCGACATGATCGCCGGCGTCATCGGGATCACCCCGCATTCGCCGACACCCTTCACGCCGAGCGGATTGCCCGGCGTCGGCGACTCGCGGTGGTGCAGTTCCATGCGCGGCATCTCGGTCGAGGTGACCAGCAGGTACTCGCCCAGGTTGGTGGTGACCGGCTGCGCGTTCTCGTCGTAGCCCATCCATTCGAACAGTGCATTGCCGATGCCGTGGGCGATGCCGCCGGCGAGCTGGCCATCGATCACCATCGGGTTGATCATGCGCCCGGCATCGTGCACGAACACCAGCCGGTGGATCTGCACGCCACCGGTCTCGGGGTCGACCTCGAGTTCGACCACTGCCGAGCCGCTGGAGAACGCCATGTCGTCGATCAGCACCTGCTCGGTCGCCTCCAGGCCGGCGGTCACGCCCGCCGGCAGCGAGTAGCCCGCGGTACCGACCAGCGAGCGCGAGACCGCGCCCAGTTCGATGCGGCGTGACGGCTGCCCGTTGACCACCACTTCATTGCCGACGATCTCGAGCTCGGCCTCCGTCGTCTTCAGCAGCACGGCTGCGACCTTCAGCACCTTGGCGCGCACGTTCTGCGCCGCCACATGCGCGGACGAACCGGCGACCACCGTCTGCCGGCTGTTCGAACCACCCAGGCCCATCGCGGTGGCCGCGGTGTCGCCGGTGGTCACGGTGACGTTCGACAGGTCGCGTCCGAGCTGCTCGGCCACCACCTGCGACAGCATGGTGCGCGTGCCCTGCCCCATCGCGGCCGCGCCGGCGTACACATGCACCTTGCCCGACGGTCCGATGCGCACGGTCACCGATTCGAACGGGCCGCGGCCGGTGCCCTTCACGAAGTTGGACAGGCCGATGCCGAGGTAGCGGCCTTCGGCGCGCGCCTTCGCCTGGCGCGCCGGGAAGCCGTCCCAGTCGGCGCGTTGCAGCGCCTCGGCGAAGCAGGCGGGGAAGTCGCCGCTGTCGAGCGTCACCCACTGGCCGCCACGCGCCTTGAGCTGGGTGCGGTAGGGCATCTTCTCCGGCGGGATCATGTTTCGCCGGCGCACTTCCGCGCGGTCGAGCTTCAGTTCGCGCGCGACGCGGTCGAGCAGCCGCTCCATCACGAAGGTTCCCTGCGGATGGCCGGCGCCACGCACCGGCGTCACCGGCACCTTGTTGGTCAGCGCCACCTTCACGTTCATCGCGTAGTGCGGGATCTCGTAGCCGAGCGGCACGTTCTCGGCAGAGTTGTGCGCGAGGTTGATGCCACGCGCGGTGTACGCGCCATGGTCGTGCACGATCGAGCCGCGGATGCCGAGCACGCGCCCGTCGTCGCCGACCGCGACTTCGGTGTCCCAGTACTGGTCACGCTCCTGGGTGGTGGCGATGAAATGCTCGCGCCGGTCCTCGATCCACTTCACCGGCCGGCCGTACAGGCGTGCGGCCAGCGTGACGCAGATCTCTTCCGGATAGGTGACCAGCTTCGGCCCGAAGCCGCCGCCGACATCCGGCGTGGCGACGCGGATCTGGTTCTCGTGCAGGCCGAGGATTTCGCAGATCACGCGCATCGCGGCATGCGGCATCTGGGTGGAGGTCCACAGCGTGGTGCGGTCTTCCAGCGCGTCATGGCGCGCGACGCAGCCGCGGCACTCGATCGAATGGCTGCCGCCGCGGTGCTGCCAGAACGATTCCCTGAACACGTGCTTCGCCTCGGCGAACACGCGTTCGGCCTCGCCGTACTTCATGTCGAACTCGGCGAGCAGGTTGTGCGGCGATTCGCGGTGCACCAGCGGCGCATCGGCGGCGAGCGCGGCGCGGCAGTCGGACACTGCCGGCAGCGGGTCGAAATCGACCTCGACCAGGGTCGCCGCGTCCTCGGCGATGTAGCGGCTGTCGGCAAGCACGATCGCGACCGGCTCGCCGACATGCACCGCCTCGTCGGCGGCCAGCACCTGGCGGTTGTGGTCCTGCTTGTAGTGCGAGCTGGGCAGGCCGACCACCAGCCGGTCGGTCGCGAAATGCGGCTTGAAGTCTTCGTAGGTGTAGACCGCGTGCACGCCGGGCAGCGCGAGCGCAGCGGACGCATCGATGCTGCGGATCGCGGCATGGGCATGCGGGCTGCGCACGAAGGCCGCCTGCAGCAGGCCGGGCATGTGGATGTCGTCGACGAAGCGGCCACGGCCGGTGATCAGTGCATCGTCTTCCAGGCGCGGGATGCTGGCGCCGATCAGGCTGTCGCCGGGCCGCGACGGATCGATGATCGCGCTCATCGGGTGCTCCCTGCCACGGCAGCACCGCGCATCGACTTCGCCGCGGCGAGCGTGGCATCGACGATCGCCTGGTAGCCGGTGCAGCGGCACAGGTTGCCGGAGATCGCCACCCGCACTTCGGCCTCGCTCGGATCGGGATTGTCGTTCAGCAGTTCGACCAGCGTGGTCAGCATGCCCGGCGTGCAGAAGCCACACTGCAGGCCGTGCAGGTCCATGAATGCCTGCTGCAGCGGATGCAGCGCGCCATCGGCCGCCGCGATCCCTTCGACCGTCGTCACCTCGCGGCCGTTCGCCTGCACCGCGAGCATCAGGCAGCCGCGGGTGGAACGGCCGTCGACCAGCACCGTGCAGGCGCCGCAGACGCCGTGTTCGCAACCGAGGTGGGTGCCGGTGAGTTCGAGCTGGTGGCGCAGGAAGTCGGCGAGCGTGTGGCGCACGTCGACGGTCGCCTGCACCGCCTTGCCGTTGACCTTCAGCGCGATCGCGCGGGAGAGGGTGGAATCCATGTCTGGCCTTCGTTCAGTGCGCAGCCGCGCCGGTGGAGGATGCCGGCGAACCGATGCTCGCCAGCGCGGCCTCGAGCGCGCGCCGGGACATCACCACCGCGAGCTGCTGCCGGTAGGACGCCGGCGCATGCACGTCTTCCATCGCCTCGATCGAGCGGCAGGCTTCGGTCGCGCCGCGGAACAGCGTGGCCGAGGCGACCTGCCCCACCAGCGCCTGCTCGACCGCGCCGACGCGCACCGGCGCCGGGCCGATGCCGCCCAGCGTGACCGAGGCGCGGGTGATCCTTCCGGCGGCATCGACGGCCAGCAGCGCCGCGGCCAGCACCACCGCATAGTCGCCGTGGCGCCGCGCAAACTCGACGAAACCGTGGCCATGGCCGGCCGGCCAGTCGGGCAGCTCGACATGGGTCAGCAGCTCGTCGGGCTCGATCGACGGCGTCATGTAGCCCGCCGGGAAGTCCGCGAACGCCAGGGTACGGGTGCCGCGCGCGCTCTGCACCGTGAGGGTCGCATCGAGCGCCGCGCACACCGACGGCAGCTCCGCCGACGGATCGAGCTGGCACAGCGAGCCGCCGATCGTGCCGCGGTTGCGCGTCTGCCGGTGGCCGACCCACTGGATCGCGTCGGCCAGCAGCGGGCAACGCGCCCGCACCAGCGGCGAGTATTCCAGGTCGCGCTGGCGGGTCATCGCACCGATGCGCAGCGCGCCGGGCCGCTCCTCGATCGCCGACAGCGCGGACACCCGGCCGAGGTCGACCAGGTGGTCGGGCATCACGAAGCGCATGTTCAGCATCGGCATCATCGACTGCCCGCCGGCGAGCAGGCGGGCATTGTCGAGCGTCGACATCAGCTGGCAGGCCTCTTCGACGGTCTGCGGATCGTGGTAGGCAAAGGCGGGCGGTTTCATCGGCAGGCCATCGAAGCAGGGGGCAGAGGCAGCACGTTAATCATTGCAGGTCGATGCGGATGTCGGCATCGCGGGTGAGCTTGATCCATTTCGCGTACTCGGATTGCAGGAAGCCGGCGAATGCATCGCTTGCCGCGAAGTTGGATTCCGCGCCAAGCTTCGCCAGGCCGTCCCGGACATCGACCGCCTGCAGCGCGGCCTCGATTTCGCGCGCGAGCAGCCTGACCGTCGAGGCCGGCGTGCCGGCGGGTGCGAGAACGCCCGTCCAAAGTGCAACCTCATAGCCGGGCACCCCGGACTCGGATAGCGTCGGCACGTCCGGCAGCAGGGGCGAGCGGCGCACGGTGGTCATCGCGAGTGCCCGCAACCGCCCGGAGCGCACCAGCGGTGCCGCCGCGGGCGTGCTGTTCATGCCCGCCTGCAGGGTACCAGCGAGCAGGTCCGGCAGCGCGAGCACCGCCCCCTTGTACGGCACATGCAGCATGCGCGTCCCGGTGAGCGCATTGAACAGCGCCATCGCGAGGTGCGACGTCGTGCCGCTGCCGGCGGAACCGAATACCAGTTCGCCGGGCCGCCGGCGCGCCAGCGCGATCAGTTCGCGCGCGTTGGCTACCGGAAGCGCCGGATGCACCACCAGCACCAGCGGCACGTCGGCCACCCGGGCGATCGGTGCGAAATCCTTCAGTGGATCGTACGAGACGCGCGGCGCGACGGCAGGCAGCATCACCAGCTCGGGCGAGCCGAGCAACAGCACGTGCCCGTCGGGCGCCGCACGCGCGACGTACTCGGCACCGATGGTGCCACCCGCGCCGGTACGGTTCTCGACCAGCACCTGCTGCTTCAGGCGATCGGACAGGCGCACATTGAGGATGCGCGCGGTGGTGTCGGACCCTCCACCGACCGGGAACGGAACGACCATGCGCACCGGTCTTGCGGGATACGCCTGCGCCTGTGCAAGTACCGACACCGGCACGGACAGGGCCGCCAGGACGAGGACCATGGCCGCGCACACCCGCGACCGCGTCGCGGGCACCGGCGGCCGCGACGGAGCGCGGGCGACCGGCACGATCCGCGAGGATCCGGTCATTGCTGGTCGAGCCGGATGTTCGCTTCGCGGGTCACCTTGACCCACTTCGCGTACTCGGCCCTCATGAAGGCGGTGAACGGCTCGAGCGGCGAGAAGTTCACCTCGGAACCGAGCTTGGCCAGCGCCTCGCGCGTGTCGGGCTGGGCGAGCGATGCCTCGATCTCGCGGCCCAGGTGGGCGACGATGTCCTTCGGCGTGCCGGTGGGCGAGAACACGCCGGTCCACAGCGTCACGTCGTAGCCGGGCACGCCCGACTCGGCGACCGTGGGTACGTCGGGCAACAGCGGCGAACGGCGCGGCGTGGTGATCGCGAGCGCGCGCAGGCGGCCGCTCTTCACGAACGGCAGCGAGGCAGGCATCGTGTTGGTGCCGGCCTGCAGCATGCCGGCGACCAGGTCGGTGGTGGCCTGTACGCTGCCCTTGTACGGCACGTGCACCATCGTCGTGCCGGTCAGCGAGTTGAACAGGGCCATCGACAGGTGCGAAGTGGAGCCGTTGCCGGCCGACCCGTAGTTGATGTCGCCTGGCCGCTTGCGTGCGAGTTCCGCCAGGTCGCGCGCGGTCTTCACCGGCAGCGCGGGATGCGCGACCAGCAGCAGCGGCACGTCGGCCACGCGCGCGATCGCGACGAAATCCTTCAGCGGATCGAAGCTGAGCTTCGACGCCACGGCCGGCAGCATCACGATCTCCGAGGCCGACCCGAGCAGGATGGTGTAGCCGTCCGGCGCCGCGCGGGCGGCGAATTCGGTGCCGATCGCCCCCCCCGCACCGGTGCGGTTCTCGACGATGATCTGCTGCTTGAGCCGGTCCTGCAGCCGCTGCGACAGGATGCGCGCGGTGGAATCGGAGCCGCCGCCCACCGGGAACGGCACCACCATGCGGATCGGCTTCGCCGGCCAGGCCTGCTGCGCCAGGGCCTGGCCAGCGGACACGGCCCCGGCAACGACCGCGGCCGCGGCGACCATCAGGGACTTTCTGTGCGCCTGCTTCATCATCCAAGACCTCCGTTCGAGGGCGGGCCTGCCTGCCCGGGAAACATCGGGAACCGCGAACCGCACGCCGCGGCGTGGGCTACTTCGACGCCGCCGCGTGCCGCTTCAGCAGCGCCTTGAGCCGCTGCGGCGTCACCGGCAGCCGGGTGATGGCATTCGGGATGCCGATGGCATCGTCGATCGCCGCGGCGATCGCCGCCCCGACACCGGTGATGCCCGCTTCACCCGCACCTTTCATGCCGAGGGCATTGTTGGGGCTGGGTGCATCCTCGGTCAACAGCACGTCGACCGGCGGCATCTCGCTGGCGGTCGGCATCAGGTAGTCGGCTAAGGTCACCGACAGCGGCTCGCCGCGCTCGTCGTAGAAGAATTCCTCGAAAAGCGCACCGCCCAGGCCCTGCGCGACGCCACCGACGATCTGGCCTTCGACCAGCATCGGGTTGATCGCGCAGCCGATGTCGTAGGCGACATGGAAGCGCTCGACCTTCGTCTCGCCGGTGTCGGGGTCGACCTTCACCAGCGCGGTGTGGATGCCGTAGGGATGGGTCATGCCGGCGGTCTCGAACCAGCCTTCGGCGGTCAGCCCGGGGTTGCCGAACTCGACCGTGGCCGGGCTCGGCGCGAGCGCCGCAGCCACCTTGCCGATCGGGATGCCGGGCTCGCCCGGCCGGTCGATGCGCACCACCTGCCCGTCGACGATGTCGAGCATCTCGACCGGCGCCTCGACCAGGTGCCGCGACGCGAACTCCAGCGCCTTGCGCCGCACGTTGAGCGCGGCCATGCGCGTCGCGCCGCCGGTCATCACGGTGGCGCGCGAGGCATGCGAACCGATGCCGTACTCGAGCACGTCGGTGCGGCCGTGGATCACCTTCACGTCGCGGTACTCGACGCCGAGCGCATCGGCGGCAATCTGCGCCATCACGGTCTCGACGCCCTGCCCGATCGAGGACGCGCCGGTGATCACCTGCACCTTGCCGCGCGTGTCGACCGTGACCTTCGCGCCGTCCACCGGGCCCAGGCCGCCCTTCTCCATGAAGAAGCCCATGCCGACGCCGACCAGCTCGCCCTTCGCGCGCCGGGCGGCGACATCGGCCAGCAGCTTTTCCCAGCCGATGTCGACCAGCGTCTTGTCGAGCAGGCCGGCGAAGTCGCCGGAGTCGAGCTCGACCGCATGGTCGAGGATCTCCATCGCCCGCGCGTACGGGTAGCTTTCCTTCGGGATCAGGTTGCGCCGCCGGATCTCGATGCGCGAAAGACCGAACTGTTCCGCCGCCGCGTCCATCAGCCGTTCGCAGGCGTAGGTGGATTCGAAGCGCCCCGGCGAGCGATAGGTGGCCGCCGGCGTCTTGTTGGTCATGCGCACGTAGCCGACCGTACGGTAGGACGGCACATGGTAGGCGCCGATCAGCGTGCCCATCGCCATGTCGGGCACGCGTGCCCCGTGGGTGCGCACGTACGCACCCTGGTCGTGCCAGAGCTTCGCATCGATGCCGAGCAGTCGGCCCTGTTCGTCGAACGCGCCGCGCACCACGTGGCGCTGTTCGCGCGAGTGGTTGCAGGCGAGCAGGTTCTCGCGCCGGTCCTCGACCCACTTCACCGGCCGGTCGAAGCGCTGCGCCGCGAGGCAGGTCAGCACGTCTTCCGGGTAGATCTCGCCGCGCACGCCGAAGCCGCCGCCGATGTGGCCTTCATAGAAGTGCATGCTGGCCGGGCTGCGCCCGATCAGCGTCGCCACCGCGTCGCGATGCGCATGCGGCCGCTTGCCCTGGCCATAGCACTCGAGCACGTCGCGCGAATGGTCGATGCGCGCGAGCGCGCCGCGGTTCTCCATCGGCACGCCGGAATGGCGACCGACCTGCACGTCGACCTCGACGACCTTGAACGCGTTCTTCAGCGCCGACTCGATGTCGCCGAAGTTCTTGCGCAGCACCAGTGCCTCGGTGGACAGGCCCGGCGCGAACTCGCCCGGCGGCGTGTCGGCCGACAGGATCACCGGCAGCGCCTCGCCATCCATCGTCACCAGGTCGGCGATGTCCTCCGCGACATACGGATCGTCGGCGAACACCACCGCGATCGGCTCGCCGACATAGCGTACCCGGTCGCGCGCGAGGATGAACTGGCGGTAGGGCTCCAGCCCCTGGATGCTGGTCGGACGGAAGGTGATCGGCGGGATGTCGGCCACGTCGGCGCCGGTCCACACGCCGCGGCAGCCCGGATGCGCGAGCGCGGCCGAGGTGTCGATCGAGCGGATGATCGCGTTGGCATAGGTCGAGCGCACCACCCGCATGTGCAGCTGGTGCGGGAAGTTCAGGTTGCCGACATAGGTGCCGCGGCCGGTGACCAGCGGCGGATCCTCGAGGCGGGTGACGCGCTGGCCGACGAACTTGCGGCGCGGATTGGCGTCGCCGTTGTGGCGCTCGCCGTGCTTCAGGCTGCTCGGGCCGTGCGCGCTCATCGTGCACCTGCCTTGCCGGCATCGCGCACCTGGCGCACCGCGCGCAGGATGTTCTGGTAGCCGGTGCAGCGGCACAGGTTCGAGGACAGCACCTCGCGCAGCGATTCGTCGTCGATGTCCGGCTGCTGCTCGAGCGTGCCGGCCGCGAGCATCAGGAAGCCCGAGGTGCAGAAGCCGCACTGCAGCGCATGGTTGTCGGTGAACGCCTGCTGCAGCGCGTGCAGCTTGCCGCCGGTCGACAGTCCTTCCACCGTGCGCAGCGCCTTGCCCTGGGCCTGCACGGCGAACATCAGGCAGGAGCGCACCGGCACGCCGTCCATCAGCACCGTGCAGGCGCCGCAGACGCCGTGCTCGCAGCCGACGTTGGTGCCGGTGAGCCCGCAGTCTGCGCGCAGCGCATCGCACAGCGTCTTGCGCGGCTCGACCCGGATCTCGTGCCCGGTCCCGTTCACGTCCAGCGTGATCGCCATCTTCTGTGTCATCGGATCAGCTCCCTGCCTGCGCGAACGCGCGCCGCACCGCGGTACCGACCAGGTCCCTGCGGTATTCGGCGCTGGTATGGACATCCTCCAGCGGATCGACCGCCGCGGAGGCTGCTGCGGCGGCCGCCTCGATCGCCGCGGGCGTGAAGGGGTGGCCTTCGAGCAGCGCTTCGGCCTCGGCGATCCGGCGCGGCTGCGCCTCGACCGCGCCGGCACCGATGCGCACGTCGCGCATGGCATCGCCGTCGTCGCGCCAGCTCACCAGCGCCATCGCCAGTGCATAGTCGCCGGCGCGCCGGCTGAACTCGTAGAAGCCGGCACGCGTGCCGGCCGGCAGCAGCGGCAGGCGTACCTCGGCGAGCAGTTCGTCCTCGGCGAGCGCCGTGGTCATGATGCCCTGGAACCAGTCGGCGGCCGGGATCACGCGGGTGCCGCGCGCACTGCGCGCCACCATCTTCGCACCCAGCACCGCCGCCACCAGGCACCACTCGGAGGCCGGGTCGGCATTGGCCAGGCTGCCGCAGAACGTGCCGCGCTGCCGGATCGGGTAGTGCGCGATGTCGTGCACTACCTGCACCAGCAGCCTGCCGAGCGGGCCGGGCTCGACCGTCACATGGAACGCGGCGTGGCGCACGCAGGCGCCGATCACCAGTTCGCCGCCCTCCACCCGGACCTTCGCGAATTCATCGACGCCGTTGATGTCGATCAGGTGCGACGGGAAGGCCAGGCGCAGCGCCATGCTCGGCACCAGGCTCTGGCCACCGGCGATCACGCGGCCGTCCTGCGGTGCGTACTGCGCGAGCAGCGCGACCGCCTCGTCGGCGCTGCGCGCCGGATGCCATTCGAACGATCCTGCCTTCATGGTTTCTTCCCGCGGAACAGGTTGCGCAATGAAGCGAGCAGCGCCCCGAACAGCAGCGAGAAGCCGGAGATCGGCTTTGCCGGGGTCGGGGTCGATGCCTGGGTCGAGGTCGGTGCCGCACCCGGCGCGCCAGCCGGTGCGTCCGGTGTGCGCGCCGACGCAGCGTCCGTCGCGCCTGCGGCATCGGCCACGCCGGCCGCCGACATCGCCGCAGTCGCGATCGCCGCAGTCGCCGCCGCCTGCCGCTCGAGGATACGTGCGCGCAGGCATTCGCCGAACTGGCCGATCAGTTGCGCGGCGACGCTCTGGATCATGCCCGAGCCTCGCCCGTACTGCGCGACCGATCCGGTGAGCGTGACGTTGCTGTGGATGTTGACGCGGGTGGTCGCGCCGTCGGCGAGGGGCTCGAGCGAAAAATCGATCAGCGCCGAGGTGCTGCCGCGCCCCTTCGAGTCGGCGCCGGTCGCGCGCATGCGCGCCCGGTGCGCGGCGGCGTCGGTTTCCTCGAGCTTCGCCTGGCCGACGAAGGACAGCGAGACCGGCCCGAGCCGCACGCCGACCTTGCCCTTGTAGGTCTGCGCATCGACCACCTCGGTGAGCTCGGCGCCCGGCAGGCAGGTGGCGATCCGCTCGATGTCGAGCAGCCAGGTCCAGGCCTCGGCCGGCGGCAGCGGTACGTCGAACGCGTTGTCGAATTCCATGGGCTGTCGGGCGCAGTCAGTGCAGCGCGGTTGGCGTTGCGGGTGTGGGAGGCGGGCCGGCCAGTCAGCCGACGACCCGCCACTCGATCTGTTCGCCGCCGCGATAGACCAGCGCCCGTTCGTCCGGACCGTCCACCTTGATGTCTTCGGGCGCGGTCCAGGTGCTGCGTTCCAGCGTGATCGTCTCGGTGTTGGCCGGCAGGCCATAGTGCAGCGGGCCGTTCAGGGAGGTGAAGCCCTCGAGCTTGTCGAGCGCACCCGCCTGTTCGAACACCTTCGTGTACTGCTCGATCGCCACCGGCGAATTGAACAGCCCCGCCGAACCGACCACGGCCAGCTTGCGCTCGACCGGGTGCGGCGCGGAATCGGTGCCCAGGAAGAAGCACCTGTCGCCGGACGTGGCAGCCTCGACCAGCGCACGCCGGTCGGCCTCGGTCTTGATCACCGGCATGCAGTAAAGGTAGGGCCGGTTGCCCCACCCGAGCCAGTCGGTGCGGTTGTGGGTCAGGTGGTAGGGCGTGATGGTCGCGCCCACCTGCGGTGCCGCGCTGCGGATGTAGTCGACGGCGATCTTCGAGCTGATGTGCTCGAGCACGAACTTCAGGCCGGGGAAATCCTTGGTCCAGGGCTGCAACCGGCGCTCGATCCAGACCGCCTCGCGGTCGAACACGTCGACCTCGGGATCGACTTCCTCGCCATGCATCAGCAGCGGGATGCCGATCTTCTCCATGCGCGCCATCACCGGCCGGATCTTCCGGTAGTCGGTGACCCCGGCCGCCGAGTTGGTGGTGGCGTTGGCCGGGTACAGCTTGACCGCGGTGAACACGCCGTCGCGGAACCCTGCCTCGACCTCGTCCGGATCGGTCATGTCGTGCAGGTAGCAGGTCATCATCGGCTGGAAGCGCGACCCTTCCGGCAACGCCTCATGGATGCGCTCGCGGTAGGCGACCGCCTCCTTCACCGTGGTCACCGGCGGCAGCAGGTTGGGCATGATGATCGCCCGTCCGAAGTTGCGCGCGGTGAACGGCAGCGATGCCCTGAGCATCGCGCCGTCGCGCACGTGCAGGTGCCAGTCGTCCGGCTTGCGGATGGTGATGCGGTCGACGGAAGGAGCGGGAGTCTCTGGTGGCATCGCGGCCTCTCGTTCAGCTGATGCCCATCATACCGGCCTCGTAGGTGTCGCGCGGCGGATGGTCGATCATCGACCCCGTGAGCTCCGACACCTTCGCCACGCCGTGCGCCTCGCACCACTTCTCGATGCCGTCGATCATCGCGATCATCGCCGTCGGGTTGCGGAAGCTGGCATAGCCCACCTGCACCGCGGTGGCGCCGGCCATCATGTACTCGATCACGTCCTCGGCGCGCGAGATGCCGCCGACGCCGATGATCGGGATCTTCACGCACTTCGAGCACTGGTGGACCATGCGCATGATGATCGGGCGCACGCCCGGGCCGGAGATGCCGCCGTAGCCGTTGCCGATGTAAGACAGCCGGCTCTCGATGTTGATCTTGAGGCCGAGGATGGTGTTGGACACGGTGATCGCATTGGCGCCGGCCTTCTCGGCCGCCTCGGCCACCGCGCCGATCTCGCCGGCGTTGGGCGAGAGCTTGGCCCAGATCGGCAGCTGCGTCGCCTCGCGGCAGAGCTTCACCACCTTGTAGGTGTGCTCCTCGTTCAGCGCGAAGTTGCCGCCGCCGGGCGCGCGCGTCGGGCACGAGATGTTGATCTCGATCGCATCGACGCCCGGCACCGACACGTCGCGCGCCATCGCCGCGAAGTCCTCGATGCTCTCGGCCGAGATCGAGCAAACCAGCGGCGGCGTGAAGCGCTTGTACTCGGCGACCTGCACGTCCTGGAAGTACTTCAGGCCCTTGGTCGGCAGGCCGATCGAGTTGATCATGCCGGAGTCGATCTCCGACACCCGCGGCGGCGGGTTGCCCGCGCGGTAGCCGCGCGACACGGTCTTGGCCACCAGCGCGCCGAGCCGGTTGAGGTCGATGATCTGCGAGAACTCGACCGAGAAGGTGCCCGAGGCGGGCATCACCGGGTTGGCCAGCCTGACGCTGCCCACGTTGACCGAAAGATCTACCATCCCAGGCACTCCTGCAGGTCGAACACCGGGCCTTCGACGCAGACGCGGCGCATCTCCTTCTGGCCGTTGCGCTCGAAGGTACGCACGCAGATGTAGCAGGGGCCGAGGCCGCAGGCCATGATCTGCTCCATCGCCATCTGGCCGGGGATGTCGAACTCGCGACCCAGCTTCTTCATCAGCTGCATCAGCCGGTTCGAGCCGCAGGTGAAGAAGGCATCGGCGCGCTTCTCGGCGATCAGCTGGCGCAGGATCTTCTCGACGTTGCCGATGTCGCTGGTGCCGTCGGTGTCGAGCACCTTCACCACGCTGCCGACGCTCTCGAACAGGTCGGCGGCGAGCGCGAGGTCGGGGCTGCGCGCCGACAGGATGGCGGTCACGCGCACGCCCATCTCGCCGGCGAACTGGGAGATCGGCGCCATCGTCGCCAGGCCCACGCCACGGCCGAGCACGACGATGTTCTTCCACTCGGGCTTCAGGTGGAAGCCGACCCCGAGCGGGCCGACCATGTTCAGCTCGTCGCCCGGCTTGAGCGTGGCCAGGCCCTTGGTGCCGCGGCCCACGACCTTGTAGAGGAACTCGAGGCGGCCGCTGGAGCGCTGGATCCGGTACACCGACTGCGGCCGGCGGAACCACAGCTCACCCTCGTCGGGCGACGGGCACAGGAGGTGGAAGAACTGGCCGGGCTGGGCGGCCAGCGCCTTCGGCGTCGCCTTCACCACCAGGTGCTTGTATTCCTCGTTCACCCACTCGTGCGCGACCACCGGCACGATCGACTCCTCGGCCGGGCACTGCGGCGGCGAATGGCCGGTCCCGGGCTCGCCCACCTTCACGGCGGCGGTGGCAAACATACCTTGTGACATCGACTGTCCTCCTGGGGCGAGGTGGGTGAGCGCAGATCGAAATGCGGGTCAGAGACGGTTTCTCGCGGACCCTGAATTAGACGAGCCGGATGTCCAAAAAGCAAGGCTTTTCCAAAAAAAGAGACGCTGTCGGCGGTGGGACCGGCGCTGGGACCGGCGCTGGGACCGGCAGCGATGCAGGCGGCTGCCTCAGCGGTACCTGGCGAGCAGCCCGCGCAGGAACTTCGCCGCCGCCGCGCCCTTCAGCGCGCGGCTCCACATCTCCTCGGCCGCCTTCTGGTGCAGCGCCAGCGCCTCGGGCGCCGAGGTGATCATCGCCACCCCGATGCGCACGTTCGGCTGCTCGCCGAGGCGGAACGGCGACAGCACCAGCACCTGCCGGTCGGGCTGGCGCAGGATCTGGAAGCTCGCATGCGGCAGCGTATCGGGCACGATGCCGATCTGGATGCCGATCGGCTGCTCTTCCGTGAGCTTCGCGAACCGGGTCACCTCGCGCACGGCCTGCGCGCGTCGCTCGGCGCGCACCGCCTCGTCGAGGTCGAGGCGACCGACCAGCCCGTTGTGCAGGAAGCGCTCGATCTCGCTCGCCGAGATCAGGTTCACCACCGCCGGCTGCCGGCGCTGGTATTGCGCCTTGCGCGCCTGCAGGATGGCCATGATCTCGCCCACCTCGGCGATCGCGCGATCGCGCGCCGGCAGGTCGGCGGGGATGCTCTCGGTGAGCACCTGTGCGAGCGTCGCGTCGAACGCGTCCGACGCCAGCAGGTAGGAGATCGGGCCGGCCAGCACGATGATCTGCTCCGCCGTCTCCTCGTTCTGGCGCAGGCGCTCGAAATACGCGACCGCGGAGGCGATGTACTCCACCCCGACGCCGAGCAGCGTCGGCACCGACACGCCGAGCAGTTCCGACAGGCGCCCGAGCGTCTCGATCTTGGCGAGTTCGCCCTTCTCGAACCGGTACAGCGCCGCGCGCGAGATGTCGAGCCTGCGGGCGATCTCGTCGGCGGACAATCCGGACCCGAGGCGGAACGCGCGCAGCCGGTTTCCGATATCGTCGAATCGAATCGCCATGGGACGTGACACCGTTGCAGACCGTGGCGATGGTACTCGATCGGGGAGCCGGGGAAGCCGGGGACACCGGCCACTGCCAGCGCCACGATGCGGTACTGTTATCGCCTGCGTGCCACTGCCGCCCAACCGGATTCCGTCGCTGCCCTGCCAAGGACCCTGCATGAAGACTGCCATCCTGCTCGCCACCTTCGCCACGCTTGCACCCCTTGCGACGGGCGCGGCACCGGCGCTTGCCCAGGCGCCGTCCGACGGCGCATTCCCGTCGCGCGCGCTGCGCTTCCTGGTGCCGTTCGCGCCGGGTGGCGGCAACGACTTCATCGCGCGCACCCTGGCGCAGCGGCTGTCCGAAGGGCTCGGCCAGCCGGTGCTGGTCGACAACCGCGCCGGCGGTGGCGGGCTGCTGGCGACCGAACTGGCGGCACGGGCGCAGCCGGACGGCTACACGCTGCTGCTCGGCTTCATCGGACCGCTGTCCATTTCGCCGGCGATGCAGAAGGTCAACTACGATCCGGTGCGCGACTTCATCAGCCTGGACTTCTTCGCCTCGTCCTACCACCTGCTGATCGCCCATCCGTCGGTGCCGGTGAAGACGGTGAAGGACCTCGTCGCCCATGCGAAGGCCAACCCGGGCCGCCTCAACTACGCATCGAGCGGGGCCGGGGCCAACCTGCACCTGTCGGGCGAACTGTTCAAGATGGTGACCGGCACCGACCTGGTGCACATCCCGTACAAGGGCGCCGGACCTGCCGCAGCCGCGGTGCTGGCCGGCGAGGCGCAACTGCTGTTCTCGTCGATCACCGCCGCGCTGCCGCTGGCACGTGCCGGCCGGGTAACCGCACTGGCCGTCACCAGCCCGAAGCGTTCGCCGCTGGCGCCCGACGTGCCCACGCTGAACGAGCAGGGCATCTTCAACGTCGAGGTGCCGTCCTGGTACACGCTGATGGCCCCGGCGAAGACCGCGCGCGACGCGGCCGAGCGCCTGCGCGCGGAAGTGCGCCGGGTGGTGGCGATCCCCGAGTTCCGCGACACGCTGGCCAAGCAGGCGATCGACGTGCAGGTGATGTCGCAGGCGGAGTTCACCGCCTTCCTGAAGGCCGATACCGCGAAGTACGCGACGGTGGTGAAGAAGGCGAAGATCAGCGCCGAGTAGGCGGCCCGTCCCGGTGCGCGCGGGCGGCGCGCCGGCAGGTCAGTCGATGCGGATGTTCGCTTCCTTGACGATCTTCGCCCACTTCGCCGACTCGGTGCGGATCAGGTCGGCGAACTGCTGCGGCGTGGACAGGCGCACCTGGAATCCCTGCGCATCGAGCTTCTCGCGCAGGTCGGCCGCGCCCAGCACCTTGTGGATCTCGGCGTTGAGCCGCATCACGATGTCCTGCGGCGTCTTCGCCGGCGCGAGCACACCCTGCCAGTCCTCCGAGGCGAAGCCGGGCAGTCCCGACTCGGCGACCGTGGGCAGTTCCGGTGCCGTCGACACCCGCTGCCCCGGCGCCACCGCCAGCGCACGCAGCTTGCCGGCGCGCACGTGGGGCATGGCGGACGGCATGCTGGCGAACGAGAAGCCGACATGGCCGCCGATCAGATCGGCGACGGCGGCGCCGCCACCCTTGTACGGCACGTGCACCACGTCGACACCCGCCATCGACTTGAACAGCTCGCCGGTGAGGTGCGTGGCGTTGCCGATGCCGCTGGACGCGAAGGTCAGCTGGCCCGGCCGCTGCCTGGCCAGTGCGATCAGTTCGGCCATCGACTTCACCGGCATCGACGGATGCACCACCAGCACGTGCGATGACGCACCGGTGAGGGTGATCGGCGCGAAATCGCGCTGGCTGTCGTAGGGCACCTTGCGGAACAGGCTCTGGTTCACCGCGAACGGACCCAGGGTGCCGATGGTCAGGGTGTAGCCATCGGGCGGCGACTTCGCCACCAGCTCGTTGCCGAGCATCGCGCCCGCCCCGGGCCGGTTCTCGACGATCACCGGCTGGCCGAGCGACTCGGTCAGGCGCTGGCCGAGGATGCGCGCGACCAGGTCGGCGCTGCCACCGGGACCGAACGGCACCACGATGCGCACCGGGCGCGAGGGCCATCCGCCCGCGCCCGCCTGCTGCGCCTGCACGGGCATCGCAAGCCCTGCGGCAAGGACGACCGGGAGGGAAACCCGCAGCGACGATATCGACAGCACGGATGCACGCACGATTCAACACCCTCCCGATCACGGTGAACAGCCAGGCCCCCGGGTGCCCCCGGGCGGCGGGTCAGAAGCCCGGGAACTGCAGGTTGGTCCACTTCGCCTTGATCTTCGCGCGCAGCTCGGGGCTGACGTCGACCACCGTCGGGAAGGTCTTCTTCAGCTTCATGTCGTACGGGATGCAGGCGTCGACCAGGATGCGGTTGTTGAAGTTGCCCGGCAGCCACAGCGGATCGCGCTTGGATGCCCAGGCCTTCTGGATCAGGTCGATGTCGGTCATCGGGTCGAAGCGGGTGCTCATCGCCCACAGCACCTGGTCGAGGTCGCCGGCATCGATGTCCTCGTCGACCACCACCGTCCACTTGCCCGCATAGGCACCGCCCTGGCAGTTCGCGGCGATGTGCAGCGCATTGCGCGAGTGGCCGGGATAGCGCTGGATGATCTGCACCACGGTGAAGCGCGTGGCCGGGCCGGCCTCGTGGTTCCAGACGCCGAGCACGTCCGGGATGCCGCAGGCATCGAGCGCGCGCCAGACTTCGGCCGCGCCGGCGATGCCCTTGAGCAGGCCGGTCTCGTCGACCGGCTTGTGCTGCGGCGCGCAGCAGAGGATCGGGTTGTTCCGGTGCAGGATCGTCTTCACGTTCACGTAAGGGCGCGGCACCGAGTCGTCGGAGTAGTAGCCCATCCATTCGCCGAACGGGCCTTCCGGCAGCACCTGGCCGGGCACCATCTCGCCCTCGATCGCGATCTCGCAGTCGGCCGGGATCGGGAAGCCGGTGAACGGACCGCGCACGCACTCGACCGGCTCGCCGCGCAGGCCGCCCATGAAGTCGATCTCGCTGATGCCGTCGGGCAGCGGGCTGGCGGACAGCATGAACAGCAGCGGGTCCTGGCCGCAGAGGATCACGACCTTCATCGACTGGCCACGCTCGAAGTACTTGTCGCGGTGGATGCGGCCGTGCTTGCCTTCGGTGATCTGGCAGCCGATGGTCTTGCCGTCGTAGACCTGGCTGCGGTAGGCGCCGACGTTGTACCAGCCCTCGTCCGGGTCGAGCGTGATCACGCCGTCGGCGGTGCCGATGAAGCGCGCCTTGTCCGCCTCGTGGTGGCGCGGCACCGGGAACATCAGCACGTCGCAGGCGTCGCCGGTGATCACGTTCTCGAGGATCGGGCCGGTCTCGACGATCTTCGGCGGCAGCGGCTTCAGCGTGCGGATGCGCTCGTGGTAGGCCTTGACGATGTCGACCTTGCGCGCATGCTCGAGCGGCAGGCCGAGGGTCAGCGCGACCCGCTTGATCGACGAGAACTGGCCGTACAGCGTGCGGAAGCCGGCCGGATAGCCCGGGATGTTGTCGAACAGCAGCGCCGGGGCCTGGCCGCGGCTCTTCTCGGTCATCATGTGGGTGATCGCACCCATCTCGGTGTCCCAGTGGGCACCGTCGATCTTCATCAGCTCGCCGAAGCGCTCGGTGTGTTCGAGCCATTCGCGCAACCCGCGGTAGCTGACGGTTTCATCGAGGGTGGACTTGGTCATCGCGCGCTCCGGGGTGTGCTGGGAGGGGTGTCTAATTTCTGATACCGTTCTCACAAAAGTAACAGAAGGTCGAGGGTGCCGCAACGTGCCGCAGGGTGCCGTCCGGCGCTATGCTCGACGCTGTTGCCGATGGCCCGGACCGGCCGATGCCGGCACTGTACCGACCAGGAGAGATGTCGATGGAGAATCAGGACCTGCGAAGCTGGCTCGCGCGCATGGAAGCCGCGGGCGAGCTGCAGCACGTGAGCGGCGCCGAACGCATGGAAGAGATCGGCGGCATCGTCGACATCTACCAGCGCAAGATGGGCCGCCAGGCGCTGCTGTTCGACGACGTGCCCGGCTACCCGCGCGGCTACCGCGTGCTGGCCAACGTGCTGACCTCGGTGCGCCGCATCGCGATGACGCTCGGCCTGCCCGACGATTCCACCGAGATGGACCTGGTGCGCTACTGGCGCAACTACATCGGCGGCGCGAACACCCACAAGCCGGAAGTGGTGAAGACCGGCAAGCTGCTCGAGAACGTGCTCTACGGCAAGGACATCGACCTGCTGAAGATCCCGACGCCGAAGTGGCACGAGGACGATGGCGGCCCGTACATCGGCACCGGCTGCATGGTGATCATGAAGGACCCGGACTCGGGCTGGATCAACTACGGCGCGTACCGGGGCCAGGTGTTCGACAAGGCCATCGCCACCGTGATGTGCTCGAAGGGCAAGCACGGCGACCTGCTGATGCAGAAGTACTTCGCGCGCGGCGAGCGCTGCCCGATCGCGGTGGTGGTCGGCGTGCATCCGGCGCTGTTCATGGTCGCCGGCCTCGAGATTCCCTACGGCAAGAACGAGTACGAGGCAGCGGGTGCGCTGATCGGCGAGCCGGTGCAGGTGATCGAGGGCCCGATCACCGGGCTGCCGATCCCGGCGCATGCCGAGATCGCCTACGAAGGCTTCGTGTCGCCGGGGGACAGGATCGATGAAGGTCCGCTCGGCGAGTGGACCGGCTACTACTGCAGCGGCAAGTCGCCACAGCCAGTGATCCGCGTCGAGTCGATGCTCCACCGCAACGACCCGGTGCTGCTCGGCGTGGTGCCGGCGGTGCCGCCGAACGACGACAGCTACTACCGCGGCCATTTCCGCGCGGGCGCGGTCTGGCGCCAGCTCGAGGGCGCCGGCATCCCGGGCGTCACCGGCGTCTGGTCGCACGAGGCGGGTGGCGGCCGCTACTGGCTCACCGTGTCGGTGAAGCAGATGTATCCCGGCCATTCGAAGCAGGTCGGGCTGGTGGCGGGCCAGGTGCATGCCGCCGCCTACTGCAACCGCTACGTGGTCGTGGTCGACGACGACATCAACCCGGCAAACATGGACGAGGTGGTGTGGGCGATGTGCACCCGGGTCGATCCGCGTGAGGACGTCGAGATCCTGAAGGGCTGCTGGAGCACGCGGCTGGATCCGATGTCCTATCCGGAAGACCAGCCGGTGCTCAACTCGCGCATGGTGATCGATGCCTGCCGGCCGTGGATCAAGCGCGACACCTTCCCGGCGGTCGCGCGCTCGAGCCCGGGGCTCGATGCGCGCATCCGCGAGAAGTTCGGGAACGTGCTGCCGAAGGGCTTCTGACCGGAGCCTGACCCTGGGGTCCGACCCTGGGGTCCGACCCCGGGGTCAGACCCCAGGGTCGGGTCTACCAGCCGATCGCCTTCGGCAGCCAGGTCGCGATCTGCGGATACATGTAGACCAGCCAGATGGCGAACACCTGCAGCGCGATGAACGGCACCACGCCCAGGTACAGGTGGCGCGTGGTCACCTCGGGCGGTGCCACCCCGCGCAGGAAGAACAGCGCCCATCCGAACGGCGGCGTGAGGAACGAGGTCTGCAGGTTCACGCAGATCAGCATCGCCAGCCAGACGGGATCCACCCCCTGCGCCAGGAATACCGGCAGGAACAGCGGCACCGCGATGTAGCTGATCTCGATCCACTCGAGGAAGAAGCCGAGCACGAAGATCAGCACCATCAGGAACAGGATGTCCATGCCGACGCCGCCCGGCAGGAATTCGAACATCTTGTGGATCAGGTCCTCGCCGTGCAGCCCGCGGAACGCCAGCGCGAACACCTGGGCACAGATCAGGATGAACATCACCATCGCGGTGATGCGCATGGTCGACTGGGCCACGTCGCGCAGGATCGGCAGCGTCAGCCGCCCCGCCATCGCCGTGACCAGGATCGCACCCACCGCACCCATCGAGGCCGCCTCGGTCGGTGCGGCGATGCCGCCGATGATCGACCCCAGCACCGACAGCACCAGCAGCAGCGGCGGCACGACGACCTTGAAGAAGCGGATCCAAAGGTCGCGCCGTGCCAGCGCCTGGCGCTCGGCCAGCGGCACCGCCGGCATCGAGCCGGGCTTCACCATGCCCAGGATCACGATGTACACGCAGTACAGCGCGGCCAGCAGCATGCCCGGCATCACCGCGGCGGCGAACAGCGTGCCGACCGACAGCTGCATGATGTCCGACAGCAGGATCAGGATCAGGCTGGGCGGGATGATCTGGCCCAGCGTGCCCGATGCACAGATCGCCCCGCACGACACCGCCGGGTCGTAACCCCTGCGCAGCAGCGTCGGCAGGGTGAGCAGGCCGAGCGTGATCACCGTCGCGCCGACGATGCCGGTGCTCGCACCCATCAGCACGCCGACGCCGATGATGCCCAGCGCCATGCCGCCGCGCAGCCCGCCGGCAAGGTGGCCGACCACGTCGAGCAGGTCTTCCGCCAGCCGCGACTTCTCGAGCATCACGCCCATGAAGACGAACAGCGGGATCGCCAGCCACTGGTAGTTGGCGACCACGCCGAACACGCGCGCGGGCACCAGGTTGAACAGCGAGGTGCCGAAGCCGAGCAGGCCGAACACGAAACCGGTGGTCGCCAGCGTCACCGCGACCGGGATGCCGATCATCAGCATCACGAAGAACGCCAGCAGCATCAGTATGGCAAGGGTCATGTCCATCAGTGCTGCCTCCCTGCCAGGCGCAACTGCGCCGCTGCCGACAGCGCACAGGCCACGCCCTGCAGCGCCAGCAGCGCGAAGCCGATCGGGATCATTCCCTTGATGATCCAGCGGTGCGGCAGGCCGCCGGGATCAGGGGATTTCTCGTCGATGGTGAACGACTGCTGCACGTAGTGCAGCGAGAACCAGAGGATCAGCAGCGCGATCGCGATGATCAGCAGCGCCGACACGAGGTCGATGACGGCGCGCGTGCGCGGCGTGAACCGGAAGTACAGGATGTCGGAGCGGACATGTTCGCCATGGCGCAGCGTGTAGGTCATGCCCACCAGGACGACCGGCACCAGCAGGTGCCATTCGAGTTCCTGCGCCCACACCGAACCGGTGTCGAACAGGTAGCGCAGCAGTACGTTGCATGCCATCAGCAGCACGATCGCGAGCACGAGCCACGACGCCCACCGACCGATGAAGTCGGTGAACGCGTCGATGCGTGCCGCGATCGTGGCCGGGCGCGAAGGCTCGGCCACCATGGTCAGCTGCCGCGGATGCGGCTGTGGTAGACACCTTCGCTGTAGCCGGCCCAGACGTCGTACTTCTGCTTGAACGCCATGTACGACTTGTGCACCTTGGCGGTGAGCGGATCCTTCGCCACGGCCTCGGCCAGCACCTTGCTGGTCGTCGCGCGCAGGGCCTTGATCACGTCGTCGGGCAGGGTGCGCAGCTGCACGCCCTGGTTCTTCACCAGGTCTTCCATCGCATCGGCGTTGTTGCGCTGGCACCAGGCCTCGCTGATCACGTTGCAGGCGGCAGCGGCGTTCTCCACCACGGCCTGCAGGTCGCGCGGCAGCTTGTCCCAGGCGGCCTTGTTGATCAGCAGTTCGGACACGGTGGCGGTCTCGTGCCAGCCGGTCGTGTAGTAGTACTTGGCCGCCTTCTGCAGGCCGAGGCGACGGTCGAGGAACGGCCCGACGAACTCCGCGGCATCGATCACCCCGCGCTCGAGCGCCGGGAAGATCTCGCCGGCGGGCAGCAGGCGCACGTCGACGCCCAGCGAAGCGTAGACCTGCCCTGCAAGTCCGGGGATGCGCATCTTCAGGCCCTTGAGGTCGGCCACCGACTTGATCTCGCGCTTGAACCAGCCGGTCATCTGCACGCCGGTATTGCCGCAGGGGAAGGCCACCATGCCGAACGGCGCATAGACTTCGTTCCACAGCTGCTGGCCGCCACCGTCGTAGAGCCAGCCGTTCATGCCCTGGAAGTTCAGGCCGAACGGCACCGCGGTGAAGTACTGGGCGGCGAAGGTGCGGCCGGTCCAGAAGAAGCTGTTCGCATGGTTCATCTCGACAGTGCCGGCGCGCACGGCATCGAATCCTTCCAGCGCCGGGATCAGTTCACCGGCACCGAACACCTGGATGCGGATGCGGCCGTTGGACATGGTCTCGATGCGGCGCGCAAGGTCGACCGCGCTGCCCGGTCCGTCCATGTAGAACGGGGAGCCCTTCGCATAGGCGCTGGTCATCTTCCAGTTGAAGGTGGACTGCGCGCTTGCCTCGCGCGGCATCGCGGCTGCACCGGCCACTGCGCCGGCTGCCAGGCCCTGCGCGAGGAACTTCCTGCGTTGAGTGCTCATTCTGCTGCCCCCTCGATGTGGGATTCGATGTTGGATGCGTTGCTGGATGACTTCGCGCAGCCGGCACGGCCCTTCGTACCGGGTGCGGACCGCGAACCCTGGAAGCAGGTTGCATGCCACGCGCGCAGTCGTCGCGCATCGGACGCGCCATGCCGCGCATGGAGAGTGCATCCGCACCCACCGCGCATGGCCGCCGTGCGAACATCGCGCCCATTCGCACCAACACGGAGCACGGCCAGTGCACGCAGCCCCCGACATGACCCCTTCCGGCGATACCCACGTTGCAGTCGAGCCTGCCGGCAGGAAGTCCTCGTCCCCGCCCACGATCGTCCTGGCCATGCTGCTGGGCGCCGCATGCCTGCTGCAGGGTGCGCCCGCCCGCGCGAACGAATGGGCGTCGTGCGTGAAGGAGCTGCGCACGATCGCCCTCGGCAAGGGCATCGGGGCGCAGGTGTTCGACAGCGCACTCGCGGGCGTGGAGCCCGACGCCGACATCCTGAAGTTGTTCGACAACCAGCCCGAGTTCACCATCCCGATCTGGGACTACCTCTCGGGGCTGGTCGACGACGAGCGCGTCGCCGATGGCCGCGCGCTGATGGAGAAATGGTCTGCCGTGCTGGCCCAGGCCGAGGAGAAGTTCGGCGTCGACCGCTTCGTCATCGCCGCGGTCTGGGGCGTCGAGTCCGACTACGGCCGCATCATGGGCAGGCGCGAACTGGTGCGCTCGCTCACGACGCTGTCCTGCTCGGGCCGGCGCCAGGCGTTCTTCCGCGGCGAACTGCTGGCCACGCTGCGCATCCTGCAGAGCGGCGACATCCCTGCGGCCTCGCTGGTCGGGTCCTGGGCCGGTGCCTTCGGACAGACGCAGTTCATGCCGTCGACCTACCAGCGGCTGGCGATCGACTTCGACGGCGATGGCCGGCGCGACATAGTCGACTCGGTGCCCGATGCGCTCGGCTCGACCGCCAACTACCTGAAGCGCGCCGGCTGGATCACCGGCCAGCCCTGGGGCTACGAGGTACGGCTGCCAGCGAACTACGCCGGGCCGGCCGGGCGCCGCACGAAGCAGTCGCTCGCGCAGTGGAGCGAACTGGGCATCCGCCAGGTCGATGGCAGCGCCCTCACCGGCAGCGGACCGGCCGGGCTGCTCCTGCCCTCGGGCGCCAAGGGTCCGGCCTTCATCGTGTTCCGCAACTTCGATGCGATCTTCGCCTACAACGCGGCGGAATCGTATGCGCTGGCGATCGCCCACCTGGCCGACCGGCTGCGCGGCGGTGGGGCGTTCCGCACGCCGTGGCCGACCGACGACCCCGGCATCGGCCGCGCACAACGGCGCGAGGTGCAGCAGCGCCTGCTCGACCGGGGCTTCGATGTCGGCGTGCCCGACGGCATCGTCGGCGCGCGCACGCGGACCGCGATCCGCGCGTTCCAGGCTTCCGCCGGCCTGCCGCAGGACGGCCGCGCCGGCATGCGGGTGCTGCAGGCATTGCGTGCCGCGGGCCCCGACCCGAGGGTCGAGCGTGCGCCGGGCGTCGATCCGGCGGTGGCCCCCAGGCCGAAATGAGCGTAGGTTGCCGGAAATGACACGCCCGCCCAGGATCGCCAGCCGATGATCACCGATGGCATCTCGCATGCGATACAGCTCGCGGTCGCACCGGTATTCATGCTGACCGCCATCGCCGGGTTGATCGGTGCGCTCGCGACTCGGCTCGGCCGGATCATCGACCGCGCGCGCAGCCTGGAAGAGCGCATCCATGAGGGCCGGCTGGTCGACCAGCCGGCGGTCGAGGCCACCTACCTCGAGCTGCGCCGCCTGAAGGTGCGCGGCCGGGTGGTCAACGCCTCGGTCGGCCTGCTGGCGCTGGCGGCGATGATGATCGGCGCAACGGTGCTCTCGCTGTTCCTCGGCGAGACCACCACCTCGCGCGTCAGCCCGCTGGTATCGGTGACCTTCCTGGCCGGCGTCGTCTGCTTCGTGCTCGCGCTGGTCGGCTTCCTGCTCGAAACCCTGCTCGCCGGATACACGCTGCAGTTCCGCGACCAGCCGCCGTCGCCACCGCGCTGAGACCGGTCCCGGAACCCCTGCACTGACCCGCGACGTTGCGCTCGGGCCCCGGGCTCAGGGCCTCGCGCGGGCCTTCTGGTACCAGGTCGGGTCGTAGTACCGCGAAGGCGGCCCCATCTTCTTCTGCGGCACGCCGTAGCGCTCGCGCAGCATGATCACGTTGCGCAGGCCCTGCATGTCCATCTCGCCATTGCGCTGCAGCGCCGACTGCCCGCGCGTCATGCCGTCGACGCTCGCGAGCGCGGCCGCCTCGCCCACCTTCACCCGGCTGGCGAGGATGCGGGCCGCTTCCTCGCGGTTCGCCGGATCGTAGATCCAGTCGATCGCCGACAGCAGCGCGCGGATGTAGCCGACCACCGCCTTCGGGTTCTCGTTGGCCCAGGCGCGGTTGACGATGCGCACGTTGGCCTGGTAGCCGCCCAGCGCGGACACGCCCTCGCCGAGCAGGGTGAATCCTTCCTGCCGGGCGACGCCGGTGAACGGCTCGGTGATCAGTGCCGCAGCGAACTTGCCCTCGCGCAACGACTGCAGCCGGGCGCGCGAGTTGCCGACCGCGACGAAGCGGAAATCGGCCGGACCGAGCCCGGCCTTCTCGAGCAGGTAGCGCAGCACGAACGCATAGCCGGTGGACAGCGAGTCCAGCGCGAGGTCGCGGCCCTTCAGGTCGGCGATCGTCCGTACCTCGGGCACCGCGAACAGCGACAGCTCGGCCGAGGAGATGCCCATGATCGCCACCATGTCCGGCTCGCGGTCGAGCTTCGCGGTGCCCTGGCCTTCCTGGTAGGCGATCAGGTTGTCGATGGCGGTGCTCGCGACGTGGAACTTCCCGGCCACCAGGCTGCTGATCTGGAAGCCGGAGTTGGGCGTCGCGGTGATGTTCACGGCCAGCCCCTCGCGCGCGAAGAACCCCTTCTCCTGGGCGACATAGGAGGGCATCGCGTTGGCACCCGCGAACACGATCACCTCGATCGGCTGCAGCGGCGCTGCCGCATGCGCCCTGCCGGCGCCGGACAGGGACAGGCACAGGCACAGGCACAGGGCCAGCGCAATCGACAGGGCCAGGGACAGGCCCGGCGACATCGCCGATCGCGGCCCGGGTTGCGCGCGCAGGGCGCAGGGGATCATCGGATGCATCCGCTCGGTCATCGCTCCTCCGTCCGGCGCCGTGCGCCTGTTCGTCGTCCGGACGCTAGGTTACCGCGCTACCATGTTGCCGCGCATCTGGCGGCGCCGCAGCGCGCCCGGCGAGCCAGTGCACGGCCGCTTCCAGTGCACCGGCGGCAGCCGCGGCGGATGCATCGATGTCGAGGGTGCAACCGCCTTCGTCCGGCTGCAGCGGCTGGGCCGTCGCCAGCTGGTGCTCGAGTATCGCCGGTCCGGCATCGGACGCATCCTGCCCGGATCGTGCGCGTGCGGCGACGCGCGCCCGCAGCTCCGCCGCCGGCGCATCGAACGAGAGGATCGCGAACGGTACCTGCAGCCGTTCGGCCAGCAGCCGGAAGCGCTCCCGCGCCGGGCGCTGCAGGAAGGCGGCATCGACGATGACCGGGAAGCCGCCGTCGAGGGCCGAACGGGCGAAGGCCTCCAGCCGGTCGTAGGTGCGGCGGGTCGCCTCGGCCGCGTAGAGCCCGGCGTCCGGTGCGCCACCTGCGCCGAGCCGATCCAGCGCGCACAGCCCGGCCAGCCGCTTGCGTTCGACATCGGAGCGCACGCGTACCGCGCCGATGCGTTCGAGCAGCCAGGCCGCCCCGCGCGACTTGCCCGAGCCCGACAGGCCGTGGGTGATGACCAGCATCGGCCGCGCGCGCGACAGTTCGGCGGCGAGCGCGACATAGCCTTCCTCCTCCTGCTGCAGGTGCGCCGTCGCGGCCGTGTCGCGTTGCGGCTGGGCCAGCCGCAGGCAGGCGACCTTGGCACGCACCAGCGCCCGATAGCACAGGTAGAAGCGCAGCCCCGGCAACGACCCGTGGTCGCCCGTCCCGGCCAGCCATGCGTCCAGCAGCCGCCAGCCGAGGTCGGCCCGGCCACGGTCGGCGAGGTCCATCACGGTGAACGCGACCTCGGCAGCGACATCGGTCCAGCGCAGTTCCGGATTGAACTCGATGCAGTCGAACACGCACGGTTCGCCATCCACCCATGCGATGTTGCCCAGGTGCAGGTCACCATGGCACTCGCGCACGAATCCGCCGTCGCGCCGTGCGTGGAACCATGCGGCGAGCCGCCGGCGCTCGCGCCGCGCCCAGCGCGCGAGCCCGGCGAGCACGGCGCGCTGCCCCGGCGCGCGGACCGCCTTCGACAGGGCTTCGAAGTTGGCGCGCACCGGCGCCCAGACGGCATCCGGCAGGCCGAAGCCGGTCCCGGCCGCCGCCACGTCGATCGCGCCATGGAAGCGCGCGATGGTCGCAGCCACGGCATCGATCATCGCCGGCTCGAGCCGGCTTCCGCCAGCCGTCGGTCGAGCAGGTCGTCCGGCTCGAAGGCCCGCATGTGCACGGCAAACTCGACGACCGGCCCGCGCGCCGCGACGGCCGTCGCTTCCTCCCCCGTCGCCTCCGCCGTCTCCTGTGCACCCGCGCCCTGCGGCACCAGGGTCGCACGGCTGCCGTCCCAGCAGACCGCGACCACCTCCAGGTAGATCGCCGGCGCCAGCCGGCGGTTCAGGCGTACTTCCAGTTCACAGCATTCGCGCCGCCGCTCCAGCGTGCCGAAGTCGAGGAAACCGAGGTCGAGCGGCTTCTTGAGCTTGTACGCATGGCCGCCGCCGACCAGCACCTGCGAGATATGCGTCTCGATGACGCGCACCGGCGCGTCCAGCGGGTGCGGAAAACATGCGGGGTCGCACAGCGCGCGCACCAGCGCGTCGAGCCCGGGCGATCCGGGGGTCCCGGACGCTGCCCGGACTTCGCCCGATCCCGGGCCCGCCATGGCGCGATCCTCCGTCGGTGCCGATCGCGGAGGCTCAGCGCTCGACACGCACCCCGGCGGCCTTGATCACGCGGCCCCAGCGCGCGATCTCGTCCTTGATGAACGCGCTGAACTGCTCCGGCGTCGATGACCGGGCTTCGCCGCCGGCGGCGGTGATGCGCTCGCGCACCTCAGGCGATTCGACCGCGGCGATGGTCTCCTTGCTGAGCCGCGCCACGACCGCCTTCGGCAATCCGGCCGGCCCGCCGATGCCCGCCCAGCTGGTGGAGCGGAAGCCCTTGTAGCCGGACTCGTCCATCGTCGGCACGTCGGGCAGTTGCGGCGAACGCTTCTCGCTGCCCACGGCCAGCGCCTGGATGCGCCCGCCCTTGATGTGCCCCAGGCTGGCCGGCATGTTCACGAACATGAAGTCGAGCCGTCCGCCGAGCATGTCGGCGATCGCAGGGCCGCTGCCGTTGAACGGAACATGGGTCGGGTCGATCTTCGCCACGCTCTTGAACAGTTCGAGCGTCAGGTGCGGCGTCGAGCCGATGCCGGTGGATGCGGCGTTGGTCGCGTTCGGCTTCGCACGCACCATCGCGACCAGTTCGGCCACCGTCTTCGCACCCTTGCTGCTGGTGACCAGCACGTTGGGGGTGGTGCCGATCAGCCCGATCGGGATGAAGTCGCGATCGGTATCGAAGGGCAGCTTGGAAACCAGGTTCAGGTTGAGCGAGAACCCGGTCGACAGCGTGACCAGGGTGTGTCCATCGGGCACCGCCTTGGCGACGATGCTGTAGGCGAGCGCACCCGCCGCGCCGGGGCGGTTGTCCATCACCATCGGCTGGCCGAGCGCCTCGCTCATCTTCGGCGCCACCGCCCGCACCATCTGGTCGGACAG
The DNA here is from genome assembly GCA_021298815.1 of Betaproteobacteria bacterium. Lineage (GTDB taxonomy): Bacteria > Pseudomonadota > Gammaproteobacteria > Burkholderiales > CAIKXV01 > CAIKXV01. Next base: position 12,898 of record JAJTHE010000062.1, on the reverse strand, counting down.
CCCGCCGGCGGAGAAGTCGACGATCATCCGGATCGGACGGTTCGGGTAGGCCTCGGCTGCACGCGGCTGGGCGTGCACGACGCCATGCGGCACGAGCACCGCCAGTGCAGCCAGCGTCGGGACGACCGTCGAGACGAGTGCCGAGGCGCCGGCGATGCCGCCGGCATGGCCGGTTGCGCGTGCCTTCATGTGCCGCATGGTGGTGCCCTCCGGAAGTTCAGAACGGGATGTCGTCCTCGAAATCGTCGAAGCCGGCACCGCCACCCTTGGCTGCGGCCGGCTTGCCGCGCGCCGCGCCGCCGCCGGCACCGCCACCGCCACCGGACGAACGGGGCTCGCCGTCGCCCATCGAATCGCCGCCGCCCATGCGATCGCCGCCGGGCGCACCTGCCCCACCGCGGCTGCCCAGCAGCTGCATGCTGTCGGCGACGATCTCGGTGGTGTAGCGCTCGATGTTCTCCTTGTCGGTCCACTTGCGGGTGCGCAGGCGCCCCTCGATGTATACCGGCGACCCCTTCTTCAGGTACTCGCCGGCGATCTCGGCCAGCCGGTTGCGCAGCGTGACCCGATGCCACTCGGTCTCTTCCTTCTTGTCGCCGGATGCCTTGTCCTTCCACGAATAGGTCGTGGCCAGGTTCAGGTTGCACAGCGCGTTGCCGTCGGGCATGTAGCGCACGTCGGGGTCGCGACCGAGGTTGCCGACCAGGATTACCTTGTTCACAGATGCCATTGGATACCTCCGCTGCGTGCGTGATGTTTGGTGTGTTCAGGCCTTGGATGGATGCGCGCCGGCTGCCGGGCTGCCGTCCGCCTCGCCTGCGTCGGCCGGGCGCCCCGGCGAACGCATGCCCGCCGCGATCGCCAGCCATGCGGCGGTCAGCAGCGTGCCGAACCAGAGCACGGCGCCCAGCCCCAGAGTCTGCGCGAGAATGCCGCCGACCGCGCCTCCCAGAAAGATGCCGAGGAACTGGATACTGCTGTATACCCCGATCGCGGTGCCGCGCAAGTGGCGCGGCGCGATCCGGGATACCAGCGAAGGCAGCAGCGCCTCGAGCACGTTGAAGGCGATGAAGAAGGCGCCCAGCGCCAGGCCGGTGCCGAGCACGGAATCCAGCGTCAGCAGGAAGGCGCCGAGCGACCCCAGCGTGAGGACGATGCAGGCAAGGAACACCTGCTTCAGCCGGTGCCGCCCCTCGGCGTAGCCGATCGCCGGGACCAGGGCGACGAAGCTCGCCAGCATCGCCGGCCAGTACACGTGCCAGTGCTCGGCGACCGGCATGCCGGCATCCCGCAGGGACACCGGCACCACCAGGAACAGCGCGGTGAGCAGTGCATGCAGCACCAGCACGCCGAAGTTGAGCCGGCGCAGCTCGCCCTCGGCGAACACCGCCTTCAGGTCGGTCCGGAAGCGTCCGCGCACAGGCCGGCGGGCCTCGTCGGCGCTCCCCGGGCCGCTGCCGGCCGGGAGCGGCGGCGGCTCGGGCACCAGGAAACGCACCACGCCCAGTGCCAGCAGCGCCAGCACGCCGGTCATGGCGAAGATGCCGCTGATGCCGATCGCCGCGTTCAGCGGCGGGCCCGCGATCAGCGACGCCGCGAACGCGATGCCGATGGTCGAGCCGATGATCGCCATCGCCTTCGCGCGCTGGGAATCGCGGGTGAGGTCGGCGGTGAGCGCGATCACCACCGCCGAGATCGCCCCGGCACCCTGCAGCGTGCGCCCCAGGATGACCAGCCAGATGTCGCTGGCCGAGGCCGCGACGAAGCTGCCCAGCGCGAACAGCAGCAGCCCGAAGTACATCACCGGCTTGCGGCCGAAGCGGTCGGAGGCCCAGCCGAACGGGATCTGCAGGATGGCCTGCGTCAGGCCGTAGATGCCGATCGCGATCCCGATCAGGATGCGGTTTTCGCCCCCGGGCAGGCGCTGGGCGTAGACCGCGAACACCGGCAGGATGATGAACAACCCGAGCATGCGCAGGCCGTACAGCGTGGACAGGGCCAGGCTCGCGCGCCACTCGAGGGCATTCATCGCCGGCGCGCCGGCGTGGCGGGTCTGGCTGGGATCGAAGCAGGCACGGTCACGGCGGACTTGTGGATGGGTGACTCGGTTATAGTAACAGGTTGCCTTTTTCACACGGCGTGGCTGGCAGGGCGGGCATGGCAGGCGAAGCGGACGAAAAGCGCGGCGAGCGCGAGGGGAACGGCGGGAACGCCGGGAACGAAGGCACCCGGGAAAGCAGCGGCTACATCCGCATCCGCGGGGCGCGCACGCACAACCTGCGCAACGTGAACCTCGACCTGCCGCGCAACCGGCTGGTGGTCATCACCGGGCTGTCGGGGTCGGGCAAGTCGTCGCTCGCGTTCGACACGCTGTACGCGGAAGGCCAGCGCCGCTACGTCGAATCGCTTTCGGCCTATGCGCGGCAGTTCCTGCAGGTGATGGAGAAGCCCGATGTCGACCTGATCGAGGGCCTGTCGCCGGCGATCTCGATCGAGCAGAAGTCGGGCAGCCACAACCCGCGCTCCACGGTCGGCACGATCACCGAGATCCACGACTACCTGCGGCTGCTCTATGCGCGCGCCGGCCAGCCGTTCTGCCCGGAGCACGATGCGCCGCTGGCCGCGCTCAGCGTGTCGCAGATGGTCGACCACGTGCTGGCGCTGCCGGCGGAGACCTCGCTGATGATCCTGGCCCCGCTGCTGGCCGATCGCAAGGGCGAGCAGCGAGAGCTGCTGTCGGAGCTGCGGGCGCAGGGCTTCGTGCGGGTGCGCATCGACGGCGAGGTGTTCGACCTCGACGAGGCGCCGAAGCTTGCGAAGAACCGCAAGCACAGCGTCGACATCGTGGTCGACCGGCTCAAGGTGCGCGAGGACCAGCGCCAGCGGCTGGCCGAATCGTTCGAGATGGCGCTGCGCCATGCCGATGGCCGCGCGATCGCGCTCGAGATGGAGTCCGGCCGGTCGCACCTGTTCTCGTCGCGCTTCGCCTGCCCGGTCTGCGGCTGGTCGATCCCGGAACTGGAGCCCCGGCTGTTCTCGTTCAACAACCCGGTCGGCGCCTGCACCCGCTGCACCGGCCTGGGCACCGAGCCGTTCTTCGACCCGCGGCGGGTGGTCGCGTTCCCGGAACTGTCGCTCGCCTCGGGGGCGATCAAGGGCTGGGACCGGCGCAACGCGTTCTTCTTCCAGATGCTGCAGAGCCTGGCGAAGCACTACGGCTTCGACATCGAGGCGCCTTTCGACTCCCTGCCGGAGGACGTGCGCGGGAAGATCCTGTACGGATCCGGCGAGGAGCAGATCCGCTTCCACTATCCCGCCGAGAAGGGCGCGAAGCAGCAGCGCGAGCATCCGTTCGAGGGCATCGTGCCCAACCTGGAGCGGCGCTTCCGCGAGACCGAATCGCCGGTGGTGCGCGACGAGCTCGCCTCCTACCAGAGCGTGCGCGCCTGCCCGGACTGCGGCGGCACCCGGCTGCGCAAGGAGGCGCGCTGCGTGCGCATCGCCGGCCGGGCGATCTACGACATCGGGCGCATGCCGCTGCGCGAGGCGGTGCGGTTCTTCGACACGCTGCAGCTCGAGGGTGCGCGGCAGGCCATCGCGGACCGCATCAACCGCGAGATCGGCAACCGGCTCGGCTTCCTGGTCAACGTCGGGCTCGACTACCTGTCGCTCGACCGGTCGGCCGACACGCTGTCCGGCGGCGAAGCGCAGCGCATCCGGCTCGCGAGCCAGGTCGGTTCGGGCTTGACCGGCGTGATGTACGTGCTCGACGAGCCGTCGATCGGGCTGCACCAGCGCGACAACGCGCGTCTGCTCGGCACGCTCGCCCACCTGCGCGACATCGGCAACTCGGTGATCGTCGTCGAGCACGACCAGGACGCGATCATGGCCGCCGACCACGTGGTCGACATGGGCCCCGGCGCCGGGGTGCATGGCGGCGCGGTGGTCGCCGAAGGCACGCCGGCGCAGGTGCAGGCCAACCCCGCTTCGCTCACCGGCCAGTACCTGTCCGGCAGGCGCACGATCGGCATCCCGTCGCGGCGCAACCGTCCGCAGCGCGGCCAGTGGCTGACGCTCTCCGGGGCGCGCGGCAACAACCTGCAGGACGTGACCCTGGAACTGCCGGCGGGACTGTTCGTGTGCATCACCGGCGTATCGGGGTCGGGCAAGTCGACGCTCGTGAACGACACCCTGTACCCGGCGGTCAGCCACCATGTGAACCGGCTGCCGCCGGGCACCGGCACCGAACCCGCCCCGTTCGATGCGATCGACGGCCTGCACCTGTTCGACAAGGTGGTGAACGTCGACCAGAGCCCGATCGGACGCACCCCGCGCTCCAACCCGGCCACCTACACCGGGCTGTTCGCGCCGATCCGCGACCTGTTCGCCGGCGTGCCCGAATCGCGCGCGCGCGGCTACGGTCCCGGCCGCTTCTCGTTCAACGTCAAGGGCGGCCGCTGCGAGGCCTGCCAGGGCGACGGGGTGATCAAGGTCGAGATGCACTTCCTGGCCGACATCTACGTGCCGTGCGATATCTGCCACGGCAGCCGCTACAACCGCGAGACCCTGGAGATCCGCTACAAGGGTGCGACCGTGAGCGACGTGCTGGCGATGACGGTCGAGCAGGCGGCCGGCTTCTTCAGCGCGGTGCCGATGATCGCGCGCAAGCTGCGCACCCTCGCGGACGTGGGCCTGGGCTACATCGGCCTGGGCCAGAGCGCCACCACGCTGTCAGGCGGCGAGGCACAGCGGGTGAAGCTGGCGCTGGAGCTGTCCAAGCGCGACACCGGCCGCACGCTGTACATCCTGGACGAGCCGACCACCGGGCTGCATTTCCACGATGTCGACCTGCTGCTCACCGTGCTTCACCGGTTGCGCAACCACGGCAACACCGTGGTGGTGATCGAGCACAACCTGGACGTGATCAAGACGGCGGACTGGGTGGTCGACCTGGGCCCGGAAGGCGGATCGGGCGGTGGACGGATCGTCGCCTGCGGCACGCCGGAGGAGATCGCCGAGAACCCGGACAGCCAGACCGGACGCTACCTCGCGCCGCTGCTTGCACCGGCGGCCGGAAGGCCGGTGAACAACGGCGCCGCGCAGGACGCCGGGGCAGGAGCCGTTGCCGAGGCCGGTCTGTCTGCCGGCCGGGCCTGATCGGCTCACCCGGGCGGGGCTCCCGGGCGTCGCCGCAGGTGGAACTCGTTACTGTGCGTCGGTCGCGGCCGCTTCCGGCTGGTCCATCAGCATGACCAGCGCCATCGGGGCATTGTCGCCCTGGCGGAAGCCGGCCTTCAGGATGCGCAGGTAGCCGCCGTTGCGGGTGGCGTAGCGCGGCCCGAGTTCGTCGAACAGCTTCACCACCATGTCGCGGTCGCGCAGGCGGTTGAACGCCAGACGCCGGTTGGCGACCGTGGCGGTCTTGCCCAGGGTGATCAGCGGCTCGGCCACGCGGCGCAGTTCCTTCGCCTTGGGCAGGGTCGTCTGGATGGTCTCGTGCTTGAGCAGCGAGTTGGTCATGTTGCGCAGCATCGCCAGCCGGTGGCTGGTGGTGCGGTTCAGTTTTCGCAGGCCTTGGCGGTGACGCATGGCGATACCTCAGTACGGCAGATGATGTTGTGTTGGGGCCGGGTCGGTGTGGAGACTCAGTGCCCGGCGACCTTCTCGAGGCCGACCGGCGGCCAGTTCTCGAGCTTCATGCCGAGCATCAGGCCACGCGAGGCAAGGACTTCCTTGATCTCGTTGAGCGACTTGCGACCCAGGTTCGGCGTCTTGAGCAGTTCGGTTTCGGTGCGCTGGATCAGGTCGCCGATGTAGTAGATGTTCTCGGCCTTCAGGCAGTTCGCCGAGCGCACGGTGAGTTCGAGGTCGTCGACCGGGCGCAGCAGGATCGGGTCGACCGCCGGCTCCTTGCGGTCGTCGCGCGCACCCGGGGTGCCCTGCAGGTCGGCGAACACCGCCAGCTGGTCGACCAGCACGCGCGCGGCGTAGCGGATCGCCTCTTCCGGCTCGATCACGCCGTTGGTCTCGATGTCGATGATCAGCTTGTCGAGGTCGGTGCGCTGCTCGACGCGGGCGCTCTCGACCGCGTAGCTCACCCGGTGCACCGGGCTGAACGAGGCGTCGAGCAGGATGCTGCCGATCGCGCGGCCTTCGCGCGCGGCCGGACGGGAGGACGCCGGCACGTAGCCACGGCCCTTCTCGACCTTGATGGTCATCTCGAGCTTGCCGCCCGGGGTCAGGTGGGCGATCACGTGCTGCGGGTTGATGATCTCGACGTCGTGCCCGACCTCGATGTCGCCCGCGGTCACCGCGCCTGCACCGGTCTTGTTCAGCGTCAGCGTGACGTCGTCACGGTTGTGCAGCTTGAACACGATGCCCTTCAGGTTCAGCAGGATGTCCACCAGGTCTTCCTGCACGCCGTCCAGCGCCGAGTACTCGTGCAGTACGCCGGTGATGTGGACTTCGGTCGCGGCATAGCCGGGCATGCTCGACAGCAGGACGCGGCGCAGCGCGTGGCCGAGCGTGTGGCCATAGCCACGCTCGAACGGCTCCATCGTGATCTTCGCCTGCACGGCCGACACCGGTTGTACATCGATGATGCGCGGCTTCAGGAAGCTGCTTTGCATGGATTGACCTCTCGACCGGAAAAGATGGCGACGCAGATGCCTGCGTGGTCACGCAGGGTCTTCGCCGCGAACTGGAGCTTTGGGTGCGTACTGCGGTGTTGAGTACGACAATGCGTACGACGGTACGACGCTGCGGGTAAGGCAGCGCGCGCGGAGGCGGGAACGCCCCGACCCGCCGCGCGCGCGGGTCGATTACTTGGAGTACAGCTCGACGATCAGCGATTCGTTGATCGTGCTCGGCAGGTCGGTGCGGGAGGGGACGCTCTTGAACACGCCCTTGCCTTCCTTGCCATCGAGCGACAGCCATTCCGGCACGCCGCGCTGTTCGACCGCCTCCATCGCCGCCTTGACCCGGAGCTGCTCGCGGGCGCTGGCCGACAGGGCGATCACGTCGCCCGGACGCACCTGGAACGACGGGATGTTCACGCGGCGGCCGTTGACCGTCACGCCGTTGTGGCGGACAACCTGGCGCGCCTCGCTGCGCGACGCGCCGAAGCCCATACGGAAGGCGACGTTGTCGAGGCGGCACTCGAGCAGCGCCAGCAGGTTCTGGCCGGTGATCCCCTTGCGGCGATCGGCTTCGGCGTACGTGCGGCGGAACTGGCGCTCGAGGATCCCGTAGATCCGACGGACCTTCTGCTTTTCACGCAGCTGGAGCGCATAGTCGGACATGCGGTTCTGCTTCTGGCCGTGCTGGCCGGGCGGATTCGTGCGGCGCTCGATCGAGCACTTGTCGGTGAAGCACTTTTCGCCCTTGAGGAAGAGCTTTTCGCCTTCGCGACGGCACTGGCGGCATTTCGGATCGGTATTGCGGGCCACGGTATGTGTCTCCTGGTCAGACGCGACGGCGCTTGGGCGGGCGGCAGCCGTTGTGCGGCACCGGAGTCACGTCCGAGATGCTGAGGATCTTGAAGCCGACGGCATTGAGCGCGCGCACCGCGGACTCGCGGCCCGGGCCCGGGCCCTTGATGCGCACTTCGAGGTTCTTCACGCCGCACTCCTGCGCGGCACGGCCGGCCTGTTCGGCCGCGATCTGGGCGGCGAACGGCGTGCTCTTGCGCGAGCCCTTGAAGCCCGAGCTGCCGGTGGACGCCCACGACAGGGCGTTGCCCTGGCGGTCGGTGATCGTGACGATCGTGTTGTTGAACGACGCGTGGATGTGCGCGACACCTTCGGCGATGTTCTTCTTGACCTTCTTGCGGGTCCGCGTTGCGGTCTTTGCCATGTCTATCGAATCCTTTTAACCCGGCTTGCCGGACGTCGCCCGGATCGCCTTGCGCGGACCCTTGCGGGTACGGGCGTTGGTGCGGGTGCGCTGTCCGCGAACCGGCAGGCCGCGGCGGTGCCGCAGGCCACGGTAGCAGCCGAGATCCATCAGCCGCTTGATGCTCATGTTCACCTCGCGGCGAAGGTCGCCTTCGACGGTGAACTTGCCGACGTGGTCACGGAGCTTGTCCATCTCCGCGTCGGTGAGTTCCTTCATCTTGGTGGTGGTCTTGATGCCCGAGGCCTCGCAGATGGCCTTCGACCGCGAGGGGCCGATGCCATAGATCGAGGTCAGGGCGACCACCACGTGCTGATGGTTCGGGATGTTTACGCCAGCAATACGAGCCATGCGATTGTGCTCAGAACGAAAAACCGCTGATTATATCCGCCGGAAGGCTTTCAGGCAACCTCGGGAGGTTGCGCCACCTGCCCCGGACGGGCTGGAAGGATCGAGCCGATGCCGCCCGGATCAACCCTGGCGCTGCTTGTGCCGCGGATCGGTGCAGATCACACGCACCACACCGTGGCGGCGGATGACTTTGCACTTGCGGCAGATCTTCTTTACGGACGCCTGTACTTTCATGATGACCCCTGGATAAAGCTGTCTGGACTGCGGGCCGCTGCGGCGGCCGACTTCTGTTCTGGAACCCTGGTGCTGCCTCGCCGTCGCCGGCCGGGAGCCTTCCCGGCGAGTTCAGCGAGCGCGGAAAGTGATCCGGGCGCGCGACAGGTCGTAGGGACTGACCTCGACCGTCACCTTGTCCCCCGGCAGGATGCGGATGTAATGCATCCGCATCTTCCCGGAGATGTGCGACAGCACCACGTGCCCGTTCTCGAGCTTCACGCGGAACGTCGCATTGGGCAGCGTCTCGAGGACTTCGCCCTGCATCTGAATCGTTTCTTCCTTCGCCATCCGGTCGGAGCGCCTGTCTTGGAAATGCGGTGATTTGCGGCAGTTACGGGCGGGTCGGGAACATCCCGCCACCCTTGAGGTTGGCCTTCTTCAGGAGGCTCTCGTACTGGTGCGTCATCATGTACGCCTGCACCTGCTGCATGAAGTCCATGGTCACGACCACGATGATCAGCAGGCTGGTGCCGCCGAAATAGAATGGCACGTTGAAGCGGACGATCAGGAACTCGGGGATCAGGCACACCACGGTGATGTAGACCGCGCCGACCAGGGTCAGGCGGGTGGTGATGTCGCCGATGTACTTCGCCGTCTGGTCACCCGGGCGGATGCCGGGCACGAACGCCCCGCTCTTCTTCAGGTTGTCCGCCGTCTCCTTCGGGTTGTACATCAGGGCGGTGTAGAAGAAGCAGAAGAAGATGATCGCCGCGGCGTAGAGCAGCACGTAGACCGGCTGCCCGGGATGCAGCATGCCGGAGAGGTCCTTCAGCCAGTTCATGCCTTCGCTCGCGCCGAACCAGCCGGAGATCGTCGCCGGGAACAGGATGATCGAGGAAGCGAAGATCGGCGGGATGACCCCGGCCATGTTCAGCTTGAGCGGCAGGTGCGAGCTCTGGCCGCCATAGACCTTGCGGCCGACCTGGCGCTTGGCGTAGTTCACCAAGATCTTGCGCTGGCCGCGCTCGACGAACACCACGAAGCAGGTGAGGCCGATCGCCAGCACCATCAGGATCACCACGAAGGCGATCGAGAACGATCCGGTACGCGCCAGCTCGAGCGTACCGGCGATGGCCGACGGCAGGCCGGCGACGATGCCGGCGAAGATGATCAGCGAGATGCCGTTACCGATGCCGCGCTCGGTGATCTGCTCGCCCAGCCACATCAGGAACATCGTGCCGGCGACCAGCGTGACCACGGTGACGAACATGAACATCGTGCCGGGCGAGATCACCAGGCCCGGCTGCGCCTGCAACGCCACGGAGATGCCCATCGCCTGGAACAGCGCGAGCACCGCGGTGCCGTAGCGGGTGTACTGGGTGATCTTGCGCCGCCCCGACTCGCCTTCCTTCTTCAGCGCCTCGAGGTGCGGCGACACCACCGTCATCAGCTGCATGATGATCGACGCCGAGATGTACGGCATGATGCCCAGCGCGAAGATCGAGAACCGCGACAGCGCGCCGCCCGAGAACATGTTGAACATGTCCAGGATGCCGCCGCGCTGCTGGTTGAACAGCTGCGCCAGCTGGTCGGGATCGATGCCCGGCACCGGCACGTGGGTGCCGATGCGGTAGACGATCAGCGCGCCGAGCAGGAACAGGAGACGCCGTTTGAGGTCTCCCATCTTGCCGCCGCCGATTGCCGATGCTGTAGCCACTGATTACCCCTTGTATGCGGTCGCGTCGTGCGGGCGTCAGGCCGACGCCGGCGCTTCGGCTTCCGGCATGGTGACCGTGCCGCCCAGCGCCTCGATCGCGCTCTTCGCGCCCTTGGTGACGCCCAGGCCCGATACGGCAACCTTCTTCTCGAGATTGCCGCACAGGAAGACCTTCGCCCGCTTCGCGGAGGACGGCACCAGCTTCGCCGCCACCAGAGCCGCGAAATCGATGACTTCCGCATCGACCAGCGCGAGGTCGCCCAGGCGCACCTGCGCGACCGCGTTCGGCTGCAGGGGCGTGAAGCCCCGCTTGGGCAGCCGGCGCTGAAACGGCATCTGGCCGCCCTCGAAGCCGACCTTGTGGAACCCGCCGGAGCGCGACTTCTGTCCCTTGTGTCCGCGACCACCGGTCTTGCCGGTGCCGCTGCCGATGCCGCGACCGACGCGCTTGCGTTCAAACTTCGACCCGACCCCCGGGCTCAATTCATTCAGGCGCATGGTCTCAGCCCTCGCACTTCAGAAGATACGACACCTTGTTGATCATCCCGCGCACAGCCGGGGTGTCCTCGACTTCCACCGTGTGTTGCCGGCGCTTGAGGCCGAGCCCGCGCACGCAGGCGCGATGCGACTCGCGCGTGCCGATCACGCTCTTCACCAGCGTGACCTTCAGTTTCTTTGCTGTCGTCGACATGGCAGTACTCTCGTTCCTATCAGGCGCCGGTGACTTCGGCGACCGTCTTGCCGCGCTTGGCGGCGATCTCGGCCGGGGTGTTCATCGATGCGAGGCCGTTCAGGGTGGCACGCACGACGTTGTAGGGGTTGGTCGAGCCGAGGCACTTGGCGAGCACGTTGGTCACGCCCATCACCTCGAAGATCGCGCGCATCGGGCCGCCGGCGATGATGCCGGTACCGTCGGACGCGGGCAGCATCAGCACCACCGAGGCGCCGTGGCGGCCGACCACCGAGTGCTGCAGCGTGCCGTTCTTCAGGTTCACCTTGACCAGCTTGCGCCGGGCTTCGTCCATGGCCTTCTGCACGGCGACCGGCACTTCACGCGCCTTGCCCTTGCCCATGCCGATGCCGCCGTCGCCGTCGCCGACGACCGTGAGTGCCGCGAAACCGAGGATCCGACCACCCTTGACCACCTTGGTCACGCGGTTGATCGCGATCATCTTCTCGCGCATGCCCTCGGAATCGTCCTGCTTTTCCTGCCGGCGGTTGTCGCGCCGGTTGCTGTTTTGCGCCATTCGAGTCTCTCGCTTGGTCTTTAGTCGGTCAGTGTTTCAGTGGCGGCAGGTAAGGACCGCCAGCACGGTGTCAGGTCAGAACTTCAGGCCGGCTTCGCGCGCGGCCTCGGCGACCGCCTTCACGCGGCCGTGGTAGCGGAACCCGGAGCGGTCGAACGCAACCGCCTCGATGCCCAGGCCCTTCGCCTTCTCGGCGATCGCCTTGCCGACCAGGCTGGCCGCGGCGATGGTCGCGGTCTTCGGGTTGGCGGCGCGGATCGATTCGTCGAGCGTCGATGCCGTCGCCAGCACGCGGTCGCCCGACGCGGCGATGACCTGCGCGTAGATGTGGTTGTTGGAGCGGTGCACCGCGAGGCGCACGGCACGCGAGAGCGCGACCTTGCGGCGGGTCTGCTTCGACCTGCGCAGGCGGGAGAGTTTGCGATCGAACATGGTGTCGGCCTCGCCTTATTTCTTCTTCGTTTCTTTGATCACGACGACTTCGTCGGAATAGCGCACGCCCTTGCCCTTGTACGGCTCGGGCGGACGGTAGCTGCGCACCTCCGCGGCGACCTGCCCGACCACCTGCTTGTCGATACCCTTGATCAGGATCTCGGTCTGCGTGGGGGTGGCGACGGTGATGCCCTTGGGCATCTGGTGCACGACCGGGTGCGAGAAGCCGAGGGTCAGGTTGAGCTTGTCGCCCTGCGCCTGCGCCCTGTAGCCGACGCCGACCAGCTGCAGCTTGCGTTCGAAGCCCTTGGTGACGCCGGTGACCATGTTGCTGACCAGCGCGCGCAGGGTGCCGGACATCGCGGCCGCCTGGGTGGAGCCGTCGAGCACCTTGATGCGCAGCTCGTTGCCTTCCTTCTCCACCGCCACGCCGCCGGTCACCGCCTGCTGCGCGGTGCCCAGCGGGCCCTTGATGCTGATCGAGTCCGGCGCGATGGCGACTTCGACGCCAGCGGGCACCGGGACAGGAGACTTACCGATTCGAGACATTTGCCGACTCCGTCCGCTCTATCAGGGTCAGTGCACAACGCACAGGACTTCGCCGCCGATACCGTGCTGGCGCGCCTGGCGGTCGGTCATCACGCCCTTGGACGTGGACACGATCGCAACCCCGAGGTTGTTCATCACGCGCGGCAGGTCGTGGGTGCCGCGATAGACGCGCAACCCAGGCCGGCTCACCCGCTCGATCTTCTCGATGACCGGCTCGCCCGCGTAGTAACGCAGGGCGATGTCCAGCACCGGCTTGCCGTCGTTCGGACGGACCGCAAAGTCCTCGATGTAGCCCTCGTCCTTCAACACCTTGGCAATCGAGACCTTGAGCTTGCTCGAAGGCATCTCGACAGACGTCTTCTCCGCCATCTGCGCGTTGCGAATGCGCGTCAGCATGTCGGCGATCGGATCACTCATGCTCATACGAAAGCTCCTACCAGCTTGCCTTGGTCACGCCCGGAACTTCTCCGCGCATGGCGATTTCACGAAGCTT
>JAJTHE010000029.1 GCA_021298815.1 Betaproteobacteria bacterium | reverse complement strand
CGGCGGCCGCGCCGGCGGCCGCGGGGAGCGCGCCAGCCGCGGCCGCGGCGACCCGCGCCGCACGGCGCCGCTCAACCCCGCGTTCGAGAAGGCCACCGCGGCGCAGATGCGCCAGGCGGGGTTCCTCTCGGCCGAGAAGGCGTATGGCCCGATCCTGCCGTCGAAGCTGCGCAAGAGCTTCGCGCTGCCGCGCGATGCCGACTGGATCGAAGTGATGAAGAACCACCTTCCGCGCTGGCGCGAGGAAGGCTGGCAGATCACGATGGAGTCCGGCTTCGCGTTCGACCTGGTCGAGGTCGACGAGTGGTACGGCGAGATCGAGGAAGGTCGTCCCGGCCAGGACTGGTTCGGGCTGGACCTCGGCATCGAGGTCGCCGGCGAGCGCTTCTCGCTGGTCGACCTGCTGCTCAAGGCGCTGCGCGAACACGGGCCGAACTTCTTCGAGCCGGTCGACGAGACCGATGCCGGGAAGCCGATCCTGCTGCCGCTGCCCAACGGCCGGCGCGTGATGCTGCCGCGCGAGCGGCTGACCGCCATCGTCGCGCTGCTGCAGGGACTGTTCGGCGCCGGCGACTCGAACCTGCCGCCGAAGACCCTGTCGCGCTACGACGTCGGCCGACTGGCCGCGCTCGACTCGGCGCTCGCCTTGCGCTGGCATGGCGGCGAGCGGCTGCGCGAGATCGCCTCGCGCCTGGCCGGCTTCCGCGGCGTCGAGAGCATCGAACCGCCGAAGGGCATGAACGCGACGCTTCGAGGCTACCAGCAGGACGGCGTCGGCTGGCTGCAGTCGCTGCGCGAATACGGGCTGGCCGGCGTGCTCGCCGACGACATGGGCCTGGGCAAGACGCTGCAGACCATCGCCCACCTGCTGATCGAGAAGGAAGCCGGTCGCCTGACCGAACCGGCGCTGGTGGTCGCGCCGACCAGCGTGATCCACAACTGGGCGGCGGAGATGAAGAAGTTCGCGCCCTCGATGAAGGTGCTGGTGCTGCACGGCAAGGACCGTGCGGAAGATTTCGACAAGATCAAATCGTCAGACCTGGTGATCACCAGCTATGCGCTGCTACCGCGCGACGAGGAAGTGCTGCAGAAGCAGCACTGGCACATGGTCGTGCTCGACGAGGCGCAGAACATCAAGAACGCGAAGACCAAGGCGGCGATCTCTGCCTGCGCACTGGAGTCGAGCCACCGGCTGTGCCTGTCGGGCACGCCGCTCGAGAACAACCTCGGCGAACTGTGGTCGCTGTTCCGTTTCCTGATGCCGGGGTTCCTCGGCGACGAGGCGAAGTTCAAGGTCGCCTACCGCACGCCGATCGAGACGCACGGCGATGGCGAGCGCGCCGCGCTGCTGGTGAGCCGGGTGCGGCCGTTCCTGCTGCGCCGTACCAAGGACCAGGTCGCTTCCGAACTGCCGCCCAAGACAGAGGTGGTGCGCGAGGTCGAGTTCCAGCCGGTGCAGCGCGACCTGTACGAGACGGTGCGCGCCGCGATGGACAAGCGGGTGCGCGACGAGATCGGCAAGGTCGGCATGGCCAAGAGCCGTATCGTCGTGCTCGACGCGCTGCTCAAGCTGCGCCAGGTCTGCTGCGATCCGCGGCTGGTGTCGGCCAAGGGCGGCGGCTCGGCGCTGGCGAAGGAGGACGTCGGCATCGAGCAGTCGGCCAAGCTCGCCACGCTGATGGAGATGATCGAGGAGCTGATGAACGAGCGCCGGCACGTGCTGGTGTTCTCGCAGTTCACCAGCATGCTCGAGCTGATCGAGGTCGAGCTCGCCGCGCGCAGCTACAAGTGGGCCAAGCTGACGGGCGAGACCGTCGACCGGCAGGCGGAGGTCGAGAAGTTCCAGGGCGGCAAGGTGCCGATCTTCCTGCTCTCGCTGAAGGCGGGCGGCGTCGGCCTGAACCTCACCGCGGCCGACACCGTCATCCACTACGACCCATGGTGGAACCCGGCGGCCGAGAACCAGGCCACCGACCGCGCGCATCGCATCGGACAGGACAAGCCGATCTTCGTCTACAAGCTGATCGCCGCCAACTCGGTCGAGCAGAAGATCATGGACATGCAGAAGAAGAAGGGCGACCTCGCGGCGATGATGCTCGACGGCGCCGATGCCGGCTGGAAGGCGCTGACCTCCGACGACCTGGTTTCGCTGTTCAGCTGACCGGGCGGGTCGGCACGTGGATCGGCCTCCACGCCCCCGGGATGACCGTGCTGATGATGCAGGACACCGACCGTTTCGCCGGCAAGGTTCATGGTGGCGCGGTGCCGGGGGTTGCAACCTCCTGGGCACGTTTTCGCAACGCGTAGCATTGCAATAAACGAATTGATAGCATCGTGGCTCGACCATCGTGGGCCGCTCGATGAGCACGAGCGGCCACGGCGTCGGGCATGGCGCCAGACCGATGACGGGGCCCCGACTTTCGCTTGCCGGCCTGAGTCCTGCTCTGAGCGGCGGCCGGACCTGCGCCAGTCAGAGCAGCGGATGGTGGCGGCCAATGCGCGCGTGGGCGAGGCGAAGGCGCTGTTCCTGCCCAGCTTCTCGATCACCGGTGCGTTCGGTGCGATCAGCGGCCAGCTCGACCAGCTGTTGCGGGGGAGCGCGCAGGACGTGGCCTCGCTGGGCCCGAACGTTTCGCAGGCGCTCTATGCGGGCGGTGCGCGGGTGGCAAACCGCGACGCGGCAGTCGCCCGCAGCGAACAGGCCGTGCTCGCCTATCGGACGGCCGTGCTCAATGCAGTGCGCGAGGTAGCCGATGCGCTGACCTCCTACGACCGCAGCGGCGCGGAATTCGAGCAACAGGCCAGGCGCGCAGCCGCCACGCGCGAGGCACTGCGGCTGGCCGACCGGCGCTTCACGGCTGGCGTGGTCAGCTACCTCGAAGTGCTCGATGCACAACGGCAACTGCTCGCCGCCGAGACAGACCTGGTCAACTCGAAGCTCAATCGCCAGCTCGCGCTGGTGCAGGCCTATCGCGCGCTCGGCGGAGGCTGGGAGAGTCGCTGACCCGAGCGCTGGTCGGGCCCGCTGACCGTCATCGACGGCCTGTACGATCGACAGCCCTCGACATGCGGCCATGCAGGTACCTTTTCCGGCGGTGCTACCGCGACCCTCTGTCCTTCGGATCAGCCCCGCAGCGCGCAGATGCGTTCGCGCATGAGGACTTCACCCTCGTGTTTCCGGGTGACCGGGGACCAGTCGGTCTTCGTTTCATTCCCGCCCTTGTCTCGCAGAACGCCCTTCCTCGTGTAGTTATCGATGGCAAGGATCCGGAAGCGAGGCTCCTTGCAGTCGAACTCGAAGAGCATCCGCATGACAGGGGCGTCGTCTCCCTTCCGGTCGGGCGCGAGGTCCATCTGGGCCCAGATCTGCCGGAGGTTGCCGTTCACGCGCAGGGACTGCGTGTCGTACTGGAGGCCTTCATCCAGCTTCACCCACTTCTGCGCATGGCCTGGCATCGCGCTCAGCGCCAGCATCGCGCCGAAGAGGACGCTTCGAATCCACCCTGCGGCACGTGCGGGGCGGCGCTTCGTGGGCGCGGTTTGCGCTCGGGTCGATGGGCTGGGGATACCAGACGTTGTCATGTGCTCGGGTCCGACGGCGTGGTGAGGGCGACTGTAGCGTATGCGGGCGCCTGCTCCAACAAGCGGCGAAAGCCGCCCGGGCAGGATCGTAAGCGATGAAACGATCCCGCAGCAACCACTCAGCGGCCTTCAAGGCGAAAGTGGCCTTGGCCATGCAGGGCGCTCAGACGCTGGCCCAGCTTGCTGCGCGATTCGATGTCCATCCGACCCGGATCACGCAGTGGAAGGCCGAGCACGGGCGGCGCCATGCGCAGATCCCCGCGTACTGCTCGAACGAGCGGCATCGAGAACCGGCGCGCGCCTCCGGGACTCACGCGACGCATGCCTGCGACGCTCAGTCGAGGAACGAGTGGCTGCGGCTGGCCGTCATGCTGTAGACCAGCAACGAGACAGGGCGGAGGATCCAGAGCGCGATCCACCACGTCGGCACCGGGAACCTGTGCGGGTGTTCCCCCATCCACAGTAACCCCACCACCAGCATCATGGCCCGGACGAAGTACAGCCCGAGGTGCTGGCGCGCCGCGCGGGCAGCACGCTCTCGAGCCGGGATGACCGACGCTGCCCGCCGATTGAGGCAGTTTCTGCTTGCGACAGTCGCAAAACCCCTGCGCCGCGTTTAACCCGCCATCCCGAGTGCGCTTTTCCTGACAGGGCCCGCTGAGGGACCACAATCCACGGGGTTCCCTCCCGCTTTCCCGCGAGGCAGCGATGTTCACCCATGCGCCGATCGGCATCACCCTTGTCGTCACGCTCGCTGCGCTCCATCATCTGATGCTTCGCGTCGAGGCGTTGCGCACAGGGACGCGTGCATACGGGCTCGTGGTCGCCACCCTCCCCGTCGACGGCGCATCACGGACATTCGACGCCCCGCTGGTTCGATTCTTGGACCATGAAGGCCGCGAGCGACATTTCCGCCTCGTCGCCGGGCGGTTGATCGCGCCACGCGTCGGATCTACCGTCGAGGTCCTCTACTGGGTTCTGGTCTGCCTGCCTCGCCTGCACTGGCTGGTGCCGCCGATGCTGCAGAGGCGGCTTCCCGCGCAACTGGGCAACGACGTCAGCGCGATCGACTCCGAACTGCAGCATCTGCGGTTCTCGACGTCGCGCGGGAGCGCTCTGGTACTGGGAGCCCTGGCTTACGTCGAAGCCGCAGGGGCAGACGAGGGCCTGCGCGTGCATCGCTCGTGGTGGGTGGCGTACTGGCATGCGTCGAGCGTGCGACGTACCGCGACCGGTTCGGTGCGCCAGATCAGTGACGGCCGCCAGGTGTCGGTCAGGCGCCAGTTCTGCGTCGGCGCGTGTTCGACGCCGGCAATCAGCTGAAACGCCGCTTACGTGCTGGCGGAGTAGCTGCGCTCGACGCCTCCGGCGGCAGGTTTGAGGTCGATGTCGATCTCCTGCACCCAGCCGATGCCTGCTCCGTCGTACGGTGTCCACGGGCTGGGCGACATGAATCGGCGCAAGCCGTTGATCAGCAGGATGTTCGATGCGAAGTCCCCTTTCCGGGCGACCGTCGCGCCGCCCGGGCACAGCGAACTGAGCTTGTGGCTGCGGTAGTTCCACTCGGCCTCGGCAGCCCAGCCATTGCGGTACCTGTAGCCGATGTCGCCACACAGACGGCGGCTGCCGCCGAACTCGGCGCTGAGGCCGCTGCCGGCACTGAAGGCACCGGACTCGGTGAAGGTGGAGGAGCCAATACCGGCCGGCGGCCTCCACTGACGCAGATGCACGAACCGCCCGGTGGCGGCATCGGTGGGCGCGCGGCGTCGACCCCGTGCCGGGCGCCAGCGAGTGGCCTGTCGTGGCGCACGATACTCGCGCGCCGGGGCGTATCGGTGCTGCTGGTCGGCCTCAGGCCTCCAGTCACCTCGCGTAATGGTAGTACAGCGGCAGCCCCACGAGCAGGTTAAAGGGCAGCGTCACCTCCAGCGACGAGGTGAGGTAGATACCCGGGTTGGCCTCCGGAAGGGAGGCGCGGCAGGCGGCTGGCGCGTCGATGAACGAGGCGCTCGCGCAGATCGCGCCGAAGACGAACGCGCCGCCCACGCCCAGGCCCACCAGATGGCCAAGGGTCACCGCGACGACACCGGTAGCCACCGGCATCGCGATGCCGAAGGCCAGCATGAACGGGCCGACCGCACGGAAGGCCTGCGCCTGGCGCGCCGCGGTGATGCCCATCTCCAGCAGGAACAGCATCAGCATGCCGCGGAATAGCCCCTCGTAGAACGGCGCGATCTGCTTCCACTGCGGGTCGGTGGCGAGATAGCCGATGGTCATGCCGCCCAGCAGCAGCAGGATGCCGCGCCCGCGGATCACGCTGAGCAGCAGCTCGCCCACGTGCACGCCGCCGCCGGCGCGGCCCATCGCCACCCGGGCGATCACCAGCGAATAGATCACCCCGAACTCCATCAGCGCGACCATCGCGGCCATGTAGCCCTCGGCGGGTGTATTCATTGCGGTCGCAAAGGCCATCGATGCGAAGAAGGTGGCAGTAGACACCGATCCGTAGTGCGCAGCGAGCGCCGCCGCGTTGCTGATGTCGAAGCGTCCGAGCCTGCGCGTTACGAGATAGACCACCGACGGGATCGCGAAGGTCATGAACAGCGTGATGCCGATGAGCGGCAGCACCGCGCCCAGCTCCGCCCTGGCGAGCTCGCGCCCGCCGGTGAGGCCCAGCGAGAACAGCAGGTAGATAGCCAGCAGCTTGATGACGGCTTCGGGCAGTTCGAGTTCGCTGCGCACGAAGCCGGCGATCGCCCCCAGCAGGAAGGCGAGCACGATGGGTTGCAGCAGGTTGGCGAGCAGCAAGTCCATACCGGGCATGCGAGTCCTCGTCGAAGGCGCCGCGTCGCAGCAGCGGGAGAAGCAGAGTACCCGGTCCAGCGTTCGCTCCAGTTCATGTAATTTGGCCTATCGTTAAACTAAGTAGAATTAATGCATGACCGAGCTCAACTACCACCACCTGCGCTATTTCTGGACCATCGCCCACGAGCGTCACCTCACCCGGGCGGCGCAGCGCCTGCATGTCTCGCCCTCGGCGCTGTCGATTCAGCTGCGCCAGCTCGAAGACCGTCTGGGGCATGCGCTGTTCGACCGCCGCGGCCGTGCGCTCGAGCTCACCGAGGCAGGGCGCATCGCGCTCCAGCATGCCGACGCTATCTTTGCCGCCGGCGCTGAGCTGGTCAGCACGCTCAAGGGTCGCCCGGAGGGCGCCTCGCCCAGCTTGCCGCCGCTGCGCGTGGGCTCGGTGGCAACGCTTTCACGCAACTTCCAGCTGCAGTGGCTGCGACCGCTGCTCGCGCGCTGCGACCTTAAGGTCACCCTGCACAGCGGCACGCCGCGCGAGCTGCTCGCGCAACTGGGCGCGCACCAGCTCGATGTCGTGCTGGCCAACGACGCGGTGCCGCGCGACCGCGCGGCTGGCTGGCACAGCACGCTGATCGCGCAACAGCCGGTGAGCCTCATCTCCGCGAAGCCGCGCGGGCGCCGCCGCGCATTCGTCTTCCCCGACGACCTGCAGGGCGCCGATCTCCTGTTGCCCGGCGGTCAGGGCGCGGTGCGCGCCGCCTTCGACCGGCTGATCCAGGCCGCAGGCATCGTGCCGCGCGTGCTGGCCGAGGTCGACGACATGGCCATGCTGCGGCTGCTCGCGCGCGAAACCGGCGCGCTCGCCCTGGTACCCCCAGTGGTGGTGGCCGACGAACTGAAGAGCGGCCTGCTGGTCGAGCGCTGCTCGATCCCGCAGCTGGTCGAGTCCTTCCACGCGATCACGGTTGGCCGTCGCTTTCCCCACCCGCTGCTCGCCGATGTGCTGGAGGGGAAACTGGCACCGAAGAGGCCCGGGTGACCGATCGCGGTCGATGCGATTCGGGGCGACGCGGAAAGGGCAGCCGGATCGCCACCTTCGGCGCCAGGGCCTGCGCGACTCGACAGTTGCGTGGCTCGTGGCGGGCGATGGCGGGGCGCGCGCTGCCATCGCCCGACTCGTCGTCGCAACGCGCCAGGGGCGGCGGCCCTTGGAACATGGCGCGTCCTCATCCGCCGGCCTCAACCTCGACTGTGCCTGCCGGTGTCGCCGTCAGTGCGAGAGCAGTATCGACGTGGCGAAAACCCCGAATGCCACGATCGTCGCGCCGGTAATCCGCGTCGTCCAGAGGTTGACTGTCGTGGGTTGGTTCAGGCGCGAAGCAAGTGCGCGAAAGAACGGGGCCCGCTCGCGCTTCGCCCGCAGGTATTCCTCGGGGCGGAGGATCATGCCACCGCCTACCCACAGGGCAAAGACGAGCACGAAGAGTCCCATCGTCGTCAACATGGCGACGATTGTCGCGCGTACACGCCCCGACCGCAAGGCGTCGGTCCCGCACGGCCGGGATGAGCATTCGGGAAGCGCGGGCGAGGGCGGCTCGCCTTGGCATCGGGGACAGCACCCGCATTCGCAGCCGGGAATCGGTGAGCGAGTCGCCTGATCTCCCGGATGTCGGCACCCAGCCTGCCGCCCCTGTCTGGTGTCGACTGCCTTAGCCAGGCCTGGGCGCGGTGGACGTCTGTGCGTTATCCGGGGGCGCCTTTTCGCTGTCGTGGCGGGCCAAGGCATCCTCGGCCGCGACCGTTCGCCGCGGACAACACGCCCTGGGCGAGCGATGCAGTGCCCGACGCTACGGTACCTTGCTTCGGGTGACGTAAAGGGCGGGGGTCAGGCCAGTGAACCGGCAGTTGTTCAGGCATTCATCGCAAAGGCGCCCATTGAAGGATTCGACGTACGCGTTCCGGTTCGGCATCCCGGGGTCGATCAGCTCCAGCAAGACCTGGGTGCGGCAGGTCGAGTCGAACATCGCTTTCCCCGTGAACTCCCTGCCGTTACAAGTGCGCATGACGATCGTTTCATGGGTCGCGTCATCGACGATCGCGAGGCACTCGATGACCCTCGAGGTTGACAGAAGCCCGCCCCGGCGGAGTATCCTGATCCGGGGCGTAGCCAGCGCGACGCACGGAGGAGGGGGCCATGAAGCGATGGGTTATCGGCGTGGCATCGATGACGGCGGCACTGGCAGCGGGCGCGGTCACGGCGCAGCCCGCCTATCCGGTCAAGCCGGTGCGGCTGGTGGTGGGCTTCGCGCCGGGGGGGAGCGTCGACGTGCTCGGGCGTCTCTTCGCGCAGCGGTTCGCCCAGACCATGGGCCAGCAGTTCGTCGTCGACAACCGACCGGGTGCCGGCGCCAATATCGCGGGCGACCTGGTGGCCAAGAGTCCGCCCGACGGCTACACCCTGCTGGTCGGCAATGCCGGAGGGTTGGGCGGCAACCTCGCGATCTATCGGCGCATGCCCTACGACCCGTTCAAGGACCTCACGCCGATCGCGCAGATGGTCACCCAGGGCAACATCCTGATCGTGCATCCGTCCGTGCCGGCGAAGACAGTGAATGAATTCGTCGCCATCGCCCGACGCCGGGCCGGCGCGCTCAATGCGGGGACGGCCGGCAACGGATCGTCCCAGCACTTCACGCTGGCCATGTTCAACGCGCTGGCCAAGGCGCAGATGGAGCATGTGGCCTACAAGGGAGGCGCTCCGGCGATGGCCGATCTCATGGGCGGGCAGATCGACGCGATGTTCCAGACCATCCCCGAGGCGATACCGTTCATGAAGGACCGTCGCATCCGGCCGATCGCGGTGACCATGGCCACCCGCTCGCCCGCGCTGCCCGACATCCCGACCCTCGCCGAGGCCGGGCTGCCGGGCTACGAGTTCGAGGGTTTCATGGGCCTGGTCGGCCCCGCGAGCCTGCCGCGCGAGATCGTGCAGCGGCTCAACACCGAGGTGAACGCTGCCCTGCAGGACCCGGCCACGCGCAACCGGCTGCGCGAATACGGCTTCGGGCTGGCGGGCGGAACGCCGGAGCACCTGACGAGCCGCATGCACTGGTACACCGACCTCAGCCTCAAGACGGCCAAGTGGGCAAACATGCAGCTGGTCGACTGACCGCGCGCGGCTGAGGCGCCCTTCGGAAGCTCGACGAACTGGTCACGCCGCTGCGCCGGTGGCAGCGCGGGCACTCCTCGCTTGCGCGATGGCCACGATCGAAGGCGCTCAGCCGCCGGCAGGACCCGGCGCTGCATCGAACAATTGCCTGAGCGAAACCGTCAGGTGATCGAATACCCTGCGCATACGCTGACTCCGGCGCAGGTCTTCGTGCGCACAAAGCCACACGGGAACGCGAAGCGCAACCAGCTCGGGGAACACCTGAACCAGGCGGGGGTAATCTTTCGCGAACACGGCAAGCATGCCAGCGACGCCGATGCCCGCCTGCACCGCATGCAGTTGCGCAATTTCCGACATGGAGCGGAAGCGAAAGTCCGAGCGTTGCAACGGGTGACCCGCCGCCGCGGAGATCTCGATTGCCCGCTCGACGCCGATGTCGCCCACATAGCGCCCCTTGAGGTCGCTGGGAGCGTAGCCCGCTGGGAGACTGTCCAGCAGATCCTTGCTGCCGAAAAGCCCCAGCTCCGTCTGGCCCACCGAAATCGCGATGATATCGTCCTGCTCGGGACGAATGAAGCGGATCGCGATATCAGCCTCGCGCCGCAGCAGGTTCTGAACGTCGTTGGATGCCTGAACCTCAATCTGAAGCATGGGGGCGTCACGGAGCAGCGGCGCCAACAGGCGGGGAAGCACCAGCGCGCCCATGACTTCGCTGGCGGTAATGCGCACGGTTCCTGCAACGCCCTCGTCGTCACCCCAGACCGCGTGCTCGAAGCGCCCCACGCTGTCGCGCAGCGGCAGCAGGCGCGCCATCAGGAATTCGGCGCGCTCGGTTGGCCTCATCCGCCCGGGCAGACGGTCGAACAGCGTCTCGCCCAGCAAGGTTTCCAGTTCCCGGATGTGTCGCCCCAGCGTGGGTTGGCTCAGGCCCAGTGCCTCGGCGGCGGCGGTGAGCGTCTGCTCTTCGCAAACCGCAATGAAGGAACGCAGCAGGTTCCAGTCATCCAATCGGGGCACGGGGGATTGCACTTTGCTGATCGGCATCGGAGTGCGCAAGGACACTCTCGAATAAACTTCAAGTGGACTGCCGGGCTGCGCGGACTTCAGTCGCCAGTCGTGCCGGCAGCGGGCGATCACACCATCATACCGTACCAGACGCGCGCCGCTTGCCTGCAGGGCTGCAGACCGTCTGTGCCGCGCAACCCGATGCTTGCGCAGCGCCGACCGGCCCTTGCGGCGCCTGCAAGCCGCGCATGCAGTGATCGTCAGAATCGATAGCCGACCGCGAGGCCGACTGCAGTGGCGTTGGCGTCGCCGCGCAGCCGCACGATCGGGCTGTCGGCCGCATCTGCCGCCAGACGGGTAAAGCCCACGCGGGCGATCAGCGTCCACTGCTGGCTGAGGTCGTACGAGCCGGTGAATCCGATGGTAGTGCTCTTCAGCCCGGCGGCGGCCCTGTAGGTCGGCAGGCCGCTGCGCGCGCTGTTGTCGGCGTCGATCGAAAAGTAGGTTTCCATGTGCTTGTCGTTCGCGTAGGTCATGCGCAGGTCGATGCCGTACTGGAAGTTGCCGGACTTCGGGCCCTGGTAAAGAACACCCCAGGTGAGCTGATTGCCTTCTCCACCCTTCACGTCGAGACCGAGGCTCAGTCGATCGCCTCGCATCAGGGTGTCGGTGAGCCGGTACTCGACGAATGCGCCCGCCTCGACCGTGCCATCCACCTTGCGCAACCGGCGCACCACCGGGTCCTCGACACTGTCGTCCCGGGCCGCGCGCATCGACAACAGCGGACCGACCGCCCAGCGGCTGCTTTCGGCCAGCACGCTGTACAGAACGGTCTGGCCCGCCACGCGCAAGTTCCCGTAGCGGCCAAAGTCCACGCGCGCCAGCGCAAATGGCCGCAGGGCCTGGTCGGCGGAACCCTCGAACTCGGGAAGCGAGATGGCACCCAGGCTCACCAGGTTGCGCGGCCGCTCCTGGGCGCTGGCCGTCTGTGCAGCGCAAGCCATTGAGATGCTGGCAACGAACGGCAGTGAGAACGACAGGATCGCAGAGCGAAACGAGTCTTGATTCATGACAGACCTTCTCGATGGGCAGGTTGGATCGACCGGCGAAACACGCGATGTACATCCTCGCGTCGAACGAAGTATCTGGAGCGCCACGTCGATCTACAACGCCACCGCCGCATGCAGTGCATGCGCGCTTGAATACGGTGCATTGGCATGTGCAATCGGCGGCCGGGCGCGTACCGCGCCAACCGCCGGGACAGCCGTTGGATCGCTGCGCTGTGTGTCGGCGCGGTCTGGACGCGACAAGACGACCAGACCGCTTGCAGCGCTTGCGGGTCGAGCGCAGCAAAGTCCTCGTGCAGCCGCCGATCAGAGTCCGCCAGCCAACATCAGTCGGGCTTGCGCAGCGCGCGCCAGATGAACAACAGCCCGAGCGCCATGAACCAGAGCTGAAGCCCCGTCGTGGACACCACGATCGACACCGGCGGTGCGATGCCGAAGAGTTCGAGGGCAGGCAAGGCCACCAGTACGCCCGCTGCAAGCCCCGTCACACCCGCCCACGCCGGCAACTGCCGGTCGCGCAGGATCACGAGGCTCGTGGCGATGGCCCAGATCGCGGCGAAGGCCGCGACGCCCAGCGTCTCGCCGATCGCGCCGCCCCACGCGTTGATGGCCGCCTGCATCGTCTCGATCGCGGCACGGCCCTCCGCAGACAGGCCGGGGGCGGCGTGGGCCTCGGCCAGCGCCACGCTGCCTGTCAGCCAGCGCAGCATGCCGATCGCTCGTGCCAGCGCCGAGACCCCAGCTGCGCCTATGGCAATCAGCGCCAGCGCTCCGAACGGGCCGGGCCGGGCTACCAGACGAATCGTCAGGACGCCAGTCACCAGAAACAGCAGCGAGTAGCCGAGGTAAAGCCCGTAGCCGAGTCGCACGCCCTCCAGTTGCTCGCGCAGCAGCGGCAGCATCCTCGCCGGCGGAAAATCGAGGCTGTCGGGCCACTGGATCGCACCGCCGAGCACGACCATCGGTGCGAAGATGCTGAATCCCTGCACCAGCAGGACCAGCCCGCCTGCAACAAGAAGGCTGCGCGAAGGCGTGCGGTTGCAGCCGCCGGAAAGATCAGGTTGTGCCATGGAAACTCCAGCAGGTTAGGCAGACAGATCGGCCTGCGAGGCGGTCGCACATCAGCGCTTACTTCGTTACTGCGGTGTGCCGCCCGGACGAAGGCGGATCCGCCGGTCGGGAAGGTGCGCGCTCGGGCATCCGGGCTGCGCGATACGTGCTCAGGTACGCAGCAGCGAGGCCAGTTCACGGCGCGGCGCGGGTCCTGCCGGCTCTTTCGCATAGCCCACACGCGCCAG
Organism: Betaproteobacteria bacterium; assembly: GCA_021298815.1. Taxonomy (GTDB): domain Bacteria; phylum Pseudomonadota; class Gammaproteobacteria; order Burkholderiales; family CAIKXV01; genus CAIKXV01. Next base: position 9,209 of record JAJTHE010000029.1, on the reverse strand, counting down.
CATCTGCACGGTGCCGCGCGCTGGGTCGACGCCCAGCGCGCTGTGTACTGCAGCGTAGGGTCCACGCATCGCACCGAACTCCTGCAGCGCCTGAGACAGCGGGTGCATGTCAACGCCCGAGACGGTCGCGAACAGATGCTGCCGCACGTACGCGCGACCGGCATCGAGCTGCTGCACGCGCGTGTTGCCCGTGCTGACCAGCCACACGAAACCGCTTCCGGTCTCGAACGGCATCCAGTGGTCCATGACCCGCTGCAGGCTCGACTGGCCACGCCGTGGCACCTCCATCGGGTCGAACAGGCCCACCTTGTGCAGCAGGCGGATCATCGGGCTCGACATGCTGATGCCGTCGCGATGCCTGGCAATGGCGTCGGGGCCGATGCGCATCAGGCGCGCCGACTCCAGCCAGGTGGCCGATGTGGTGCACTCGATCTCATGGGCTTCGCGCGTGATTCGGCGTAGCGCCGCCAGCTGCTCGGGCGCGGTCACCGTGCCGGCCTTCAGCCCGTAGCGGCCAGCAGTCTCCACCCACGCCGACAGCAGCGCAGCCGGCAGCGCGCGGCCGTCCGCATAGGCGATCTTGGCCGTGTGGCGCCTCACGATCGCCGAGTACAGCCGGTCGCGCGCGGCCGAGCCGGGTGCCCCCACCACGATCGTGGCCACCACGGTACCCGCCGGCAGGCTGCGTGCGGCTGGCGCACCTTGCGGAAACGGTGTGACGGTCACTGCGTGCCCGCGCTCGGCCGCGGCGATCACGGCCAGCTCGATGAACGCGCCGCAGCCAATCAGGATCTGTCGACCAAACGGATCAGTCTCGGGCAGCAGGCGTTCGCCGTCGCACACCAGGTGGATGCGGCCAGGTTCACGCAGGTCGGCGATCCAGGGCTGGCGGTTGTGCGGATTGGGCGCCAGCAGCGCATGCGCCAGCATGAAGCGGCGCAGCTCGGTTTCGGCGGTGGCCGTGCGCCAGGGTTGCACGGCCACCTCGGGAAGGGCGTCGGTGCATCCGGCCGTCCCGAGGCCGACGGCCAGTACGGCACCGCCGCCGACCAGGCGCATGAAAGCGCGGCGCGCAAGCAGCGGCGCGGCGCAGTCGTTCATGGCTGCGACTGAGGCTTGCTTCATGGTGGACTCTCCAGACTGGCCAGGAGATCACGCGGCGGGACATGCCACGCGCGCCCAGGCTCGATCCAGAGTGTCCGGCGACAGGTGTGTCTCGCCAAGCACGCAGCCGAATACGCTGCATGCACTGATGAATGCCGTGACGGGCTACACCCGGATGTCGAGCTCCCGCTCTGCATGCGGCGGCAACACCAGCAGGCTCTCGACGCTTTCCCCCGATCCCGCGCAGCCTGATTCCGCAGCGAGCCCGTGGCTGCATGCGCTCGCGGCCTCGCGGTCGGGCTCGGATAATCCTCGATGTGTTCGAGGACGAGGCGCAGCGAACCTGCTTCGGCTGTACCTTCACATCACGACCGGCCCCGCGGTCACGCGCGCGCCGCGTACCGCCCTAGCGCCGCCGGGTCGGGCATCAAGCCTAGCCCTGGGGCGTCGCTCAGTGTGACCATGCCTTCCTGAACCTGGCCGACCTCGGCGCAGAGCAGCTCCCGAAGCGGGTTCGGATTCGCGTCGACTTCAAGTAACCCGTCTCCGCCCGCTGCAGCGAGCAAGTGCGCCGAAGCCAGCAACCCGATCCCGCCGCCGAGGTAATGAGGACAGTACCGTAGTCCGCGGGACATGGCGCTCTGGGCAACGGGCAGACAACCGGAGAATCCGCCCCACTTGGCGATGTCCGGCTGCAGGACACGCAGCGCACCGGAATCGATCGCAAGCTCGAAGGCGGCCTCGACCTGAAGATTCTCGCCAGCGGCCAACGGGCCGGCGATTCGACTGAGCGCAGTCCACTCGCTCCACGGGCGATCCGCTCGCAGCGGCTCCTCCAGCCATTGAAGATCGAAAGGCTCCAGCAGCGGCGCCATCCTGATGGCCTCCTCGACTGACCACCCCTGATTGACGTCTGCCATGAGACTGCAATCCGGGCCCAGTGCGGCGCGCAGCGACCTGAGGTTGGTCAGGTCACGGTGCTCCCCGAAGCCGATCTTGAGCTTGAACGCCCTGTGGCCCTCGATCCGCCTCGTCAACGCCATGATCTCCGGCCGATCGGGATTGATTCCACTGGCGTACACCCCCACCGTTGGCGACTGCCCGCCCAGCAGCGCCCACAGCGGCTGGCCTGCCCGTCGTGCGGCCAGATCCCATAGCGCGATGTCGATGCCGGCGATCGCCTGCGCGAGTGGTCCGGGCTCACCCGACTGAATGCCCAGGATGGCCGTGCGATCGGTCAGCCAGTGGAAGGCCTCCGCCGGGCCGCTGAAGTCACGGCTGAGCGCGAGTGGCGCCAGGACGCTGTCGATCAGGCGAGCCCGGTGCTCGGCCGCCACCGCCGGAAAGTTGCACCAGACCTCGCCCCATCCGACACCCCCGTCGACGTCTTCGGCCCGCACCAGAACCATGGTGCGTTCGAACATCGTGCCGAAGGAGACCACCACTGGCTCAACCACAGGGCAGCGGAAGACAAAAGCCTGCAGCGACTGCAGTCTCGGGAAAGGGTCCACAGGGGCCTCGCAGTTACTCGAGTCGGATCTTCGCGTCGCGGACGATCTTCCGGTAGCGGTCGATATCCTGCCGCAGCACCGACGCGAAACTGGCGGGCGTACTCGACGGCTCGGCCACTATGCCGCTCTTCGCCAGAGCGGCCCTGACGTCCTCGCTCGCCAGCGCCGTGTTGAGGACGGCGGCGATGCGCTGGATCAACGCCGTCGGCGTGCCGCGAGGCGCCATGAACCCGATCCACTGATCGGCGTCCATCGGCATTCCGGCCTCGGCCATCGTCGGCACATCCGGTGCCAGCGCCGACCGGGTCGGACTGGCAACCGCCAGCGCACGGATCCTGCCTGCCCGGACTTGCGGCATTGCGACGGCGAGGTTCGAGAACAGCATGGAGGTCTCGCCAGCGAGCAGGGCGTTCATCGCCGGCGGGGCGCCGTTATAGGGCACATGCAGGATGTCCACGCCCGCCAGCGACCGCAGTTGCTCGCCGGCGAGATGCGAGGGCGTCCCGGTGCTTCCGGAACCGAAGGTGAGCTTGCCGGGACGCGCCTTCGCCAGCTCGATCAGCTCGCGCACCGAGCGCACGGGCTGAGTCGCGGGAACCACCAGAATCTGGGAGGTTGTCGCCACGATGGCGATGGGTGCAAGATCGCTCAGCACGTCGAACGACACCTGCTTCGGCGTCAGCGCGACGTTCATCGTCAGCGTGCTCGTGGTGATCAGCAGCGAGTACCCGTCCGGCTTGGCTCGGACGACGGCGTTGGTGCCGATCATCGAGCTGGCGCCCGGCCGGTTGACCACCACCACCGGCTGACCCAGCGCCTCGCGAAACCGCTCGCCCAGGATCCGTGCAGCGACGTCAACCAGCCCGCCGGCCGGATACGGCACCATGAATTCGACAGGGCGCGAAGGATACGTGTCGGCCCGGACCTGCAGCGGAACGACCGCCATCGTGGCGAGTCCGCAGCATGCGACTGCCGCCTGTCGGCGGGATGTTTTCATGGGTTACTCCTTCCGTATCTGCCTGGCAAGCCGCTCTTCAAAGGAACTGCGCGGGGGTGCCGGGCACTGGCGTGGCGCCAAATCCGCCGCGCGCGACCACCGCACCGCGTCCACCGCAGGCTTCGATCAGCACCAGCTGATCGGCCTTGGCCTGAGCATCGACTCGTTCGGTGTAGGCCACGGCCCGCAACTGGCTCTGCAACGAGCGCAGCACATCGGCGCACTCGGGTCGCCGGGCAACATTCCGCAGTTCCTCGGGATCGCTGGCCAGGTTGAACAGCTGTGGAGGCAGTCCTTCGTAGTGGATCAGCTTCCACTCGCCCTGGCGCAGCATGAACATGCCGGTGGTGGCGCCCGCGGCGTGATACTCGGAGAACACGCACCGCGTGCAGTCATCCGGTGCTTCGGCGATGTCCAGCAGCGAACGACCGGGCCAGTCGGTCGGGGGCTTCACTCCGAACCAGTCGAGCAGCGTAGGGCCCACGTCCACCAGCGACACCGGTGTGGTAACGGTCGCGCGGGTTCGACAGCCGGGTGCGCGCATCAGCAGCGGTATCCTCGCCGACTCCTCGTACATGGTCGACTTGCCCCATAGGCCGCGCGCGCCCATGTTGTCGCCATGATCGGAGAGGTAGAGCACCAGCGCGTCCTCTGCCAGCCCCGATGCCTCCAGCGCACGGCACAGTTCTCCGAAGTGCCAGTCGGTGAAGCTGCACAGCCCGGCGTAGCTGAGCAGGGCCCGCCGCCGTCGCTCGTCGTCGAACAGTTGGGGCTCCTGCGCGAAACACTCGCGCAGCGCGGTGTCGAACGGATGCTCGCCCAGCCGTTCTTCGGGGTGACAGCGCTTGGGCAGGGGAATGTCGTCCAGACGGTACTGCCGGGCGAATGCTTCGGGCGCGATCAGCGGGAAGTGAGGCGCCACGAAGGACGAGAACAGCAGCCATGGCTGGGGCTGCAGAGCCTGTGTCCCGATCCAGTCGAGGCTGGTGGCTGCGACCGATCGGTCGAACGCGGTGTAGCTGCTCTCGCCGATCCCGATCTCGGACGCGAAGGTCGTGGCCTTGTGCCTCACCGGCAGCGGCATGCGCACGCAGCCGAGCACATCACCCCGACCTTCGACCACGTGCATGGGTAGCAACTGTCGCGTGAACCCGGTGTCGTCGATCTCGTTGCGGAAGTGCAGCTTTCCGACGGAGGTGACGTCGACGCCCGCGTCGCGCAGCAGGTGTGTCCAGCCGCGCGGCTCGCCGACATAGGGCATCGCGTTGTCCCAGTTTCGCGTCTGGTGGGCGTACCGACCGGTGGTGAAGGCGGCGCGGGCGGGGATGCAGATCGGCGAGTTGGTGTAGGCGGACAGAAAGCTGGTGGCGCCACGGGCGAAGGCGTCGATACAGGGTGTCCTGATCCAGGGATGGCCGTGTCCGGAGATGGCCAGACCGGAGTGCTCGTCCGACATCACCACCAGTGCAACCCGGCGTCGCGCCGGCGGGGCGTGTTCCTCGTGCCGTGCAGACACGCCGCTCTCCGGGTTCGAGGTCAAGTTCCCTCCTTGGGTATGATGGGGTTGCTGATGCTGCCAAGTGTAGAAAAGAGCGTTTCCCGGCAGAAATACAATCTCGGCACCGCTCCCAGACAGGAATTGCATGGCTCTCGACCTCGAGTATCTGAAGGCCTTTCTGGTGGTGGTTGAAGAGGGCAGCATCACGCGGGCGTCGGCACGCCTGCTCGTGGCGCAGCCGGCACTGGGTCGTCAGATGCGCCTGCTGGAAGAGTCCCTCGGCGTCCGGTTGCTCGATCGCCTTTCGACCGGCGTGCAGCCCACGGCAGCGGGGCGACTGCTGATCGAACACGCGCGCGATATTCTCCGCGAGGTCAGTCGGGCGGAAGTCGCGCTCGGTGCCTTCGGTCAGCAGGTCGAGGGTGAGGTGACCGTTGCATTGCCAACGTCCATGGTCGGTCAGCTGGCCGCGCCGCTCTTTCGCAGCGTCCGTTCCCGTTTCCCGCTGGTGCGCCTGATCATGCGGGAAGGCGACAGTTACGCGATGCAGGAATGGCTGCGCGGCGGGGTCGTCGAGATAGCCCTGCTACCGGAGGGAGACTCCGATCCCAGTCTGAATGCCAGCGCATGCACCACTCAGACGCTGTGCTTCTGCGGGCGTCTCGATCTGATTCCCGGCGGTCTGCGGCCGATGCCCTTGCGCGAAGCCGTGACCTATCCGCTGGCCATGTCGATGCGACCCAGTCGCCTGCGTCGGCTGCTGGACGATGCCGCGCGGCAGTCCGGTCTGCCCGTTCAACCGGCCGTCGAGTGCGGGTCAGGTCGTCTGCTCTCGCTGCTGGCCCGCGACGGGGCTGCGTTCAGCATCCAGCCCTGGGTGGGGCCTGCGCCCGTGCTGGTGGACGGCCTGGCCATTCTGCCGATCGTCGAGCCGACGATCGTGCGATCTCTTGCGGTGGTGTGGAGCACATCGGCTGCGCTGTCGCGCGCGGCAGACGAAGTCAAAGGCGTGCTCGAGCGCATCGTCTCGGACCTACCCGCCGCCTGAGAGGGCAGGGCGCTGATGGACGTCGCGGATAGCATCTTCGTAGAGGCCCGCACCCCTGCGAGCCCCACGCGCTGCTGCCAGCAGGCCGGCCAGCCTCGCGCCGACGCGCCGCACGGGCAACCATCGGCTCCGCATCCGCCGGCCACCCCGGCCCGACAGCGCTCGATGGCGCCCGCGTCGCCCGTCATCACCGGCGCCCCGATCGTCGAGCGCGACGCGCCACGCCCTGCACCGGTAGGGCCAGTGCACGGTGTGCGCTCGACCTGCCGATGCCCTCCCAGTAGCGTCGCTGCGCCCAGTCACACCTCCCACTCACCCGGCGGTGCACGAGCCGCATGCTGCGCGCGCTGTGGCCGCAGCCTGCCCGATGCCCGATCCCGATGCGCCAGGATGCGCGCAATCACCCTGGGATCCTCGATGCTCGCCACGATCTTCAGCCGCGCCCCGCAACGCGCACAACTCTCGATCTCGATGCCGAACACCCGCTTCAGACGCTGCCGCCGACCAAGACTTCGGCGCAACAGGTAGCGCGCGGCATGGCACGCGCGTGCGGTAGCGTGGGGCGGCGTCAGCGTGCCGGGACGGGATAAACGGCCTTCCAGTCGTCCTTCATGCTGAGGATCAGCCAACCCCGCTTCGGCCCCTCGTCGAGGCCGCGGCGCAGTCTGCCGATATGCGAATCCCGGTCATACGCGAACTCGCGGGCTGCATCGTCGTGATGGACGATCGCCGCCAGGCGCGGACCCGTGCCCGCAGTCGTCCACTCCAGCATCTCGAAATCGCCGTCCGAGTTGCCGAAGGCCATGACCGGCCGCCGGCCGATGAACTTGTTGATGGCGAGCGGCTTGCCGGCCTTGTCGTCGATGAAATCGAGATTCGGCTCGCGCACGATCACCGGCGTGCCGTCGCGCAGTTCGTACCGGGTGGCGATGGTCGAGCCGATCACCTGCTCGGGCGGCACACCGTAAACCTCCTCGGCGAACACGCGCATGAACTCGATGCCGCCGCCGGAGACGATATAGGTCTTGAAGCCATTGGCGCGCAGGTAGGCGAGCAGTTCCAGCATCGGCTGGTAGACAAGCTCGGTGTAGGGACGCTTGAGCGTCGGGTGACGCGCCGTATTCACCCACTGGCGTACGCTGGCTGCGAATTCTTCGGTGGTGGTGCCGGCATGGGTGGCCATGACGAGCTCCATCAGCCCACGCTCACCGGTGGCAGCGACCGCCTTGATGAAGGCCTTGCCGCGAGCCCGAAGCACGCATTGCATACGTTGATTGATCCCCTGAACAGCCCCGGGTCTTCGTGCCCCTGAAGACCCGAGAGAATCGCCCCCCGGCGCACGCCGCCGAGGCGACATGAGCGCGGTCGCCACCGCGCAGCGGGAAAGCCTGGCGCACCCGCCGATCGCCCCCTCAACCGTCGAACAATCCCGCCGTGCTCGAAGGCACGCGGACCGCTCAGTACAACCACCACGGAACCGCCTTGCCCCGCGTGTAGACCTTGCCGTCGTAGCGCAGGGTATGCCGCTCGACGCGGTCCTTCCGCCGTCCGGGCGATACATTCTCCGCGGCGACGCCGATGCTGGCCGTGACGATCAGGTCGAACAGCCCGTTGGTGCGGGTGGTGCCAACGCGCACGGTGAGCTGTGCATCCTCCCAGAGCGCGCGATCGAGCGCGGTCGCCGGGCAGCCTACCAGCCAGCGCGTGAAGGAGAGGTTGAGCCCCGCCACCGGGCGAAGGGTGCTGCCCTCCGGAAGAAACAGGGTGAGTTCGTTGCCCCAATAACCCTGCCCGCAACTCGCCCCGCGGGCAGCGCTCTGGAACCGGACGCCGAACGCGCGAGCCTGTTCGCCGAGCTGATAGCGTGCCGTATCGAGCGCGAGGCTGTGCTCGCCGACTTCGATGACCGCATCTTCCCCGATGACATCCCGAAAGCTGCTGATGACGCGCTTCGTCTTCGCGTCGAGCACCAGCACGATCAGGCGCTTCTCGTATTCGACGCCTTCGTCGTAGGCGAAGGCCGCCAGCAGCGAGTCGGGCTGATGCGGCCAGATCCGGCACGCGGCGGCGATGACAATGCCGTCGCCCCGTCTCGGCGCGAAGCGGTCGATCTGCAGGTGCTGTTTCACCGCCTCGTAGACGTCGGGCGTGCACACGTCCGCTCGTGTCTGGGCGAATGCGGTGGCCGACAGGAGGCAGGCGACGAGCACCGTCGCCAGACGGATGACGTTCAAGCCGATGTTCCTCTCGACCAGGTCGGCTGGAAGATGCAGTGACAGTATGGATGCCCCCTCGACGAAGTCCACCGCAAAATCGAGAACACACTCGTCCAGCCCCGGGAATGCGCAGAGCCGCTCGAGTTCGGGCCGCTCCCGGCGGAGAAAGGCGAGTACGGCTTCGGCCTGATCGGGGAACGTGTCTCCGGCAGGTTCCAGTTCCACACCCAACCACGCGGACTGCGCATCACGCTCGATCAGCCCGCGCTTCAACCGGCGCCGTGATCGCCGAGTGAGCGCGCCTCGCGGCGCGCCCCTCGGCGGTGGCGTCACGCGCGGTGGTAGATCTCGGCGCCCTTGTCCTTGAACTCTTCCGACTTCTCCTGCATGCCCTTCTCGAGCGCATCGGTCTCGGAGACGCCAAGCGTGGCGGCGTATTCGCGCACGTCCTGGGTGATCTTCATCGAGCAGAAGTGCGGGCCGCACATGGAGCAGAAGTGCGCGAGCTTGGCGCCTTCCTGCGGCAGGGTCTCGTCGTGGAAGTCCTTGGCGGTGTCGGGATCGAGGCCGAGGTTGAACTGGTCTTCCCAGCGGAACTCGAAGCGGGCCTTGGACAGGGCGTTGTCGCGCACCTGTGCGCCGGGATGGCCCTTCGCCAGGTCGGCGGCATGGGCGGCGATCTTGTAGGCGATGATGCCGTCCTTGACGTCCTTCTTGTCCGGCAGGCCGAGGTGTTCCTTCGGCGTCACGTAGCAGAGCATCGCGGTGCCGTACCAGCCGATCATCGCCGCGCCGATCGCGCTGGTGATGTGGTCGTAGCCCGGCGCGATGTCGG
>JAJTHE010000089.1 GCA_021298815.1 Betaproteobacteria bacterium | reverse complement strand
CGGCAGGGTGGCCGGGCGCGCGGCTGCACCGCGCGGGCGCCTGGCCATCCGGCGGGAATCCCGAGCCCGGGTGTCTGAACGGCCGGGACCGGCAGAACTTTACACTTTCGGCGATCCGGCCATCCGTTTCGTCCGCCCGGATGCCGTCCGGGGCGCCGTTGCGGCGACTGTGGCGAAGCATCGGCATCTGTACGACAATCCGGCAGCCTGCCCCTGCGTTCGATCGAGCGCGGGCGAGCCGGGCGCTGCCCGATGCAGGGCGAGGCCGGGAGAGGATGGAATGAAGGCTGTTTGCGTGTTCTGCGGATCGAACCCGGGCGTGCTGCTCGAGTACCGCGCAGCCGCCGAGATGCTGGCGCGCCAGATCGTCGAGGCCGACTGCACGCTCGTGTACGGCGGCGGGCGGGTCGGCCTGATGGGCGTCATCGGCGATGCCGCAATGGCCGCCGGCGGGCGGGTGATCGGCGTGACGCCGCGCAGGCTGGTCGAGAAGGAAGTGGCCCACACCGGCCTCACCGAGTTGCGCGTGGTCGAGTCGATGCACGAGCGCAAGGCGATGATGGCCGAGTTGTCCGATGCCTTCGTCGCGCTGCCCGGCGGCCTGGGCACGTTCGAGGAGTTCTTCGAGGTGCTCACCTGGTCGCAGCTCGGCTACCACTCGAAGCCGTGCGGCCTGCTCAACGTGGCCGGCTACTACGACCAGCTGCTCGGCTTCCTGGACCATTGCGTGTCGCAGGGGTTCGTGCACCCTAAGCACCGGAGCATGGTGCTGACCGACGAGGAACCCGCGCGGCTGATCGACCAGCTCGCGACCTTCAACATGCCGGTGGTGAACAAGTGGATCGAGCGCGGCTCGACCTGACCGTGAAGCCCGGCGCGGGTCGAGCCATGCCTCGCGCCATGCCACCCCTTCCAGCAACCGGGAACCGACCATGATGACTGCCACCGAACAACGCCAGCGGTTCCGCGCGATCCTCGCCGGCACCGAATGCAGGTCGCCCGCCAGCGTGTTCGACGGCCTGTCGGCGCGGCTCGCGCGTTCGGTCGGCTACGAGTTGGGCATCCTAGCCGGCTCGGTCGCGTCCAGCACGACGCTCGCCGCGCCCGACCTGATCGTTCTCACGCTCACCGAGTTCGCCGATCAGGTCCGGCGCATCCAGCGCGCGAGCGACCTTTCGCTGATCGTCGATGCCGACCATGGCTACGGCAATGCGCTGAACGTGATGCGCACGGTCGAGGAATGCGAGCACGCGGGCGTGTCCTGCCTGTCGATCGAGGACACCGCGCTGCCCACGCCTTTCGGCAGCAGCGGCGAATCCTTCATCCCGATCGCCGAGGGCGTGGGCAAGATGAAGGCGGCGCTGGCCGCACGCCGCGATCCTTCGCTGGTCATCGCCGGCCGCACCTCGGCGATCCGCGGCGAAGGCATCGAGGGGGCGATCGCGCGGCTGAACGCCTATGCCGGGGCCGGCGTCGACTGCGTGTTCGTGGTCGGCCTGGAAAGTCTGGAGCAACTCGCGGCGATCCGTGCAGCGACCGGCCTGCCGGTCATCATCGGTTCGGCGCCGGCCTCGATCACCCGCGAGCAGTTCGCCGCCAACGGTGGCCGAGTGCTGCTGCAGGGCCACCAGCCGACGGCGGCGGTGGTGAAGACGCTGGCCGAGGTCTACACCCACCTGTTCAACGGCGGTGCGCCCGCCGACCTCAAGTCGAAGATCGCCAGTGCCGAGCAGATGGACGCGGTGACTCGTGCGGGCGACTACAAGGCCTGGCAGAAGGAATTCCTGCGTTGAACCCAGGCAATCAGGCTGGAATGACCGGCGTGCGTCCCACGCAGCCACTGCCGCTCAGGCGCTTCGGCGGTGCCAGGCGAGGCCCAGGCCCGCGAGGCCGCCCAGCATCAGCAAGGCTGCGCCCGGCACCGGCACGGTGGTGACCATCGCGTCGCGCCCGAAGACCTTCAGGTTCGTATAGTCGGGCACGTTGCCGCCGTTGTTCACCCACTTGATCTCCCAGGTGCCGGTGGCATTGGCGCCGGGAAGGGACAGGTCGTCGAACAGGAAGCTGCCCGAGCGGTTCGCGCCGTGCATCGCGAACACGAGGTCGAGCGTGACCGGGGCGGACGCGGCGATCGACCAGGTGCCCATCGTGCTGGAGGTGCGCGCGAGCGTCGAGGTGAAGGTGACGCCCGGCAGCACGTTCGGCGCACCCGGCAGCACGTTGCCGTTGCCGTCGTAGCCGGTGATCAGCGACCAGGGCCCGGTGCCCGAACCGCTGAACGCGGACGAGAAGCCGCTCGTGTTTCCGCCGAACTGCTGCGGGCTCATCACGGTCGAGATCACGCAGGCGGAGGAATCCGTGCCGAGCAGCCTGACATCGCTGGTCGCGGACGTGCCGACCGATACCCCGGAGCAGAGGGCAGCCATCGCGGCGGCCGGTGCCAGGAACAGGAAAGGGGCGGCAAGGACGGGCAGGCGGAAGGACGTCATCGGCAATCCAGCGGAACAGGGCGATGCGCGGTTGTACCTGCCAAGGCCGGCGTGCGCCGTGAAGTATGTCCGCTCCGCTGCACAGTCCGCTTATGCACCCATAAACGATACTGAGCACGCGTCCGCCGGGCAGCCGGTACCATCCTCCGCAACGCGTGCGTCGCCGGGTCCCCGGGCGCCGCAGCCCCCGGGAGACCGCATTGGACACATCCGCACCGCCACCGCTGAAGCTGCAGCACGACCGTCCCGCCGAACGAGAAGGCGACGCGGGTGCGACCATCCGCACGAAGAACACCACCTGCTACATGTGCGCCTGCCGCTGCGGCATCCGGGTGACCCTGCGCAACGACGAGGTGCGCTACATCGAGGGCAACCCGGACCACCCGCTGAACAAGGGCGTGATGTGCGCCAAGGGCGCCTCGGGCATCATGAAGCAGTACTCGCCGGCCCGGCTCACCCAGCCGCTGCTGCGCAAGCCGGGCTCCGAGCGGGGCGCTGCCGCGTTCGAGGTGATCGCCTGGGACCGCGCGTTCGACCTGATGACCGAGCGGCTGGCGAAGATCCGCTCGACCGACCCGAAGAAGTTCGCGCTGTTCACCGGCCGCGACCAGATGCAGGCGCTCACCGGCCTGTTCGCGCGTCAGTTCGGCACGCCGAACTATGCGGCGCACGGCGGTTTCTGTTCGGTGAACATGGCCGCCGGCATGATCTACACGATCGGCGGCTCGTTCTGGGAGTTCGGCGGGCCCGACCTGGACCGGGCGAAGCTGTTCGTGATGATCGGCACCGCCGAAGACCATCACTCGAACCCGCTGAAGATGGCGCTGTCGAAGTTCAAGCGCGATGGCGGCAGGTTCATCTCGGTCAATCCGGTGCGCAACGGCTACTCGGCGATCGCCGACGAGTGGATCCCGATCCGGCCGGGCACCGATGGCGCGCTGATCCTCGCCCTGTGCCATGAACTGATCCGGCTCGGCCTGTACGACCGCGACTTCGTCGCCCGCTACTCGAACGCCGGCTACCTGGTGAACGTCGATCCGGACAGCGAGTCGCACGGCATGACGGTGGGTGGCGAGGGCCTCGCCCACATGAACCCGTTCCGCCAGCACAACCAGCTCTGGTGGGACCGGCACAGCGGCAAGCCGGTGGTCAACCATGTCGGCGACAGCGACCCGCAGCTGTTCGGCAGCTTCCGTCTGCAAGACGGCACGCCGGTGAAGCCGGCGTTCCAGCTGCTCGCCGAGCGCCTGGTCGAGAACACGCCGGAATGGGCGGCCGGCATCACCGGGATCCCGGCCGACACCATCCGCCGGCTGGCGACCGAACTGGGCGTGATGGCGCGCGACCATCGGATCGAGCTGCCGATCGCCTGGACCGATTCCTGGGGCAGGAAGCACGACCGCGTCACCGGCAACCCGGTGGCCTTCCATGCGATGCGCGGCCTGGCCGCGCACTCGAACGGCTTCCAGACCATCCGCGCGCTGTCGATCCTGATGACCCTGCTCGGGACCATCGACCGCCCGGGCGGCTTCCGCCACAAGGCGCCGTACCCGCGCGGTACGCCGCCGGTGATCGCGCGCGTGCCCAACTCGCCCGACATGGTGAAGCCGGACACGCCGCTGGGCGGTGCGCCGCTCGGTTTCCCGGCCGGGCCGGACGACCTGTTCATCGATGCCGAAGGCCGGCCGGAGCGCATCGACAAGGCCTTCTCCTGGGAGCACCCGCTGGCGGTGCACGGGATGATGCACAACGTGATCACCAACGCCTGGCGCGGCGACCCGTACCGGATCGACACGCTGCTGATGTTCATGGCCAACATGGCCTGGAACTCGTCGATGAACACCTCCGAAGTGCGGAAGATGCTCAACGACAAGGACGCCGACGGCCAGTACAGGATCCCGTTCATCATCGTCTGCGACGCGTTCCAGTCCGAGATGTGCGCCTACGCCGACCTCGTGCTGCCCGACACGACCTACCTCGAGCGCTACGACGCGATGTCGCTGCTCGACCGGCCGATCTCCGAGTTCGACGGCCCCTGCGATTCGGTGCGCGTGCCGGTGGTGCCGCCGAAGGGCGACTGCAGGGCGTTCCAGGACGTGGTGGTCGAACTGGCCTCGCGCCTGAAGTTCCCCGCGTTCACGGCGGCGGACGGGTCGCGCAAGTTCAAGGACTACAAGGACTTCGTGATCAACTTCCAGACCGCGCCCGACTCCGGCGTCGGCTTCCTCGCCGGCTACCGTGGCGCGAACGGCGACAAGGCGCTGGTCGGAGAGCCCAACCCGGACCAGTGGGAGATGTACGCGAAGAACAACTGCGTGTTCCATTACGCGATGCCGCCGGAACACCAGTACATGCGCAACTGGAACCAGGGCTACAACGACTGGGCGGTGAAGAACAAGCTGCGCATGCACCCGGATCCCGTGGTGATCCAGCTGTACTGCGAGGTGCTGCAGAAGTTCCGGCTGGCCGCGCAGGGCAAGGGCGCCAGCACGCGCCGGCCGCCCGAGTCGCTGCGCACGCGGGTCGAGACCTACTTCGATCCGCTGCCGTTCTGGTACTCGCCGCTCGAGGCGCAGGCGACCGACCGCGAACGCTACCCGCTCAATGCGGTGACCCAGCGCCCGATGGCGATGTACCACTCCTGGGACTCGCAGAACGCCTGGCTGCGGCAGATCCATGCGCACAACTACCTGATGGTGAACCCGGTGACCGCGCAGGCGGCCGGCATCGCCGACGACGACTGGATCTGGGTGGAATCGATGCATGGCCGGGTGCGCTGCCTGTGCCGCTACACCGAGGCGGTAGAACCCGGCACCGTCTGGACCTGGAACGCGATCGGCAAGGCAAAGGGTGCCTGGAACCTCGGGCCCGAGGCGAACGAGTCGCAGAAGGGCTTCCTGCTCAACCACCTGATCTCGGAAGAACTGCCTGCCGATGCCTCGGGCGCGCGCCTCTCGAATTCGGACCCGATCACCGGCCAGGCCGGCTGGTACGATGTACGGGTGCGCATCAGCAAGGCAGGCCCGGACGAGCCGAAGGAAAGCTTCCCGCAGTTCGAGTCGATGCCGGCGATGCCCGGCACCGCCCCGACGCGCCGCGGCTGGCAGGCGTTCTTCGCCGGCAAGGGCCTGGCCACCGAGATGTCCGCGGTGAGCCGTGAACTGAAGAAGGGAGAAACGCGTTGACCCAGCTTGCATTGGTCATCGACCTGAACGTCTGCGTCGGCTGCCACGCCTGCGTCACCAGTTGCAAGGAATGGAACACCTCCGGCGTGGCCGGCTTCCTCAGCGACGAGAACCCGTACGACAAGGATCCGACCGGCACCTTCTTCAACCGGGTGCAGACCTACGAGGTCGGCGAGTTCCCGTGCACCGAGACGGTCCACTTCCCGAAGTCCTGCCTGCACTGCGAAGACCCGCCGTGCGTGCCGGTGTGCCCGACCGGCGCGTCCTACAAGCGCAAGGAAGACGGCATCGTGCTGGTCGACTACGACAAGTGCATCGGCTGCAAGTACTGCGCCTGGGCCTGCCCGTACGGCGCGCGCGAGATCGACGAGAAGCAGCAGGTGATGAAGAAGTGCACCCTGTGCGTCGACCGCATCTACGACCAGGCGATCCCCGAGGCGCAGCGCAAGCCCGCCTGCGTGGTGGCCTGCCCGACCAATGCCCGCCTGTACGGCGACATCCACGATCCCGACTCGGAAGTGTCGCGCGCGATCCGCGAGCGCGGCGGCTACGCGCTGATGCCGGAGTGGGGCACCGAACCGGCCAACCACTACCTGCCGCGGCGCAAGGGCACGGTGGCGGTGGATGCCGACCAGGTCAGCCGGATCGACTCGCCGCTCAACGTGGACGGCCGCATCCCGGGCACGCTGGCGGCGCTGATCGCGGAGGCGCAGGCTGCCGCCGATCCTGCATCGGCACCGGCCGCGGGGGGGCGCTGACATGCATCCCGCGTTCTCCGTGATCTTCCTCACCACGCTGATCGGCGTCGCGCAGGGCCTGTTCCTGGCGGTGTTCGCGATCGACCTCGTGTCCTACATCGGGCTGTCCGAACTGCCGATGCCCTCTTTCATTGTCGCCGGCTGCGCGATGTCGGTGCTGTTCGCGGCGCTCGGGCTGCTGGCGTCGTTCTGGCATCTCGGTCGTCCGGAGCGCGCCTGGCGCGCGGCCACGATGTGGCGCACCTCCTGGCTGTCGCGCGAGGTGATCGTCCTGCCAGCCTTCCTCGCCAGTGTCGCGGCCTACGGCTTCACCTACGCGACCGGGTCCGTCTGGTCGATCCCGCTGGGCGTGCTGGCGCTGATCGCGTGCATCGCGCTGTTCGTCTGCACCGGGATGATCTATGCCTGCCTGCGCTTCCTGCAGGAATGGGCGTCGCCGCTGACCCTGGTGAACTACTTCCTGCTCGGCTGCGCATCCGGCTTCACCTTCGCCACGCTACTCGCCTCGCTGCTCGCGCCCGCGTACACCGAGGTGCTGGCCACCTGGTCGATCGGCCTCACCACCGTGGCGCTGGCGGTGCGCGCCGCGATGCTCGCGCGCAACGCGCGGCTGCGCCCGAAGTCGACGGTGCAGTCGGCGATCGGCGTCAAGCATCCGAAGGTGCAGCAGAAATCGCAGGGGGCGATGGGGGGCTCGTTCAACACGCGCGAGTTCTCGCACGGCCGCACGCGCGGTTTCCTGCGTTCGGTGAAGTGGGCCTTCCTGCTGCTCGCTTTCCCGCTGCCGGCGCTACTGCTCTGGCTGGGCGCCTCGAGCGGCGCGGCGGCGGTGCTAGCGCTGGCGTTCGCGGTGCAGTACGTCGGCCTGCTGGCCGAGAGATGGTTCTTCTTCGCGCAGGCCAACCATCCGCAGAACCTGTATTACCAGGCCATATCCTGAGCGCGCGCCAGCTTCAGTTCTCGAGGCGGATGCCGGCGGTCCGGACGATCTTCGCGTAGAGCGCGAGGTCGGACTTCAGCAGCGCGTCGAACGCAGCGGGCGAGGAGATCCAGGGCTCCATGCCGTGCGCCTGCATGCGTTCGCGGATGTCGGGAGCGGCCAGTACCGCAGCCATCGCGCCGGACCAGCGTTCGACCACCCCCGCAGGCAGGCCGGCCGGGCCGAGCAGGCCGAACCAGTTCTTCGCGGTGAAGCCCGGCATGCCGGCTTCCGCGAAGGTCGGAACCTGCGCCAGGGTGGGCAAGCGGGTGTCGCCGGACACCGCCAGCGCGCGCAGCCGTCCGGCCCGGATGTTGGGAATGGCCTCGGCGGTCGCAGCGAACATCATCTGCACATGGCCACCGAGCAGGTCGGTCATCGCCGGACCGCCGCCCTTGTACGGAACGTGCGTGGTCTTCACCCCGCCCAGCATGTTGAACAGTTCGCCGGCCAGGTGCAGCGGACCGCCGGTGCTGGCCGATGCATAGTTGAAATGCCCGGGCCTCGCGCGGGCGAGGCCGACCAGTTCCTGCAGCGAGTGCGCCTGCACGGACGGATGCACCACCAGGACCAGTTCGCCGCGGCTGATCGTCGCCAGTGGCGTGAAGTCGCGCAGCGGGTCGTAGGGCACCTTCATCAGGTTCGGGATGATGGTATGCGCGATCGCCATCAGCAGCACGGTGTGGCCGTCGGGCTGCGCACGCGCGGCCGCCTGGGTGCCGATGATCGTGTTGCCCCCGGGCCGGTTGTCGACGATCACCTGCTGGCCCCAGCGCTCGGTGAGCTTCGGGCCTACCAGCCGGGCCAGCAGGTCGGTGCTGCCGCCGGTCGCGTAGGGCACGACCAGGCGTAGCGGACGGTCGGGGAAGGCCGGCTGGGCGCTCGCGAAGGCCGCGGCGCCGGACAGCAGGGCCGCAACTGCGGTGCGCAACGATTCCCGGGTCAGCATCCTGTCCTCCACGCGATCGCGGCACATGCCGATGAGGCGCATGTTAGGGCAAAGCCCGCAGGAGGGTGCGCATCGCCTCGCGCCGCTCGGCCCGGGCTCGCGGTGGCGCGCAGCCGGGCGTCGATTGCACCGCGGCTTGTATTTGCGGTAGCCTGCAATCCCACATGACGACCCGACTCGACGAGGCGGAGATTCCAATGAATGACGTAAACCGCGACAAGCTCATCGTTGACCTCAAGACCGTTGTCTCCGATGCAGAGGCCCTGGTGAAGGCCACGGCCGGCCAGGCGGGCGAGAAGCTGGGCGAAGTACGCGCTAAGGCCGAGGACTCGTTGCGTTCGGCGCGGCTCGCGCTGCGCGACGCCGAAGCCCTCATGGTCGACAAGACGAAACAGGCTGCGCGTGCGACCGACGACTTCGTGCACGACAAGCCGTGGACCGCGGTCGGCATCGGCGCCGCCGTCGGCATGATCATCGGGCTGCTGATCGCCCGTCGCTGACCGTCCGGCGCGTCGACCGTCGGACGTCCGCGTTCCGTGTCCGAGCCTGAAGGTACGGGTGGGTCCGAGGGAGGGGCATCCCCCGGCGTGATCCAGTCCGTCCGCAGCCTGGTCGGCGCATCGGTCGCCGCGCTGCAGACGCGGCTCGAACTGCTGTCCGCCGATGCGCAGGAGGCGGGCTGGCGGCTGGCGGCGATCGTCGCCTTCGGCGTCGGCGCGCTGTTCTGCCTGTTCGTCGGCACGGTGCTGCTGGCGCTGCTGATCATCGTCGCCTTCTGGGATCGCAGCCCGACCGTCGCCGTCGGGCTGCTGAGTATGTTCTTCCTGCTGGCCAGCGCAGGCTGCGCATGGCTGGCACGGCGCTACGCCCGCACCTCGCCCGGCCTGTTCGCCGCCACGCTAGAGACGCTCGCCCGCGACCGCGAGGCGCTGGGCAGCGGCAAGCCCGGAAGCGACGGCACCGGCGCGGCTGCGCCGCGATGATCGGCAGCCGGCTGGTCGAACTGGCCGTGCGGCGCGAGCGGTTGCGCCAGCGCGCCGACAGCCAGCGCGCGGCGATCGCCGCGGGCGTGCGCGGGCTCGATACGCCGATCCGCATCGCCGACCGTGCGCTGGGCGGCGTGCGCTGGCTGAAGCTCAACCCGGCCGCGGGTGTCGCCGTGCTGGTCGCCCTCGTCCTGGTGCGTCCGCGCGGTGCCCTGTCGCTCGCCCAGGGCGGGCTGCGCGTCTGGGCTGCCTGGCGCGCGCTGCGTGCACCGCGGGCGCGGGTCGCCTGGGCGCTGCTGCCGCGGATGCTCGACGTCTACCGCGGCATCCGCGGCCGCCGCTGAGCCGCGCTGGCGGGCGCCTCAGCGCGCCTGCTTGATCGCCAGCACCGCCTGGTTGCGCAGGGTGCGCAACAGCTTCAGCACGTTCGGCGAGATCTCGATCTGCCCCGGCAGTTCCGCGTCGGCATAGATCAGCCCGAACGGCTTCTCGTTGACCACCAGCGGGAACACGATGAAGGTGCGTGCGCCCACCGAGGTGCGGTACCACTCGGGCACGCGTGAGGCGATCTTCGGGTCGTCCACGTCGGTGATCAGGATGTCCGCGTTCTTGGTCAGCGCTGCGAAGAACACGTCCGGCTTGAACTGCATCGAGAAGCTGAACCGCCTGGCCACGGCCGATGCATCCTGCCCGAACCCGAAGCGGCCGCTCATCGTGTTGGCCTTGACGTCGCGCACGCAAAGCAGCACGCGGCGGAAGCCGATCGCGCGATACATCGTCTCCAGCACGATGCGCAGCACCTCGTTCATCGGCATGCCTTCGACCAGCGCGTTGCTCAGGTCCTGGATGCCGGACGAAAGTTCGGCCTGCGCGTCCACCGGTGCCGAGGCGCAAGGTGCAATCGTCTCCTCGGACGGGTCGCGCAGCACGCCCAGGTCGCCGGTGTCCATCGAGGCGGCAGCGCTGCCGTCGCCCGGGTCGGCGGAAGCGGCGGTGCCGGCGGCCGCGCCGGCATCGGCCTTTCGCGCCGGCTTGACCGGTACGCCCAGCCTGAGCAGGACCCGGCCGAAGCCGCTCTGCGACACGTTCAGGTTCAGCGCCGAGGCGTAGGTGCTGAGGCTCGACAGCGAATCGGTGACCAGCGTCCCGATCTGGTCGCCATCGAAGGGCAGCGCGCCCTTGTAGCGGCTGCCGATACGCGCGAACGCCGCGGCCCGCTCGCCATCGTCGCCGCCGGCCGCGGCCGAGACCTCGGAGGCGAAGGTCGACACCAGGCGCAGCCCGTCGTCCTGCGATGTCGCCTTGCGCACGGAACCGGGTGGCAGCGACTTCATGCTGTAGCAGATCTTCTTCGGGAAGCCCCAGGCCTCGGCGGTGCCGGTGCCCAGCTGCTCGAAGGAGGCACCGAGCACGCGCCGTGCGGCGACGGCTTCGTCATTGCGCTCCTCGGTCACCAGCCGCTGGATCTCCGCCCATTCCTCCGGGAAGTAGAACAGGCAGAGCAGCCTGCCGAGGTTGTGGAACAGCGCGCAGACGAATGCCTCTTCCGGGTCGCGCAGGGCGGCCTTAGGGGCGGCCGCGCGCGCCAGCACGCCGGAGAACAGCGTCTTCATGAACTCGTCGCGCAGCGCGCTCGCCTGCGCCTTGTTCTGCAGGTGCTCGAACAGCATCAGGCTGACCGCGATGTTGCGTACCTGGTCGAAGCCGAGGATCTGCACTGCGCGCGAGATGGTGCTGATGCGCCCGCTCGAACCGCCGAACCCGGCCGAGTTGACCAGCCGCAGGATCTTGTTGGTGAGCGCGAAGTCCTGCAGGATGGTGTTGGCCAGCGTCGCGATGCTCTCGCTCTCGGACGCGAGCGCCTTGTTGACCGCCGAGATCGCGCCGGACAGCGCCGGGAAATCGGTGCGGTGGCGCATCCGCCGCAGCAGGAACTCGAGCGTGCTGTTGCCGACCCTTCCCTTTCCGGCGCTGTCGGCGTCCGGAGTGGAGGCGTCGGCGAGGCAGCCCTCCAGTGCCGACTTCATCTGCGCGGCCGACGCGAACCGGTCGGCGGGTTCGCGCGCGATCGCCTTGCGCACCACCGCGGCCAGGCGTTCGTCGATCGGCTGCGGCGCATCCGGCATTTCGATCGGATCGTTCAGCAGCGCGTTGATCGCCTCGATCGCGTTGGCGGCGACGATCACCCGGCGCCCGGTGAGCATCTCGGCGAGCAGCAGGCCGCAGGCGAACAGGTCGTTGCCGGCGGTGCTGGTGCCCGTCTTCACGTATTCCGGTGCCATGTAGGCCGGCGTGCCGACCAGAGTCATGTCCGGCGCAGCCTGGCTGCTCACGCGCAGTGCGACGCCGAAGTCCATCACGCGCGGGAAGTCGTCCTCGTCGACGATGATGTTGGCCGGCTTCAGGTCGCGGTGCACCACACCCTGTTCATGCGCATAGCCGATCGCGTCGAGGATACGCGCCATCATGGCGACCGCGCGTTGCGGCGACACCGCGCCGGTCTTCTTCAGGAAGCCGGCGAGCGTGTCTCCATCCACGAACTCGAACACCAGGTAGGGGTGGCCCTCGTGCTCGCCGACGTCGAACGCCGGCACGATGTGCGGGTGCCGCAGCCGGCCGGCGATGCGCGCCTCGGCCAGCAGCTGGCGGGCGTCGGCCGCTGCCGTGTTCGGCAGCGCCTTGATCGCCACTTCGCGCTCGAGCATCGGGTCGGTCGCCAGGTAGACGATCGACTGCATGCCGTGGCCGAGCACGCGGCTCACTTCGAAGCGGCCGATCTTCACCGGCTGCTGGCCGCGCGGCAGGGCACTGACGGTCGAGGAAGCGCCCGATGCCGAGCCGGATGCCGACGATTGCGTCGCAGCGCTCCCCGAACGGGGGACAATCGCGGTGGCATTCGCTGCGGAAGCTGCGGACGAGGGCATCGGGGCGGGTGCGGCGCGCGGGACGGTGCGCGGATGTCACCTTATCGTCCCGGCTGCCCTCGACTTGAGCCCCGCGGCCGGATCCGGGATCAGGCCGGGGAGGCTCCGGTACCCGCCCCGGTGCCGGCGAGGGCCCGGGTACGCAGCGTGGTGTAGTCGATCTTGCCGGTGCCCAGAAGCGGCAGCGCATCGACGATCACCACGATGCGCGGCACCGTGATCTCGGGCAGGCCACCGCTGCGCGCGGCCTGCTGCAGGCGATCCCGTGTCAGCGCGGTGTCGGTGGAGAACAGCACGATGGTCTCGCCGCGCTGCGGGTCGGGGATGGCGGTCGCTGCGTGCTGGCCCTCCGCCGAGGCGGCCAGTGCGAGCTTCTCGACCACTTCCAGCGACACCATCTCGCCGGCGATCTTCGCGAAGCGCTTGACCCGGCCGAGGATGGTGACGAATCCATCGGCATCGATGTCGCAGATGTCGCCGGTTTCGTACCAGCCCTCGCCGAGCGCCGACTTCGGCGGCTCGAGGACGCCCGGCTTTTCCACCCGCAGGTAACCCGACATCAGGTTCGGCCCGCTCACGTGCAGCATGCCGCCGCGCTCGATGCCGGGCACCGGCACCAGCAGTCCCTGCATGGAGGGCAGCAACTGGCCGACCGTGCCGCGCCGGAACGCCATCGGCGTGTTGACCGCGATCACCGGCGCGGTCTCGGTAGCGCCATAGCCTTCCAGGATGCGGATGCCGAACTTCTCCACCCAGGTGTCGCGTACCGTGTCGGACAGCTTCTCCGCGCCGGCGACCACGTAGCGCAGCCGGTAGAAGTCGTACGGGTGCGCATGCTTGCCGTAGTTGCCGAGGAAGGTGCTGGTGCCGAACAGCACGCTGCAGCCGCGGTCGTAGATCACTTCCGGGATCACCCGGTAGTGCAGCGGAGAGGGATAGAGGAACACGCCGGTGCCGGTGGCGAGTGGCAGCAGCGCGCCACCGGTGAGCCCGAACGAGTGGAACATCGGCAGCGCATTGAGCACCTTGTCGTTCGGCGCGATGTCGATCACCGAGCGTACCTGCGCGATGTTCGACAGCAGCGCCCGGTGCGAGAGCACGACCCCCTTCGGCTTGCCCTCGGAGCCGGAGGTGAACAGCACCACCGCCGCCTCTTCCGGATCGACGTCGCGACCGACCAGGCGCGGGAAGGCGAGCATCGCCAGCAGCCACAGGCGGTCGCCCAGGCCGAAGCCGGCGCGCAGGTCTTCCAGGTGGATCACCCGGATGTCGCGCAGCGCCGCGACGGTCTGTTCCAGCCGTGCCTGCTCGAGGAACTGGCGCGAGGTGAACACGGTGCGGATGCCGGCGGCGAGGCAGGCGTTCTGCATGCCATCGGTGCCGGCGGTGAAGTTGAGCATCGCCGGCACGCGCCGCATCGCGCCCATGCCGACCAGCAGGCCCAGCGTGGTCGCGAGGTTGGGCAGCAGGATGCCGGCGCGTTCCCCGGCTGCCACCTCGCGCGAGGCCAGGCGCCCGAGCGCCAGCGTCATCTTCAGCAGGTCGCCGTACGAATACTCGATCTGCTTCACGTCCTCGACGACGCGATGGCCGCGGCCGAAGATCTGCATCGCATCGAGCATCGTCGAATACAGGCTTACCTTCGGCTGCGAGCTGAACAGCATCTGCTGCATCACCCGGCGCATCGCCTCGCCCGCCTTGCGCCGGCGTACCTTCGCGGAGCCCTCGGCCGGCACCTCGATGCGCGTCGGCGGCTGGATCGACATGGTGATCTGCGGGAACAGCCGCTTCGGGTACTTCCCCGAAACTCGGCTGAACCAGGTGCGCGCCGGCCCGTCCAGGCGCACCGGGACCAGGGTGGCGCCGGTCTTCGCGGCGACGAAGGCAGGGCCGTCGTAGACCTTCATCAGGCTGCCGGTGACCGTGATCCGGCCCTCCGGGAAGATAACCACCGGTCGCCCGGTGTCGACCAGCCGGACCACCGTCTTCATTGCCATCGGGCTGGTCGGGTCGACCGCGAGGGAGTCGACCAGCGACAGCACCAGGCGGAACCAGCGGTTGCGCGCGACCCCGGTATGCACCACGAACACCGGGTCGACCGGCAGGTAGAGGCCGAGGATCAGGCCGTCGAGGAACGACTCGTGGTTGGCGACGATCAGCAGCCGCGGTGCATCGAATCGGGTCATATCGCCCTGTACGCGCACCCGGAACAGCACGCCGAACACCGTGCGCAGCAGCGCCTGCAGGACCCTGCGCATCGGGCGCAGTCGGGGAGCGGGTCGCTGGGGATCGTTCATGGGCTTCGGTATGCGGGGAGGGTGGATCGGCAGGGCGATTGTGGGTCAGTTGGTCTGGGTGCGTCAAAACGTGCCTGACGCGCGGCGGCGGGGCGACGGGATCCGCGGCTGGGCCCGGTCTCGCCAGACGGGTCATCGAAGCTGTATCGTCCGCGGCTGCGAAAAGTGAAGTCCATGTTGAAACCACGAGGAGCGGGCGCGAGATGGCTGCAGGCAAGGCGAAGGTGGCGGTGAAGAAGTCGCTGGCGAAGAATTCACCGGCGAAGGGATCGGCGGCGAAGAAGACGAGGGGGAGGAAGCCCGTGGCGCCGGCCAAGGCGCCACCGTTCCGGCAGAACGGCATCGTCGGCGCCAACCTGATCATGAACGGGCAGCCAGCGCGCCGGATCGGGGTGCAACTGGTGTCTGCGACGCGCACGAAGATCGTCGCCCGCCTGCCGATCCGTCCGCACCACACCAACCGCGGCCAGCGGGTGAACGGCGGCGTGCTGATGGCCTTCGCCGACCTGCTCGGCGCGGCCGGCACGGTGATGAACCTGGAGCCGGGCTGGCGCACGACCACCCTGGAGTCGAAGACCAATTTCTTTGCCGCGGGACAGCCGCCGGTGCTTCTGGCCGAGTCGACCCCGCTGCATGTCGGTCGCAGCACCAACGTCTGGCAGACCCGCATCACCAACGAGGACGGCAGGCTGGTCGCGCTGGTCACGCAGACCCAGATAGTGCTGCCGCCGCCCGTGGTCCGCTGAACGGTGGCCGGGGTATATTCCGTGGATCACTGAAGTCCATTGCCGACGGAGTTCCACGATGAAGCAGCAGCGCCCCTTCGCGCTTCCCCTGGCCGCGTCCTTCCTGACCGCGGTCTTCGCGGGCAGTGCGTTCGCCGCTGCCGCGCCCGAGTATCCGGTGAAGCCGATCCGCGTGATCGTGCCCTTCCCGCCGGGCGGGGGTACCGACTTCGTGATGCGCGCGATCGCGCCGCAGCTGTCCGAGCAGCTCGGCCAGCAGGTGCTGATCGACAACCGGGCCGGCGCACAGGGCGTGGTCGGCACGCAGATCGGCGCGCGTGCGATCAACGACGGCTATACGCTCACCATCGTCGATGCGGCCACCGTGATCGCGCCGGCGCTGATCGCGCCGGCCCCGTTCGACGTGATGAAGGACTTCGCGCCGATCGCCATCCTGGTCGAGCAGCCCTACCTGATCACGCTGCATCCGTCGGTGCCGGCCAAGACCATGGCCGAGTTCGTCAAGCTGGTGCAGGCCAACCCGGGCAAGTTCAACTACGGTTCCGGCTCGGCGATCTCGCACGTGTCGCAGGCGCTGTTCTATTCGACGGCGAAGCTGAACATGACCCATGTGCCGTACCGCGGCACCGGTCCGCTGATGGCCGCCAGCCTCGGCAACGAGGTACAGACCACGTTCACCGGGCCCGGGGCCGCGCTGCCGCAGGTCAAGGCGGGCAAGCTGCGGCTGCTCGCGGTGACGTCGAACAAGCGCTTCGCGCAGGCGCCCGATGCGCCGACGCTGGAAGAAGTCGGCTTCAAGGGCACCGACATCCGCGGCTGGTTCGGCATGCTGGCCCCGGCCGGCACGCCGCGCGCGGTGGTGACGAAGTTGAACACCACGATCAACGGCATCCTGTCCGGCAACGGGCCCTCGTCGCAGGTGCTGCGCGAGCGCGGTTACGACCTGAACCCGGTGTCGCCGGAAGCGTTCGGCAAGTTCCTCGGCGCCGAGGTGTCGCGCTGGTCCAAGGCGATCAGGGAATTCGGGGTGAGGGCGAGCGAATAGCCGATCGCGCTAGGCATCGGCCAGCGCGACCAGCGCAGCCGCCAGCACGCGGGTACCCGCCGCGAGGTCCGATGCGGTTGCACTCTCCGCCTCGTTGTGGCTGACGCCGCCGAGGCAGGGCACGAACACCATCGCGGTCGGGCAGATCCGGCTCAGGTACATCGCGTCGTGTCCTGCGCCCGAGGGCATCTCGAGGCTGGGGAATCCCAGCAGGCGGGTGGCCTCCCTCACGAGCGCCACGGTCGCGTCGTCGAACACGGTCGGCTGGACATGGGAGACCTGCGTCACCGCCGCCGTGCAACGGCGGGACCGCGCCGCCTCGCATGCGACCGCTTCGATCCGGTCCCCGAGCGTGCGCAGCGTGTCGGCGTCGGGATGGCGAAGGTCGATGCTGAAATCGACGCGGGAGGGCACCGTGTTCGGCGAGTTCGGCGCCACCTCCATCCGCCCGACGGTGAAGCGCACCACGTCGTCCGTGTCGTGCAGCAGCGCTTCCAGCGCGGCGATCGCCGCGACCGCTGCCGAGACCGCGTCGCGGCGCACGGCGCGGGGTGTCGTCCCGGCATGGGCTTCCTCGCCGTGCACGCTGACCGCGAGGCGCCGGATTCCCTGGATGCCGCTGACCACGCCGATCGTCGCGCCTGCCGCTTCAAGACGCGGGCCCTGTTCGATGTGCGCTTCGAGGTAGGCGGCCGGCCGCACCGACGCCATCGGCCTCGCCGGCAGCGGCATCGCGCGACCGATCGCCGCCAGGGCTTCGCCGGCGGTGATCCCGTCGCGGTCCTTCGCGGCCAGCATGCGCTCGAGCGGGAACACGCCGGTGAACGCGGCCGAGCCCATGCAGCCCGGCTGGAAGCGGCTGCCCTCCTCGTTGGTCCAGGCGACCACCTCGACCGGCCGACGCGTCGGCCGGTCGAGGTCGGCGAGTGCCTCGAGCACCTCGAAGCCGGCGAGGACGCCGTAGGCGCCATCGAACCGGCCGCCGGTGGGTTGGGTGTCCAGGTGGGAACCCATGAACACCGGGTCCAGCCCGGATTGCGTGCCTTCGCGGCGGATGTAGAGGTTGCCGATCTCGTCGCGCGAGCAACGGAACCCGCGCTGCAGCGCCCAGTCGACCAGCATCGCCTGGGCGTTGGCGTCGGTATCGGTCAATGCGAGCCGGTTGACGCCTCCCCGCGGCGTCGCGCCGATCGCGGCGAGCCGGTCATGTCGTTGCTGGAGGCGTGCTTCGGAGACCGCGGCGCAGGCAGAGGTATCGAGGGTCAACGTCGGCTCCGTTCAGTGCAGGGCGTTGCATGCGGCCACGATGGCCGCGCAACCGTGGCGGATGTCGGCTTCGGCAGTGGCATAGGCCAGCCGGATCGCCGGGGAGAAGCCGAAGCCTGCGCCTTGCACGGTCGCGACATGCGCGTGTTCCAGCAGGTAGTTCGCCAGTGCGGTGTCGTCGACGATCGTCGTGCCCTCGGGCGTCCTGCGGCCGATCAGCGCGCTGCAGTCGACATACACGTAGAAGGCGCCCTGCGGTACGTCGAACACCAGCCCGGGCGCGTGCCGCAGGCCTTCCACCATGACGTCGCGGCGCCGCTCGAAGTCGGCGCGGCGCTCGGCGACCAGTTCCTGCGGTCCGAGCAGGGCTGCCACTGCGGCGGCCTGGCTGATCGAGCAGGGATTCGACGTCGCCTGCGACTGTATCGCGGCCATCGCCCGGATCAGCGGCGTCGGTCCGCCGGCATAGCCGATGCGCCAGCCGGTCATCGCATAGGTCTTCGAGACGCCGTTGACCGTCAGCACGCGCGGATGCAGCGACGGCGCGACCTGCGCGATGCTCGTGAACGCCTGGCCGTCATAGACGAGGTGCTCGTAGATGTCGTCCGACAGCACCAGCACCTGCGGGTGCCGTTCCAGCACGTCGGCCAGCGCGCGCAGTTCGTCGGACGAATGGACCGCGCCGGTCGGATTGGAGGGCGAATTGAGCACCAGCCACTTCGTGCGCGGGGTGATCGCCTGTTCGAGTGCCGTCGGGGACAGCCGGTAGCCGGATGCGCGGTCGCAAGGCACGATGACCGGCCGGCCGCCGCCCAGGCGCACCACGTCCGGGTAGGACGTCCAGTAGGGCGCCGGGATGATCACCTCGTCGCCGGGGTCGAGCGTGGCCTGGAAGGCGTTGTAGATCACCTGCTTGGCGCCGGCCGCCGCCGTGACCTGATCGACGCGGTACTCGAGGCGGTTCTCGCGCCGGAACTTCGCCTGTATGGCTTCCTTCAGCGCGATAGTGCCGTCGGTCGCCGTGTAGCGCGTGTCTCCGCGCCGGATCGCCGCGATCGCGGCATCCTGAACGTGGCCGGGCGTATCGAAGTCCGGCTCGCCGACGGAAAAGTCGCACACACGGGTGCCCGCTGCGCGCAGCGCACGGGCACGGTTCATCACCGCGATGATCGGATTCAGCGCGACCAGGGACATCCGCCGCGAAAGCTGCTTGCCCGGTTCGTTTGCCGCCGCGTCGTTCATGGTCCGGTTACCTTTCGATCGACAGGAGCCGGCCGAATCCGTCGACCGGGTCGGCGATGCCCGACAGGCGCAGTGCGTGCCATGCGATCGCCTGGTTGGTGGTGACTACCGGCTTGCCGAGCCGCCGCTCCAGGCGCTCGATCGAGCCGGCCGATGGCAAGTCCGTGGACAGGATCAGGACGGCCTGCGCATCGTCCCGGTCGACCGCCACTGCGAGCGCCTCGACGACCTCTGGCGGGGTCTTCCACAGGCCGTGGGAATCCTGCACGTCGAGCGTCTGCGTGGCGGCCACCGAAAGGCCGAGGCTTTCGAGGAAAGGCACCACGTGGGCCTGCACGGCCATGGTATAGGGCGTGGCCACCGACACGCGGGTCGCGCCGAGCGCGAGCGCCCCCTCTGCGGTTGCCAGTGCGGCGGTGGTCGCCGCGCCGCCCGTGTCGGCGGCTATCCGGTCGACGACCGCGCGCGTCCAGGCGGCCCCCTTCACCAGGCTGGTGGCCAGGCAGGCATAGGCGATCACGCTCATCCGCGCCCGCGCGAACTCGGCGACGGCGCGCGCGGCGCCCTTTTCCATCTCGACGATCCCCTCGGGCGTGTTGCCGTGGGTGAGTATCCGGTTGCCATGGACCGTGACGCCCGGCGGGCACATGGCGGCCAGCTCCGGTTCGATCACCGTATTGTTCGACGGGATGATCAATCCGATCTTCGCGCGATGGCCGTACATGGGAAGCCGTGTGGGTGACAGGGAGGACCCGAGCCGCTACGATAACAGAGCCGTAGGGCCGGATCATCCTTCCGGCCTCGCCCCGAACACGACGGCACGCCGTGCCGTCGTGCAAACCCCGCGCCCGGAACGCCCCGTGGACCTCGCCATCCGCAACGGACTGCTCGTGACCTCCGACCGCGTCATGGCCGCGGATATCGGCATCGCCGACGGACGCATCGAGGCCATCGTCGCGCCCGGGGAATCGCTGCAGGCGCAGCGCACGCTCGACGCCGCCGGACTGCACCTGCTGCCCGGACTGGTCGATGCCCATGTCCACCTGCGCGAGCCCGGGCTGGTGCACAAGGAAGGCTTCGCCGCGGGTACGCGCGCCGCGCTGGCGGGGGGCGTGACGACGGTGATGGTGATGCCGACCGACGATCCGCTCACGTTCACCGCGAGCCAGTTCGAAGCCAAGCGTGCGCTTGCCGAAGGCCAGGCGTGGACGGATTTCATGCTGCAGGCGGCGATCGGCGCGCAGGCCTGCCACGTCGAGGAACTGGTCGAGGCGGGGGCCGTCTCGTTCGAGATCTTCCTGGCCGATGTCTCTCCCTCGCTGCTCGTGCCGGATGCGGAGTCGCTGCTGCAGGCACTGGCCCGGGTGGCCGCGGCGGGCGCGGTCGCGGGCATCACGCCGGGCGACCACGATGTCGTCTCCAGGCGCACGGCCGCGATCCGTGCGGGTTCGACCGGCGCCTGGCAGGATTTCCCGCCGACCCGGCCGCCCGTCTCGGAGGCCCTGGGCATCGCCCGGGCCTGCGTGGCGGCGCGCGAGTCGGGTGCGCGCGTGCACATCCGCCAGGTGAGCTGTGCCTCGGGTGCGCAGGTCCTTGCGGCACTGAAGGACTCCGCGCACATCACCGCGGAGGTGACGCCGCACAACCTGCTGCTCGACGAAGGCGAACTCGGGAGGCAGGGGCCCAAAGCGAAGGTGGCACCGCCGCTGCGGCCGGCGGGCGACGTACTCGCGATGCAGCGCGCGCTGGAGGAACGGGTGATCGACATCGTCGCGACCGACCATGCGCCGCACCTGCCGGCGGAGAAGGCGGCCGGCCAGGGAGACATCTGGAAGGCCCCGGGTGGCATCCCCGGCCTGCAGACCTTCCTGCCGACGATGCTGATGCTGGTGCAGCAGGGGCTGCTCGACCTGCCCGGACTCGTGAGGACGTGCGCGACCGGTCCTGCCCGGCTGTTCGGGCTCGGTGGACGCAAGGGTGAACTGTGCGTCGGTGCGGACGCGGATGTCGTGCTCGTCGACATGGCGCGCCGCTGGCAGGTCCGCGACGAGGACCAGCTCTCGAAGGCGCGCTACACGCCGTTCGCCGGACGGATGGTGCAGGGTGCCCCGGTGCGGGTGCTGCTGCGCGGGCACGAAGTGATGCGCGACGGCGCCCCCGTCGGCGATCCGCTGGGCAGGTTCCTTCGACCGGCCACGACTGCATGACGCGGGCCAGCGGAAATGGATGGATGCCGGGTCGGGCCGGGCGCGCTTGTGCGGCACTGCAGGCTTGCATGCGCGCAGGCAGTCGTGCTAACGATCATCCTGTCGCTTCGACTGCTGGAGGCCAGGACGTGAATGCGCGCACCGGGTTGGCGTTCACCGCGATCATCGCTGCATCTACCCTTCTTCCGCTGCACGGCTCGCCCGCCTGGGCTGCGCAGGCCGCCTGGCCAGTGAAGCCGGTCCGCGTGATCGTCCCGTTCCCGCCCGGCGGCGGCAGCGACTTCGTGATGCGCACGATCGCCCCCCAGGTCTCGGAGGGGCTGGGCCAGCAGGTGCTGATCGACAACCGGCCCGGGGCGCAGGGGGTCATCGGCACCCAGATGGTCGCGCGTGCCGCGAACGACGGCTATACGCTGGCGGTGGTGGATGCCGGCACGGTCATCATGCCCCTGCTGATGTCGCCACCGCCGTTCGACCTGATCAAGGAGTTCTCGGAGGTCGCGATCCTCGTCGAGAACCCGTTCCTCGTGACCATCCATCCCGGGTTGCCGGCGGCCTCGATGGCCGAGTTCGTCAAGCTCGCGCAGGCCAATCCCGGGAAGTACAACTTCGGGTCCGGTTCGGCGAACTCGCACATCGCCCAGGCGGTGTTTTTCTCCGCGGCCCGGCTCAAGCTGACCCATGTACCCTACCGCGGCAACGGCCCGCTGATGGTCGCGGCCCTCAGCAACGAAGTGCAGGTCAACTTCACCGGTCCGGGGACGGTGCTGCCGTTCGCCCGATCCGGCAAGCTGCGGCTGGTGGCGGTCACCTCGATCAAGCGGTTCAGGGAAGCGCCGGACGCGCCGACGCTCGACGAGGTCGGGTTCAAGGGGACCGATTTCCGCAGCTGGCTCGGCATGCTGGCGCCGGCCGGCACGCCGCGGCCGGTGATCGAGCGGCTCAACGGGACGATCAACCGCGCGCTCACCACGGGACAGGCGTCGCAGGTGCTGCTCGAGCGCGGCTACGACCTGAACCCGGGTCCGCCGGAGGCGTTCAGAAGGTTCCTGGGCAGCGAGTTCAAGCGCGTGTCCAGGGCGATCAAGGAGTTCGGCATCAAGAACGAACCCTGACCGGCGATGCAGGGCGAGGCAACGACCGGTCCGGGGCGCCGATCACCGGAGGGACAGGGCACACAGGGGCAGCGGACGCAGGTCGAACGGGGAAGGGGGCAGGCATGTACGGGCAGCGAGGGCGCATCGGAGCGATCATTCCCGCGGACAACGCGGTCCTGGAACCGGAGTTCTACGGCATGGCGCCGGAGGGCGTCTCGCTGAACGTCGCGCGGCTGCCGAAGTCGCCACGGCCCGAGATGCCCGGCAACGCGCTGCTCGCTGCAGCCACCCTCACGCATGCACGGGTGAACCTGGTGTCCTACATGTGCGCGGCCAGCAGCTTCATCCTCGGGCCGGAGCGCAATGCGCAGCTGTGCCGTGAGATGTCCGAGGCGGCGGGCGGTTTGCCCAGCTTCACCGCGACGACGGCGATGGTCGATGCGCTGCGTGCGGTCGGCGCCACGCGGGTCAGCGTGCTCGCGCCGCATCCGCCGGACACCGCCCGTTCGCTGCGCGAGTACCTCGAGCAGTCGGGCTTCCAGGTCACCGATGTCGATGCGCTCGGCCTGCCGCTGGCCGACATCAACAACACGCGTCCCGAGCAGATCCTCGCGGCGATCCGTGCGAAGGACCTGAGCCAGGCCGATTCGATCTTCATCGCGGCGACGAACTTCCGCGCGATAGACGTGGTGGACGAGATCGAACAGACCTTCGGCATGCCGGTGGTGACTTCGAACCAGTGCAGCCTCTGGAAGGCCCTGCAGATACTGAATGTCAGCGCGCCCTACGAGCGCTACGGGCAACTGCTGAGGCAGTAGGCGTGGCGGTGACGCCCCGGCACGCGCTCGCGCCGCTGATGCTGCTGGGCGGCCTCGCGATGCCTTGCACGGCGGCGGTGGCGGCGGAACCTCCGGCACCGGGGTATCCGTCCAGGCCACTGCGGGTCATCGTCCCGTTTCCGCCGGGCGGCGGCACCGATTTCGTGATGCGGGCGCTCGCGCCCCACCTGTCGGAGCAGCTCGGCCAGCCGGTGCTGGTCGACAACCGTGCCGGTGCGCAAGGGGTGGTCGGCACCCAGCTGCTCGCGCGCTCGTCCAATGACGGCCATACCCTGGGCATCGTCGATGCGGCGACCGTGATCGCGCCTGCGCTCGTGTCGCCGCCCCCGTTCGACGTCGCCCGGGATTTCGCGCCGGTGGCGATCCTCGTCGAGCAGCCGTTCCTGGTCGCCCTGCATCCGTCGGTTCCGGCGGCGTCCATGGCGGCGTTCGTGGCGCTCGTCCGCGCCAGCCCGGGCAAGTACAACTACGGGTCCGGCTCGGCGAGTTCGCACGTGACGCAGGCCATGTTCTACTCGACGGCGAAGCTGGACCTGACGCACGTGCCCTATCGGGGCAACGGTCCGCTGATGGCGGCCTTCCTCGGCAACGATGTGCAGGTCTCGTTCACGGGTCCGGCTGCGGTGCTGCCGCAGGTGCGCGCGGGCAAGCTTCGGCTGGTCGCGGTAACCTCGGCCAGGCGTTTCGCGCAGGCGCCGGACGTGCAGACCCTCGACGAGGCGGGTTTCCGGGGCGTCGAGTTCCGCAGCTGGTTCGGCATGCTGGGGCCGGCGGGCACGCCGAGGCCGGTGGTCGCGCGGCTGAACGGTGCGATCAACCGGATACTGTCCGGCGGGGCGGGGGCCCAGGTGCTGCGCG
Organism: Betaproteobacteria bacterium; assembly: GCA_021298815.1. Taxonomy (GTDB): domain Bacteria; phylum Pseudomonadota; class Gammaproteobacteria; order Burkholderiales; family CAIKXV01; genus CAIKXV01. Next base: position 19,661 of record JAJTHE010000089.1, on the reverse strand, counting down.
AGCGCGGCTATGAGCTGAACCCCGCATCGCCCGAGGCATTCGGCAGCTTCCTCGCAACCGAGGTCGACCGCTGGTCGAAGGCAATCAGGCAGTTCGGCGTCAAGTCGGTCGATTGACCTGGCAGGACGCAGGCAACAGGCAGGGTCATGAATCCAGTGCGGCCGGGCGAGACCGGCTGCCGTACCACCAGGGAGATGAATCAGTGGGCAAGCTTCAGCTGAGCATGGGTGTCTGCGACTACGACCGCACGCGCGGACTGTTCGACGGCCGGGTGCAGATCGAGGGCTGCGACGTCGCGGCGGTGAACATCGAACCGGAAGAGGCGTTCCATCGCGCGTTCGGTTTCCAGGAGTTCGACATCTCCGAGCTGTCGATCTCCAGCCACACGATGATGACCTCGCGCGGCAGCAACGCGTATGTCGGCATCCCGGCCTTCGTGTCGCGGCTGTTCCGCCACTCGGGCGTGTATATCCGCACCGACCGCGGCATCGACAAGCCGCAGGACCTCGCCGGCAAGACGGTCGGCCTGCCCGAGTACCAGATCACCGCCAACGTCTGGATCCGCGGCATCCTGGAGGACGACTTCGGCGTGAAGCCCTCGTCGATCCACTGGCGCCGTGGCGGCGTGGAAGACCCGGGCCGGCTCGAGCGCGCCCCGATCAAGCTGCCGCCGGATGTCGACCTGCAGCAGGTACCCGACGGCAAGACCCTGTCCGGCATGCTCGAGGCGGGCGAGATCGACGCGATGATCAGCGCGCGTGCGCCCTCGTGCTTCGAGCGCGGTGCGAAGAACGTTGCCCGCCTGTTCCCCGACTACCGCACGACCGAGGAAGACTACTTCCGCCGCACGAAGATCTTTCCGACGATGCACATCATCGGCATCCGCAAGTCGCTGGTCGAGAAGCATCCGTGGCTGCCGGTCAGCGTGTTCAAGGCCTTCCTGCAGGCGCGCGAGCTGTCGCTGTACGAGCTGGGCCAGATCGGCCACCTGTTCGTGAGCCTGCCCTGGGGCGTGTCCGAGTTCCACAAGGCGAAGCAGCTGATGGGCGAGAACTACTGGAGCTACGGTCTGGAGCCGAACCACCACGTGCTCGAGACCTTCACCCGCTACCACTTCGAGCAGGGCCTGTCGGCACGCAAGGTCGCGCCGGAAGAGCTGTTCTGCCCGTCGGTGCTCGACCTGTTCAAGATCTAGGGGTATCCGATGGACCTGGTCATCCGGAACGCGAGGCTTGCAGGCGCCGGTCCGGGTGACCCGCTGGTCGACATCGGGGTGGATGGGGGCACGATCGTCGCGGTGCAGCCTGCGTTGCGCGCGGAGGGACCTTCGCACGATGCGTGCGGCAGGCTGGTGTCCCCCGGGCTGGTCGAGAGCCACTTCCACCTCGACAAGGCGCTGATCGTCGACCGTGTGCCGATGCAGCCCGACCGGATGAAGCGCGACCACATGGAGCGCACCGCGTCGATCAAGCACACCTTCACCGCGGAAGACATCTACGACCGGGCGCGGCGCACGCTCGAGCAGAGCCTGCTGCATGGCGTGACCCACATGCGCACCCAGGTCGAGGTCGACCCGAACGTGGGGCTGCTCGGCTTCGAGGCGATCGAGCAGCTGAAGAAGGACTACGCCTGGGCGATCGACATCCAGTCCTGCGTGTTCCTGCAGGAGGGCTGGACCGGCGTCGCCGGCGCCGACGAGAACCTGGTGTCCTGCCTGGATCGCGGCGCGCCGGTGGTCGGGGGCGGCATCCGCTACGACAAGGACGGTCCCGGGCAGGTACGCCGGGTGTTCGAGCTGGCCAAGCAATACGACATCGATGTCGACTTCCACCTCGACGGTGGCTACGAGACCGGCAGCCTCGACCATCCGCAGGTGTGCGACCTCACCGAGAAGATCGGCTGGCAGGGCAGGGTGGCGTTCGGGCACGGGTCGAAGTATTCCTGCATGCCGGTCGCGCAACAGAAGGCGATCGGCCGCCGGCTGGGCGAAGCGGGCGTGTCGCTGGCCGTGCTGCCCGCCACCGACCTGTTCAACGCGGGCCGGCACATGGAGCACAGCGTGATCCGCGGTGTGACCGACGCCAACACGCTGATCGAGCAGGGCGCGAACTGCACGATCTCCACCAACAACGTGCTCAACCCGTTCACGCCGCTGGGCGACTGCTCGCTGACCCGCATCGTGAACCTGTATGCGAACGTCGTGCAGCGCTACGGCCCGAAGGACCTCGCGACCTGCTTCGAGATGATCACCGATCGTGCGGCGCGTGCGTTGCGCCTCCCGCGGTATGGCGTGGCGGTCGGCAACGACGCAGACCTGGTGGTCTGGGGCGAGGACACGCCGGGCGACGTGATCGCGAAGGCGGCGCTGCCGCTGGCCGGCTTCAAGCGCGGGCGCCAGCTGTTCCGGTGCGAACTGCCCGTGCTGCAGCGGCCCTGAGCGCAACCGCGTCCGTCTTGGAATCCATCAGCAACCACACCCGGGGAATGACATGGCTCGACACCTGAAGATCGCGGCGGCCCAGCTCGGCCCGCTCCACCTGGCCGACACCCGTACCACCGCGACCGCGCGGCTGGTGAAGCTGCTGCGCGATGCGCATGCGATGGGCGCGCGGTATGTCGTGTTCCCGGAACTCGCGTTCACCACCTTCTTCCCGCGCTACTGGTTCGAGGACCAGGACGAGGTCGACCGCCGGTTCTACGAGTTCACCATGCCCTCGCCGGAAACGCAGCCGCTGTTCGACGAGGCGAAGAAGCTCGGCATCGGCTTCTACCTCGGCTATGCCGAGCGCATCGTCGAGGACGGCGTCGTGCATCGCTACAACACCGCAATCCTGGTCGGGCCGGACGGACGCATCGCCGGCAAGTACCGCAAGATCCACCTGCCTGGCCATGCCGAGCACAAGCCCGAGGCGGCATTCCAGCACCTGGAGAAGAAGTACTTCGATGTCGGTAACCTCGGCTTCCGCGTCTGGAAGTTCATGGACATGGTCGCCGGCATGCTGATCTGCAACGACCGCCGATGGCCGGAGGCATTCCGCGTGCTCGCGCTGCAGGGCGCCGAGATCGTCTCGCTCGGCTTCAACACCCCGACCGAGAACCTGCACTATCCGGAGCCGCCCGCGCTGCGCGTGCACCACCACCTGATCATGGCGCAGTCGATGGCCTTCCAGAACGCCACCTGGCTGGTCGAGACCGCCAAGTGCGGCTTCGAGGACGGCAACCGGATGTTCGGCCATTCGCTGATCGTCGCGCCCACCGGCGAGATCGTCGCCAAGTCGGTCAGCGAGGAAGACGAGGTGGTCTGCTTCAACGCGGACATCGACCTGGCGAACGACCTGAAGAAGACGATGTTCAACTTCGCCGCGCACCGGCGGCCGGAACACTACCGGCTGATCGTGGAGCGGGTGGGGGCGGAGGTGACGCCGGCGGAGGGGCCGTAGCCAGCGCGTTGCCGGGTCGTCCTTACCATTGGTCGGGCGGTCGCCTCGAGGTGTGGAATACGCGCAGGATTTCCACCGTGTCGCCGCGCACGCGGTAGGGAACGCAATAGGGTGTCCGGGCAACGATCAGTTCCCTGGTGCCCGGAATCCGGCCGGGACGGCCGAGTCCTGGTTGCTCGGCGAGGATCGATACCGGGCCAAGGATCCGCTTGACGATGAGGCCGGCGGCCGCGGGATCCTCGGAAGCGATGTGTGTCGCTTCCTGGTCGAGGTTAAGCAGTGCAGCGCGCAACCATCTAACGCGCATTCACGTCCCACTTGCGCGCCAGCGCGTCCACATCCGCTTCGGACGCGAAGTCGCCAGCGTCTGCTTCCCTCAACGCGGCCTGCACTTCCCGGATCTGCCATTCGTTGGTTTCGACGTACTGCCTGATCGCTTCCGCCGCAAGGAACGACTTGCTGCGCTGGGTCGCCTCTGCGAGGCCTTCGAGGCGATCCTTCACGTCATTCTCGATGCGGACAGTCATGGTCGTAGACATGAGCAGACACCGTGTGATTTATTGTACACAAGGTAGCACAGTTTGCAGAGGGTGTGATGGAAGGCGGTGGCGCCTGGGCCCGTGCCATGTGACGGACCCGGGATGGGCACCTCTTGACCAGCGCAGGCGGTGTCGCTACCGTTTACGGACGCTGAGTCGATTAAGTATCTCTTTAATCAGGCGAGCAGGGCCTTCCAACAAGGGGCGGCCGGGGATCATCGAACTCATCGCTACGGTGGAGTGCGCAGGATTCCGAGTTTGGCGGGATAGTTGATCCAAGCGAATAGGATGAGCCCAGTGGAATGGATGACGCTTCTGTTCAGCCGCATCCGTCACCGGATCACTTCGGCCACGACGTCGCGTAACGTCTGGATGTCTGGCGGTGCGAGCTTGCCCAGGATTCGCGTGACGAGGGCTTGCTCGATTGTTGTGAACACGGGCTTGATCGACGAGGGCTTGATGAGCCCGGCGGCTTGCCAGCCAGCGACCATTGCTTCGCCGAAGCCGAGCGGCTGGCGCACCTGACTGGTGATCGCCATGATCACGATGTCGCGTCGGTTGGCTTGGTAGCTGTCGCTGGAAACAACTACAGCAGGGCGCCTTTTGGTGCCTGACTGGTCGCTGAACGGGAAGGGCACCAGAACCACGTCGCCGAAACTGAATTTCGAAGTGGTGGCCATGGCTCAAATCCGGTCGTAAGCCGCATCCTCGTCGTTGTCCCAGACCTGGGCGAAGCTTGGCTCGCTTGTGCGGGAGGCGGTGTGCGTGAGGCGCTGCTCGTTTTCCCGGGCGCGCAGGAAATCAACGAAGTCCTCGACCTCGGCAATGCGCTGCGGGGGAAGTTGCCTGATCTTCGTGATCAGGACTTGTTCCGTGTGGGCCATTGCGGAGGGGGTAACGAACTTGCCGCGGGTACCCTTGGAGAAGTCGATCTCGTCGGGCATGTCGTCGTCCTGAGGATTGGCTTGCGTTGCCATGATGTTCACCTTGTCGTGTGTCGCATGGACGGATCGGATCAGCGTAACGCGCCCTGGCGAAGTCCGTTGCTGCCTGCGGGAACAAGATGCGAGGCCTAGGACATCAACCCGCCTCGCGCAGGCGAAGCTGGGCGTGCACCGCGTGTACCTGATCGACGATCTCCCGTTCCATCTCGGGGGCAAGCTCTTCTCGTGGTGCGCGCTGCCACATCGCTTGAAGTGCCTCGCCTGCCTGGTCGCGCAACTCCTCACGCAGCATCTCCTCGATCGCTTCGGCCGAGAGCAGGCCCGCACTGGTCGCCTTCTGCGCCAGCTCGTCGGGCACGATGATCTGGATGGTGGTCATGCCAGCGCCTATGCCGCCGCAATCGCGCCAGATGCCGAAGGCCTCAATCGGTGCGGCCATCTGCGCTTCCCGCTCGATGCGCAAGGTCACCAGATTGCCTTGTTCCTTGCCAAGCTTCTCGCGCCAGGCGGCGGACAGTTCGGACAGAGGTACATGCTCGATCACCACGCTGTTCATCTCGACTCCATTGAAGGACACTCTTCTGGTTCAAGCTGCTCTGCAGTTCGGGGAACATGCTCGCTCGCGAGTCGGTGTCCGACGGTGCCGGAAAACTTGCAGTCGAACGGCATTCTCCCTGCTCGACTGCGCAGATCCTTGCCTGGTCAATCCACCTTCACGAACAACTCCTCCACCGTCGGCGCCTTCTTCAGCATGTCCTGCTGCACCATGAACTTCATCATGGTCTCGAAGGTCGACCGGTTGGCTTCGACGCCGTAGGTCCACTGGTCGTCGCCGAACACGCGTTCCATCTCGTCGATCTCGTCCGGCAGCCAGGGAATCATGTAGCGCAGCGCCGAGTAGTTGCGCATCCGCACCAGCGCCGCGCGCTTGGATTTCTCGAATGCGTCGTACAGGCTCTTGGCGATGGAAGGGTTCTTCTCGTACACCTCGCGCTTGATCGCGATCAGGTGCATCACCGGGAAGATGCCGGTCTTCCTGTAGTACTCGCGCTCGACCTCGCGGAAGTTCGGGAAGATCCGCTGCACGTCGGGGTTGGTCTTGCGCGAGTCGGGCAGGTGGGTGCCGATGGTCGCGTCGATCTCGCCGGCGTCGATCAGCTGGCTCAGCGACTTGCCGGTACGGTTGACGGTGATGTCCCAGCCGGGCGGGTGGATGGTCGGCACGCCATGCATTCCCGGGGTGTTGATCGAGCCCTCCAGCCACTTGATCGACTTCAGGTCGACGCCATAGTCGTTCTGCAGGTGGCCGCGGATCCACACGGCGGCGGTCATCGTGTGGCGCATCACGCCGACGCGCTTGCCCTCGAGGTCCTTCGGCGACTTGATGCCGGACTTCGCGTTGATGACGATGTTGCCGTGGCGGAACATCTTCGACGGGAACACCGGCAGCGCGACGAACGGATTGGTGCCGGCGACGTAGCGGGTGATGAAGTCCGACGACGACATCTCGCACACGTCGAACGACTTCTCTGCCATCGCGTGGTCGAACAGCTTGCGCGGGAAATCCTCGACGCGGAAGGTGAGCTCGATGCCCTCTGCCTTCACTTCGCCGGTGTATAGCGCCTGCATGCGGTCGTACAGCGCGCAGGCGAGGGTGATCGGGACGCCGCCCTTGTTGGAGTGCGTGACCTGCGGGTTCGGGGCTTCGCTCATGCTGCAGACTCCTGTCTGGAATTCCGGGTTACGGTACGGTCGCTTCGATCGATCGCGCCAACGATCACGCGGCCGCGCGCTGACGCGCGGCATCGATCATGTGCCACAGCTTCGACGGCGACAGCGGCAGTTCGCGCGGGCTCACGCCAAGCGAGGACAGCGCTGCCGACACGGCGTTCACCACCACCCCGGCCACCGGGATGATGCCGCCTTCGCCGGCGCCCTTGGCGCCCAGCGGGTTGTGCGGCGACGGATGGTTCTCCAGTGCGAACGCGCGGATGCACGGGAACGAGTCGGCCACCGGCATCAGGTAGTCCGCGAGCGAACCGGTAAGCAGCTGGCCCTGGTCGTCGTAGACCAGGTGCTCGAGGAACACGCCGCCGAGCCCCTGCACCACCGCGCCCATGGCCTGGCCGTGCAAGGTGTGCGGGTTGATGATGCGGCCGACATCCTCGACCGCGACATAGTCGACCAGTTCGACATGACCGGTGCGCGCATCGACCGATACATGCGCGGCATGGGCGCCGTAGCTGTAGGTGCGCTTGGAACTGGCGAAGCTGCCTTCGGCGGACAGGCCGCCGTGCTTCGCGCGGGCCCGGGCGAGTTCGCCGAGCGACAGTGCGCGGCCGTCGCGGGCGACGATGCGGTCGCCGCCGATCAGCGCGACGTCGTCGGTCGTGCAGCCGAGTTCTTCCGCTGCCGCCGCCAAAATCTTCTCGCGCAGCAGCTTCGCCACCGTGACGATCGCCGAGCCGCCCATCACCGAGCTGCGCGAGCTGTAGCTGCCGAAGCCCTCCTTCACGCCGGTGGTGGAGCCGTGGTGGATGCCGCTGATGGCCGACATCGGGCGTTCCAGCGCATCGGCTGCGATCTGGGTGAGCACGGTCGCCAGTCCCTGGCCGTTCGCGGACGAGCCGGTGTAGACGGCGACGCGGCCGTCTTCCTCCAGCACCAGTCGCGCACCTTCGCGCGGGCCGGAGGCGCCGCCCTCGACATAGCAGCCGACCGCGATGCCGTGATGGCGGCCGTCGACCAGCTTGCCATTCAGCGCCGACTTGCCGGCCCAGTCGAATTCCGCGAGGCAGCGGTCGAGGGTCTCGTGGTAGTCGCCGCTGTCGGTGAAGCTGTCCGCGTTGTACGGCTGCAGCGTGGCGAACTTCCACGGGGCTTCGATCTCCGCGCGGGTGAGCAGGTTGCGCCGGCGGAATTCGATGCGGTCGATGCCCAGGTCGTCGGCGACGATGTCGAACATCCGCTCGCGGAAGAAGTCGGTCTCGCAGCGGCCCGGGCCGCGGTAGGTGCCGACCGGGGTCTTGTTGGTGAGCTGGATCGACAGGCGCATGTCGACGTCCGGGATGCGGTACGGTCCGGTGGACAGTTGCACCACGTTGCGCGAAGGCGCGATCGCGTTGGTGCGGATGTAGGCGCCGACGTCGGTGGCGACGCGCCCGCGCAGGCCGAGCACGCGTCCGTCGCGGGTGCAGGCGAGTTCGAGTTCGCAGTCGACGTCGCGGGCATGGTTGCAGGCGAGCAGGTGTTCGCGCCGGTCCTCGATCCACTTCACCGGCTTGCCCAGGCGCATCGCGGCGAACGGCACCAGGAAATCCTCGGGATAGAACTCGCCGCGGGTACCGAAGGAGCCGCCGGTGTCGCCTTCGAGCATGTCGATCTCGGACTCGGGCAGGGACAGCAGCGAGGCGAGGATACGCCGGTTGGCGAACGGCACCTTGCTCGCGCCGTGCACGACCAGCCGGCCGGTCACCGGGTCCCGGTGCGCGAGCACGCCACGGGTTTCCATCGGCAGGGCCGCGTGGCGGTGCACCTTGAAGTGTTCGCGCCGGACATAGGGCGCGTTGGCGAGGGCGGCATCGATGTCGCCGCGTTCGGCCCATACGCGTGCGGCGAGGTTGCTGCCTGAATCGTCGAACAGCAGCGTGTCGTCCTTCGCGAGGAGGGTGCCGTCGACCACTGCCGGCAGCGACTCGATCTCGAAGGACATGGCCTCGAGTGCATCCTCGGCCAGCGCGGCGCTGTCGGCGACGATGATCGCCAGCGGTTCCCCGACATAGCGCACCCGGTCGTGCGCGACCACCGGCTGCTGGAACGCGTCGAACACCGGCAGGTGGTCGAGGCGCATCGGGATCAGCGGCAGTGACCCGAGCGCCGTGATCACATCCTGCGCGGTGAATACCGCACGCACGCCGGGCATCGCACGCGCCGCCGAGCCATCCACGCCGAGCAACCGGCCATGCGCGACCGAACTGCGCAGGATCACCGCATGCAGCGCCTCGGGCATCCGCACGTCGTCGACGAAAGCCCCCTGGCCGCGCAGCAGGCGCTCGTCCTCGACGCGTTCCACCCCCTGGCCAACCGCGAGGCCCCGGTCGGAAGTCGGCAGGATCAGCGGTGTCGGGTCGTTCATCGTCGTGGAGGCGTGCAAGGTAAGGGCGGCTGCCGGAACTGAATATACCGCGCGCCGAAAATCGGGGTCCGATCCCAGGGTCGGAAATCCGGGTCAGAGACGAATTGGCGGAATGCGTGTCTGACCCCAATTGTCTTAATTCGTCTCTGACCCGGATTTCTGGTCCGGGTTTTCGGTCAGAGGACGACGGCGGTGTGGTAGCCGGTGAGTTCGAGGTAGCCGCGGCCGATGGGGCGGCCCTGATGGCGGGCGGTGACGGCGCCTTCCCAGTAGACGATGCCGGTGCTGGATCGGGCGTCGAGTTCCTGGTCGTCGAACATCGCCTCCAGGTCGAGGGTCAGGGCGTCGGGGCTGCCGGCGCCGACGGTGACGCGCATGCCCACCGGCCAGGTGGCGCCGGTGCGTGCCGAGCGCCAGGTGCGCTGCGGTTCGAACATGACCGAACGCGGGCCGAAGGTGTGCACGCGTGGCGCTGCGCCGGCGCCGCCGCCGCCGGTGCGCAGGGTACCGCTCGCGTACACGGTCCGGCCGTCGCGATCGCGGATGCGGAACGCCATCAGCGCGCCGCCGTCGTCCAGGTTGATGCCGATCCAGTCCCAGCCGGTAGCGCCGTCGGCCAGGATCTCGCTCGACCACTCGTGGTCGAGCCAGGCCCGGCCGGTCACCTCCAGCGCGGTCGAGTCGCGCACGACGCGTCCGGACACGGCAAGGTGGGGCTGGGTGTAGTAGTAGCTCGCCTGGCGCTCCAGCGGCCCCTTCTGGCTGAAGCCGGCCTCGCCATGCAGCAGCAGCGGCTGGGTGCTGTCGAGCTGCAGTTCGAAGCCGAGCCGGTTGCCCGGGATCGATGCGATGTAGCGGCTGCCGCCGGTGCCGCCGGGCCGGCGCGAGAAGCGCCAGTCGTCGATCCATACCCCGGTATCGGTGGTGCTGCTGCCCGCCAGGTCGAACCCGGCGCGCGCGGTGCGCTGGTCATGGACGAGCGAGCGCTGGCGCTCGTCCGACAGGCCGATGTGCGCCAGCACCAGTTCGCGCGCCGCGAAGCGGCTCGGGTTGCGCGTGTCGACCTGCGGCCGCGACCGGAAGAACGTGACCTGGAAGCCGAGCGGTGGCGCCTTCGCCTGCGCGGCACCCTGCACCTGCAGCCAGCCGGTGGCGTACCACCACTCGGTGCGGTACTCGGGGTGCGCGCCGAAGTCGCGCGGGAACACCAGCGGGACGCCGCGCCGCACGACCGGATACACGGGCTGCCCCGGCGCGCCGTCCTTCGACCTGCGATCGGCCGGTCGGACACCCTGCGGTTCCACGGCCGAGGACTGTGCCGCCGCAGGCAGCGACGGCAGCGTGGCCAGGGCCGCCAGCAGGCGCCGGCGTGCAGCGAATCCGTTCATCGAGCGCCCGTGCTCACCAGTCATCTCGCACCGCCCGTACCGCCGCCACCGACAGCGCACCGCGCGCACTCACCACCGCCGTCACCGATGCCGCGAGCACCAGCGCCACCGCGAGCACCGCCAGGAACCCGGCGGGCAGGTCGAGCGGCATCGTCCAGTTGAACGACTGCGGGTTGATCACGTCGATCAGCACCAGGCTGATCGCCACGCCGAGCAGGCCGCCGATCAGCGCCCCGAGCGCGGCGAACAGCGCGCCCTCGGCCGCGAGCTGCAGCGCGATCTCGCGCCGGGTCATGCCCAGGCAGCGCTGCACGCCGAACTCGCGCCCGCGTGCCAGCGCCTCGGCGCTGAAGGTCGAGGCGACCCCGAACAGGCCGATCACCACCGCCACTGCCTCCAGCAGGTAGGTGATGGCGAAGCTGCGGTCGAAGATGCGCAGGCTGTAGGCGCGGATCGCACCCGGCTCGGCCAGCTCGAAGCGTTCGAAGCCGGGCAGGATGGCGGCCAGGCTGGCGGTGACCGCCGCCGCGGGCGCGCCCGGCGCAAGCCAGATCGCCGCGTCGGTCGGCCGCGCGCCCGGCACGAACCGGCGGTAGTCGTCGGTGTCGACCGTGATCGCGCCGAACTGGCGGGAATAGTCGCGCCACACGGCCGCGACGAAACAGTCGACGGCCTGGCCACCGAGCGCGAGTGTGACCGTCTGCCCCGGCTGCAGTCCGTAGATGCGCGCCGCCGGTTCCGAGACATAGATCGCGACCCTGCCCGGCGGTGCCGGCAGCGCACGGCCGATCAGCGGCAGGCGCGCACCCGGGTCGGACGCATCGATCGGGCGCACGAGCAGCGCCACCGTCGGGCGCAGCGGGTCGAGCGTGAGCGACCCGCTGCCCATTGCCTCGACGGTGGCCACGCCGGGTACCGCCCCCATCAGCGCGAGGTCCTGCGGCGACAGGTAGCCGGTGTCGCCGTCGCGTGCGCTGCGCAGGTAGAGGTCCGCCGGCAGCACCGACACCAGCCACTGGTCCACCGAGCTGCGGAAGCTGGACACCATGATCGCCATCGCCACCATCACCGCGAACGAGGCGACGACGCTGGCCAGCGCGAGCGCGGTCATGCCGGTCGCCGCCCGTGCGCGGCTTGCCGCGAGCTGCAGCCAGGTCGGTGCATCGGTGCGGCGCAGCGCCGCTTCCACTGCCTGGAACACCCGGCGCCCGATCGCCGGCGTGAGCAGCATGCCGGAGACCAGCAGCAGCGCGATCGACAGATACCCGGCGAGCGGCAGTGCCGACCACGCCGGCAGCACCACCAGTACGCCGGCCAGTCCGACCAGCAGCAGCCCGGGCAGCACGCCGGCACGCGACCGGCGCGATGGCAGGGCTTGCGGGAAGGCGCGCAGGCCGCCGGCGATCGGCTCGCGCCGTGCGGCGAGGATCGGCGCGGCGCTGCCGGCCAGCGTGGCCGCGATGCCCAGCATGAAGAACAGCGCGACGCCGAACGGCTCCAGCACGAAGCGCGGTTCGATCCCGGGGAAGTAGCCGCCACCGAGGTCGGCGCCGAAGCGCGCGATCGCGATCGCCGCCACGCCGATGCCCAGCGCGACGCCGGCCGCCGCACCGATCGTGCCGACCACCAGCGACTCGAGCAGCAGCAGGCGCGTGATCCGACCGCGGCTGGCGCCCAGCGCGCGCAGCAGGGCGATCTGCGGCCGCCGGCGCACGATCGACAGCGCCTGTGTCGAGAACACCAGGAACGCACCGGTGAACAGCGCCACCAGCGCGAGCACGTTCAGGTTGACCCGGTAGGCGCGCGACAGGTTCGAGGTGCGCTTCTCCGCATCCGCCGGCGTCGCGATGTCTACCCCCGCCGGCAGCACCGCCGACAGCGACTGCCGCGCGCGCGCCTCGTCCGTGCCCTGGCGCAGCTTGATGTCGATGCGGTTGAGCACGCCGAGGCGGTCGAACTGCCACTGTGCGGCGCCGATGTCCATCACGGCGACACGCTGTCCGCGCGGCGCGCCGGGCAGCGTGCCGGCGATGCGCAGCGGCTTGAGCGCCGCCCCGACGCGCACCTGGAGCGTGTCGCCCGGCACCACGCCCAGCCAATCGAGCGCGGCCGGCGACAGGAAGACGGTGTCGGCATCGAACAGGGCGCTCGTCGATCGGCGGTCGCTGCCAGCGCCGTCGTTGCTGCTGCCGTCGCCGGCCGTGCGCGCGACCTCCGGCACCAGCCCGGCATTGAGCGTCGCCACCCGCAGCACGTCGATGCCCACCACCCGAATCGCGACGGCCGCGCCTGCGCGGGTTGCCTCGACACGGGCATTCACCTCGACCACTGGCGAGGCCGCAGCCACCTCGGGCAGCCGCGCGACCCGTGCGTACGCGGCTTCGTCGAAGCCTTCGCGCGGGCCGCGCAGCTCGAGGTCGGTGTCGCCGAGCAGGAACTGCACTGCACCGCTGAACTCGTCGAGCGCGGTGCGGTTGATCAGGTAGACCGCGAGCCCCATGCCGACACCGATCGCGATCGCGAGCACCACCGCCAGCGTGCGCCCGACGGACGCGCGGGCGGCGCCCGCCATCCAGGCGGTGAGAGGGGCCAGGCCGGTGCGCCAGCCGCGCCGGGTCATACCGGGCCGGAACCTGCGGCCGCGTCGCCGACTGGTGCTGCCGCCGGGCCGGCCGCGGCATCCGGCGCGACGCCCTGCGCGGTCAGTCGCTGCACCCGGTCGGCGCTGCCGGCGGCGCGCATCGAGTGGGTGACCAGCACGCAGGCGGCGCCCTGTGCCTTCACCTGGGTGCGCAGCAGCGCGAGCACCCCGTCGGCGGCATCGCTGTCGAGGTTGCCGGTCGGTTCATCGGCGAGCACCAGCGCCGGCCGGTGCACCAGCGCGCGGGCGACCGCGACCCGCTGCGATTCGCCACCGGACAGCATCTGCACCGGGTCGTCCGCACGCGCGCCCAGGCCGACCGCATCGAGCATGGCCAGCGCACGGGCACGCCACTCGCCGCGCGGCACCTCCAGCAGCTGCAGCGGCAGCGCGACGTTCTGCAGCAGCGTGAGCTGCGGCAGCAGGTGGAACGCCTGGAACACGAAGCCGATGCGTCGACGGCGCAGGGCCGCCAGGGCGTCGTCGCCGAGCGTGGCGAGGTCGACGCCGTCCAGGCGCACGACGCCGCGGTCGACCCGGTCGAGGCCGGCCATCAGGTTGAGCAGCGTCGACTTGCCGGTGCCCGACTCGCCGACCAGGGCGACGGATTCGCCGGCCTGGACTTCCAGCGACAGGCCCTCGAACAGGGTGCGCGGACGGTCGGTGCCCACGGATTTGCCGACATCGTGCAGTTCCAGCAGTGCGGTCACGCGGCGTCCGGGCAGGGCAGGGGTCGGGGCAGGGGGCGGGGCAGGGTACAGGCGACGATTCGATCGAGCGGAAGGGTAGCAGAGCGGGTGGCGCACCCCGTGCGCCACCCCGGTGTCCGCCCGGTCGACACCCGGCGCCACGACCCTCGCGCGGGGGGCGGGGTAGCATAGGGGTCCTGTCCGCCGCCGGAACCTGCCCGAAGCCGATGTTCGCCGTACGCCGCCTTGCCTCGATGAATTTCCTGCTCGCGATCGGCATCGCGCTGGTCTTCTATGGCTGGCTGATCGCATCCGGGCTGGCCGAGACCGATCCCAACGTGCTGCGCGCCAACCGCGTGCCGTTCGGCGCCGCGTTCCTGTCGCTGGTGGAGCTCGCGCTGCTGGTCCTGTACCTGCGCCGCCCCGACCTGGTCGGCCTGGTGCGGGTGCTGGCGGCGATCCTCGGGGTCATCGGCCTGATCCAGACGGTGATCATTCCGCTCCTGAACCAGCTGCTCTACGGTTCGGTGTTCCCGACGCCCGGCCACATGCTGATGTGGTACGTCTACGCCTCGCACCTGCTGTTCGCCCTCGCCGGTACGTCCGTGTCGGGACGCCCGCGTGCCCAGCCGGCGGAGCAGCCCTCTTGAACGCCGGCCTGCGGTCGGCCGGCAGGCCCGTGCCGCGTTGCACTGCGGCGCGCGCGGGCCTAACTGCGGCGGCACGGGCCCTTGCACGGGCCGCAGCGGCATCGCTGCTGCTTGCCTGCCTTTCGATCCCGGCGCAGGTGCTCGCGCAGGCGCCAGCCCAAGCCCCGGCATCGCCCGCGCCGCAACCGTCGTTCACCGCGCCAACCGGCAAGTCGCCGGCTGCGGGGCAGAAGCCGGGCACGCCGGCCGGGGCCTCCGATCCGACGCACCTGATCGACGGCGTCGGCGGCATCGAATGGGCCTGGGGCCCGCGCGAGACGCAGGCGACGATCGGCAACAAGGCGGGCGTGCAGCCCACCGTGCTCTGGATCGGCCGCATCGTCGACGTGCGCATCGGCCGCTCGGTCACCGGCGGCGAAGACGGCGTGCTGGAGTTCCTCGCGGCCTACCAGCCGCTGATCAAGCCATCCTCGGCCGCGCTGACGCCGCCGATCCGGCTGCGGCCAGAGACCGGCGACCACTTCGTGGTGTCGCTGCGCTCGCCGCCGGTGAACGAGGAGATGCTGAAGAACCTGCGCCAGTCGCTGCTCGACCGCACGCACTATGCGGTGGTGCTCGGCGAACCGCGGTACATCGCTGCCTATGGCCGCCATGCGGCCATCTTCCTGCAGACGCGCAGGGCGACGGTCACCCAGGCGCTGAAGATCGAGGTCGTGCGTGACTGACCGTGGCATCGGGGGTGGTCGATGGACCTGACCGTGCGCATCCAGTGGCAGCCGTTCGCCGACCTGCGCGCGAAGCTGCCGCCCTGCGCCGGCCTGTACTTCATCGGGGCGCCGTTCCGCATCGGCTATCCGCGTGCCGCGTCGCGCATCCTCGCGGCCAATGTCGCGACCGACCTGCGCGCCGACCTGCGCGCGCTGTTCAAGCGTCCGGAACAGGCCAACCACCTGCTCGCTGCCGTGCTCGCCGATGCGGCACCGCCCGTGGTGTCGCTGCTGGCCCTGCCGACGCTGTCCGCGCCGGCGGTCGATGCGGTCGGTGTTGCCGTGCTCTCGCGCTTCGTCGACCGCAACGGACTGCTGCCCTATGCGAACAGCAGCGGCGGCATCACCAGCGCGGGCGACAGCTGGGAGGGCGAACTGGAACTGGTCGAGCCGGCGGATGCCAGGCTGCCGAGGCTGGACGCCGATGCGATCGCCGCGCGCTACGGGCTCGACTGGAAGGAGGATGCGCTGCCGCCGCTCGGCCTGGCGTTCACCGTGCGCGAGAGCGACGAGGCGACCGGCGACATCGAAGTGAGCCGGGAAGACAGCGGACTGGCCTGGCGTTCGGTGACCTTCACGCGGCGCGCCGGCTGAGGCCTCCGTCGCCGGCCTGCGCCTGCCTGAACGCCTGCACCAGCGGCTCCAGGGCGAGCGCATCGCGTTCGGCGTCCAGCGCGAGCAGGAAGGTCTCGCGGAACTCGCGCACCCGGAACGGATTGGGGTCGCCGCGCAGCCGATGCGCGGCGGGCAGCAGCCGCGAGCGGATCTTCGCGCGGTTGAGCGGTCCGTGCTCGCGTCCGTCCCGTTCGTCGATGCGGTCCTCCAGGGCCACGGCGAACTCGAGCAGCGTGCGGCCCGCGCGCAACTCGCGATCGCCGTAGTGGCCGAGGGCCGCGTCGAGCAGATGGTCGTGCAGCGGAACGAGCAGGCTGTCCGGGATCGTACGGGCATGCCGTGCAAGGGCTTCCGCGCGGGCGCGCGCGCCGCGCGCGGCCGACAGCAGCGTCCAGCCGATGCAGCCGGCGGCGCCGGACAGCAGCAGCGCCCAGAAGGTGAAGGCATCCATGGCGGTGAAGGATCGCATGGCCTGCGCGTGCGCGGAACGGCGCCGGCGGATGTCCGGCAGGCCCGCATCGAGCCCAGCCGCCGCCGGGGGGTTCCAGTACAGTCGGGGCCGGTTCCGCTCCGGTCGCCATCCGTATTCCCCGTGTCCATCCTGCCCGACCTGCCATCGTCCACCCTGGCTTCGTCGCCCGCCCGCCTGCGCTGCGACGTGTTCTGCCACGTGGTCGACAACTTCGGCGATGCGGCCGTGTGCTGGCGGCTTGCGCGGTCCCTGGCGGCGCATCACGGCTTTGCGGTGCGCCTGTGGATCGACCGCCCGGAGGTGCTCGCCGCGCTGCAGCCGGCCGTCGACCCGGCCCTCGACCGGCAGGTGCTGGACGCGGTGGACATCCGCCGGCTGCCGCCATCGCGGCCGTCCACCGACCTGCCCGATGTCGCGATCGATGCCTTCGGCAACGGCCTGCCGGCGGCCTATGCCGATGCACTCGCGGCGCGCCGGCCGCGTGCCCTGTGGATCGTGCTCGAGTACCTGAGCGCGGAAGACTGGGCGGCCGGCGTGCATGGCCTGGCGTCGCCGCATCCCTCGCTCGACATCCGGCGCTTCTTCTTCTGTCCCGGCTTCGGGGTCGAGGGCGGCGGGCTGCTGCGCGAACCCGGCCTGGTCGAGGCACGCGAGGCGTTCGATGCCGATGCGCGCGCCCGGGCGCAGTTCTGGGACGGGCTCGGACTCGCGCAGCCGCCGGAGGCATCGACCGTGGTGTCGCTGTTCGGTTATCCGAACCCGGGCCTGCCGGGCCTGCTCGCTTCGATGGCCGCCGGGCCGCGGCCGGTGCTGCTCGCGCTGTCGCCCGGTGCCCTGGGCGACGCGGCGGTCGGCTGGCTGGCCACCGCCGCCGGGCGTGCGGATGCGCTGGCCGCCGGTTCCCTGCAGGCGCGGCGGCTGCCGTTCCTGCCGCAGCCCGGCTACGACGACCTGCTGCGCGCGAGCGATCTCAACTTCGTGCGCGGTGAAGATTCGCTGGTGCGCGCGCTCTGGGCCGCGCGGCCGCTGTGCTGGCAACTGTATCCGCAGCAGGACGATGCGCAATGCCCGAAGCTGGAGGCATTCATCGGCGCCGCCGGCCGGCTGTGCGATGACGGCATGCCGGCCGGTGGCAGCGACGGCCCGCACCCGGCGGCGCATGCGCATGCGGCCTGGGCCCGCCTGCAGCGGGCCTGGAACGGATGCGGCCTGGCGCCGGCGGCGCGCAGCCGGGCGGTGGCCGATGCGTGGCAGCCTGCGTTCGACGCGTTGCCGGTGCTGGGGCAGCGCGCCGGCCGGCTGGCAAGGCAACTGGCGTCGGCGCCCGACCTCGCCGCCCGACTGGCGGGTTTCTGCCGGGACCAGCTAAAATAGCGGGCTTTCCAGCGTCAGGGTCAAGCGTCCGGGTGTCGCGCCACGCCTTCCAGGCCGGCGGTCCGGTCCGCCCTCCGTCCAACGCCTTACAACGCTTTAGTGGTGAACCAATGAAAACCGCACAGGAAGTCCGCCCGGGCAACGTGATCATGGTCGGCAAGGATCCGATGGTCGTGCAGAAGGCCGAGTTCAGCAAGTCCGGCCGCAACGCCTCGGTGGTGAAGATGAAGCTGAAGAACCTGCTCTCCGGCACCGGCACCGAGACGGTCTACCGCGCCGACGAGAAGTTCGACATGGTGTCGCTCGAGCGCAAGGAAGTAACATTCTCCTACTTCGCCGATCCGTCGTACGTGTTCATGGACGCCGAGTTCAACCAGTACGACATCGACGGCGACAACATGGGCGATGCGCTGAACTACCTCGAGGAAGGCATGCCCGCCGAAGTGGTGATCTACAACGAGCGTCCGATCTCGGTCGAGATCCCGCAGACGCTGGTGCGCGAGATCATGTACACCGAACCGGCGGTGCGCGGCGACACCTCGGGCAAGGTGCTCAAGCCGGCCAAGCTGAAGAGCGGCTTCGAGATCCCGGTGCCGCTGTTCTGCGACACCGGCGACAGGATCGAGATCGACACGCGCACGAACGAGTACCGCAACCGCGTGAAGGGCTGATGCCGGCGGTCGCCGCGGGCCGCAGGTCTGCCGGCGTCGGGCGTCCGACGTCGAACATCCGGGGCGGGTCCGCCCCGGCGCGCGGCAATGGCCCTGGTGCGCCGTAGCCGGCAGCCGTTGCGGCAGGCGGGGTTGCTGCAGGTCGAGGAGAAGCGATGAAGGCTGCGATTTTCGAGTACGCAAGAGCCGACAGCGTGGCGCAGGCCTGCAGCCTGCTCGCCGAGCATGGCGCCGATGCCAAGCTGCTCGCCGGCGGACAGAGCCTGGTGCCGATGATGGCGATGCGGCTGGCACGCCCGGCCTGGCTGATCAATGTCAACGAGATCGCCGAACTGAAGTCGAGCCGGCGCGAAGGGGATGCTTGGGTGACCGGCGCCGGCCTGCGCCAGGCCGATGTCGAGCGCGACGGCGAGGCCGCGCGGGCCGTGCCGCTGATCCGCCAGGGCTTGTACTGGGTCGGCCATGTGCAGACCAAGAACCGCGGCACCGTGGGCGGCAGCCTGGTGCACTCCGATCCGGCAGCCGAACTGCCGCTGGTCGCGCAGACGCTGGGTGCGAGCTTCGTGCTGCGCCGGACCGGCGGCGAGCGCACGGTGCCGGCATCGGCGTTCTTCCAGGCGCCGATGATGACCGCCACCGAGCCGGACGAATGCCTGTGCGAAGTGCACTGGCCGGTCTGGCAGGGCGAGCGCATCGGCAGCGCGTTCGATGAACTGAGCATCCGGCACGGCGACTTCGCGATCGTGGCGGCCTGTGCGCAGGTCGAGATCGACGCGGCCGGCCGCTGCGTGCGTGCCGCGCTCGGCATCGGCGGCGCGGCGTCGGTGCCGGTGTCGGTCGAGGCGATCGCGCGCTCGCTGCACGGCACGCAGCTCGAGGATGCGACGATCGATGCCGCCGTCGAGGGCATCGGGCAGTACCTCGATCCGGGCTCGGACGTGCATGCGACCGCCGAGTACCGGTTGCACCTCGCGCGGGTGCTCGCCGCCCGCGTGCTGCGCCAGGCGCGCGGCCGGGCCACCGGCGTGGCGCGGGGCACGCGCGCCTGATCCGGGTCCCGGGCGGCGATCGCCCGGGTCTCGCAGTCCTACCCCAGGCCGCCGCGCGGCAACGCTCCGCGGCACTTCCAGCAGGGCACAGCATGAACGAACCCACCAGCAGCGTCTGCATCACGGTCAACGGCGTCGAGCACCGGCGCGAGGTCCCGACCCGGTTGTCGCTGGTCGACTTCCTGCGCGAGACACTGCGCCTGACCGGTACCCATGTCGGCTGCGAGCACGGCATCTGCGGCGCCTGCTCGGTGATCCTCGATGGCGATCCGGTGCGCGCTTGCCTG
>JAJTHE010000135.1 GCA_021298815.1 Betaproteobacteria bacterium | reverse complement strand
GCAGTATCCCGGGCATGCGAAGCGGGTGATGTTCGGCATCTGGAGCTTCCTGCGCCAGTTCATGTACACCAAGTTCATCCTGGTGACCGACGATGATGTCGACGTGCGCGACTGGAAGGAAGTGATCTGGGCGATGACCACCCGGGTCGATCCGGCGCGCGACACGCTGCTGGTCGAGAACACGCCGATCGACTACCTCGACTTCGCCAGCCCGGTGTCGGGCCTGGGCTCGAAGATGGGCATCGATGCCACCAACAAGTGGCCGGGAGAGACCACGCGCGAGTGGGGCAAGCCGATTGCGATGAGTGCCGAGGTGAAGGCGCGCATCGACTCGATCTGGGGCGGGCTGGGACTGTAGGGGCGCCTCAGGACGCCGCGGCGTCTTCCAGCATCATGTCGGCCGCCTTCTCGGCGATCATCACCGTCGGCCAGTTGGTGTTGCCCGAGACCAGCGTCGGCATCACCGAGGCATCGACCACGCGCAGGCCTTCGATGCCGTTCACCCGCAGCCGGGGGTCGACAACCGCCTCGTGGTCGATGCCCATCCGGCAGGTGCCGACCGGGTGGAAGATGGTCGCGCCATGGTTGCGGGCGAATTCGAGCAGGTCGGCGTCGCTCTGCGCATCGGGGCCGGGGCGGTACTCGTCCAGCGTGTAGTCCTTCATCGCGTGGGTGGCCGCGATGGTGCGCGCCAGCTTGAGGCCGGCCACCGTGGTCTCGCAGTCGAGTTCGGTCGACAGGTAGTTCGGCTGCATCGCAGGTGCCTGCCGGGGATCGTTCGACTTGATGCGCACCGTGCCGCGCGAGGTCGGCCGCAGCTGGCAGACCGACATCGTGAAGCCGGACCATGGATGCGGCGCCGCCCCGGCCATCTCGGCCGACAGGGTGGCGAAATGGAACTGCACGTCCGGCGTCTGCGAATGCGGCATCGCCCGGGCGAACAGCCCGCCCTGGTTGATGCCGACGGCGAGCGGTCCGCTGCGCTTGAGGACCCATTCGAGGCCCATGCCGAACTTGCGCACCAGGCTGCGCAGGTCGTCGTTGGTGGTCACCGGCTTCGCGCAGCGGAAGATCGCGCGTACCTGGAGGTGGTCCTGCAGGTTCTCGCCGACGCCGGGCAGTGCATGGACCACCGGGATGCCATGGCCGGCGAGCAGTTCCGGATCGCCGATGCCGGACAGCTGCAGCAGCTGTGGTGACTGCAGTCCGCCGGCCGAGAGGACCACCTCGCGCCGCGCGCGGGCGACGATCGTGCGGCCGCCCTGCGAGTACTCGATGCCGACTGCGCGGCGGCCCTCGAACAGTACGCGGTCGACCATGGCTTCGGTCTCGATGCGCAGGTTCGGCCGCCCGCGTGCCGGCTTCAGGTAGCCGACCGCGGTGGAGCAGCGCAGCCCGTTGCGCGTGGTGAGCTGGTAGTAGCCGGCCCCTTCCTGGGTCGCGCCGTTGAAGTCGTCGTTGCGCGGGATGCCGGCTTCGCCCGCGCCGGCGATGAATGCGTCCACCAGTTCATGCGGCCGGCCGATGTCGGACGCGCTCAGCGGGCCATCGCCACCGTGGTATTCGGACGCGCCGCGCGAATTGCCCTCGCAGCGCTTGAAGTACGGCAGCACGTCGTCCCAGCCCCAGCCGGCGTTGCCGAGCGAGGCCCAGTGGTCGTAGTCCTCGCGCTGGCCGCGGATGAAGATCAGGCCGTTGATCGAGCTCGAGCCGCCGAGGCCCTTGCCGCGCGGCCAGTAGATCTGGCGGCCGTTCATCGTCGGCTCCGGCTCGGTCTTGAACATCCAGTTCCATGTCGGGTTGAACATGGTCTTGGCATAGCCGATCGGGATGTGGATCCACGGATACCAGTCGCGCTTGCCGGCCTCCAGCAGCAGCACGCTGTGGCGCCCGCCGGCGGACAGCCGATTGGCCAGCACGCATCCGGCCGAGCCTGCGCCGACCACGATGAAGTCGAAGGCCGGCCCGGTGGCCGTGGAGGTCGCCGTGGCGGCGGAGGTGGGGGCGGCAGGGGCCCCGGAAGGCGTCGACATTATCGAACGATAATGACACGCACCATTCCGTTTTTCAAACGATTGCTTGCCGATGGCGAGTTTAGCTGCTAACGTTTTCCTGCAATGCAGGAGCGTTGGGGTGCCGTCCACCGGCTGCCGCCCGGGGTCATCGAACCCGGCACGGCGGACATCGGAATGCCGGGGCGGCGAATTTCGGAGCGGGAGTCGCGGCACGTTGCCACGAAGGGGCGAAGGCAGCGGCGCGTGCGTCCCGCGCAGACCGGCCAGGAGGAAGTGCAATGCATGACTCGACGGGCAAGCGCCCGAATCGTTGGTTCGCGGCCGCGTTCGCGCTGGTCGCGTTGTTCGCGGCCTCGGGTGCCTTCGCACAGCAGTTCACCCAGTGGGGCTGGCCGCAGCCCTACGAGCGCATTTCCGACAAGTCGATCGCCTGGATGAAGGAGCGCGGCTGGTGGCCGATGACCGTCGCCTACCAGCCCCCGTGGTCGGGCCAGAACGCGATCTTCGCGGTGATGAACCAGCAGAAGTTCCTGCAGGCGCGCGGCATCGAGGCCAACTTCCAGGCCTTCCCGTCCGGTCCGACGCTGAACGAGGTGTTCATCTCCGGCCGCGCCCAGGTCGGCAACGGCGGCAACTTCCCGATGAACACGCTGATCGACCGCAACGTGCCGATGCGCGTGATCGCGCTGATGTCGCCGAACCTGCGCCACCAGATCATCGTGCCGAACGATTCGCCGCTGAAAACCATCAACGACCTGCGCGGCGGCAACCCGGCCACGAAAGAGCCGTGGGTGATCGGCATCGCCACCGGCTCTTCCGCCGAGTTCTACCTGCAGCTCTCGCTGGCTTCGAACAAGCTGGTGATCGGCAAGGACGTCACCTTCCGCAACATGCCCCCGCCCGAGCAGGCGCTGCTGCCGCG
>JAJTHE010000085.1 GCA_021298815.1 Betaproteobacteria bacterium | reverse complement strand
CGGTCGCCTGCGCGACCCGGCCGGCAGCGATTCGACCGACCCCACCCTGCGCGCCCCGCGCGCCGGCGGGGGGGACCCGGACGCGACGCAGCTCGCCGGCAGCATTCCGCCCGCCCCGTCCCCTGCGTCGGCGGCGCCGCGCGGCATGGACGACCCGACGGTAGCGCCCGCCAGTTCCGGTCCGTCTCTTGGCCTGATCGGCGGGGGCGCAGCCGGCATGGCTGCGCTGGCGATCGGTGCGTGGCTGATGCTCGGCCCTGACAAGCCCGCCTCCCCCCCGGTCCCTGCGCCGCCACCGCAGGCCACACCGGCACCGGCGCCGCAGGCCCCTGTGGCGCGTCCGCCGGCGCAGCCTGCGTTGCCGCCCAGCTCCGGTACCGCCAACGTCCAGCCCAAGGAAGATCCGGAAGCGCAGCGTCGGATCGACTCCGCGATCGAGCGCGCGAACAGCGGCACCGATGCCGAGGCCGCGCGCCAGCGCGCCGCCGCGGAAAAGGCGGCGGCGAAGGCAGCCGCCGAGCGGGCCGCGGCAGAGAAGGCAGCGGCGCGCGCCGCCGCCGACCGGGCTGCCGCGGAGAAGGCTGCCGCCGAACGTGCTGCGGCCGAGCGGGCTGCAACCGAACGTGCTGCGGCGGAACGTGCCGCCGCGGAACGCAGCGCTGCCGAACGTGCCGCCGCCGAACGCGCAGCCGCCGAACGCGCCGCTGCCGAACGGGCAGCAGCCGAGAAGGCTGCGATTGCCGCGAAGGCTGCCGCCGAGCGCGCTGCCGCGGAAAAGGCTGCCGCCGAGCGGGCCGCAGCCGAACGCGTAGCCGCCGAGAAGGCCGCAGCGGCGAAGGCGGCCAGCATCGAGCGTGCGCTTGCCGAGGAGCGCGCCGCTGCGGCGAACCGTGCGGCAGAACCGGCGAAGCGGGCCGGCGGTCGCCAGAACTGAACCGTCGCGACCGGCTGCCGCGGACCGGTCGGACCGGTGACGCGACAGCCGGACCGCCGTCGGGCTCAGCGGCCGGCCGGCCGCTTCATCTCGTCCGGCAGCAGCAGGCCTCCATCGACCAGCTGGTATTCGCGGCCGAGCAGGCCGAGGTCCTGCGAGTCGCGGGACAGCTGCCGGCGCAGCACCCCGGTGCCCGACGTGAGGTCGATCTGCTCGCGCTGGCTGCTGCCCAGTGCGACATAGACGATCGATGCACCGAGGTCTGCCTGGGACGCGGCGAGCGAGGCGCCCAGGCCGAAGGTGTTGCCGACGCAGTACTCGTTCAGGCAGTTGATGCGCGCCGACAGCGACGGCTGGAACCACGCCCTGCCCGCTGGCGACACCGCCGCGCCGAAGCCCAGCGTGATGACCGGCGAACCGGACAGGGAGATCGGCTGGCCCGCGGAACCGACGCTGCCGCTCGCCAGCGCGCCGGTGATGGCATTGCTCCGGTTGGGCAGCGCCGACAGGTCGGCTGCGGAGCGGACCGGTTGCAGCAGCAGCAGGCGGATGTCGGGCACGTTCCAGGTCGCGCCCGAAACCTGCGATACGCCGATGCCGCCACCGGCGAAGGTCGCGGTGACCTGGCCCTGGGACCCGGACAGCGTCCCGAGTGCGATGCCACCCGCGCTGTCGTGCACGTCGAAGGTCGGCGCGCTGAAGCTCGCCACGCCGCCGGTACCCGGATTGGCGAAGTCGTTGCCGTCGTTCGCCAGGCGCACGTCGCCGCCGGTGCTGGCTATCGTGGCATTGCCGGAGACGCGCAGTGCCGCGCCCGGTACCTGTTCGATGCGACCGCTCGATACCACTTCGAGCGAGGTCGCCTGGATGCTGCCCAGGGTCGTCGTTGCGCCGTTGACGATCCGCACCGAACCCGCGTTCGGGATCGAGATCGGCTGCACGAGCACGTTGCCCGCGTTGCCGAGGTCGACGTTGCCCGTGGTGTCGAGCACCAGGGTACCGCTGCCGGTGATCGCCCCGGGTACGCTGATCACGTCGCTGCGCGAGAGCACGAGGGCACTGGCGTTGGCCACCGGGCCGGTACCGACGGTGCCGGCAGTACCGCCGGTCCCGACCTGCAGCGTGCCGCCGCTGATCGTGGTGCCTCCGGCATAGGTGTTGTCTGCGCCGAGCACGGTCACGCCGGGGCCAGCCTGCACCAGGGATCCGCTGCCGGAGATCGTGTTGCCGAAGGTCACGGTGCCGCTGCGCGCCACGCGCAGGGTGCCATCGTTGACGATCGCTCCGCTGCCGGGTGTGCCGCCCGCGCCACCGTTGCCGACCTGCAGCACGCCGGCCACGATGGTGGTCGGCCCGCTGAACGTGTTCGTCGCGGCGAGGATGGTCGTCCCGCTGCCGGCCTGGGTCAGGCCGCCGCTGCCGGATACCGGCGCCGCCAGCGTCACCGCGTCGCTGCGGTCGATCACCAGCGTGCCATCGTTGACCACCGGACCGCTGCCCAGGGTGCCCGCGGTGCCTCCATTGCCGGCACGTATCGTACTTCCGGCCGCGATCGTGGTGGTGCCGCCGTAGGTGTTGTTGCCCTGGAGGACCAGTTCGCCGCTGCCGGTGCGCGAGAGGCCACCGGCGCCGGAGACGGAGCCGGCGAAGGTGCCACCGGTACCGCCGACCGACAGCGTGCCCGTGCCGAGCGTGACCAGGCCGGTACCGGCCAGGCCAGCGGTCGACTGGTCGAAGCCGTCGAGGTCCAGCCGACCCGACCCGCCGACGCTGACCGCACTGGCGGCGCTCAGCACGCCGCTGGCTGCGGCGCGCAACGTGCCGCCGGCGACCGAGGTCGCGCCGGCGTAGGTATTCGCACCGGACAGCACCACCGTGCCGGAACCGGACTGGGTCACCGACCCGCTGCCGCCGATCGCGTTGCCGACGGCAACGGTGTTGCTACGGTTGAACTCGAGCGCGGCGTCGTTGACGACGGCACCGCTGCCCAGGGTACCGGCGGTGCCGCCGTTTCCGGCACGCAGCACGCCGGCGGCGATCGTGGTGGTGCCGGCGTAGGTGTTATCCGCGGCGAGCACGGTGGTGCCGCTGCCGGCCTGGACGAGGGCGCCGGTGCCGCTCACCGTCGCGGCGAGCACCAGGGTGTCGCTGCGATCGACCACGAGGGTCGCGTTGTTCGTGATCGGGCCGCTGCCTGCGCTGCCGGCCGTGGCGCCGGTCCCGAGGCGCAACACCCCGGCGCTGACCGTCGTGCCGCCGGTGTGGCTGTTGTCGGCGGCCAGCGTGAGGCTGCCGCCACCCTGCTGGACCACCACGCCGCTGCCGGAGATCGCCGCCCCCACGACGATGTCGTCGCTGCGGTCGAACACCAGCGTGCCGGCGTTGGAGACGCCGCCGGCACCGAGCGAACCGCTGATGCCGCCGGCACCGACCTGCAACGTGCCGGCGTTGATCACCGTCGGGCCGCCGTACGTATTGCCGCCGAGCAGGCGCAGCGTGCCGCCGCCGGCCTGCACCACGGTGCCGGCACCCGAAATCGGGTTGGCCACCGCGAGGACATCGCTGCGGTTGAAGGTCAGCGTGCCATCGTTGACGATGGCACCCGCGCCCACGGTCCCCGTGGCGCCGCCGGCGCCGATCGCCAGCCCGGAACCGGCTGCGATCGTGGTCGGCCCCAGGTACGTGTTGCCCCCGGTCAGCGTGAGGTCGCCGCTGCCGCTGCGTCGAAGGCCGCCGTCGCCGGAGAGGCTGCCGGCGAACGTGCTCGCGGCACCGGTGACCTCCAGCGTCGAGGTGCCGAGCGCGACGCTGCCGCTGCCGGTGAGCGATCCGACCGCCTGGTTCGCGTCGAGGGCGAGCAGGCCCGCCGGACCGATCGACAGCGTGCTGGAGGCGCTGAGTGCCCCGGCCGTGCCGGCGCGCAGCGTGCCGGCATCGATGGTGGTGGTGCCGCTGTAGGTGTTGCTGCCGGTGAGCACCGTGGTGCCCCCGCCCGCCTGCCGCAGCCCGCCACTGCCGCCCAAGTCGGCCGAGATCGTCACCGTGTCGCTGCGGTTGACCGACAGCGTGCCGCTGTTGACCAGCGCACCCGTACCCAGCGTTCCGGTGGTTCCGCCAGCACCGATCTGCAGCGTGCCGGCCTGGATCGTCGTCGTGCCGCTGTAGGTGTTGGTTCCCGCCAGCGAGGTCGTGCCAGTGCCGGCCTGCACCAGCGCACCGCTGCCCGAGATGTTGCCCGCCAGCGTGACCGCATCGCTGCGCTCGACCTGCAGCGTGCCGTCGTTCACCACCGCGCCGCTGCCCAGCGTGCCGCTGGTGCCGCCTGCTCCCACCCGCAGCGTGCCGGCCGAGATCGTGGTGGTGCCCGTGTAGGTGTTGTTTCCGGTCAGCGTCGTGGTGCCGCTGCCGGCCTGCGCCAGCGACCCGGTACCGCCCAGGTCGGCCGAGATCGTCACCGCATCGTTGCGGCTGATCGCCAGCGTGCCGCTGTTGACCAGCGCACCCGTGCCCAGGGTGCCGGTGCTGCCACCGTTGCCGACCTGCAGCGTGCCTGCCGCGATCGTCGTCGTGCCGGAATACGTGTTCGTGCCCGAGAGCACCGTCGTGCCCACGCCTGCCTGCAGGACCGCGCCGGTTCCCGAGATGGCACCGGGCACCGCCAGCGTGTCGCTGCGGTCGAACACCAGCGTGCCACTGTTGGTCACGCCGCCGCTGCCCAGCGCACCGCTCGTCCCGCCGCTGCCGACGCGCAGCGTGCCGGCGGCGATGGTGGTCCCGCCGGTATACGTGTTGTCGCCGGCGAGCACCGCCGTGCCCGGCCCGGCCTGCACCAGCGTACCGGTGCCGGACACCACGCCGGAGACGGTCACGGTACCGGCGCGGTCGAGGGTCAGCGTGCCGGCGTTGGCGATCGCGCCGGTACCGCCCGTTCCGGACAGGCCACCGGCACCGATGGTCACCCCGCCGCCCGCGGCGATCGTCGTGGTGCCGGTGAACGTGTTGTTACCACTCAGCACGAGGGTGCCGGCACCGGTGCGCGCCAGGTTGCCCGCACCCGAGATCGTGCCCGCGAACGTGGTGCCGGCGCCGTCGACGGTGAGCGTCGCACCGCCCAGTGTCACGCTGCCACTGCCTTCCAGCCCGTTGACCGTCTGCGAGAAGCCCGCCAGCGCGAGGGTTCCGGGTGCGGCGATGTCCACGCCGCTGGCGGCGCTGAAGGTGCCGGTCGCTCCGGCACGCAACGTCCCGGCCGCGACCGTGGTGTCGCCGCTGTAGGTGTTCGCGCCGGACAGCAGGGTCGTACCGGTCCCGGCCTGCCTGACCCCGCCCGTGCCGGCGATCGCACTGGTCACGTTGAGGATGTCGCTGCGGTCGAACACGACCGTACCGTTGTTGGTCACGGGCCCGGATCCGAACGTGCCGGCGGCACCGCCTGCGCCGACCTGCAGCGTGCCGGCACTGACCGTGGTGCCGCCCGTGTAGGTGTTGTCGCTGGCGAGGATGGTCGTCCCGCCGCCGGCCTGCGCGACGCTGCCGCTGCCGGAGATCGGATTGGCCAGGGTGACCGTGTTGTTGCGGTTGACGATCAGCTGGCCCTGGTTCGCGATCGTACCCGAGCCGATCGAACCGGTGCTGCCTCCCGCACCCAGGGCGATCGCGCTGCCCGCCGCGATGGACACGCTGCCCGCATGGGTGCCGGTGCCCGACAGCACGAGCGTGCCGGAACCGCTGCGATTCAGTTGCGCCCCGGCGGCCCCGGTCACGCTCCCCGCGAAGGTGCTTCCGGTACCCCCGACGTTCAGCGTACCGGTGTTGAGCGCCAGCGTACCGGAGCCGGTGACACCGGAGACGGCCTGGGTGGTGCTCCCCAGGTCGGCGGTGGCCCCGGTGGCGATCGCCAGCGCGCTGCTGCCGCCACCGAAGGTCCCGGCGCCGCTCGCCGTGAGCGTGCCGGCGGTCACCGAGGTCGTGCCGCCATAGCTGTTGGCGCCGGCCAGCGTGGTTGTCCCGCTGCCAGCCTGGGTCAGGCCGCCGCTGCCCGAGATCGCGTTGGCGACGGTCACCGGATCGTTCCGGTTGATCGCCAGCGTGCCGGCGTTGGACACGGTGCCCGTGCCGAGCGTACCGCTGGCGCCACCGCTGCCGACCTGCAGGGTGCGGCCGGACGCGATGGTCGTGCTGCCCGAGTAGGTGTTGCCGCCGGTGACCGTGAGCGTCCCTGCGCCCGACTGCACCAGTGCGCCGGTGCCGCTGATCGCGTTGCCCGCCGTCACTGCATTGCTGCGGTCGAACTCGAGCGTGGCATTGTTGACCACGCCCCCTGCCCCGAGTGTCCCGGTGCCGCCGCCGTTGCCGATGCGCAGCGTGCCGCCGGAGATCGTCGTGGTGCCGGAGTACGTGTTGCCGCCCGTCAGCGTGGTCGTGCCGGTGCCCACCTGCGAAACCGCGCCGGCACCGCCGATGGCGGCGGCCACTGCGAGCGCACCGCCGCGGTCGAAGGCCAGCGTCGTCCCGGCATTCACCGTCACCGGCCCCGTGCCGAGGGTACCGTTGCCGCCGCCGTCGCCCACGCGCAGGGTCCCTGCATCGACGCTCGTGCTTCCGCTGTAGGTATTGCCGCCGGCCAGCACGGTGGTGCCGACGCCAGCCTGTGCGAGGGAGCCTGTGCCGGAGATCGCGTTGGAAACCGTCACGCTGCCGGAACGATCGATCACCAGTGCTGCGTTGTTGACCACCGCACCGGTGCCGAGCGTACCGGTGCCGCCACCGGCACCGACACGCAGGGTTCCCGCCGACACGGTGGTGGTGCCGGCGTAGGTGTTGCCGCCGGTCAGCGTCGTCGTGCCGGCGCCCGCCTGCGTCACCGCACCGGTGCCGCCGATCGCGGCCGACACCGTGACGCCATCGCTGCGGTCGATCAGCAGCGTGCCATTGTTGGTGATCGTCGCCGCCGTGCCGAGCGTGCCGCTGAGGCCGCCGTTGCCCACGGCCAGCGTACCGGCGCTGATCGTCGTCGCGCCGGACCAGCTGTTGCTGCCGGTAAGCCGTGTCTCGCCGCCGCCCGCCTGCTCCACTGCGCCGGTGCCGGAGATGTTGCCGGAAAGGGTGACCGTCCCGGTACGGTCCACCCGCAGCGTGGCGTTGTTCACCACCGGGCCGGAACCGAGCGTGCCGGTGGCGCCGCCGCTGCCGACCTGCAGCGTGCCCGCCGTGATGGTCGTCGTGCCCGAATAGGTGTTGCTGCCGGCAAGCCGGGTGGTGCCGGCCCCGGCCTGGGTCAGGCCACCGGTGCCGCTGATCGCCGCGCCGATGGTGACTGCGTCGCTGCGCTCCACCACCAGCGTCGCGTTGTTGACCACCGCGCCGCTGCCCAGCGTGCCAGCGGTGCCGCCTGCACCCACGCGCAGCGTACCGGCGGAGACGGTCGTGACGCCGCCGTAGGTGTTGTCCGCGGCGAGCGTGGTCGTGCCGCCACCGGCCTGGGTCAGCGCACCGCTGCCGCTGACCTGGGCGGTGATAGTCACCGCGTCGGAACGATCGATCACCAGGGTGCCGTTGTTGGTCACCGTCGCCGCGCTGCCCAGCGTGCCGCCGCCGCCGCCCGCGCCGACGCGCAAGGTGCCCGCGGAGATGGTCGTCGCACCGGACCAGCTGTTGCTGCCGGTGAGAGTCGTGCTGCCCGAGCCGGCCTGCACCACCGCGCCGGTGCCCGAGATGTTCCCCGCCAGCGTCACGCCGTCGGTGCGGTTGACAGACAGCGTCGCGTTGTTGACCACCGCGCCGCTGCCCAGCGTGCCGCTGGTTGCGCCATTGCCCACCTGCAGGGTACCGGCCGAGATCGTGGTGGTGCCGGAATAGGTATTGGTCCCGGCGAGGATGGTCGTGCCACTGCCTGACTGCCGAAGGGCACCCGTGCCGCCGATCGCTGCGTCCAGCGTGGTCGCACCGGTGTTGTCGCGGTCGACCTCCAGGGTGCCGCTGTTGGCCACCGCGCCGCCACCCAGCGTGCCGGTCGCCCCGCCCGCGCCGACACGCACCGTCGCGCCGCTCGCGATGTCCGTGCCGCCGCCATAGGTGTTGCCGCTGCCGGTGAGCTGCGTCGTGCCGGCGGTCTGCACCAGCCTGCCCGCGCCCGTGATGTTGCCTGCGATCGCCAGCGTGCCGGTGCGGTCCACTTCGAGCACACCGCCGCTGCCGACGGACACGTCCCCGGAGCCGATCGCGCCGGTGCCGCCGGCCCCGACCTTCAGCGTACTCGACGCAGCGATGGTCGTGCCCCCGGAATAGGTGTTGGCGCCGGTCAGCGTCACCACCCCGCTGCCGGACTGGCTGAGCGAACCGGTGCCGCTGATCAGGTTGGCGATGGTCGCCGCGGTGCTTCTCTGGAAGGAGAGCGATCCGCCACCGAGCGAGACGTCGCCGACACCGAGCGCGCCGCCGTCGACCACGCGCAGCACGCCGCCGGTGACCGACGTGGTCCCGGTGTAGGTGTTGGCCTGATCGAACGTGAAGGTGCCGGCACCCGAACGCACGAGGTTCCAGTCGCCAGCAAACGCCGCGGTCTGCGTGCCCGCACCGGAGTGGCCGAGCGTCACGGTGGCACCGGTGCCAGCCGACAGCGAGCCGACAGAAAGGGTAGACGCATTGGTGATCGAGATCGCCAGCGCACCAGCGTTGGTGGTGGTCACCGCGCCGGCGAGGGCGACCGGACCGCCGCCGGCATTCAGGACCACGGCATTGGCCACGCCATCGAGCGTGCCGAAGCCCGTGGACGCGATGCCGGCGGATCCGGCGTTCAGCTGGATCGATCCCGATGCAGACACGGCGGCGCCGACGTCGATCCGCCCGTTGCTCGCGGTGTTGACCAGCAGGCCACCCGCATTCAGCCTGACCGGACCGTTGATCGCGACATTGCCGCCCGAATTCAGCACCAGGCCACCGGTGCCATTGTGCGTGATGCCCCCGGTGGGGGCGATCACGATGTTGCCACCCGTTCCCAGGGTCTCCAGCGTCAGCGTGCTGGTAGTGGTGTTCGGGACCGTCCCGACGGTGGCGACGGTCAGCAAGCCAGTGTCTCCGACGCCGCCGGGAGCGGCGGTCGTGCGCACGGTCACGTTGCCGTTGACCATCGCCGCGAGCAGGTCGCCCCAGCCAAGCACGGACGAGCCGGCGGTGGGTTCGAATGGCGAAATTGCCGTCGTGTCGCTGCTCGGACCGGCGTTGATGGTGAGGTCGCGCGGATCGAGCAGGAGCTGGCCGGCCATCCCGAACGGCGCATGCGTGTCCACCCGACCGCGGAAGTCGAGCGCGTCGCGCCCGGAAACCTCGACGAAGCCGCCATTGCCGGCAGCCGCGCCGCCGGTGGCCCGGGCGCTGCCCAGGAAACGGGTCGATTCGTTCGACCAGACGATGATCCGACCGCCATCGCCCCGGCTGCCCGCGCTGGCGTCGATCACAGCGCCCGGCGCGACATAGGTGCGCGCCGCGTTGCGCTCGGGACCGGCGCCCTGGTAGTTGCCTCCGACCAGCACCGTGCCGCCGCCCGCCGGTCCGCTGGCATCGACCAGCGCCGACCCGGTCAGCCCCACCCGATCGCCGAGGATGCGGATCTCGCCGCCACGGCCCGAGACGATCACCCCGCGCGCCTCGACGGTACCCGACACGTCGACGATGCCGCGGTCGCCACCGGAGATGAAGATTTCGCCGTTGCGTTCCACCACGCTGTTGGCGCGCACCACGCCGGACAGGTTGATGGCGCTGGCGGTCGCCTCGCCCAGCGCCTGCGCGCTCAGCAGCACCCGGCCTCCGTCGGCCGCGAGCGTGCCGCTGTTTCCGATCGACCCCTGCACCGCAGCGGCATCTACGTTGAGGGTGATCAGCCCGTCCCCGCGCAGGTCGACGCTGACCCGGTCGCCAGCCGCCAGCGCCACGGTACCGCCCGGCGCGTCGATCGTCCCGCGGTTGTCGATGCGCGGCGCGAGCAGCGCCATGTATCCGCCCGCGCCCGCGCGCAGGCTGCCTTCGTTGACGATCGAGCCTGCCGTACCGCCGTTGGCGAAGCGTGCATTGCCCGCCATGAAATCGGCGTTGGACAGTCCCAGCGTCGACCCGATGAAGCCGCCGACGTCGATCTGCGCCGTACGTCCGAACAGCACCCCCTGCGGGTTGATCAGGAACACCTGTCCGTTGGCCGTGATGCGGCCGAAGATCTCGGACGCGCCGCTGCCGACCACGCGGTTCAGGATCACCGAGCTCGCGCCGGGCTGCACGAAATTGACGCCATGGCCGGCCGCGACGCCGAAGCTCTGCCAGTCGATGGACGCCCGCGGCGTGGCCTGCTGCACGGTGAGCTGCGTGGCGGAGGTCTGGGTGATCGTAGCCGCACCGGCCGTGACCTGCCCGCCGGTGGGAAGTCCCGCCGCGCCGGCACCGAGCGGCGCGAATGCCGCGGCGATGGCCAGCGCGCCGCTGCTCAACCTGTTGTATCGCCTGGATTGCCGCATGACTGCCGTCCTCGCGTCCCGCCACCCACCACTTTCGAAGGCCGCGACCGGCGCGGCCCGGCCAGCCTACCTGATGTCCTTGACGACCTGCAGCCAGACCCTGGGCGAACCGCGCGATTCGCCGGTGACCACCTCGTCGCCGCCCGTGCGCCATGCCATGTCCAGCCTGACCAGGTGGGATCCCGGCTTGGAAACGCGTACGCCGAGGCCCGCACCCGATATCCGGTTGCTCGACGCGATCGGCTGGGCGAGGCCACGCGAGCAGTCGGAGACGTTGCTGCAGATGCTGCCGCTGCCGTAGTCGTAGAACAGGGCCAGCGTCGACGTGCCCAGGGCGTCGGAGCGCAGGGCCTGGATCTGCGGCGAGTAGCGCAGTTCACCCTGGAACAGCATGCCCTCGTCGACGATCAGCTGGCCGGTCGGGAACGCGCGCACGCCCGAAGGCCCGCCCAGGCTCAGGCGCTCCGCGGAGGTCAGGTTGCGGTTCGCCATCTGCCCCAGCAGCAGCATGGACAGCGACAGCTGTCCGTTGAAGTCGCCAAGCAGCTGGACGGTCTGCAGCTCGTAGTTGAACTTGGCGAACCTGCCGTCGGTGCCAGGGCCCGCCTGGTCGGCCCGCAGTTCGTCCAGGCTGCGGATGTCGACCGTACCGGCGGTCAGCAGCATGGATCCGAGCGACAGCGAACCGTTCGCATGCCGGTAGTCCCCGAACAGGCCGACCTTGGCGGAAGTGACCCGCTTGTTGTTCTGGGTAGCGGGCGTGGTCGCGGCGACGGTATCGCTCAGCAGCTTGTGGTCGGCGACCAGCTGCCCGAAAAGGTTCGCGTTGCGCGAGCGAACGAAGGGGTGGGTAGCGAACGCGGAATAGCTGTCCGCCTGGCCGGTCGCCAGCAGGTTCGAGAAGGATCCGCCGAGCTCGTAGGTGACCCGCGTGTAGCCGATGCCGACCTTGGTGCCATAGGAACCCACCGGCAGGATGTAGCTCGCACGACCCAGCACCGTGAGCTCGTTCTCCTGCACGAGCAGGCGCACGCCGAGCTGGTCGCCGATGCCCAGCGGGTTGTTGTAACGGATGTTGGCGCCGGCACGCAGCCGCCCGGTCGCCTCGCTGCCGCCATTGTCTAGGTCGACGGAGGCGCGCAACTGCACGGCGGAGTCCTCGACCTTCACGTTGAGGTCGCCCTCGCCGATCACGGACCCGGGCTTCAGCTCGGAGTTCACCGCCGTGACGCCGTTGAGATCCTGCAGCAGAAGCAGCCGCCGCTCCAGCTCGCGCTCGGTGATCGGAACGCCGCCCTGCAGGGTGCCGAGTATCCGGTCCACCGCGGCCGGCTTCAGCTGCCGCATCCCGGCGGTATCGACGGTCACCTTGCCCAGCCGGCCCTCGACGATCGCGATCTCGACCACCCCATCGCGCACCTGCTGCTCGGGCAGGTAGGCCACCACCGCCGCATAGCCCGCCCGGCGATACACCTCTTCCACCGTGTTCAGCAGGTCGCGCAGGTTGGAGGTGTCGAGCGGCTTGCCGACGAACTGGATCACGGCGCCGGTGAGCACCTCGGAGCGCTGGCGGGAATTGCCGGCGAAGCGGAACGCGACCGGGACCACCCCGGCGGTCTTCACCCCCGGCCGTTGCGGCATCACCACCGACGGCAGTGCCGGCGAAGGTCGAAGCGGAACCGAACGGGGCTCGCGCGACTGTTCGAGCACGGTGCCGGCATCCGGGCGCGGTGCAGCCGGCTGCGCCGCCGCCGGACCGGCCAGCCAGGCGGACAAGGGCAAGGCTACGGAAACGGCACCCAGGACGAATCCCGACGTCAGATAGAGGACAAACCCGCCGTCACGACGCCGACAACCCTCCACGGAGTGACGCTTTCCGATCAACGCCTTCCCCACTTTCCTTTAAATATCAGTTGGTCAGCGACGAACCTTCATTCGTCTTCTGAACGGTAAACCAAGTCCGCGACCAATGCCACCGGGATTTTTCGTTCCGGCCTGCCAGGAGGCGACGGCGGCCGGTTTCGTTGCGGATTTGCCGAATCGACGATATCCGGCGGACCGGCCGCGCGGCGAGTGCCGGACCGGCGCCTGCCGGCCCTCTCCGCCGCGCCGTCCGGGTCAGGCGCGTACGCCCTTGGCGGCCTCCTGCGCGAGGTAGAGCCAGGTATCGACCACCGTGTCCGGGTTGAGCGACAGGCTGCCGATGCCCTCCTCCATCAGCCAGCGCGCGAGGTCCGGGTGGTCGGACGGCCCCTGGCCGCAGATGCCGACGTACTTGCCCTGCTTGCGGCAGGCCGCGATCGCCATCGACAGCATCTTCTTCACCGCCGGATCGCGCTCGTCGAACGACTCGGAAATCGCGCCGCCGGAGTCGCGGTCGATCGCCAGCGTGAGCTGGGTCATGTCGTTCGAGCCGATCGAGAAGCCATCGAAGTACTCGAGGAACTCGTCGGCCAGCAGCGCGTTCGAGGGCACCTCGCACATCATGATCAGGCGCAGGCCGTCCTTGCCGCGTTCCAGGCCGTTCTCGGCGAGCAGCGAGATGACCTTGCGGCATTCGTCGAGCGTGCGGATGAACGGGATCATGATCTCGACGTTGGTCAGCCCCATCTCGTTGCGCACCTTGCGCATCGCGCGGCACTCGAGTTCGAAGCAGTCGCGGAAGTTCGGCGCGACGTAGCGCGACGCGCCGCGGAAGCCGAGCATGGGATTCTCTTCATGCGGCTCGTAGTTCGGCCCGCCGATCAGCCCGGAATACTCGTTCGACTTGAAGTCGGACAGGCGCACGATGACCGGCTTGGGGAAGAACGCCGCGCCGAGGGTGCCGACGCCCTCGGCCATCTTCTCGACGTAGAACTCGCGCGGGCTCGGATAGCCGGCAGAGCGCTCTTCGACCGCCCGCTTGAGGTCGGCCGGCAGGTTCGGGTAGTCGAGGCAGGCCTTCGGATGGATGCCGATCATGCGTGCGACGATGAACTCCAGCCGAGCCAGCCCGACGCCGGCATTGGGCAGGCGCTGGAACTCGAACGCGAGTTCCGGGTTGCCGACATTCATGCTGATCTTGACCGGCGGCTCGGGCATGCGGTCGAGCGGCACGTCGCTGATCGAAGTCTCGAGGATTCCCCGGTACACGTTGCCGGTATCGCCCTCGGTGCAAGACACCGTCACCAGTTCGCCATTGTGCAGCACCGTGGTCGCATCGCCGCAGCCGACCACGGCCGGGATGCCCAGTTCGCGCGCGATGATGGCCGCATGGCAGGTGCGCCCGCCGCGGTTGGTGACGATCGCCGACGCACGCTTCATCACTGGCTCCCAGTCGGGATCGGTCATGTCGGTCACCAGCACGTCGCCCGGCTGCACCCTGTCCATCTCCTTCGCCGACGCGATCAGGCGTACCGGCCCGCTGCCCACCTTCTGGCCGATCGCGCGGCCGGAGGTGAGCAACTCGGACTTCTGCTTCAGGCGGTAGCGGCGCAGCGTGTCCACCTCCGCATTGGCCTTCACCGTCTCCGGCCGGGCCTGCAGGATGTACAGCTTGCCGTCTTCGCCATCGCGCGCCCATTCGATGTCCATCGGGCGGCCGTAGTGCGCCTCGATCTTCATCGCATCGCGCGCAAGCTGTTCGACCTCGGCATCGGTGATCGAGAAGCGCCGGCGCTCGCCCTCGCGCACGTCGACCGTCTTCACCGACTTGCCCGCCTCGCGCGAATCGGTGAACACCATCTTGATCGCCTTGCCGCCGAGCGAGCGGCGGATGATCGAGGACTTGCCCGCCGCGAGCGATGGCTTGTACACATAGAACTCGTCGGGATTGACTGCGCCCTGCACCACCGCCTCGCCGAGGCCGTACGAGGAGGTGATGAACACCACCTTGTCGAAGCCCGACTCGGTGTCGAGCGTGAACATCACGCCGGCCGCGCCCGTGTCGGACCGAACCATGCGCTGGATGCCGGCCGACAGCGCGACTTCGGCATGTACGTATCCCTTGTGCACCCGGTATGCGATCGCCCGGTCGTTGTAAAGGGAGGCAAACACATGGCGCATGGCGGCGATCACGTTGTCGGCGCCGCGGATGTTGAGGAAGGTCTCCTGCTGTCCCGCGAACGACGCGTCGGGCAGGTCCTCTGCGGTCGCCGACGAACGCACCGCGACCGAGACGTTGGGTCCGGCCACATCGATCATCTTCTCGTAGGATTCGACCACCGCCGAGCGCAGCGCCGGGGGCAGCGAGGCTTCGGTGATCCAGCCGCGGATCTCGGCGCCTGCAGCGGCGAGCGCATTGGTGTCGTCGACGTCGAGCCCCTTCATCCGCGCGTCGATGCGCCCGGCCAGGCCCTGGTGCGCGAGGAATTCGCGGAACGCGTCGGCCGTGGTCGCGAAGCCTTCCGGCACCCGCACGCCCAGGTGGGACAGGCCGCTGATCATCTCTCCGAGCGACGCATTCTTCCCGCCGACCTGCCCCACGTCCGACATGCGCAACTGCGCGAAGTCGACAACGTACTTGTCCATGGCCACTCCCCGGTTTCCGTATGCACTGCCGCCCGGGACGATTGTGCCGGGCCGAACGAACAAGTATGGTAGCTGATCACCCAGTGGCGCCACATCGATGATTTCACGCCGAACCGCGTTTTTCGTGTCCGACCGCACCGGGATCACGGTCGAAGCCCTGGGCCACAGCCTGCTGACCCAGTTCGAGAAGGTCGCCTTCGCAGAGGTGACGGTTCCGTTCATCGACACCATCGAGAAGACCCGCCAGCTGGCCCGCCAGATAAACGAGGCCGGGCAGCGCGACGGCTCGCGACCCATCGTGTTCAGTACCCTGGTGCGCGACGAGCTGGCGGGCGCGCTGCGCGCGTCGACCGACGCCATGGTGATCAACTGCTTCGAGACGTTCATCGCGCCGCTCGAAGCCGAGCTGGGCACCAAGTCGAGCCATCGGGTGGGCGGCACCCACAGCGTCGAGGACGTGGTCAGCTACACCCGGCGCATCGAGGCCGTGAACTATTCCCTGATGCACGACGACGGCAGTTCGACGCGCGATTTCAAGGAGGCCGACATCATCCTGGTCGGGGTGTCGCGCTCCGGCAAGACGCCGACCTGCCTGTACCTGGCCCTGCAGTACGGCGTGCGCGCCGCGAACTACCCGCTGATCCCCGAGGATTTCGCGCGCGGCGGCGGCCTGCCGGAAAGCCTGCACGGCTTCCGCAGCCGCCTGTACGGCCTCACCATCTCGCCGCAGCGGCTGCATCGCATCCGCACCGAGCGCAAGCCAGACAGCCATTACGCATCGATCGACAACTGCGCCTACGAGGTGCGCGAGGCGGAGATCCTGATGCGCCAGGCCGGCATCAAGTTCCTCGACGCGACCGCCAAGTCGATCGAGGAACTCGCCTCGACCATCCTCCATGATGCTAACCTCACGAGGCATGTGTTCTGACTGTTGGCCATGATGGGATCGCCCGAACTGATCGAAACCCTTGCGCTTGCCTCGGGCCTGGCCTGGGCGAGCGGCATTCGCCTGTACGCCGTGCTCTTCTTCGTCGGCGCGCTGGGCCGCTTCGGCTATGTCGACCTTCCGGCGGACCTGCAGGTGCTGGCGCATCCAATGGTGATCGTGGTCAGCGGCCTGCTGTTCGTGCTCGAGTTCGCGGCCGACAAGGTGCCGGGCCTCGATTCGCTGTGGGACGCGGTGCACACGTTCATCCGCATCCCTGCCGGTGCGCTGCTTGCCGCCGGCGCGCTCGGCCAGCATGACCCGTCGGTCGCGCTGGCTGCGGCGCTGCTGGGCGGCGCCCTGGCCTCAGGCGCGCACCTGACCAAGGCGGCGAGCCGGGCCCTGATCAACACCTCGCCCGAGCCGTTCAGCAACGTGGCGGCGTCCACCACCGAGGATGCGCTGGTGATCGGCGGCCTCTGGGCCGCGCTGTTCCACCCCTTGGCCTTCCTCGCCCTGCTGCTGCTTTTCGTGCTGGCAACCGTCTGGCTGCTGCCGCGCCTGTGGCGGGGCCTGCGCAAGGTCTTCCTGCGCGTGTCGGCGCTGCTCGGCGCCAGGCGCTCCGCACCGCGACCCCAGTAGCCCACGGCGCCCGGGCGCCCCGTCAGGCACCGTCAGGCCACTCCAGCCCGCGCCACGGTACCCGGGCCCGGCTCAGTCGCAGCGGCCGACCGAGGTCGGCGCGCAGCGGCGACCATCGACCCAGAGCGTGTTGCCCAGCCTGGCGCGTTCGAAGCGGGCGCCTTCGATCCGGGCATTGCGCAGGTCGGCGAAGCCGAGATCGGCCCCTTCCATCGCGGCCGAGGAGAGGTCGGCCCCGGTCAGGCTGGTTCCGAACAGGCGCGCCTCGGACAACCGGGCGCCAGCCAGGCTGGTTCCCGCGAGGTCCGCATAGGAAAGGTCTGCCCGGCGCAGGTCGGCCCCTGCAAGGCGCGCGCCGGCGAGCCGCGCCGAGCGCAGCGGCGCGCCGGCCAGTGCCGCATTCGTGCGTTCGCAGCCGGCCCAGTTGACGCCCGGCGCTGCGGGCGCGGCGCAATCGGCGGCGCGCGAGGCCAGCGACACCTCGATTGAGCTCGGTTCGCGTTGCCAGACGGCGATCCCGATCGCGACCACCGCCAGCGCGGCAACCGGCATCCACCACCAGCGCGACGCCCCGGAACGCTCGTAAGCACCGGCCAGGTCGCGCCGCAACCGTCGCCAGAGGACCACCTGCAGCAGTTCCCGCTGGCGCCGCCGCTCGTCGAGCGAGCGGCGCTCGTCGGCACTGGCGAGGTCGGCGACCGTCCTGGCTTCCCCTCCGGTACGGCGGTCGATGCCGGTCCGCTCGTCGGCCCAGCGCCGAGCCGCGGCGAGGCGTTCGTTGTGCCAGCTTACCGGCATCGGCTCACCCGCGACCGGGCGGGCCTCGCGCGAAAGCGGCTCGATCGCGGCAAGGATCTCGGGATGCATCTTCAGCGGTTGCCACGCCCGGCCGTCCTGGCTCGCGGGATCGTCCCACCCGAACCGGCCCAGCAGCAGGCAGTCGACGACCACCTGCCTCGGATGCGGTCCGAGCAGTTTCCCGTCGCGGCGAACGTACCAGAGCGGCTGGTGCTTCATCGCTCGCCCAGCGCGCAGGTGCGGAAGCCGGCATGGACGTCACGCCGGTCGGGCGTGAAGAAGTTGCGCCATGTGTTCCGGATCAGCGACGCCGCCGTCGCGAAGCATCCTCCGCGCAGCACCCGGTGGGTGCCGAACCATGGCGCAGAGTACTCCCGGTAGGGATCGGGCTGGAACCCGGGATAGGCCTCGAACGGGCTGGCCGTCCATTCCCAGGCGTTGCCGATCATCTGCCGGCAACCGTGAAGGCTGTCCCCGGCCGGCAGGGCGTCGGCCCGGCCAACAGCCGATGGCAAGCCCGGGAACCAGAGGTTGGCATACCGCGGATCGGGCACAGCCTCCCCCCACGGGTGGCGTCGCTTCGCGCCGTGCCCGCCGCCGGAGGCAGCGAACTCCCATTCAGCCTCGGTCGGCAGACGGCGTCCCGCCCATCGGCACCAGGCCTCGGCCTCGTGGGCATTCACGTGCAGCATCGGGGCCTCCGCGTGCAGGGGATGCCAGGCATCGTGGTCGCGGACCTCCCAGCCCTGCCGGGCCAGCATCGGCCGCCAGTAGGCCGGGCCGGCGGCACCTGCCGCCTGCCGCCAGCGCCAGCCGGCGTCGCTCCACCAGCGCGCGGCATCGTAGCCGCCGTCATCGACGAACGCCGCGAACGCCGCGCAGGTCGTCGCGCTGCGCGCGATGGCGAACGACGCGACGGTCACCGCATGCGCCTGCTTCTCGTTGTCGTAGGCGAAGCCGTCGCCGGTCCCCGCGCCGAGCAGGAAAGTGCCGCCATCGATCCGGACATCGCCCTCGGCGGCCTCGGCCACGTCGAAGACCGCGGGCGCGCGAAGGGCCGCATCGGCAGCCAGCGCCGGATAGCCCAGCGTCTGCCGGCTGTAGGTGAACGCCTCGGCATGCATCTGTTCGTGCTGGGCGCAGACGGTCGCATGGAACGCGAGCCCGCGTCCCACCGCGCTGTCCGACAGCACGGGGCCGGCATGTGCCAGCGTGTCGCTCGCCTGCGCCAGGACCTGCGCGAGGTAGGCGCGGGTGGCGTCGGGCGTCGGCAACGGAAGGTCCCAGCGGGTCGCGTGCGGCACGGCCGACGAGTCGTACAGCGCGTCCGCGCCGGGCATCCGCGAGGGCGCCAGCGAGCCGTCCGCGCGGGGGCGCAGCAGCCAGCGCTCCTGGAACCAGCCGAGGTGCCCGAATTCCCAAAGCGGCGGATTGACGATCGCCAGCCTCGGTCCGAGCAGCGCCTCCGCCGCGAGGCTGTCGAACAGCGCCAGCGTGCGTGCGCGTGCCACCTGCAGCGCCTCGATGCACGCGCCGGCGGCGGGCCGCGACGCGCGCCGGTCGGCCTGTGCCGACGACGCCCGGAACGGCGCTTGCGCGGTGTGCTGGCTGTGCATGCTGGAACGGTCCCCCGGGCATTCGGTCCCGGGTGCCGGTCGGAGCCGCCCGGCACCCTTACACTCGCGAGTTTACGCGTTTGGCTGAACACGACATCCATGCAGATCGTCCTCGTCACGCCCGCCCCGCCGGCATCCCGTGCCGGCAACCGAAACACCGCAATGCGCTGGGCGCGGCTGCTCCGCCAGTCGGGGCACTCGGTCCGGGTGTGCACCGAATGGCACCCGGCCGGCGACGCGGCGGGCGGGGCGCACCAGCCGGACCTGCTCATGCTGGCGCTGCATGCCCGGCGCAGCCACCCCTCGATCGTGCGCTTCCGCCAGTCCCGGCCGGGATGCCCGCTGGTGCTCGCGCTCACCGGCACCGACGTCTACCGCGACATCGTCGACGACCCCGATGCGCAGGAGTCGTTGCGGATGGCCGACAGCCTGGTCGTGCTGCAGCGCTGCGCGATCGATGAACTGCCGCCGTCGCTGCATGCGCGGACGTTCGTCGTACACCAGTCGGCCACCGCCGCGCATCACGCACCGCCGTTGCGCCGCTGCTTCGAACTGTGCGTGGTGGGACACCTGCGGGAAGAGAAGGACCCTTTGCTCGCGGCCCGGGCGCTCGCCGCCATTCCCGCCGCCAGCGGCCCCCTGCCCCTGCGCGTGACGCAGGTCGGCAGGTCGCTCGATCCGGCGCTCGCCGGCGAGGCACGTGCCGCGATGGCCGCCGACGCCCGCTATCGCTGGCTCGGGGAAGTGCCGCCCGGCAAGGCACGCCGTCTGATCGCACGGTCGCGCGCGATGATCATCAGTTCGCGGATGGAGGGCGGCGCCAACGTGGTCTCGGAAGCCATCGCCGCCGGCACGCCGGTGCTCGCCTCGCACATCCCGGGCAACCTCGGCCTGCTCGGCTCCGATTGGCCGGCGACCTTCCCGGTCGGGGACGCCGGCGCGCTGGCGCGCCTCGTCCTTCGCGTGGCGGAGGATGCCGACTTCCTGCAGTCACTGCAGGCGGCGATCCGGGCACGCAGCTGGGTCGTGGATCCGGGTCAGGAGCGGGCTTCGCTGCTCGAGGCGATCGGCTCGGCGACGCCGTCGGCCGCTGCAGCGGCGTCGGGCAGGCGATAGACGTAAAGCACCGAGCGCGTCGCATCTTCGACCTCGAGGCTGGCGGCCGGCTCGACGCCGGGCACCGCGAAGCTGTTGCTGATGAACAGCGCCCCCGGCCGCATCTCGGCCACGACCTTCCGCCACAGCCTTGCCATCGGTACCGGGGACAGGTAGGCATAGACCACGTCCGCCTCTGCCAGGTCATGCTGCCAGAGGTCCCGACGCGCCACGGTGGCCTGGTTCGGCGACAGCGCGCAGCGCAGCCTGCTGACGAGGTACGGCAGCCATGCAGTCTCGAGCCCGAGGCACTCCCGCGTCGGATGCTCGCGTCCGACGGTCGCCACCACGCCGCCGAAGCCGCATCCCACGTCGACAAAGCGCACCGGCTGTCCGGCCGGAAGGAGCTGCAGCAGGCGTTCGCGCGCCGCACGGCTGGACAGGAACAGCGGCACCCTTTCGCGCAGGGCGTTGCCGTTGGTGGCGGCCAGCAGTGCCGCACAACCGAGGTAGATCCAGGGCGGCGGCGAGAACTGGTCCAGCAGCAGCGCCGCGGGCGCGAACAGGCTGTGCATCAGCACCCACCACTGGGGCTGGCCGCCCGCGGTGGCCAGCAGCACGGCCAGCGCCGCCTGCACCAGCGCCCAGAACGTCCAGGGTACCTCCAGCGCGGCGATCCCGGCGAGGCAGTAGAGGGCGAGCGTGACCGCGCTGGCG
Source organism: Betaproteobacteria bacterium (assembly GCA_021298815.1). Lineage (GTDB taxonomy): Bacteria > Pseudomonadota > Gammaproteobacteria > Burkholderiales > CAIKXV01 > CAIKXV01. The sequence goes on along the minus strand of JAJTHE010000085.1, from coordinate 5,512 downwards.
ACAACCTGCACCAGCAGGGCGGCCAGTGCCGGCGGCAGCCAGTCGATGCCGCGCACCCGCATCGACGGCCGGCCGAATCCGGCCGCGTCCGGCGCCCGGGTCTCGTGACATGGAACCGGCGCGAGCTCGGCGGGGGCGCCGGCGACGGGCGCCAGGTCGATCCCGAGTCCGGGCGATGGCGGCGTGCTCATCGGGTCGGCGAGCCGCCTGCAACCGAGGGGGTCGCGGCGATCGAGACCGGCGGACGGGCCGCCGGGGCGGAGGCAGGAGCGCCCGCCACAGTCGCAGGTGCCGCCGTCGTCGTCGCGGCCACGGGCGTGGCGGCCGGCCCTGCGTCCGATGCCGGCCCGGGTGCCCCCGGCCGGGCACCGGGCGCACCGGCAGGCGCCGCGGGCGCGGCCGCCGACTCGGCCGTGATCGCCTTCTCGGTCTTGCGGTTGAGAACGATGATGCTGATCCGGCGGTTCACCGCGTCGAGCGGCGATGCTCCCGGAAAGCCCACGGCCGACGCGAGGCCCACCACGCGAAGGACCTTCGTCTCCGCCATGCCGCCGGCGATCATCTCGCGCCGCGCCGAATTGGCACGTTCCGCGGACAGTTCCCAGTTGCTGAAGCCTCGATCGCCGCTGCCGAAGGCGGCAGCGTCGGTATGCCCGGCCAGGCTGACCCGGTTCGGCACGTCGTTCAGGATGGTTCCGATCTCGCGCAGCAGGTCGCGCGTATAGTTGGCGAGGTTGCTGCTGCCGGTCGGGAACATGGGCCGGTTCTGTTCGTCGACGATCTGGATGCGCAGGCCCTCGGGCGTGAGGTCGACCATGATCTGCTTGCGGAACGGTGCCAGCTGCGGATTGGCCTCGATCGCCTTCTCGATCTTGTCCTTGAGTTCCGCCAGGCGCGCCGCCTCGCGCGCCTCCATCTGCGCCTCGAGCTCCTTCTCGTCCAGCTGGCGCGGCTCGCTCTCGCCCTTGTGCACCTGGCCGGCGCTGGCGGTGAGGTCGGTGCCGCCGCCCTGGATCACGCTCTTCGCCTCGCCGGTGGAGGAGCCGCCCATCAGCGCGGTCCGCAGCGGCGTGTTGAAGTAGTTCGAAATCCCCTTCAGGTCGCCCTTGCTGACCGACCCGAGCAGCCACATGAGCAGGAAGAACGCCATCATCGCAGTCACGAAGTCGGCGTACGCGATCTTCCAGGCGCCACCATGCTTGCCGTGGCCGCCCTTCTTGATCCGCTTGACGATGATCGGGCGCTGCGCTTCTTCTGCCATGGGATCCCCGGGGTTTCTGGGTGGAGCGGCGCGCGGGCGTTACTTGCCCTTGCGCTGCTTCACTTCCTCCTCGAGTTCGCTGAAGCTCGGCCGTTCCGTGGAGTACAGCACCTTGCGCCCGAATTCGACCGCGACCTGCGGCGGATAGCCGTTCAGGCTGGCAAGCAGCGTGACCTTGATGCACTGAAGCATCTTGGTCTGCTCGGACAGCTTCTGCTCCAGCAGGCTGGACAGCGGGGTGACGAAGCCATAGGCCATCAGGATGCCCAGGAAGGTGCCGACCAGCGCGGCGCCGATCTTGCCGCCGAGGATTTCAGGGGGCTCGCCGACCGAACTCATGGTCTTGATCACGCCCAGCACCGCCGCGATGATCCCGAACGCAGGCAGCCCGTCGCCCACGCGAGACACCGCATTGATCGGCGCCTCGCCTTCGTGGTGATGGGTCTCGATCTCATTATCCATCAGGTTCTCGATCTCGAACGCGTTCAGGTTCCCGCCGACCATCAGCCGCAGGTAGTCGACCAGGAAGTCCATCGCGTGATGGTCCTCGAGGATCATCGGATACTTGGTGAAGATCGGCGACTGGTCCGGCGTCTCCACGTCCGACTCGATCGACATCAGGCCTTCCTTGCGCACCTTGGCCAGCAGGTCGTAGAGCAGCGAGAGCAACTCGAGGTACATCGTCTTCGAATACCTGGAGCCCTTGAAGCAGGTGGGCAGCGCGGCGAAGGTCGCCTTGATCACCTTCGACGAATTGCTTACCAGGAACGCGCAGAAGGCAGCGCCGCCGATGATCACGAGTTCCAGGGGGTGCCAGAGCGGGCCGAGCTTGCCCCCGGCCGCCACGAAGCCGCCCAATATGCACGCTATGACCCCGATCCAGCCGCCTATGACCAGCATTCGCGCTCCGATGAGTCCGTTACGACAGGTGATTGCCCTGGCCGACATTACCGCCGCGGCGTTCCGTTAACGGACGGTTTCGGAGCGACTTGAGAGGGCGCGCCCAGGAGCAGGCCGGGTGGAACAGCCAGCGCTGCGGGGCTAGCCCAGGGGCAGCCGTACCGCCGCCATCGCCACCGGGGCGAAGGATTTCCGATGGATCGCGCAGGGACCCAGCAGTCGAAGCGCCGCCAGATGCTCCGGGGTCGGGTATCCCATGTGGCGCTCGAATCCGTAGCCAGGGTGGCGCACGGCCAGCTCGCGCATGCAGGCGTCGCGCGCCGTCTTGGCGAGGATCGACGCCGCAGAAATCGACTGCACCCGCGCGTCGCCCTTGACCACGGCGCGCACGGCGAACGAATGGCCGGCGAAGTCGGGCAGTCTGTTGCCGTCCACCCAGACGGCTGGCGGGGCGGGATCCAGCGCCAGTACCGCCCGGCGCATCGCCTGCAGGCTGGCCTGGAGGATGTTGATCGCATCGATTTCGGCAGCCTCGACCGCGACCACCGACCAACACAGCGCCCGTTCCCGGATCTGCTGCGCCAGCGCTTCCCGGCGCGCGGGCGCCAGCACCTTGGAATCGGCCAGCCCCGGGATCGGACGCCGGGGATCGAGCACGACCGCCGCCGCGTGCACCGGCCCGGCCAGCGGTCCACGACCGGCCTCGTCGACCCCGCAGAGCCCGTCGGGCACGGGCCCGATCGGATCCAGCCGTCCCCCCCTCGGGCGAACGCGGCCTGACCGATCCACCCTGCTGCCGGAGGCCGTCCCCTGCCCCTCGCCCGGCCGCTCGCCCTGTGCTTCGCCCCGGCGCGGCACGTCAACCACCCAATACCTCGAGTACCGCGCTGGACGTACGCGCTGCACTGCCCTGGCGCAGGTCGTGGTGCATGCGCGCGAACAGGTCGGCCAGGTCGCGGCGCACCGCAAGGTCCCCGATCAGGTTGGCCAGCGCCTGGGCCAGATTCTCCGCGGTGGCGTGTTCCTGGATCAGTTCCGGCACCACGAACCGGCCGGCCAGGATGTTGGGCAACCCGCCATAGGGCAGGTAGCCCTTGCCACGCATCAGCCGCCACGACCAGTCGGCCATCCGGTAGGTGATGACCATCGGGCAGCGCAGCAGCGCCGCTTCGAGCGTCGCGGTGCCGGAAGCCACCAGCGCCGCATCGGCTGCGGTCAGCGCCGAATGCGCATGGCCGAACAGTATCTGCACCGGGAGCTCCTGGGCATCCCGGTCGTAGAGCGCACGCTCGAAGCGCATGCGCGTCTCGCGGCTCACCAGGGGCACCAGGAACTGTGCTTCCGGCAGGCGGGCATGCAAGCGGTGCGCCGTATCCACGAACAGGTCGGCCATGTACTCGAGCTCACCGTCCCGGCTGCCCGGCAGCAATGCGATCACCGGCGCGGCAGCGGGCAGCCGCAGCCGGTCGCGGGTGCCGCTGCGGTCGGGGAACTCCGGCAGCAGGTCGGCCAGCGGATGCCCGACATAGGTCGCCGGCACGCCGTTGGCCTCGAGCAGGGCCTTCTCGAACGGGAACAGGGCGAGTACCCGGTCCGCTGCCTGCCGCAGCAGCTTCACCCGCTCGCCGCGCCACGCCCAGATCGACGGACAGACATAATGGATCGTGCGCACGCCTTGCGCACGCAGGCGCCGTTCGACCTCGAGGTTGAAATCCGGCGCGTCGATGCCGATGAACAGGTCCGGCGGCTCGCGCCTGAGCCGCGATACCAGCTTCCCGCGCACCGCGAGGATCTCGCGATAACGGCGCAACACCTCGACATAGCCCCGCACGGCCAGCAGTTCCATCGGATGCCAGCAGTCCAGCCCGGCGGCTCGCATCTTCGGGCCACCGATGCCGCAGAAGGCGATGTCCGGACGACGGGCCCGCACCGATGCGATCAGCTCGGCGCCGAGCAGGTCTCCCGAGGGCTCGCCGGCGACCAGTGCGACCGTCGTCAACGCGCGAGCCCGCGGCGCTGGGTGGCGATGAATGCGGTGAGCAGGCCCAGCAGGGGAACCTCCGCCGCCTGGCGCTCGAGTTCGGCCCGGGCTTCCTCCAGCGGCAGGCCGGAGCGGTAGAGCGTACGGTAGGCACGCTTCACCGCCTGGACGGTCGCTGCATCATGCCCGCGCCGGCGCAGTCCCTCGCTGTTGATGCCCTTGGGCTCGGCCGGGTTGCCGGCGGCCATCACGAACGGCGCGATGTCCTGCAGCACGACGCTGCCCACCGAGGTGATGCAATGCGCGCCGATGCTGCAGAACTGGTGAACGCCGGTGAACCCGCCGAGGATCGCGTGGTCGCCGATGCACACATGCCCGGCCAGCTGCGAGCTGTTGGCGATGATCACCCGGTCGCCGATCACGCAGTCGTGTGCGACATGCACGTAGGCCATGATCCAGTTGTCGCTGCCGATGCGCGTGACTCCGGCGTCCTGTGCGGTGCCGCAGTTGAAGGTGCAGAACTCGCGGATCGTGTTGCGGTCGCCGATCACCAGGCGCGTCGGCTCGCCGGCGTACTTCTTGTCCTGCGGGACTTCGCCGATCGAGCAGAACTGGAAGATGCGGTTGCCGACGCCGATGTCGGTCAGGCCGCGGATCACGCAATGCGGCCCCACGCTGGAGCCTGCGCCGATCCTCACGCCGGGACCGATCAACGCATAGGGCCCGACCTCGACGTCCTCGGCCAGCTCGGCACCGGCTTCGACGATGGCGGTAGGATGGATGCGTACGCTCATCTTGCGCTCCCGGCGCGGTTTAGGCGATCGCCCGCCGCACGCAGGTGATCTCGCACTCGGCCGTGAGTTGCCCCTCGACCTTCGCGACCCCCTTGAACTTGTAGACGTCGCGCATGTGTCGCGACAGCTCCACCTCGAGGTGCAGCTGGTCACCGGCATGCACCGGGCGCTTGAAGCGGGCGCCATCGACGCCCGCGAGGTAGTACACCGAACCGTCGTCCGGACGCGCGTCGGCGGTGCGGAAGGACAGGATCGCCGCCGCCTGCGCCAGGCTCTCGATGATCAGCACGCCGGGCATCACCGGGTGGTGCGGGAAATGACCGGGGAAGAACGGTTCGTTGATCGACACGTTCTTCAGCGCATGGATGCGCTTGCCCGGTTCGCAGGCCAGCACGCGATCGACCAGCAGGAACGGAAAGCGATGCGGCAGGTACTGCAGTATCGCGTGGATATCCATCGATTCAGCCAATTCAATCCCCTTCGGAAACCTTGCCGTGGCCGGCCGGCCGGCCGGCCGGGAGCACGGGCAGAGCCAGGGAGAGGAGGGGCATGGAGATCAGCGCCAGGGCGGGCGGG
>JAJTHE010000003.1 GCA_021298815.1 Betaproteobacteria bacterium | reverse complement strand
TCGACATGGCCGCCGAGCACGTCGGTGAGCCCGGGTCCGGTGCCCTTGTAGGACACGTTCACGATGTCGATGCCGGCCGCAACCCTGAACATCTCGGCGGCGAAATGCGAGATGCTGCCCGGGCCGGACGATGCATAGTTCAGCGCCCCTGGCCTGGCCTTCGCCAGCTTCACGAACTCCGACAGCGTGCGCGCGGGCAGCGACGGGTGCACAAACAGCACGTACGGGCCGCCCGCGACGTTGGTGACCGGCGCAAAGTCCCGCACCGGGTCGTAGGGCAGCTTCGCGTAGAGGCTCGGCGCCAGGCTGATGCAACTCGCCGCGCCCATCAGCAGCGTATGTCCGCCGGGCGCGGCCTTGGCCACCATCGCGCTGCCGATCGTCCCGCCAGCACCGCCGAAGTGCTCGATCACCATCGGGGTGCCCACGCTCGCGGCGAATCGGGTCGCGATGCCGCGCGCCATCAGTTCGTTCGCGCCGCCCGGGGCGAACGGGATGATCAGGCGAACGGGCTTCTGGGGGAAGCGCGGCTGGGCATGCGCCTCGGGCGTGCCTGGCAGCAGGAGAACGGCCACGGCGGCGAGGGCGGCGAGCGGGGCAGTGCGCACGGCGCGGGCGCAGGCAGGGACACAGGCACGGGTAGTCATCGGAATCGCTCCGTTGTCGCGCAGGGCGTACGCTGGCCGGAAGTATAAGGCCGGCTTTCGCGGCATCGCGGCACGCCGATTGCGCTACGCTTGCAGGCTGGAAAGCCGCGCAGTCACGCGGCCACGTTCGGGGGAGCTTCATGGATTTCGGATACACCGGCCAGACGGCCCTGGTCACCGGCGCGAGCCGCGGTATCGGCCGCGCGACCGCGAAGGCCTTCGCCATGCAGGGCGTGCGCACCGGCATCGTCGCGCGCCGGCGGGAACTGCTCGAGGAACTGGCGGCCGAGATCGTCGCGGCGGGCGGTCGTGAGCCGGTGATCATCGTCGCCGATCTCTACCCGGATGACGCGGCCGAGAAGCTCGCGGCGGAGGCACTGGCCAGGCTCGGCCACGTCGACATCCTGACCAACTCCGCGGGTGGCAGCCGTCCGCTCGCGGTCGAGGGTAGCCGCGAATCCTGGGACGAGGCGATGCTGCTCAACTTCTTCCGCATCCGCGAGCTGACCCATGCGCTGCTGCCGCAGATGCGCGAGCGCAGGTGGGGACGCATCGTCTCGCTGACCGGCACCTCCGAGCCGCGTGCGGTCAATGCGGCCTTCTCGGCCAAGGCGGCGGTCCATGCGTGGTCGAAGGGACTGTCGCGCGAGGTCGCCAAGGACAACGTGACGCTCAACTGCATCCAGCCCGGGCGCATCCGCAGCGAGCAGATCCAGAAGCGCTATCCGACGCTGGCCGACGAACTGGCGTTCGCGAAGGAGGAGATCCCGATGGGCCGCTTCGGCGATCCCGAGGAACTGGCGAACCTGGTGCTGTTCCTGTCCTCGCCGCTCGCGTCCTACATCACCGGCACGGTGATCCCGGTCGACGGCGGCATGTACCGGTTCGCGTTCTGAGCGGAGATTCCATGGAACTCAACATCGACATCCCGAGCCGGCCGAGGGCATCCGTGCCCTGGCCCAATGCGCGCCGGCGCGGCGACCAGTACGGCATCCGTTGCGTGTTCATGCGCGCGGGTACCAGCCGCGGCGCCTTCCTGCGCGAAGAGGACCTGCCGAAGGACCCGGCGCTGCGCGAGAAGCTGATCCTCGCGATCTACGGCAGCCCGGACTTCCGCCAGATCGACGGCCTGGGCGGCGCCACCTCGCTCACCAGCAAGGTCGCGATCATCGGTCCGTCGAGCCGACCCGACGCGGAAGTCGACTACACCTTCGGGCAGGTGCGGGTGAACGAGGCGCGCGTCGACTTCCGCGGCAACTGCGGGAACATTTCGGCGGGCATCGGTCCGTTCGCGATCGAGGAAGGTTTCGTCGACGCGGTGGAAGGCATCACGAAGGTGCGCATCCACCTGACCAATTCGCGCGCGCTGCTGGTGGCGGAAGTCCCGGTGCTGAAGGGCGGCGTCTGCCAGGTGGTCGGCGATGCGGTGGTGGCCGGCGTGCCGGGCACCGGCGCACCGATCATCCTCGACTGGGCGGATGTCGGCGGCACGCTCGGCCGGGGACTGCTGCCCACCGGCCGGCCGCGCGAGACGATCGACACCGCGATCGGCAGCGTCGAGGTGTCGATCGTCGATGCCGGCAACGTCACCGCGTTCGTGCGGCCCTCGGTGTTCGGACTGACCGGTGCCGAACTGCCTGCGCACCGGATGGACGCCGCGCTGCTCGCGCGGATCGAAGCGGTGCGCGGTGCGGTCGCCGAGCGCCTCGAGATGGTCGACAAGGCCGCCAACGCCGACGCGGTGACGCCGACCATCCCGAAGCTCTACATCGTCGATCCGCCGGTCGACTACGCGGATTCGAACGGACGGCGGGTACACGCCGACGAGATGGACCTGCTCGGACGGGGCATGAGCATGGGCACCCCGCACCAGGCCTATGCCGGCACGGTGGCGGTGTGCACCGGCGCCGCCGTGGGCATCCCCGGCACGATCGTCAACGAGGTCGCCCGTCCCGGATGCGCCGCGGGCGGACGCCTGCGCATCGGGCATCCGACCGGCATCCTCGAGATGGAGGCGCGGGTCGAGGCTGACGGCAAGGGCTACCGGTTGGCGCGCTCGGCGGTGATGCGCACCGCGCGCCGGATCATGGACGGCACGGTCTACGTGTCGTCGCGGCATTTCGACTGAACCCCGCCGCCGGGTCTCCTGCCAGGGACTCGCGGCAGCAGCACCGCAAGGGCGCCCGCGAAGTTGCCCGCACAGGCGCCGCGGCAACCCAGGAGGAGCGAAGGATGGTTGCAGGACGCGTTGCGGCGCTGACGGCGCTGGTGCTGTGCTCGTGCGTTTACGCCCAGGCCGACTGGCCGATGAAGCCGTTGCGGCTGGTGATCCCGGTCGCGCCCGGGGGCGGCACCGACTTCCTCGGCCGGATGCTCGCCCAGAAGATGGGCGAGAACCTCGGCCAGACGGTGCTGGTGGACAATCGCAGCGGCGCCGGCGGCAGCATCGGCTCGTTGACGGTGGCGCGAGCGGCGCCGGACGGATACACCCTGCTGCTCGGCTACACGGCATCGCACGGCATAAACCCCGCGCTGTCGAAGCTGCCCTACGACCCGGCGACGGACTTCTCGCAGGTCTCGCTGATCGCCTCGGCGCCGAACGTACTGGTGGTGCATCCGTCCATCCCGGCGAAGTCGGTGCAGGAACTGGTCGCGCATGCGAAGACGCGCAAGGAGCCGATGCGCTATGCCTCCGCCGGCATCGGCAGCGCGCCGCACATGTCGGGCGAGATGTTCAACAGCATGTCGGGCACGCGTTTCGTCCATGTGCCCTACAAGGGCAACGGGCCTGCGCTGAACGACGTGCTCGGCGGGCATGTCGACCTGATCTTCGCGGCGCTGCCGGCGGCGATCCAGCACGGCAAGACCGGGCGCCTGCGCATGCTGGCGGTTACCGGGCTGGTGCGTGCACCCCAGGTGCCGGATCTGCCGACCGTCCACGAGTCCGGCCTCAAGGGCTTCAACACCGACCAGTGGTACGGCGTGCTGCTGCCAGCGAAGGCTGGGCCCGCGCTGGTGGCGCGCCTGCACAAGGAGGTGCTGGCGGTGGTGAAGTCGCAGGATTTCGTCGACAGGGCCCAGGGACAGGGCTTCGACGTGATCGGCAGTTCGCCGGAACAGTTCCGTGCGCACATCGTCGCGGAAGTCGCGAAGTGGAAGCGGCTGGTGGCGGAAGTGGGGATCAAGGCAGAGTAGCCGCGCCTGTAACGAAGACGGCGGTGCAGGCCGCAATGTCTTGCGGTAACCTGCGGCAAAAGGGAGATCGCATGGCCGCCGAGAAAAAGCTTCTGGATGTCATCAGCGACAACAAGGTGCCACACTACGAGCCCTACGGCTGGCACCACTGGCCCGACCATCCCGCGGTGTCGTTCCAGTTCCGCCGCGCGCTCGGAGAGACCCAGGAAGGCGGCGGCGCGGTCAGCGAGTGCTTCCAGGCTGCCAGCCGGATGGTGCCGGGCGACAAGGAGAGCTGGCACCTCGAGTGGCTGAAGGTCGCCGACCGCAACCGGTTGCGGGGCGATGCGGCGGAGCGGGACGGGCACCTGCGCACCGCGATGAACTGCTGGCTGCGGGCGGCCAACTACTACCGGCATGCCGAGTTCTACCTGTCCCTGGACGATCCGCGACGCATGGGCGTGTTCGACCGCTGCGAGCAGATGTCGGCGAAGTACTTCGCACGGCTCGATCCGCCGGGCGAGGCGGTTCAGGTGCCGTACGAGAACGGGCAGTCGCTGTCTGCGTACTTCGTCCGTTCGCCGCTGGCGTCCGGCCGGCAGCCGGTCCTGATCTGCTTCGGTGGGCTCGATTCCTTCAAGGACGAACTCTGGTTCATGCTCGGCCGTGGCGCGGTGCAGCGTGGCATCTCGGTATTGATGGTCGACGGTCCGGGGCAGGGGGCGAGCCTGCGTCGCCACGGCATCCGGACGCGGTTCGACTATGAAGTGCCGGTCGGCCGCTGCATCGACTACCTCGAGGGGCGTGGCGACATCGACCCGAAGCGCATCGCGGTGTCCGGTTCGAGCCTCGGCGGCTACTACTCGGCGCGCGCTGCCTGCTTCGAACCGCGCCTGGCGGCCTGCGTGTCGCACGGCGGCAATGGCGACATCTACGCCCATTGGGCCGAGCGCGGAGAGAACTACCACATGGCGTTCCAGATCAAGTGGATCTCGGGGACCGAGACGGTCGCCGCCGCCCGCGAGCACATGCGCGAGGCGAAGCTCTGGGACGTGCTCGGCAACATGAAGTGCCCGTACCTGCTGATCCACGGCGGCTTCGACACCGGCGGGGTCGAGCGGGCACGCAAGGTCTACGAGTGCGCGAAGGCGGCGGGCGTGGACGTGACCTTCCATCTCGTCGGCGAGGACGAGACCGGTGCCGACCATTGCCAGCACGACAATCCGACCCTCGGGCAGGAGATCGTCGGCGACTGGCTGGCCGACCGGTTCGGCATCGACCAGATGCAGTTGCGCGGCTGAGTGTCCGTACATCCGATGAGTCCAGGGAGGAAGCCCATGCGTCCGTATCCACTTGTCCGAACCCTCGGGCTGGCCGCGCTCGCGTGGGTGACCGTCGTGGCGGGCACTGCCGCGGCACAAGGCTGGAAGCCGAGTGGCACGGTGGAGATGATCATCCCGGCCGGCCCGGGTGGTGGGGCGGATCGCGGCGGACGCTTCCTGCAATCCCTGCTGCGTGACCAGAAGCTGGTGGCGTCGCCGATCGTGGTGGTCAACCGGCCTGGCGCCGGCGGCGTGATCGCGTCCAACTTCCTGCTGCAGCAGAATGGCAGCGGCGAGCACCTGCTGATCGGGTCGCCCACGCTGCTGACCACGCCGACCGAGGCGACGGGCAAGGCGAGCCCGCTCGAGTTCACGCCGATCGCCCGGCTGTACACCGAGTACATGATGGTCGCGGTGAAGGCGGATTCCGACATCCGCACGGCGAAGGACCTGGTCGAGCGGCTGCGCAAGGATCCACAGTCGATCAGCATCACGGTGGGCGTCGGCCTCGGCAACATCAACCATATCGGGATCGCACTGCCGCTGCGCCGCGCCGGCGTCGACATCACCGGACTGCGCGTCGTCACCTACAAGTCGATCAGCGACGCCACCACTGCGGTGCTGGGCGGCCATGTCGACGCGGTCTCGGCGACGCCCGCCGTCCTGCTGCCGCACGTGGCCTCCGGACGCCTTCGCGTCATCGCGTTGGCCGCGCCGTCGCGCATGACGGGCGTCTTCGCCAATGTACCGACCTGGAAGGAGCTTGGCTGGGACGCGACGGTCGCGTTCTACCACAGCGTCATCGGGCCGCGCGGCATGCGGCCGGAACAGGTGGCGTTCTGGAACGACGCCATCGCGCGTGCGGTGGCCACCGACGCCTGGAAGGAAATGCTGAAGAAGTTCTACCTCGAGGATGGCTACATGGACAGCGCGGAGATGCGCCGCTACATGGAAGAGCAGCATCGCGAGCTGAACGCCATGCTGGCCGCGCTCAAGCTGTCCGGCGCGGCGAACTGAAGAACGGATACCGGACACGGGAGGCAGGCAGGTGAACATGCAGAACGGCAACATCGAGAAGGCCGCGATCTCGATCATCACCGAGAACCGGCTTCCCCATTACGAGCCCTACGGCTGGCACCACTGGCCCGAGCATCCGATCATGTCGTTCCAGCTGCGCCGTGCGCTGGGCGAGACGCAGGAAGGCGGTGGCGCGGTCAGCGAGTGCCTGCAGGCGGCGAGCCGCATGGTCCCGGGCGACCTCGAGTCGTGGCACGTGGAATGGCTGCGCGTCGCCGACCGCAACCGCGAGCGCGGCGATGCGGCGTTCGCGCGCGGCCATCGGCAGACGGCGATGAACTGCTGGTTGCGCGCGGCCAACTACTATCGCCACGGCGAGTTCTTCCTCCAGCCGTCGGATCCGCGCCGGCTGGCCACCTTCGACCGCTGCGAGTCGATGTCGAAGAAGTTCCTGGCGCAGCTGCGGCCGGCAGGCCGGGCGGTGGAGATTGCGTACGAAGAGGGCAAGCCGATGTACGGCTACTTCGTGCAGTCTCCGTACGGCAGCGGACGCCAGCCGGTGCTGATCTGCTGTGGAGGACTCGATTCCTACAAGGACGAGCTCTGGTTCATGATGGCGCGCGGCGCCGTGCAGCGCGGCTTCTCCGTGCTCATGTTCGACGGGCCGGGCCAGGGCGGCACGCTGCGCAGGCACGGCATCCCGACCCGGCATGACTACGAGGTGCCGGTCGGACGCTGCATCGACTGGCTGCTGCAGGAGACCGACGTCGATCCGGCACGCATCGCCGTCTGTGGCTCCAGCCTCGGGGGCTACTACGCGGCGCGCGCGGCGAGCATGGAACCGCGCATCGCAGCCTGCATCTCGCATGGCGCGATCTGGAGCATCCACCACGGCTACAGCAGCCGTCCGGACGTGCGCACGGCCGAGAAGTCACGGCACGTGAAATGGGTGTTCGGCGCCGACGACATCGATGCGGCGATCGAGAAGACGCGCCCGTTCACGCTCGAAGGCGTGCTCGAGCACATGCGCTGTCCTTACCTGATCGTCCATGGCGGACATGACGTGAACGGCGTGCAGCGGGCGAACCTGGTCCACGACTACGCGAAGCAGAAATCGGTCGATGTCACCCTGCGCATCGTCACGGCGGAGGAGACCGGGGCGGACCACTGCCAGCACGACAACCCGACCATCGGCCAGGAAGTGGCGATGGATTGGCTGGCGGATGTGTTCGGGGTGGACCAGCGGGCGTTGTAGGGTCGACTTGGTTGCATAACCAAGTAGTGAAGCTTCGGCAGATCGGCAGACGGAACCCGTGGCAGCCAGCACTCAACCAGGTAGCAGCGATCTCAAGCGGTGCAGTGTTGGCGACAGGCCTTGCACGAAGCCCCAGCGCCTGCGAGAGAACGGCAATGCGGCACAGCGACCCAGAGCGATCGGGTAGGGGGATGTCGAAGCTTGTGGGTTGGTCGTGGGCGGCGAGGATGAAAATCCCCAACGGCAACGCTGGGTCATTGCCGCAAGTGCGCCACGACAGGGCATGTCGTTTCGACTTGCGCCAGTTGAAGCGTTTGGCTAAGGAGAATAATGGTGAGTTCGTCTGCGCCACCGGCTTCGGATCGACCGCCTCGGCCGATGCGATCGCGTGCCGGATTCGCGCACAACAGCGCGAGAGGCTCTTCCATCAGCGCCCTGTCGGCTTGGCGGGCCGTGACGGTTGATCTGGGCGGCGAAACGGACCTTGTTCGAGGCAACGCGGATGGCTTCATCCAAACGCCGTGCGACGAGATTCGTCGCAACGGTTCCGCACTGGGGTGTACATCAGATCGGCGCGGAAGTAGCCTTCAGGCCGAGCGTCGATGGAGCAGATAGCGTCCCTCCTCGACGCTGATCTGATTGATCCCACCTGCAATGTTGCGCGCGCACCACTCCAGATACACGCGCAACTTCTCGAAGGCCTCGGTACCGGCTGCGAGCACTTCCGGCTGACCGCGCGCATTCATGAGTGTCGGCAAGAAGGTCGCCCGCCGTACACCGGTCCGATCGATGTCGAGGAACGCAAGGCCGCCCTCGTTCCAGTGGCGCTTGTAGCCGAACGCCACGCCGGGCTCCGGCTCGACCGAAAAGACTTCATTGTGGGTGTACTCGCCGCCGGGCTGGCAGTAGGCATAGCCGCCGCCACGCGGATGCACCGCGAGGTTGCCCAGGCTGTAGAAGATGATCCCGCCGCGATACACCTCCACGCCCTGCGGCTGGTGCGGGTGATGCCCCACGATCGCGCAAGCGCCGGCATCGATCGCCGCGTGGGCTACGACCGTCTGATACTTCGTCGGATAGGCGACATAGTGCAGCCCCCAATGCAGCGACACGACCACCTGGTCTGCCGCCCGTCTGGCCTTGCGCACATCGTCGACCAGACACTCGAGGTCCCCGGCATGGGGTACGGTGATCACGCGGGCTGGGGACCCCGGCTGATACTCGTAGGGCTCGTAGAAGGTATGCGCCCGCATGGGCGCGCAACCTGCGCGGGTATCCGTGGCCCAGTACTGGGGCAGCAGCACGGAGCAGTAGCCCAGGAAGGCCACGCGCAACCCGTTGCGCTCGAGGAACACCGGTTCGCGCGCCTGCGTGATGGTATGTCCCGCCCCGATCGTCGGAAGTCCGAGATCACGAAAGACATCGACCGTGTCCTCGATCGCTTCCGGTCCCCAGTCGCCGACATGGTTCGAAGCCAGAGAGAGCACGTCGAACGGCACGGCCTTGAACGCCGCCGCGTTCTGCGGCGGCTGCCGCACCTCCAGCTTCTCCGCGAGGCTCTGGAACTGGAAGGTGCCCCGGTCGGAGTACAGCCGTTCCACCTGCGCAAAGCGGATATGCGCGCTGCGCAAGGGTTCCAGGATGTGGGTGAAAGCACTCTCCAGCGGGTCATGGCCAGTCTTCACGTCTCCGCCCGCGGCCAAGGTCACCACTGCATCGTCGTTGCTGCCCATGCGCGCAGTCCTCGTCGAAGGATCAGTTCTTTTCCAGCCCGGCCGAGGCCGCCAGTCGCGCCGAGGTCTTCAGCTCGCTGGCCAGGTACTCGCCGAACTGGGCGGGGTTGAGCACCGCCAGAGTCAACCCCTGTTGCTCGAGGAACGTCCCCATCTGGGTCGTCCTCAGGATCGCCGCCGTATCCGTGTAGACCCTGTCGATGATCGCGCGCGAGGTTCCGGTGCGCGCGACCAGGCCGTACCAGCCCACGAACACATAGGCGGGAAGGGCCTCACTCACGGTAGGCAGGTCGGGGAACTGCGGCGAACGCTTCTCGCTGGTGATGGCCAGCGCACGCAGCTTGCCGGAGCGCACATGCGGCAAGGCCCCGGTGATGGCGGGGAACATCACGTCGACCTGCCCCCCGATCAGCGCGACCAGCGAGGGGCCGGCGCCGGTATACGGGATGAACTGCAGCTTCGTTCCCGCCAACTGGTCGAACAACACGCCGGCGAGGTGGGCAGGGCCGCCATAGCCCGAACCGGGGTAGTTGAGCTTGCCGGGGTTGGCCCTGGCCAGCGCGATCAGGTCCTGCACCGACTTCACGGTCGAGGCCTGGTTCACCACGACCACGTTGGGTGCATCGGCCATCCGGAGGATGGGGGTGAAGTCGCGCATCAGGTCATAGCCGAGGCTTTTCTTGATGCTCGGGAGAACGGTATGGGTCGAGATCGCCATCAACAAGGTGTGGCCGTCGGGCTGGCTGCGTGCCGCGAGTGCCGCGCCGAGCGCGCCGTCGGCGCCGCCGCGATTGTCGACCAGCACCGTCTGGCTCCAGCGCTCGCTCAGTTGCTTGCTGACCATCCGGGCCAGGATGTCGGCCCCGCCGCCCGGGGGAAACGTCACGATCAGCCGGACCGGTCGCGTCGGATAGTCCGAGGCCCAGGCGGGCAGGGTGGCGACCCCTGCGCCCAGGCCGAGGACCAGCGTGAATGCCTTCAGCCTCTGCATGGTTGCCTCCCTCACGCCGGAATCAGTCGCAGCCGGTCCCCCGGTCGCTGCCCCAGCTCGACCCCGGTGATGCGCCGTGGCCCGGTGAAGAGCACGTTGTAGTGGTTCGGGAAATGCGTCTCGTCGAAACCGGCGAGGGTGCCGATGCATTCGTCCCCGATCATCAGCCGGTCGCCTTCCATCAGCACCCCACCCGCCTGGAACTCAACGAAGCCGAGATAGTGCACGCCGCCGACGGTGGTGCCGGGCGCTGCATGCGCCTCGTCGGTCAGGATCAGCTCATGGATCTCGAAGCGACGCACGCACCGGGTCCGCTCATGGATGAGCTTCAGCGCGCGGCTGTCGTTCCGGTTGTCCAGAACGCCGACGAAGATCGCGTCCAGCGGATCGCGAACCGGATAACCCCGGGTGCCCTTGCCTCGTGCGTCGCCCATCGTCTACTCCTCGCGAGTGGCTACTGCCATTGCGGTTGCAGGACCTGCCCCAGCTGCCTTCCTTCCGCCTGCTTGAACACCTCGATCGCGGCGGCGAGATCTTCGATACCCAGTCCGTTGACGAACACACCGATCCGGTCGGTGGAATGCCGGCGTGCCGGCGCACCGCCCATCGCGATGTCCGACAGGTCCGCGTCGACGCGGGTGATGGCACTGAACGCGCCTTCATGGTCGCGCGCATGGAACAGCGCCTCCTTGTCATCGGAGAGGATCAGATCCATCGACGCGATGGCCCCATCCTGGATGTAGCAGTCGCGGTCGAGCGACAGGTACAGGCAGCCGGGGGACAGCCAGCCTGGCTCGATCGCAGGCGTGCGCGCGCGCACGATAGGGCCGGAACTCATCACGATATCGGCACCCGTCACCGCCGCCTGCGGACTGTCGACGATCTCGACCTCGACATCGAATCGTCCAGTCATCTCTCGCAGATATGATTGCGCCTGCGCCGGGTCCGTGTCATAGGACCGGCAGCGACGAATCGTGGGCACCGCCTCCTTGATCGCCTGCAACTGCAGCCGACCCTGCAGACCACAGCCCAGGATCCCGAGGGTGGCCGCGCCCGGACGCGCGTCGCGCCGCGCGAACAGTGCGCCGACGGCTGCGGTGCGTATCCCGGTCAGCCAGCGCGCATCGATGAGCGCCACCAGACGCCCGCGCTCGCTTTCGGTCAGCATGTACATCCCCTGGATCGACGGCAGGCCGAACTGCAGGTTGGTGGCGTCGCCACTCTGGAACTTACACCCGGCATACCCCAGCGACGGAATCCAGCACACCATCGAGTTGAACCACTGCCCCTGCCCGCGGTGGAAGAAGGTCATCGGCGGAGACACCACCTCGCCGGCGGCCTTGAACCGGAAGGCCTGCTCGAGGACGTCGGCCATCTTCCCGATGGTCAGTCCCAGGCCCTGGAGATCCGTGACGGTAAGGTAGCGAGGACCCGCGACGTTAGGCATGGCGTACGTTGACACCTTGACAGGACGTTGCTAATTTAGCATGGATGTTCTCTATCGGAAACACACGGTTTCCAGCAAGGCGAGGCATGCGCCAGGCGGCGCAGGGGGCCGACTGCCCCGCGCGCCGCGAGGGTCCCCGATGACGCCGTTCCTGGACGACGCACAGGTACGGCGGCTGCTGCACATCGACGCCCTGTTCGATGTTATGCGCCAGGCACTCATCGCGCTGTCCGCCGGTCGCGTGGTCCAGCCCATTCGCATGGCGATGGATTTCCCGCACGGGGTGCTGTTCCTCAAGCCGGCCCTGATCGATGGCGCCCTGGCCACCAAGCTGATCACGCAGTGCCCGGGCAACGCCGCACGCGGGCTTCCGACGATGCAGGCCACGATCGTGCTGTTCTGTGCCGAGACCGGCGGTACGCTGGCCGTGATGGACGGGACCTGGATCACCGCCTTGCGCACGGCCGTCGTCTCGGCCATCGGCGCGGACGCGCTCACCTCGCGCGCGCCCAAGGTGCTCGCGCTGCTGGGCAGCGGCGTGCTGGCGCGCTCCCATGTGCAGGCCATGCGCCGGGTGCGCCGCATCGACGAAGTGCGCATCTGGAGTCCGACCGCGCGCAACGCCGCGCGCTGCGCGGAAGAGGTGGGGGGCGTGGCGGCTACAAGTGCTCAGGCAGCCGTCGAGGGTGCCGACATCGTCTGCACCGTCACCACCGCCACCGAACCGATCCTGAAAGGCGCCTGGCTCAAGCCCGGTGCCTTTGTCGCGGCGGTCGGCGCACCGCGGCCCCACTGGCGCGAGCTGGATGACGCGACCATGCAGGCGCACGTAGTGGTCGACAGCCGCGAGGCCGCGCAGCAGGAGGCGGGCGATGTGATCCTGTCCGGTGCGCGCGTGCATGCCGAGATCGGCGCGATTCTCGCGGGTATCGAGCCGCCTCCGCCGGCCGGCACGACGGTCGTGTTCAAGGCCCTTGGCCAGGCGGTCGAAGACGCCGTCGCTGCTCGACTGGTCTACAACGCCGCGACGACCTCCGTTTCTCCCCCGCCAACTCCGTGAGGCACTCCATGAACGCGAAACGCCTGCTGCTCAGTCTGGCAATCACCGTCCTCTCGGCCGCCCCGGCGGTTGCCCAGGACTGGCCCACGAAGCCGGTCCGCATCCTGGTCGGCTTCTCCCCGGGCGGCGCGGCCGACCTCGTGGGGCGGATCCTGCAGAAAGCGATGTCCGAGCGTCTCGGGCAGCCGGTCGTGGTCGAGAACCGCACCGGCGCCAGCGGCCTGCTGGCCACCGCCGAAGTCGTGCGCGCGACGCCGGATGGACATACGCTGGGCGTGATCGTGAGCACCCATGCCTCGTCGCCGGCGATCCAGCCCAACATGCCGTTCGACCCGGTGCGCGATGTCGCCGCGGTCGCACTCATCGGCAAGATCCCGCTGGTGATCGGGGTGCATTCGGGCGTGAAGGCACAGACGCTGCAGGAACTCATCGCCCTGGCCAAGAGCACCCCCGGTGGAATGAACTACGCCACCGCCGGGGCCGGCCTGGCGCACCACTTCGCCGGCGAGCTGTTCAAGCGTCAGGCCAACATCGTGCTCATCCATACGCCCTACCGCGGCGCGGGTCCGATGATGGCCGCGATGATGGGGGCCGAGATCCCGATCGGCGTGGCCGCCGTGCCTACGATCCGCCAGAACGTCGAGTCGGGCCGGCTGCGGGCGCTGGCCGTGACGAGCGCGCGCCGGGCCCCGAACATGCCCACCGTGCCGACCGTCGCGGAAAGCGGCTTTCCCGGCTTCGACATCAGCGAGTGGTATGGCGTGGTCACCACCGCCGGCACGCCACCGGCCATCGTCGGACGCATCAACCAGGAGATCAACAAGATCATGGCCACGCCCGAGATGACCAGGTGGGTTCAGGACAACGCGATCATCCGTGACCAGAGCTCGGCCGCCGAGTTCGCCGCGTTCATCCGCAGCGAAATCACCAAGCTGGGACAGATCGCACGCGACGCGAACATCAAGGTCGAATGACCCGGACAGCCCCATGAGTACCGCGCAGACCATTGTCGACAAGATCTGGAACCCGCATCGGATCCTGGGCAACGAGGCGGGGGATACACTGCTCGCCGTCGACCTGCACTACCTGAACGAGACCTCGTTCATCTGCTTCCAGGAGCTGGAGCGACTGGGGCGGACGGTCCGCCGGCCGGGCCAGACCTTCCTCGCGATGGACCATACAGTGCCGACCCGCGACCGTGCGGCCGGTATTCCCGATGCGGAGAACCGCGAGGCGCTTGTCTACATGGACGGCATCGCGCGCGCCACCGGCCTGCTGTACGTCGGGCTGCAGGATCCGCGCCAGGGCATCGGCCATATCGTCGCCTCGGAACTGGGTTTGACCCTGCCCGGCATCCTGATCGCCGGAGACGACTCGCACACCACGACCAATGGCGCGATGGGCGCGTTGTCCCTGGGTATCGGACTGTCCGAGGTGACCCATGTGCTGGCCACCCAGACGTTGTGGCAGGCGCCGTATCGTTCGATGCGCGCGCGTCTGACGGGCCGGATGGGCGTGGGCGTCGACGCGAAGGACCTCGTGCTGGCGCTGATCGGCCGGATCGGCGCCGGGGGCGCGATCGGGCATGTCCTCGAGTTCGACGGCGACTGCGTCGCGGAGATGTCGATGTCGCAGCGCATGACTCTGTGCAACATGGCGGTGGAGGCGGGCGCACGGGCGGCGATCATCGCGCCGGACGAGGTCACGTTCCGCTACCTGAAGGGACGTCCGTGTGCACCGCAGGGCGAGGACTGGGATCGCGCCGTGGCGGGGTGGCGCGTCCTGGCGACGGATCCTGGGGCGCGCTTCGACCGGGAGGTCGAACTGGACGCCGCACAGGTCGCACCCACCGTGACATGGGGCACCAGCCCGCAGGACGCCCTGGCGGTGGACTCGGTGGTGCCCGATCCGTACAGCGCCGCGACGGCGCCGGAACGACAGCGCATGCAGGCGGCGCTCCAGTACATGGACCTGACGCCCGGCATGCGTATCGCGGACGTCACCGTGGACCAGGTGTTCATCGGCTCCTGCACCAATGGCCGCCTGGAAGACCTGCGCCGCGCCGCCGAGGTGGCGAAACATGGCAAGGCCAGGGTTCCGGCGGTAGTGACCCCGGGCAGCAGCGAGATCAAGCGCCAGGCCGAGGCGGAAGGGCTGCACGACATCTTCCTGGCGGCGGGATTCGAGTGGCGCGACCCCGGCTGCTCGATGTGTCTGGGCATGAACGGCGACCTGGTCGCCTCCAGCCTGCGCTGCGCGTCCACCACCAATCGCAATTTCATGGGGCGGCAGGGGAAGGGCGCCCGCACGCACCTGATGAGTCCGGCGATGGCTGCTGCCGCCGCCCTGACCGGCCGCATCACGGACGTGCGGGAATGGCTGCGCGCGGCTGCAGCCGCCCCCAACGAGGAAAAACCCTGATGGAGCCCGTGGGACGCATCACCGGGATCGCGGTCCCGTTCCACCGCCCGAACGTCGATACCGACCAGATCATTCCGGGCCGTTACATCATGAAGCCTCGGCGGTTCGACTACAGCACCGTACTGTTCCACGACCTGCGTTTCGGATCGGGTGCTGAAGCGGCGTTTCCCCTGGATCAGCCCCGCTATCACGGCGCCAAGGTCATGATCACGGCGGAGAACTTCGCCTGCGGCTCGGCCCGCGAACAGGCCGTCTACGCGTTGCAGGACTGGGGTATCCGCGCGGTCGTCGGCCCGAGCTTCGGCGGTATCTTCTATGTCAACGGCATCAAGAACGGCCTCCTCCTGGCACAGGTGACGCCTCGGTTCGCCGCGGCGCTGTGCGCCGCGCTCGAGGACGCACCCGGCGCGACGGTCGATGTGGACCTCCCCTCTCAGCAGGTCAGCGGACCGGGAGGGCTGCGGGCGCCCTTTACGATCGGTCCGGGCGACAAGGCCCAGTTGCTCAGCGGGAAGGACGACATCACGCGCACGCTCGAGCACGAGGTCGCGATCCTGGGACACGAGGCGAGCGCCGCCGAGCGCTGCACCTGGCGCAGGCCAGAGGGCTTCGAGTCGCAGCTTCGCGCGCGGCGTCCCTTCCCGATCCAACCGAGATGACCGGGGCCACGGGTGACCGCTGAGGCCGCCGCGCCCGAAACCGCCTACCTGCACTTCGACGCGCTGGTCGACCTGCTCGGCCGCATCCTGGAGGTCCATGGCGCGCCTGCCGATGTCGCGCATGAGCTCGCGCACAACTGCGCCAGTGCAGAGCGCGATGGCGCGCTCAGCCACGGCGTGTTCCGCATGCCGAGCTATGTGTCCACGTTGCACAGCGGCTATGTCGACGCGAAGGCGATCCCGCAGATCGATGACGTCGCCCCGTCGATGCTGCACGTGGACGCCCGCAACGGCTTTGCACAGCCGGCGCTCGCGAAAGTGAAGGAAAGGGCGCTGGACAAGGTCTGCACCCAGGGCCTGTGCATCGTCGCGACGCACGACTCCCACCACCTCGGTGCACTGTGGCTCGATGTCGAGCCGTTCGCCCGACAGGGACTGGTGGCGCTGACCTTCGTCAACGGGATCAGCCGGGTGGCCCCGCATGGCGGCCACCGCCCCTTTTACGGCACCAATCCGATGGCGCTGGCCGTTCCTAGACACCACACGGATCCGCTGGTGTTCGACCAGGCCTCCAGCGCGATGTCCTATGGCGAGGTCAAGCTCGCGCAGGACCACGGCGAGACGGTACCGCCGGGCATCGGCATCGACCAGGCGGCACAGCCGACGGTGGATCCGAAGGCCATCCTGGAAGGGGGTGCGCTGCTCCCCTTCGGCAAGCACAAGGGATCCTCGATTTCCATGATGGTCGAGCTCATGGCCGGGGCCTTGACCGGGGCGGCGTTTTCCTTCCAGGTCGATCGTCGCCAGCATCACGGTGCGCAGACATCGCGCAGCGGGCAACTGCTTTGCCTCATCGATCCCACGCGTCTTGTGGGCGCAGGCTTTCCAGACCGCGTCGAGGAACTCGTCCAGGGGTTGCACGACAGCGGACAGGCACGCCTGCCGGGAGACCGACGCTACGAGAACCGTCGGCGGTCGCACAGCGTCGGGATACCCATCGCGGCGGGCGTGCGCGCCCGGCTTGACGCGCTGCTGGACCCAGCGGCCCGGCCTTGAAGGCGACGATGCCCCGGACCCTCTACAATCCGGGCTTCGAACAGATCGGGCCCGCGTGGCAGCCAAGCGCATGAAGACGGTACGGAAGATGGTCCCCGACGGGCCTGGGCGCAGGACGGCCAGCCAAGCGCTGGCACCGGTCAAGCCGCTGCCTGCGGCGCTTCCAGCAACGGAATCCGGCGCCGGCGTGCTGGCCACGAAGGTTCGCGCGCTGCGCGTCCACCGCGAGTTGACCCTGCGCGACCTGAGCAAGCGGACCGGGATGTCGCCGTCGGCGCTCTCGAAGATCGAGAACGGCCTGCTGTCACCGACCTACGAGAAGATCGTCGCGCTCGCCAACGGGCTCGAGGTGGACGTCTCGGAGCTGTTCACGCCCGTCGCCCGCCTGGTGTCCACGGGACGCCGTGGCGTCACGCGAAAAGGGCAGGGCGTCGCGCACCGCACCCCGCGATACGACTACGAAATGCTCTGCGCGGATGTCTCGGACAAGCAGTTCGTGCCACTGACCGCACGCATCAAGGCACATGCCATCAAGGAGTTCCCCCACCTGCCGCGCCACGATGGCGAGGAGTTCGTCTACATACTCAAAGGTGAGGTCTGGCTGCATTGCGAGTTCTATGAACCGCTGCGGCTCGGGGAGGGCGATAGCTGCTACTTCGACAGTTCGATGGGCCATGCGTTCGTGTCGGGCACCGCGCGGGACGCCGAACTGCTGTGGGTGTGTTCGCGGAACGTCAAGCTGCCCAAGCGGGCATAAAGGCAGCACGCGTGCTCGACACGCGTTCGGACCCTGCAACACGATGCAGGAAGAGGCCAGCGGCACTCCTGAGGCGGTCAGGGCGATGATCGCATGAGAGACCCCAAGCTCGCCAAACGCATCAAGGACGAGGCAATCCAGGTCGAGTCGCCGCAGCAGGCGCCGCCGCTCAGAGCTCCGCCACGCACTCGATCTCCAGCAGGAAGTCCTTGCGCGGCAGCCGCGCCTCGATCGTCGTGCGTGCCGGCCAGGTGTTCGGGTCATTGCCGAAGAACTCCCGGTAGATGGCGTTCATCTCCTCGAAGTCGGCGCGCCTGTCCAAGAACACATTGACCTTGACGACATTGTCGAGTTTCGTTCCCGCTTCTTCCAGAATATGCTTGATGTTGGTCATGCACTGCCGCATCTGTGCTGCAAAATCGCCCTTGGCGATCTTCAGGTCATCGTAGTAGGCCGGGCAGCCGCTCACGAAGACCAGATCGCCCGTCTTGACGGCGTGCGAATGCGGGGAGGTTGCGCGCGGGACTTTCGGGCTGTAGATAACCGTCTTTGCCATGGCGATCCCTTAGGGTGAGCACTGTCATCTAGGGTAATCGTCCGCAGGAGCGCGGGCAAGACGAACGCCGCGCAAAGCTGCTGAATGCAGCCGTACACATCTGAACCCGAGGAACTGCACATGTCGAAGATCATGGAACGATTGCGGGAGCTGGGTATTCAACTGCCCAATGCGCCGGTGGTCAAAGCGAACCCGGGCCTTGTTTCCGGTGTCGCCAGCGGGAACCTTCTTTTCTGTCAGGGCACGCTGGGACATGTAAACGGCGAGTTTCCCTATCTCGGGAAAGTCGGCGACAAGGTCAGTGTCGAGCAGGCATATCAATCGGCGCGTCTGTGCGCGATCAACCATCTTGCCCAGGCGCAGGCGGTGCTGGGCGATCTGGACCGCATCTCGCGGGTAGTGCAACTGCAGGTGTTCGTCAACGGTGCGCCGGGCTTCGAACAGGCGCCCTTCGTGGCAAACGGCGCGTCGGACCTTTTTCTGGAAGTGTTCGGCCCGGTGGCCGGCGCTGGCGCACGAGCCAGTCTGAGCGTGCCGGACCTCATCTACACGGCGCCGGTCGAAACCATCTGCGTATTCGAAATCGTGCCGCCGGCTGCAGACCGCTAGAGCAGGGTCTGACCGCCGTCGATGACGATCACGCTTCCGGTCGCAAATGCGGACGCGTCCGAGGCGAGCCATACGATGATGTGATGCAGTTCCTCCGGCCGGCCGATCCGGCCGAGGGGGACCTGCCTGATGAAGGCCTCGTACTTCAACGGGTCGCTCATCTCCGGCTCGGTGAGTGGCGTGAGAAAGCGCCCCGGTGCGAGTACGTTGACGCGTACCCTGGACGATGCCCATTCCATCGCCATCGCACGCGACAGGTTGATCACGCCCGCCTTGGCCGCCGAATAGGCCGCGTTGCTCGGGCGGCCGCGTAAACCGGCAGCCGACGCGATGTTGATGATCGAGCCGTGTCCCTGGGTGACCATCTGCCGGCCGACCGCGCGGCAGAAGAAGAAGGTCGAGTCCAGGTTGGCGGCGATGAGCCCTGTCCAGTCGGCATCCGTCAAGCTCAGGACGGGCTTGCGCAGACTGCGCCCGACAGAATGCACCAGCACATCTATCGTCCCGAACGCGGCCAAGACCTGTTCTACTGCGGCCTCCACCTCTGCAGACCGGGTAGCGTCGGCCGCAAGCGGCAACGCGCGGCCACCGAGGGCCTCGATCTCGGCGGCGACGCGCGCGACGTCGGACGCAGTTCTCGCAAGCACCGCGACACGGGCACCCGCCGCTGCAAGCGCCAGCGCGCTTGCACGGCCCAGCCCTTTTCCTGCTCCGGTCACGAGCGCGGTGCGCCCCTTCAGGGAAAGAGACGGTGCAGGTGGCGGTGGCGGAGGTGACTGAAGCTGCATCGCTCATAGTAACCTCGGGGCATTCCGCCGCGCCAGTGTGTGTGGCCGGTGGAACGGTACAGGTTCGTTCGGCCACCTCCATGCCAGAAAGGCTCAACCATGTTCCGACAACGCTGCTTCGTCGCGCTCGTGCTGTGCGTTCCCGCAGTTGCCTTGGCGCAGCCCGCGTCGGCCTCCGCGTATCCGAACAGACCCCTGCGGATCATCGTGCCGTTTCCCGCAGCGGGTCCGACCGACATCGTCGCGCGCCTCATCGGGATCAAGATGAGCGAGCGTCTGGGACAGAACGTGATCGTGGATAACCGCGCCGGCGCCGGCGGCACGATCGGCGCGGAGATCGCGACCCGTTCCGCACCCGACGGCTACACGTTGCTGATGGGCTCGACCGCCAACATGGCGGTCAACGTCAGCCTCTACCAGAAGCTCCCCTACGACCCGGTGCGCGATTTCCAGCCCATCAACCTGGCCGCCGTCACGCCCAACCTGCTCGTCGTCAGCCCGAACTTTCCGGGCAATACGCTGAAGAGCCTGATCGAAATCGCGAAAGCCAAGCCTGGCAGCGTCAATTACGCCAGCGGTGGCGTGGGCACGCCCAGCCATCTCGCGGCCGAGTTGTTCAAGACAATGGCTGGCGTACAGATGAACCACGTTCCGTACAAGGGCAGCATTCCCGCGCTCACCGACGTGATGTCCGGGCAGGTGACCTTGATGTTCGACAGCATGGCCTCCGCGCTGCCGTTCGCAAGATCGGGCAAGCTGAAGGCGCTGGCTCAGACTGGCAGCAAACGCTCCGCCGCAGCGCCGGAGATCCAGACGGTCGCCGAGGGCGGTCTGCCCGGCTATGAAGTGGTGGGCTGGTTCGGTTTCTTCGCGCCAGTCAAGACACCGCGGCCGATCGTGAACAAGCTGTCCCGCGAGATCACCGAGATTCTCGCCCTGCCCGATGTCAAGGAGCGCTACGCCGCGCTCGGGATCGAACCTGGTCCGGCCGACCCCGATGTCGTCGCCGCGTTTCTGAAAAGCGAAATCGCCAAATGGGGCAAGGTCATCCGGGCTTCGGGCGCCAAAGTCGACCAGTGACCGGGTGGCTGGTGAATGACCCGTATTGATACGTATGATGCAAGCGTAGATTCCAGCCAACGGGAGTGGACATGAACGGTTGTGTCGCGAAGATCGCTGCTGCGTTGTCGATCGCCACCGTGGGGCTGTCCGGCACTCCCCAGGCGGCATACGCTCAGGACGCCTATCCGAACCGCCCGGTCCGGCTGGTCGTGCCGTTCCCGCCAGGGGGCAGCACCGACAATCTGGCGCGCGTCATCGTGCCGCGCTGGGCGGAGCATCTCGGTCAAACGATCCTGATCGAGAACCGGGGCGGCGCGGGCGGGAACATCGGCGTGGAGGTGGTGGCGAAGGCGACGCCCGATGGCTACACCGTCGGCCTGTTCGACACCGCCTTCGTCGTCAACCCCACGCTGTACGCGAAGCTGCCGTTCGACACGGTGAAGGATTTCTCCGCAGTGATGTTCGTGGCCACCGGGCCTGCAGTACTGGTGGTGCATCCCTCCGTTCCGGCCAGAACCGTCAAGGACCTGGTCGCGCTGGCCAGGGCAAAACCCGGCGCGCTCGCCTACGCGTCGGCAGGCAGCGGCACGGCCATTCACCTGGCCGGGGAAATGTTCAAGGTGGCGGCCGGTGTCGACATCCTGCATGTGCCCTACAAGGGGGCGGGGCCCGCGATCATCGATGTGCTCTCAGGCCAGGTGCCGATGATGTTCGCCCAGCCAGGCACGGTGATCGGGCACACCGCCAGCGGCAAGCTGCGCACGATCGCGATGACCGGTGATCGCCGCTGGCCGGGCATGGCAGGCGTGCCGACCTTTGCCGAGGCGGGGCTGGCTGGCATGGACTCCAGCAGCAGCTGGCATGTGATGGTGCCGGCCGCTACCCCCAGGACCGTCATCGCAACCTTGCATGGGTCGCTGGGCAAGGCGCTCGCGGCTGCGGACGTGTCGGGCCGGCTCGGTGAGCTTGCCTACCTGCTGGTTGCTGCCGACCCGGATCGATCCGCCGTGCTGCAGCGCGCGGAGATCGAGCGCTGGGGGCGGGCGGTGAAGGCGTCCGGGGCTCGGGTCGAATGAGCGGCTTTCACCGGAGCACGCACGCATGAGGATCGTGGCCATCCGCGAGTGCGCCGTCGCGATCAACTCGACGCAGCGCAACTCGCGCTTCGATTTCCGCAGCATGGATACATCGGTGGTCGCCGTGGTCACCGATGTGGTTCGCGACGGCGCCCCGCTGTGCGGCTTTGCGTTCAACTCCTTCGGACGCTACAACTGCAGCGCGATGATTCGCGACCGGTTTGCGCCGAAGCTGCTGGCCGCAGATCCCGCCGCGCTGCTGGACGACGCAGGCACCAATTTCGACCCGGCACGGGCGGTGGAGGTGATGCTTCAGCGCGAGCGCTCGGGCGGACATGCCGAACGCTGCATTCCGGTGGGCACGCTCGAACTGGCGATCTGGGATCTGGTGGCGAAGGTGGAAGGTCGTCCGCTCTACCGCGTGCTGGCCGACCGCTTCAACGGCGGCCAGGCGCGCGACGTGGTACCGGTCTATGTCGGCGGGGGCTGGTACGCACCGGGCCAGACGCCCGCGGACCTCGCCCGGGAGATGAAGGGCTATCTCGCTGCCGGATACCGGATGGTGAAGACCAAGATCGGAGGATTGCCGCTGGCGCAGGACATCGAGCGGATCCAGACCCTGCTCGAACTGGTGGGCGGCGGCCAGGCCCTGGCGGTCGACGCCAATTGCGGCTTTGACCGCGAGCGGGCGTTCGCCTATGCAGAGGCGCTGGCACCTCTGGGCCTGCGCTGGCTGGAGGAGCCGTGCGATCCGATGGACTACGCGCTGTATCGCGAACTGTCCGAGGTCTATCCCCATGCACTGGGCAATGGCGAGAACTTCAGCGGAAACCGCGAGCTGGAGAACTTTCTGCTGTATAGCGGGTTTCGTCCCGGTCTTGACGTGATCCAGGTCGATCCGCCGCTCGCCTATGGCATTGGCGAATACGTCGCCTGCCTCGCCACGGCAAGGCGACATGGGTTCGGCCCCGAATCGATGTATCCGCACGGCGGCAACCTGATGAGCCTGCATGTGGTGGCCGGGCTGGGCCTGGCCGCCTGCGAGGCCTACACTGGCGTGTTCGGCATCTTCAGCGGGTTTGGTGAGGAGGTGACCGTGGCCGACGGGCATGCCACCTTGCCCGAGTCGCCCGGCATCGGTTTCGAGCGGCAGCCGGCCCTGTGGTCCGTGATGCGTGATCTGGCGGGAGTCCACTGACATGAGAATCGCCCGTTTCTCCACTGAATCCGGCCCGCGTGTGGGGCTTGTCGTCGACGGACACCTCGTGGACCTGGCACGCACGGCGCAGGAGCAGGGCCTCGAATGGGCAGCACCGCTGTTCACCGATCTGCGCCGCTTCCTTGTCGGCGGCGAGGAGGGACGGTCGATCGCCGCGTGGCTGGGTACCCGCGGCCTGGATGGCGCGGTGCCACTCGCGCAGGCCCGGCTGCTTGCCCCGGCGGAGTCGGGCGCGAAGTTGCTCGCCCATGTGGTCAACTACGCCGCCCATGGCAAGGAAGGTGGCGGCAATCTCACCCCGCCGGAGATGCCGTTCTTCTTCTGGAAGCATACAAGCGGGCTGGTTGGGCAGGGCGGCAGCATCGTCGGCCACAGCACGTCCGCCAAGGTCGACTACGAGGCGGAACTCGCCGTGGTCATCGGTCGGCGTGGCCGCGACATCGCTCGTGCGGCGGCCTACGACCATGTCGCCGGCTACACCATCGCCAACGACATCAGTTTCCGGGATTTCCAGACCAACGAAGCCTGCCGGTCCCTCACCGCTCGTTATGGCCAGAACTGGGTACAGGGCAAGGCGCTCGACGGTGCCTGCCCGATGGGGCCGTGGATCGTGTTGTCCGACGAGATTGCCGTGCCCTATCCGCTGCAGATCACCTGCCGGGTCAATGGCGAGGTGCGCCAGGACGATTCCACCGAGTCGATGGTGTTCAAGGTGCCGGCGCTGATCGAGGCGGCGTCCCGGGGCATGACGCTGGAGCCGGGCGATGTCGTGCTGACCGGAACACCGGCCGGATCCGGCATCGCAGACGGGCGTTACCTGCGGCCGGGCGATGTGGTCGAGACCGCGATCGAGTCGATCGGCGTGCTGGTCAATCGGGTTGCGTAACGCCCGTTTTGCCTGAGTCGGACATCAGGTCCGCTTCACGGGCAAGACGGCACTGGCATGGCGCCTGAAAATGCAACAAGACAGGGGGGGTGAGTAATCAGCGCACCAGCGCCGATTATCACGAACCTTGCGGCTGCTGCACGCCGTGGTCCTGAGGAGCCAGATTGCTCATGGCATGCTCCGGTCGATCGCCACCCGTGCTGCGCTAGGCTCCGCGCGGAGGTACATCCGTCACTACCAGCAGCGGTTCAACGTATCGACGAGCACGTCCCGTTTGTGTGCGAACTCCTGTCGAGGATCGGCGTTGAAGTTCTTCAACGAGCGCTCGACGATCCGGGACAAGCCGTCAGCCGGTATTCCCAACTCGCGCAGGCGTGTGGGCATCGCAAGGCGGGTGAATACGCCGTCCAGATAGTCGGCGACCATCCCTGGCGCAGCGGCGTCCGGCGTCGTTGGAGTCCAGAGCCCAAGGTTCTGCGCAAGTTGCACCATGGCTGCGGAATCGCCGGCGCCCCACTGGCGAAGTACCGTGCCGGTCACGGCGGTCAACGCCTCCCCCTGGCGCGCGTTCGGATAGCACAGGAGCAGCGCGGTGGCGAGCGCATAGCTCACACGTGCTGGCCAATGCTTCTCACCGCCCAGGCCGCCTTCGTCGGCATCCCGATTGAGCAACAATGCGGCTGCGCACAATTCGGTGCGGGCGGCGGGGTCAGCAGAATCCAGTTGCACGATCGCCCGGCTCGCGAGGCGAAACGCGTGAAGACGAGTTCCTTCGAGGAGGGGATTGATGGACTTCCACCCCAGGTTCATCACGATGCGCCAGTAGACCGTGCAGGCGGCCGCTCGGGCGAGTGCCAGTGGCGCGGTCAGTAGCGCATCGCGATCCCAGAAAATCGCGACGGGGCGCGTCTTGGGATCGAAGACCTCCATCCGGTGTTCCAGAGCATCGTTTCGGATCGCGGAGCCACCGCGATTCTGAGCGGCAGTGGGAAGGGTGAGTACATTGATGACCGGAAGCTTGGGCGCCAGCAGTTTCGGGCTGATGGCCGGCCCGTGCTCAGGATACTGGGTGACCATCTGCTCGAGCGGCCGCGACTCCGCCAGCAGGATGAGGACGACCCGCGCCGCCTGGACTACGCTTCCGCCGCCTACCGCGACGAGGACATCGGGCGCAGCCGCTCGCGCAGCCTCGGCGGCACGAAGTACGGAGGGGAGCGTGGAGTCCTTCTCGATTTCGTCGAACAGTCCGACGCAGGTGCCGCCCAGGATGCTTCGAATGCGAGCGATCAGGTCGGAGCGCCGCGAGACCGTTCGTCCGCACAGGACGAAAGCGCGCTTTGCCTTGCATCGATGCAGCTCCGACGGAAGATTGTCGAGCGCGTTCTCACCGCTGTAGAGGCGAAGCGGAACGCTGGTGCATTTGAAGTCGATGTTCACATCCATGGCCCTCTGACGACGCGATGCCAGTCCCGACCTTTCACGGTTGACTCGCCATAGCGACGGGTCGACGGTCCACTTTGAAACCGGAAAAGTCGTGTGCTAGAGTGAGTCGCGTAACAGGATAGCCGCTTCGATCGCGCCCGGGGGACCCCACGTAGACGATGGAGGCAACCTAAACCGCGTCTCGAAAGGATCGGCGGTGATGACGACCAGCTTTCTGCACACCAGTCTTTGCCGCGATCTCGACATCCAGTACCCCATCTTCCTCGCCGGCATGGGGTCGAAGGGACGTGCCACGCCGCCGGAGTTGGTCGCCGCTGTTTCGGAAGCGGGTGGCATGGGGATACTGGGCTGCTCCTGGCTGGACAGTGCCGAGGTGCGGCGTCGCATCCGCGCCGTGCGCAATCTGACCGACAAGCCATTCGGCGTCGATCTCCTGCTGCCGGCCAGCATGGCCACGGACGCGAAATCGGAGCGGGCCGAGATGCGCGCGCGGATCGAGCGCGACTATCCGAAGCACATCGCGTTCGTGCAATCGTTGATGTCGCGATTCAATCTCAGTCCCGCGCCTGTGCAGGGCGAGGCGATGTCGCCTGAGTTCATCCGTGCGCAAGTGGATGTCTGCCTCGAAGAACGCATCGCAGTGTTCGCTGCCGGCCTGGGAGATCCGTCATGGGTGGTGCCGGAGGCCCATCAGGTCGGCATGAAGGTGATGGGCCTGGTAGGAACCGTGCGCGCTGCCGAGCGCCAGGTGAAGGCGGGTGTCGACTATGTGATTGCCCAGGGGTACGAGGCGGGGGGGCACACGGGAAAGATTGCAAACTTTCCTCTCATTCCCATGGTGGTGGACGCCGTGGCCCCGGTGCCGGTCATCGCGGCCGGTGCGATCGCCGATGGCCGGACATTGGTCGCCGGCCTGGCCCTCGGTGCCGTGGGTGTGTGGGTGGGAACGGCATTCCTGCTCGCGGAAGAGTCGCACGTGCATCGGGCGCATCAGGACGAGATCATCCGCGGGAAGGCCGATGATTTCGTCGTCACTCGAGCGTATACGGGCAAGACGGCCCGGGATTACGAGAACGAGGTGATACGCCTCTGGGAAGCCTCCGGTCTGCCGGCGCTTCCGATGCCCCTGCAGGGCATTCTCATGGGCGACTTCGTTGCCGCGGCAGAGGCCGCGGGCCGGATCGATCTGGTGAACAATCCGGCCGGGCAGATCGGCGGCATGTTGACCGCCCGGCGTCCGGCCCGCGAGATCATGATGTCGATGGTCCATGAGGCGGAGAGGGTGCTCGATCGTCTCGCGTCGATGCGCGCCTCATGAGCGCCGTCGACGCCGATGCATCGCAGGCCGCCGAGGCAGGGCCGTTCGCCGGACTGCGCGTGGTCGAATTCGGTGACGGCGTTACGGGGCCGTACGTGGCGAAGTTGCTGGGCGATTTCGGCGCCGAGGTCGTGAAGGTGGAGACCCCGGCAGGCGATTCGACCCGGGCGAGAGGTCCGTTTCCGGAGGACCGTCCGGATGCCGAGGCCAGCGGTCTGTTCCAGTACCTCAACACGAACAAGCGGGGCGTCGTACTCGACCTGGAGAATTCCGCCGACCAGGCCGCGCTCGCCCGGCTGCTCGAGGCTGCCGACGTCTTCGTGACCAACCTGCCTGTCGAGCGTCTCACCGCGGCCGGCATTTCCCTTCCAGCGCTTCGCGCACGTTGCCCATCGCTCATCATCACGATCCTGTCGCCATTCGGCCTGGACGGTCCCTGCGCCGACTGGCGCAGCGATGACATCGTGACCTCCGCCATGGGTGGCATTGCCTACAGCACTCCCGGGATCCCGGACGCGGCGGCAGACCTGGAAAGCGAGCCACCCTTGCACGCCGGGTGCTTTGCCGCGGAGACGATTGCAGGGGTCGTGGGCGCACATGCGACGGTAGCTGCCTTGCGCAGCCGCACGCAGAGCGGGGAAGGATGTCTGGTCGAGGTGAGCCAGCAGGCGGCGGTGGCCACCATGCAGCAGCGGGACATCGCCAACGCGTCGTACATCGGCGGTACGCACATGCGGGTGTTCAGTTCGACCACTACGGGTCGGATGCCGAACTTCTACCTGCCGTGCAAGGACGGCTGGGTCGCGATCCCGGCGCCATTGGAAGATCATTGGCAGCGCCTGGTTCAGGCCATGGGGCAACCGGCCTGGACCACGATGCCCGAGTTTTCGAGCGGTGCTGCCCGCACGGCGAACTGTGTCGAACTCAAGCGGCGGATGATCGAATGGACGATGACGGTCACCAGCGACGAGTTGTACCAGGTCGCACAGAATCTGCAGTTGCTGGTGTTCCCGTTCTATTCGGTGCGTAAGGTGCTCGCGTCTGCGCATGTGCACGACCGCAAGAGCGTGATCGAGACCGACCTGGGCGGCCGAAAGGCTCGCATGCCTGCGGCTCCGGTGAAGATGCGCGGCTCGCCGTGGTCGTTTCGTCGTCGGGCGCCGCGCCACGGCGAGCATACGAGGGAGGTACTGGCCGAGTGGGCTCGCGACGGAAAGCGTCTGGTGTCTTCCGGCGCGCGCAGCGACACCCAGCAGCGCGGGCAGCCCGCCAGGACGCTTCCGCTCGCCGGGGTGCGGGTGCTCGATCTGGGCCAGTTCATCGCCATTCCGTTCTGCACGTTGTGGATGGCATGGCTTGGCGCCGAGGTGATCTCGGTCGAGTCGCGAAGGCGGATGACCTCGCGCACTGCGCCGCCGTTTGCGCCGGGACATCCTGCGGATCCGGATGCCAGCGGATATTACAACCTGCTCTACAGTGGCAAGAAAAGTTGCACGATCGACATGACGACTGCGGCGGGGCGCGATCTCGTGCGCCGTCTGGGGAGTGTAGTCGACGTGATGGTGGACAACTATTCCACGGGCGTGCTCGAGAAGCTCGGCCTCGGCTATGAAACGATCAGTCGCACCAATCCGCGCTTGATCGCCCTGTCGTGTGGTGCGTTCGGCCGTAGCGGTCCGATGAAGGACTCGCGCGGGCTGCATAGCGCAGTGAACCTGTTTTCGGGCGTTGCCGAAGTCACGGGCTATGCCGGAGGCGCGCCACGCATCCTCGGAGGCTGCCTCCCGGACCCGTTCGCGGGCACGTACGGCGGCTTTGCGGTGATGGCGGCCCTTCACCACCGGGACCGGACAGGCTCTGGTCAGTTCATCGACCTTGCGATGTACGAGGCCATGATGACACTGATTCCAGAAGCCATGATCGACCTGACCGCGAATGGTCGCGATCCGGTGCGCAGGGGAAATCGGGACCGGCTGAAGGCGCCGCACGGCATCTATCCCTGCCGGGATGATGACACCTGGCTGGCCATCAGCATCGACGGCGACCAGGACTGGGCTGCATGGTGCCGTGCGACCGGGAACATGCCATTGATCGAGGATGCACGGTTTTCCTCTGCCAGCGGACGCCGCAACAACTGCGATGCGCTCGATGCCATCGTCGCCGAATGGGTTCGCTCCCGTTCAGCCATCGACGCGGCGCAATTGCTGCAGGCTTGCGGGATCGCCGCCGGACCGGTGCGGCGGAGCGACCAGTTGATCGATGATGCGTGCCTGATCAACATGGGTACGGTCGTCAGCACCGACCATCCGACGGCTGGCACGCGGCGCCAGCTCGGCTTGCCGTGGCGCATGGACAGTGCCGGTTTTTCCTACCGCCGCGCGCCCCTGCTGGGGGAACACACCCACGAGGTCCTTACGACGCTGCTCGGTGTGGACGAGACGGAATATGCAGAGCTGCAGGCAAACGGTGTGTTGAGCTAGCGGGAGTGCCGATGGGCTTTGAATTGAAGTGGCGCGGACGAGCCTTGCGTGATGCGGCGGCGAGTCAGGCCGCGCCTGACCCGGAAACAGTGGCGCGTGGCCGCGCCGGGTCGTCTGCATGAGCTACCGGTTCATCACGTCTGAACAAGGGGACGATGGCATCGTCCTGGTCACGATCAACGACCCGGAGGCCAAGAATGCGGTCAACTGGGTGATGAACAAGGAACTGGTCGCTGAATGCGATCGGATCGAAGCGGATCCGGCGGCCAGGGTGGTCATCGTCACCGGCGCGGGAAACATCTTCTGTTCGGGCGGAAACATCAAGCGGATGACCGCCCAGGGCAAGTCCCTGAAGCCGCCCAACCCGACGATGCGCGAGGAGATGTTTCCGCATGAAGCTGACATGCGCGGCGTGGTGGTGGCCCTTCGGCGCCTGACGAAGCCCGTCATTGCTGCGGTCAACGGCCCGGCGATCGGTTCCGGGGTCGGTATCGCCGCCGGGTGCGACATCCGGATCGCGTCCAGTTCGGCGCGCTTTGGCTGGGTTTTCGTCCGCCGCGGCATCGTGCCCGACGATGCCAGCCTTGCGCTGATGCCCCAGATCATCGGCTACAGCCGTACCTTCGAGTGGGGCGTCACCGGTCGAACACTGGATGCTGCAGGTGCGCTCGCCAATGGCTTTGTCAGCGAGGTCGTTGCGCCCGAAGACCTGATGCATCGATGCCGGGAACTGGCCCTCGAGATCATCGAGAACTGCCCGCCGATCACCGTGCAGCTGTTCAAGCTGTCGCTGGCTGAATCGATGTACTACCGTCTCGAGGATGCCGTTCGCTTTACCGAACGTGCGCAGAAGATCGCGCGGGCCAGTGAGGACCATACCGAGGCGCTGCGCGCCTACGCCGAAAAGCGTCGACCCCAATGGAAAGGCAAGTAGCCGATGGCCAGGCACGCGTTGATTCCCAAGACCTACCCCTTTTCCGACCCGTCGACGCGAACCTTCTCCCTGGGTGTCGCCGCTGGCGGCAGTGTCTGGATGTCCGGCTGCACGGCCGCGCGACTGGACGCCGCTTCGGGGCGGATGGTGGTCGAGGGAAACCTTGTTGCACAAGCCCGCATTGCGCTGGAGAAGACGCGCCTTGTGCTTGAAGCCGGTGGTTTCGGCCTGCACGACATCGTCGGGATGACCCAGTATCTGCCGCCTGCGGCGCTTGCGGACGTGCCCGCGCTGCTCGCATTCTACGATGAAGTGTTCGAGGGTTCGCCGCCGGCGCTCAGCACCATTGTCGTCAAGAGCCTGCTTCGCGGCGCGGCCCTGATCGAGATCGAATCGGTCGCGGGACATGGAACCTGCGGTGACCTCGAGTATCTGCCCGCGGCTGGCGGCATCGATCTGGCCGCGGCCCGGACGCGCGCGCGCGACCTGCTGGCCGAGCATGGTCTTGACGGGTCTCATGTGATCCGGTCGACCGAATTGCTGGCGCCCGTGGCGTTCGCCGGTGTCGACGGGCACCCCAGTGCGCCACGCTCGGGTTTGCAGATCGGGATGCCGCGGGTCGTCCAGGCGGACGCAGGGGCACAGATCCAGCTTGTTGCTTCCCGGGCCGCCAGGTCGCGCATCCGCGTCATCTCGGCTGAAGGCGACCCGAGGGTGGGCGGTGTTGACGCGCAGTGCCGCGAGATCTACGCGCGAATCGGCCGGCAGCTTGAATCGGCTGGCTGCAGCCTCGATGATGTCGTGAAGACCACGGAGTTCGTCACTCCTGCAGGCATGGCCGCGTACCGTCTGACCGCGGATGTGCGGCGCCAGGTGTTCTCGGCACCGTACCCTGCCGCAACCGGCGTGATCTGCGAACGCCTGGTCAATCCCGAAGCGCAGCTGGCGGTCGATGTGATTGCCGTGGCAGGCACCGAATGAGCGCCCGGTTGACGGACGAGATCAAGGCGTGGATCGGTCGCGAGGTCACCTATGCCGCGCCGGAGGAACTCGGGCGCGCTGCGATCCGCTACTTTGCCCTCGCCACAGGCGACGACAACCCGTTGTACAGCAACGACGAGGTGGCCCACGCGAGCCGGCATGGCGGCATCGTGGCGCCGCCAACCCTGGTGTGCGAGACCAACCAGTTCTATGACCGACCGATGGAGACCAGCGGATACTTCGGCCACAGTTGGCCTCTGCCGATCGACGGCGATCGGGTGATCCGCGGCGGGAACGAGTACGAGTTCTTCCAGCCGGTTCGTCCGGATGACCGGATCTCTGTCACCTGGCGCATCCTGGACATCTACGAGCGCGATTCCCGAGAGAACGGCTCGCTGCTGTTCGTGATCTCGGAAGCGCGGTACGTCAACCAGCGCGGCGAGCTGCTGGCGGTTAACCGTGAGACCAATATTCGATGAACAAGCGTGTCTCGTCGAGCCGCTTCATCGAAGACGTAATCGCGGGCGAGCCCCTGCCTGCGCTCGAGATGTCGGTAGATCTCAAGGTCCTGGTCATGTATGCGGCGGCGACCTGGGACTTCCACCGTTACCACTACGATGCAGCGTATGTCAGCGAGCGGGGGCGGCCCGCGCCGTTCATGGACGGCCAGATGGTCGGCGCGCTGTTGGCTCGTCAACTCATGGTCTGGGCGGGGCCGGACGCATTCGTCCGGCGGCTCGGTTATCGATTGCGAACGATGGTCTATGTCGGTGACCACATCTCCTTGTCCGGGCGGGTGACCGGCACGGCGGTCGAATCCGGGAGATCGGTTGCGGTATGTTCCCTGGATGTCATCAAAGGGGATGGAAGCGTTGTGGTGCAGGATGCCAGTGCCTTGATCGAACTGCCCCATCGGTGAGCGTGGCGGGATTTCCCGAAGCGCCCTACTCGAGCGGCAGAGATGTCGGGGCATGAAGAGGCGTCTCGTTGGTTGCCTGTCGAGCGTGCGGGAGACTCTGCTTTGCGACTTCTTCGGTTTCATCGTTTGACCGGCTTCCTTGCGCTGGCCGTCATGACAGGATCGGCCACGCTCTACGCCGCTGAATTTCCGGCCCGCGCAGTACGGATGATCGTGCCCTTTACGGCCGGTGGTCCGACGGACCTCATCGGGCGACTGGTGGCGCAACAGATGAGTGAGGCCTGGAAGATGCCGGTCCTCGTCGACAACCGGGGCGGGGCCGGAGGAACGATCGGAGTGGAGATCGCGATCAAGGCCAGTGCGGACGGCCATACCTTGCT
Source organism: Betaproteobacteria bacterium (assembly GCA_021298815.1). Lineage (GTDB taxonomy): Bacteria > Pseudomonadota > Gammaproteobacteria > Burkholderiales > CAIKXV01 > CAIKXV01. Next base: position 43,612 of record JAJTHE010000003.1, on the reverse strand, counting down.
CTTCGGATCCACCAGCACGTTCGCGGTCAACCCGGCGCTCTTCCCGAAGCTTGGACTCAGCATGGCGTCCGGTCTGCAACTCGTTGGCTTTGTCGCGTATGCGCCGCAGGTCATGGTGGTGCGCGGCACGCTTGCCGTCGAAAGTGTGCCGGATCTGGTGGCGCTGGCACGACGGCAGCCTGGAAAACTCACCTTCGCATCGGCCGGTGTGGGTACCACCGTCCATCTGGCGGGCGAGTTGCTCAAACATGCAGCCAGCATCGATGTCCTCCATGTTCCCTTCAAAGGAGGAGGCCAGGCGATCACATCACTGCTCACCGGCGAAGTGGACATCCTGTTCAATAATCCCGGCGCATTGATGCCCCACATCAAGAGCGGAAAGCTCAAGGTCCTTGCGATAGCCGGGCCACAGCGGACCAAGGCCATGCCACAGATCCCGACGTTTGCAGAAGTCGGGCTGCCGCAGGTCGAATCGGGCTCAGCCTTCGGCATAGCCGTTCCTGCCAGGACACCTGCCACGCCGCGACAGCGCATCAGCGCGGTGCTCGAGGCGATGGTGCAAATCCCTGCCTACGTTGAGCAGCTCGGGGCATTCGGGACCGACGCGCTGTTCATGGGCGAAGAGGCCGCACAGGCGTACGTGCGGCGTGAATCCGCCAAGTGGAAGGATGTGATCAAGGCGGCAAAAGTGACTGTCGATTGACGGGAACCGTCACTACGGTAGCCGTGGAAAGGAGATCATGAACAAACTGCTCGTCATCTGCATCGCCCTTGTCAGCCCCCTCGCCGTCCCGGCGCACGCGCAGAGCTATCCAGCCAAGCCCCTCCGGCTGATCCTTCCGTACCCGCCGGGTGGGCCGACTGACATCATGGGACGCACGGCCGGAGGCATCCTCTCGAAAGCCTGGGGCGTGCAGGTGATCGCCGACAATCGTCCCGGGTTCAACGGCAACCTCGGTACCGGTCTCTGTGCAAAGGCCCCTGCGGATGGTTACACCTTCTGCACGGTATCGGGGGCGCAGGCGGTCGCGCCAAGCGTTTCGAGCACCGTAACGTTTGATGGAACGCGGGACTTTTCACACGTCACGCTTCTGGCAGTCCTGCCGATGCTGCTGGTAGTCCATCCGTCGCTTCCGGTGAAGACGACGCGCGAACTGATTGCGTTCGCGCAGAAGCGGCCGGGCGCTCTCAACTATGCCTCGACCGGCATCGGCGTAACACCGCAACTGACGATGGAGATGTTCAAGCAGCAGACGAAGATCGACATCGTGAACGTGACCTACAAGGGCGCGATGGCGGCGCTGGTCGACCAGATGGCTGGTCGCGTGGAAACGTCGTTCAGCATCGCCGTTGGCGCTTTGCCCTTCGTCAGAGAGGGAAAGCTTCGCGCGCTCGGCGTGTCTACCCGGGTGCGTTTCCCTCCCTTGCCAGAGGTACCCACGATCGACGAGGCTGGGCTGACCGGATTTGACGCGAGTTCGTGGCAAGGTATCGTCATGCCAGCCGGTGTGCCTCGTGAAATCGTCGAACTCATGAGCACGACCCTTGCCACGGGCCTCAAGGCCCCGGAAATGAGGGCGCGTATCCTCGACATGGGCGGCATCGTCGTCGGCAACACGCCCGAGGAATTCGCCGCATTCTATAAAGCCGAAGCGGTGAAATGGGCACGGGTAGCCAAGGGTGCCAACGTGCGAGTGGATTGACCGACTTCAAGCGCCTGCGAACATCCAGTTTCTTGCACCCTGGACGTCTTGCCCGAGCGTGGCCAAGTACCACCGTAGCTGATTTGCCATCGTTACGCTGCCGCGCCGCCGCAGTCGGCAATACTGACTTTGGATCAACACTTTAACGTAATGAAGATTCCTAACAGTTCGTTGAGATACCCTATATCGTGAGGTGTTTTTCCGCCGGCGAGTAGTCTAAGTTGCAGGACAACGAAAGACGGTACGAGACCGATGCGCGGAGCCGACGTAACCCAGGAAAGCCTGTTCACGTTCAAGCAGCTCAACGACGCGTGCCGGCGGACCATCCGCTGCGCCCGATCCGGGAGATGCTCAACACGGCGCTCAAGGCGATGGACGGGACGTTAGCGCAGATCTACGCGCACAACGGCCGGGAATCGATCCCGCCCGAGCGCCTGTTGCGGGCGCTGACGCTGCAGGTCCTGTACTCGATCCGCAGCGAGCGACAGCTGTTCGAGCAGCTGCAGTACAACCTGCTGTTTCGCCGGTTCGTCTGGCTCACGCTGGAAGACTCCGCCTGGGACCATTCGTCGTTCACGAAGCATCGCGACCGTCTGATCGACTTCGACTTGATGCGGGATCTGTTCGGCCGAGTGCTCGAGCAGGCGCGCTCCGAAGGATTGCGGTCGAAAGAGCACTTCTCGGTGGACGGAACGCTGATCCGGGCGTGTGCCTCGCAAAGAAGCTTCGTCCCCCGGAAAGGACCGAAGCCTCCGCATGGGGGCTCACGCTCCAATCCCGAGGCGGATTTCAAGGGAATCCGGCGCACCCGCGAGACACATGTGAGCAGCTCGGATCTGGATGCGCTACTGTTCACGAAATCGCGCAAGGCCGGCGCGATCCCGGCCTACATGGGCCATGTGCTGATGGAGAACCGGAGCGCGCTGGCAGTCGATGTTCGCCTTACGCCCGCCCAAGGCACGGCAGAGCGGCAAGCAGCGCTCGAGATGCTGGAGGCCAAGGCTGGCAGAGTCCGGATTACTGTCAGAGCCGACAAGGCCTACGACCATCCGGCATGAGGGCTGCGGGCTGAGCCAGATCGCGCGCAATTTGATCGAATCGATCTTCGGTGACGACAAGCAGCACGGAACGCCGAGGCAGCTGAAGGTACGCGGGCTGGAGAAGGTCCAAGGCGTGTTCATCCTCAACGTCGCGGTGGCCAATCTCCGGTGGATGGCCAGGCTGGTTGCCGGGTCCAGTCCGCTCGCGGCGGGATAGGGGCCTCCGATAGTCGATAGATGAAGCAAACCGAAGCAGGAATGAACCCCGACGCGCGACGAGGCACCCAGCAACACCGCCGACGTCTGTTTCGGACCGCATCGGATCAGCCCCAAAGCCCAACGCCCTGCGGCTACAAGATGTAGCTGCTTTTCAACGAACTGCTAGCGAGCCTCGGCATCGACCGGCGTATGTGATTGACGTAGGCGAGCCCGGGCAAGGTCACGACTGAGGTGCCGCCGCTCGACCGTCGGCGTCAGAACTAAACTGTACCTCTCATCGCATGCGCACCCGCTTGACTATCAGATCTTTTCGGCTTCGATACTCGAGTCGAAACTGGCCCCTTCGCAGGGTGCCGAGCGATTTATGAAGTCAAGTAAATGGGTTCGCCGGCTGCGGAAAAGCACGGTTCCGGAGGCATCGCGGCCCACCGCCTCGTAGACCACGAACTCACGGTCCTTCTTCACGAACTTGTCGACGATGGACGGCGAGAGCTTCAGATTCATCCTGGCCCTGATGATCCCGATGTTTTCCATCTCCCAGCGCACGAACAGCCCCCGGACGCTTTAGGCACGGGAGAACAGCAGCCGAATGGACGCACAGCGGCTTTGCAGATAAGTGTGCGGATTCGAAAGCCTTCAAGCAGGGGAAGTTCAGCCTGAAATAGCCGGCCGGGACATGTCGACGCCCACCAACCGGTCGATGTCTGTCGCCGCAAGGTCTGGCGACAGCAGCGCGAGGAAATCGTACATGTAGCGCCGCAGGAAGACGCCGCGGCGCACGGTGAGCACGGCGATCGGCAGTCCGAACAGACTGCCGGCGTCGATCATGCTCAAACCGGTGTCGCGGGTTCGCGAATATGCGAGCTTCTGTATCGCGGCGATCCCCAGCCCCTCGGCCACGTAGGCCTTGATCACCTCGGCATCGGTGGCCGTCAGTACGATGTCGGGCTTGAGTCCGTTGCGCTCGAATGCATCGATGATGCTCAGCCCTCCGGAGAACCGGCGGTCGTAGACGATGAACGGATACCGCACCAGTTCCTCGAGCGCAGGCGTACGTTTGAGCCGCAGCAGCGGATGCCGCTTGGGCGTGATGATCACGCGGTCGATCGGATAGCAGGGCACGGTGACCAGTTCCGGATGCACGTCGGCCGTGGCGACGCTGATGCCGATGTCGGCCTGTCCGGTCGACACCAGATGGGCGATCGAACTCGGGTCGCCGGACTGGATGTAGAACGACACGTTCGGATAGCGGGCGCGGAAAGGCTTGATCGCACGCAGCAGTGTGTAGCGCGCATGGATGTGCGTGGTTGCCACCACGAGGCGGCCGGACTCCGGCGAGCGCAGCTCATCGCCGATGCGGCGCAACTGCCCGGCCTCGTACAGGATCTGCTCCGCACGTGCGATCAGCGCTTCGCCTTCGGTCGACAGCCCGATGATGCGGTTGCGGCGCCGCACCAGCACTTCGAATCCCAGTTCCGCCTCCAGCAGCTGGATCTGCCGGGTCACCGCAGGTTGCGTCGCGTGCAGGCGCTCGGCGGCGCGGGACATGTTGAAGCCGCAGCGGCTCAGCTCACACAGGCACTCGAGCGCACGCAGCTTCATGGCGATGCGTTTTCCTGATCGTTATATGACCTTTAATCATTTTACCCGATAGCGAGGCTGGTCTAGCCTGATCGTGAATCCAGGAGGAGACCACGCCAATGGGGACCGCAGTCCTGTTCGAAGTCGAAGACCATGTAGCCACGGTGACCTTGAACCGCCCGGAGAAGAAGAACGCGATCAACCGGGCGATGCGCAAGGAGGTGCAGGAAGCCTTCTCGCGCATCAAGCATGACCCGGACATCTGGGCGGCGGTGATCACCGGAAACGGAGAAGTGTTCTGTTCCGGCAAGGACCTGCTCGAGAAGCTGCCCGACCAGGACAGCGAAGTGATGTCCAACGACGAGCTCTACCTGTACCTGCGCTTCATCTACAAGCCGATCGTCGTCGCGTTGAATGGCCCCGCGCTGGCCCAGGGCGCAGGCTTCGCCCTCAACTCCGACATCGTCATCATGTCGGAGCGCGCGAGCATCGGCTGGCCGCAGGTCAAGCGCGGCATCTCCTCGGTCAGCGGTCCCAGCTACATCCCGCACGCCATACCCTGGAACCAGGCGATGGGCTACCTGATGCGCGGCCGCTTCATCTCCGCCGCCGACGCCTTCCGCTTCGGCATCGCCAACGAAGTGGTTGCGCACGAGAATCTGCTGGGAGCGGCCCGGCGCTGGGTCGCCGAGATCATGGAGAACGCGCCCCTGGCCGTCCAGGCGATCAAGGAAGCCGCGCGTCGCGGCCAGGAGTTGCCGGTCAGCGACCGAATGTACCTCGCCCGCGATATCGCCAACCACGTGCTGCTGTCGGAGGATGCCAAGGAGGGCATCCTCGCGTTCAAGGAGAAGCGCACGCCCGTCTGGAAGGCGAAGTAGCCGATGGCTGCGCAGACCGCCTCTCCCCGCCCGCTCGAGGGCGTGCGCGTGGTCGACTTGACGCGGGTCATCGCCGGGCCCTACTGCACGATGATGCTCGCGGACATGGGCGCCGATGTCGCGAAGCTCGAGGAGCCGATGCACGGCGATGAGTTGCGCTGGGTCGGACGCTATCGCGGACGGGCCGCGCACGACGAAGACTACTTCTACGCATCGAACCGGGGCAAACGAAGCGTCGGTCTCAACCTGAAGGATCCACAGGAGCGCGACATCGCACGCGCCCTGGCGCAAGTGGCCGACGTGGTCGTGGAGAACTTCTCGCCCGGGGTGGCCGAGCGCCTCGGGATGGGGTGGGACGAACTGCGCGCGCTCAATCCCCGGCTCGTCTACTGCTCGATCTCGGGCTTCGGCCAGACCGGCCCTGCACGCAATCGGCTGGCCCTTGACCCGATCATCCAGGCGGTCAGTGGCGCAATGAGCGTGACCGGTGACCCGGACGGCCCGCCCACCCAGGTCGGGGCACCGCTGGGCGACGTGGTTTCCGGCATGTTCGCTGCCTATGCGATCGCCACCGGCCTGCTCGAGGCGCGCCGCAGCGGTGAAGGCCGCTACATCGACATCAGCATGCAGGATTCGATGCTCGCCGTGCTCGGGCCGCGGATGGGCGAAGCCCTCCAGGCCGGCATCAGTCCCGCACGCTACGGCAACCAGAATCCGATGCGCGTACCGGCCAATGCCTACGAGACCGCCGACGGCCGGTACGTGGCGGTGATCGTACAGAACGACCATCACTGGCTCGCGTTCTGCACCGCGATCGAACGCATGGACATGCACCGGGAAGCGCGCTTCAGTACGATGGCGGGCCGCGTGCAATGCCGCAAGGAGATCGACACTGCGGTCGCCGCAGCGTTCCGCATGCGCACAGCCGAAGCATGGCAGCACCGTCTGGAGGCGAACCGCGTCCCGTACGGCTTCGTCAACGACTACCTGGCGGCGGTACGCGATGACCAGGTCGCCCACCGGGGCCTCATCCGCCCGGCCACGCACCCGGTATCGGGTGCGATCAAGGTGGTTGGCCCACCGTGGAAGGACGCCGCTGCGGGCAGCGAGGTCGCGCCGCCCCCGCTGCTCGGCCAGCACACGGCGGAAGTGATTGCACAGTGGCTGGACTGGCCGGCTGTCGAGGCCGGGAAACTGCAGGAAAAGCACGAGAAGCTGCGTTCAGCGGCCTGACACATTCACAGGAGGAGTGATCATGAGCGGCAAAATCGCAGGGGCCGTGGTATTCGCGCTCGTCGCCTCCGCTGTACACGCGGCAGAGTCGTTTCCCACTCGTCCGATTCGTGTCGTGGTGGCGGCGGCGGCCGGCGGCGGCAGCGACTTCGTCGGCCGGACCGTCAGCCAGAAGGTTTCCGACACGATAGGCATCCCGTTTGTGATCGACAACCGTGGCGGCGCGGCCGGTGCCGTGGGTGCCGACATCGTGGCGCGATCCGAACCCGATGGTCACACCGTGATGGTGATCTTCGCGAACTTCTCGACCTTTCCGAGCCTGGGCCGCAAGCTGCCCTTCGACGTCCTGAAGGATTTCGCGCCGGTCACCAACCTCGCCGAAGGCCCGCTGATCCTGGTCGTCAATCCGGCCACGCCGGTGAAGTCGGTCGCCGAACTCGTGCAGTTCGCGAAGACGCGGCCGGGCGGCCTCAACTATGCGGCGCCGGGCATCGGATCCATGGGACACCTCGCGGCCGAACTGTTCCGGCTGGTGACCAAGGTCCCGATGCAGCAGGTGGCCTACAAGGGCGGTGGCCCTGCGGTCATCGCGCTCCTGGGTGGCGAAGTCCAGCTCTACTTTTCGACACCGCCCGCCGCCCTCGCCCAGGTCAAGGCCGGCCGCCTGCGCGCGCTGGCCGTCACCGGCGAGAAGCGCTCACCGATTGCGCCCGAGTTGCCGACCATCGCCGAATCCGGCATCGCCGGCTACGCGGTGACCGGATGGTTCGGCGTGTTCGCCGCCGCAAGGACGCCGCCGCGCCTGATCGAGTCCCTGTCGCGGTTGTATCGGGAAGCGGCGCAGCAACCCGACGTGTCGGCCCGCCTGTCGAACGAAGGCCTGGAGGCGGTCGGCAATACGCCGGCGGAGTTCGGCAAACAGCTGCGTCGCGATATCGACAAATGGGCACGAGTGATCAAGGAAGCGGACATCCGCATCGAGTGACCCGCTGCCGCTCCATTGGCAATGGTTCCGCCGCTTCTGCATCGCGTCGACCGATTGCACCGACATCACCTTCTCCTGAGGCGGTCCGGATGGAAGATGCACTGACCGGAGAGATCGCAGCCTATGTCGAGGCTGGCCCGCCGGCCGGAAGCGACGCGCTCGACGTCGCCTGGCTCGCGCTGTTCGACGCCCTCGGATGCGCGATGGCAGCGACGCGCGTGCCCGAATGCATGGCCCTCGTCGCGCCGATCCTGTCCTGCACCGTGGACCAGGGCGGCGTGCCGATTCCCGGCACCCGGTACGCTGCGGATCCGCTGGCCGCCGCATTCGGCACCGGCTGCCTGGTGCGCTGGCTGGACTTCAGCGACACCTGGGTGGCGCTCGAAACCGGCCATCCTTCAGACCACATAGGCACCCTGCTGGCCACAGCGGCCTTCGCGAGCGAACGCCGGCGCACAAGGGGCCTGGCGCCCTTCACGCTGCGCGACGTGCTCCACGCCATGATGGTCGCCTACGAGATTCAGGGCATCCTGGGCCTCACCAACCATCCCAGCGGCGCAGGCTTCGACCATGCCGCCTTCGTGCGCGTCCCCTCGGCCGCCCTGGCCGCGAAGCTGCTCGGTGCCGATGCGCGCCAGATCGCCGCCGCCGTGTCCCATGCCTGGTGCGACGGCCATCCGCTCAGGGTCTACCGCCAGGCGCCCAATGCCGGACCGCGCAAGTCCTGGGCCGGACCCGACGCGTCCGCGCGCGGCCTGCAGCTTGCGTTAAGGGTGATGGCCGGAGCCCCCAGCTGCGGCACCGTGCTGACCGATCCGACGTGGGGCATGGAAGCACGCCAGTTCGGCGGCAAACCGTTCACGCTGTCGCGCCCGCTCGGTTCCTACGTCATGGAGAACCTGCTGTTCAAGGCCGCCTATCCCGGTGTCGTGCATGCGCAGACGGCGCTGGAAGCGTCGATCGCACTGCATCCGACGGTCCGACACCGACTGCACGCCATCGAGCGCATCGACCTGCGCAGCTACGCGACGGCGATCCGCATCACCAGCAAGTCAGGCCCGCTCGCCAATCCCGCCGACCGCGACCATTGCCTGCAATACATGGTCGCGCTGGGGCTGCTGAACGGCACGCTTTCCGAGCACCACTTCCTGGACGAAACCGCCAGCGACCCGCGGATCGACGCCCTGCGCGCGCGCATGATCGTGACAGAGGACCCTGCCTACACGGCGGCCTTCCTCGATCCCGCGCTACGCGCCTGCGCGAACAGCGTGCAGGTGACATTCACCGATGGCACCCGTACCGACCGCGTCGAGATCCTCCAGCCGGTCGGTCACGCCAGCCGCCGCGCCGAAGGCCTGCCCTACCTGCGCCGGAAACTCGAGCGCAACCTCGCGCTTGCGCTCCCCGAGGACCGGATCGCGCAGATCCTGAGATTGTTCGACCAGGGTCAGCATGGACAGGCGCTTCCAGTATCGGCGTTCATCGGCCTGTTCGTCCCGGATGGCGCGCCCTCCGCATCGGCAGTGCCATAGGCCACGCCGATACCGAGGGTGACCGAGCCGCCAAGGCGCTCACCAGTTGCTCGTGACCCATCGAGGCTTTTCGCGCCCACGAGTGCCTGCGTGGAGGGACCGTCGTCTATCGCGCGCTGCTGAAGGGCATCCGCGGGCTTGCCCACGCGCCTCGGCGCCGAGCGGCCCGTCCGCACCGCCGCCCCACCGACCCAGTCCTTGCCAACGTCAGCTCGACAGCGTCGGGTCCTGATGCGCGAACTGCAGGATCGCCACTTCCAGCCCCTTCTCGCCGGCATTCACGTCGAGCGGACCTTCATCCGCATCGACGAAGAGCGTCGACCAGGCCGGGTAACTCACGCCGTCGCGTTCAAGGCTGCCGTTGAGCACCAAGTAATACTGTCCACCGGTGCCGCGCGGATCCGGACCGCTGAGTCGCGCGCTCGGGCCCATGCGGAGCACGAACGCGGCCAGCCCGTCATGCGTGTCCGAGGCCTCGATCAGCGTTTCGAGCGAGTTCTCGGTGCGGGAGAACAACACCGGCTCCGTGCTCAGGGTGATCGGTGCCAGATGATGGCGCTTTCGGCTCGGCTTCAGCTTTTCGCGATAGCCGGGCTTGTGCAGGTAGACGGCACCAGCGTCGGAGCGCGCGCGCAGCGTGAAGTACGAATAGCCCTGCGGCCCGGCATTGATCGGTCCATAGCCGGTGTATCGGTCGGCATAGTGGACCGCGATCGGCGCCACCACGTCGTTGGTACGTCCGACGCCACCGCCACCAGCCACGAACACCTGGAACTGATCGACTTCGTGGAAGTGCGGAAGGATCACCTCCCCGGGGGTCATCTCGATCAGGAACGCCTGTGGCGTGCATTTGATCTCGCCACTTGAGGGCTGGCCGAGAAAATCGGTGCGCCAGTGCACTTCCTCGCTGCCGCTGGATTTCACCAAGCGCCGCCCCTGCATGGCCTGAGTGCCGACCGTGCCGTGGATCATCGTCCTTGCCTCCTGGAAGAATGTGGGTTGACGGTGTACAGCCGAACTTCTGCGTCGGGCAAACGACGGTGCGCTTGATGTAGCCCCATATATAATGCATTCATTCTCACGCAGCAATTTTGGCCGGCCAATAATCGAACTTTCTGCCGCGCACGGTGAAACAAGCGGTTCAGGACACCGCACAGGGCAGATCGTCAATTACAAGATCCGGAGGAGGATGTCGTGTCAGCAGCCCGTCTTGCGCTGTCTCTCATGGGAATCATTGCGCTGGGCACGGCCAGCTCCGTTGCTGGCGCTCAAGCCTACCCGATCAAGCCGATCCGTCTCATCGTTCCGCTCGCGCCCGGCGGTGGCGGTGATCTCGTGAGCCGGCTGCTCGCAAGCAGGCTCGCAGAGCATCTGGGCCAGACGGTAATCGTCGACAATCGCCCCGGCGGTTCGACGATCATCGGAACAGAACTCGTAGCGCGCGCGCAGCCCGACGGATATACGCTGCTGATGGCTACCAGCAGCCATGGCATCAACCCCAGCCTGTACAAGCTCCCGTTCGATCCGATCAGGGATTTCACGGGCATCTCGTTCTTTGCGACCTCCCCGATGATGCTGACGGTACACCCGAGCGTGCCGGCGACTACGGTCAGGGAACTGGTAGCACTTGCGCAAAGCCGGCCCGGCAAGCTGAACTTCGGATCCAGCGGAACCGCAAGCATCGTGCATCTGGCCGGTGAACTCTTGAACACGAGTGCCAACATCAAGACGATCCACATTCCGTACAAGGGGACTGGCCCCGCGTTGGCCGATCTGCTCGGCGGTCAGATCGACATGATGTTCGCGAGCCCTGTGCCAACGCTTCCGCACGTGAAGAGCGGCAAGTTGCGCGCGATCGCGATGGCAAGTCTGCAGCGCTCCCCGGCGATACCCGAACTGCCAACGCTGGCCGAATCGGGCCTTCCGGGTTTCGAAGCCGCCACCTACTATATCGTGCTCGGACCCGCCAATTTGCCAGCGCCCATCGTCAGCAGACTGAGCAGCGAAATTACAAAAGTAGCGCGCCAGACGGACGTCAGAGAACGACTCGTTCTGGAAGGCGCCACGGTTGTGGGTGGCACGCCGCAGGACGCCATTGCGCACATCGAGCTGGAGATCGTGCGCTGGACGAAAGTCGTGAAGGCCGCGGGCATCAAGGCAAACTAGGCGTCCCGCCAAGGAGAGTGCGATCGATGCGGATCGATCGGGCCGTGTGGCCGCGATGAACGCGCGGCTAGGTGAACAGTCCCGTCTCCGCCAGCGCGTTGATGCGCGCCTCCGGGTAGCCCAGAACTTCGTGCAACACGTACCGATTATGCTCGCCGATCAGCGGCGCGCGGCGCGTGATCGGGATGGCCTCGTGGTCGATGTGCCAGGGCAGTCGATATACCGGTAGCGCTCCGAGCACGGGATGGTCGACCATCTCGAACAGCGTGCGAGCGCGCAATTGCGCGTTTCCCGCGAGTTGGGCGGCATCGTTGAGCGGCGCGGCAGCGACGCCTGCTGCCGCCAGCGCCGCGGCGAGCGATGTCGCCTCGTGCTTGCAGGTCTCCTGCGCGAGCTGCCGGTCGATCTCGGCCGCATGGGCAAGCCGGTCGGCTTGCGTCGCGCAGATGTCTGACGCCATCCACGACGCATTGCCCAGCACGGTCGCCAGTGTCCGCCACTGCGCGTCGCTCTCCACCGAGATGGCGACCCACTTGTCTTCGCCGCGGGCGGGATAATGGCCGTGCGGCGCGTTGCATGCGTGCCGCGTGCCGCCAGGCGTGTGCACCCTGCCACCCCTTGCATGCTCGACGATCTGCTCGGCCATGACGCTCACCGCGGCTTCCCACTGCGAGAAATCGATGTGGGCGCCTTGACCCGTTTGCCGTCGGCGCCACAGCGCGGCCAGTATCGCCAGGGTCGCGTGCAGGCTCGCATTGGGATCGGCGTATGAGGATTGCGATCCGAGCACTCGACCTCCCGGATAGCCGACGAGGCCGTCCAGCCCGGCCAGGCTCGCGATCATGGTCGCGTAGGTGCGAATGCCGCTCAGCGGCCCGCCCTGGCCGACCGCCGACATCGAGCACATCACCAGATCCGGCCGCGCGCGCCGCAACGCGGCGTAGCCCAGGCCGAACTTCTCCATCACGCCGGGGGAGAAATTCTCGATCACCACGTCGCTGGTCGCCACAAGCTCGGTGACTAGCGCCTGGGCCTGGGGATGATCGAGCTTGATCCGGAAGCTGAGCTTGCCGCGATTGACGTTCTGGAACATCGGATTCTGTTCCGGATCCTTCTCGGTGCCGACGATGGGCCGGCCTTGCCGCATGTAGTCGAGCGGGCTCGAGCTTTCAAGCTTGATCACTTCTGCGCCGAGATCGGCCAGGATGTGCCCCGGCACGGCACCGGCCCACACCCAGCCGAAATCGACTACACGAAGGCCGGCCAGCGGGCGTCGCTTGTCGGCACTCGCTGCCCGGGGCGGCGTTCCCGTGGATGGCGCCGCGCGGGCCGGAGGCTCGGCTTCCTCGGTCTTGGCGGGATGCGTGAGCGATGCATACGGGGTGCCCGCGATCTCGATGCGCCCCGCGGGCGTATCGATGGCGGTGAAGTAGTCGCGGCTGCGCAGGTGCGGGTGCGCGATGATCTCGCGCAGCTCGTACACCGGCGCGCCGGGAATCCTGTGCGCCAGGCAGGCTTGCAGGATCTCTTCCTTGGTGCGCTCGAGAAACCAGGGCTGGATGAGGGCATCGCAGGCGTCGCCGTGCTGATCGTTGGCCTTGAAGCGGTTGGCGAACAGCGGATGCGCGAGCAGGTCCTCGCGGGCGATCATTCTCAGGAAGAGCTGCCAGTGCCTGCTCTCGCCGCATTGAATGGCGAAATAGCCGTCCTTGCACCGCAGGAGGGTCCGCGGATAGGGCTGGCCGGACACGCGATGGCCGGCACGCTGCTTGCTGTGCCGCCCGAAATGCGCCATGGCCACTTCCACGCCGCTGTAGAACGAGGCCCACACGTCCAGCGCCGCCAGATCGATCAGCGCGCCTCGACCTGTGAACAGCGCGCCGAGTGCTGCGATCGCTGCACACACGCCGGCCTGGAACGTCGTCTGTTCCCCGGGAAGCTTCAATGGCGGCTGTCCCGGCAGCCCGATGCCGATCGAGATGCCGCTCTGCGCCTGCAGGCTGAGGTCGTTCGCCGCCCATCGGCTCGTCGGGCCGTGCAGGCCGAAGGCACTGACCGAGACCACCACACTGTCGGGCCACTCGGCCGCGAGCCGCGCCGCTGTGAGCCCATCCGGCGCGGTGGCCGTCATCGATCCGATGAGGACGATCTGGCTGCTTGCGAGAACGTCGTGCAGCGCATCCATGGCAACGCGGGTCTTGTTGGCGCTCAGGCCGATCTCGAGCGCGCCCGGCGCGTCCTGCTTCCGATCACCGACTTCCACGCAGGTGACCGTAGCACCCAGGTCTGCGAGCAGCCTGCCCGCGTAGCCGATCGCGCGTGGCGCGCCGATCTCGACCACCCCAACGCCGGCCAGAGGACGCTGCATCAACAGATCACTTTGGTCGCGACCAGTTCCTCGATTCGTGCCCGGGAAAGGCCCAGCAGCTCGCCGAAGACGTAGTCGTTGTGTTCGCCCAGCGCGGGCGTCCAGCGCTCGAGTGCCGTCGGGGTGCGGACTATGCCGGCCCGTGTGGGCATCTCCTGCATGGGCCTTCCAGGCAGCTCGATCATCGGGAAAGAGGCAGAGAGACGATGCGGCCGGTCTCGGAAGCCAACTGGATGCCCAAGGTCGTCTCCAGCGTGGCCCGTGCCTGCCGCGGCGTTGCCAGGTGGCAGGGCTTGCCGGTGATCAGATGATCCAGCCACGCCCGCGTCTCGTTGGCGATCGCACCGTGGAATTCGCCCAGTGCCCAGTCACCTGGCGTTCCGCTGTTGAGGAACACCATGTTCACCTCGTGGCCGGGCAGGTACACGTGCGGGATGCCCTTGTTCGTGCACATCAACTGGTCAGTATGATCGTCATCGATGATCAGAACCCCTTCGGTGCCCACCATCTCGAAGCGCGTCGCGTGACCGAGCACTGGAAAATTCTCGGGCAATGCATAGCTGACCGTGAAGTTCGCGACCGTGCCATCGGAGTACGTGACGATCGCGTAGGTCACGTCATCGACCGCGAAGCCTGCGCGCGCGAGCACGCCACGCTTTCCGCGCGCGACGATCTCCACCGGCGTCACGCCATCGAGCATCCAGTTCACGATGTCCACGTAGTACGTGAGGGCATCGACCACCGGCGTAGCTTCGCGGTCGCGCCGCAAAATCGCCAATCCGCTGCCACGGTTGTTGTACAGCCGCGCCGAGATTCCGGTCATGGTGCCCATGCGCCCCTGCAGGATCTGCTCGCGGGCTAGCATCCAGCGCAGGTCCTTGAAGCGCCGGCTGTAGCCGACATGCACTTCCACCCCGGCGCTGTCGGCCGCGGCGATGATCTGGTCGGCGTCCGCCATGGACAGCGCGATGGGCTTTTCCACCAACACCGGCTTGCCGAGTTCGATTGCCTGGAGGATCGGCAGCAGATGCTCGCCTTCGGGCGTCGACACGATCACCGCATCGACCTCCGGGTGCCCGATGATCGCGGCGTTGTCTCCGGTATGGAACTGCGCGCCCGTTGCGTCGGCGAGCGCGCGGGCGCTTTCGGAGTCGATATCCGATACTCCCAGGAAGCTCACGCAAGGATGCGTGAGCGCCTGACGCGCGCGGATGCTGCCGATGCGTCCCGACCCGACCACGGCGATGCCAAGATTCTTGCGCATTTCAAGCCCCGTCCTTCAGCCATGAGCATCATGGCGCTTCAATTCCGTAGCTGTCATTCGGGTCAGGGTACGACACCGAGACAATGTGCGCAGGGACCGGGTGGGCTGAAGTTCCATAGAGCGATCGCCTATCCGGCATCGTGCCTGTGCACGTCATTCCGCCTTCAGCTTTGCCTGCTTTACGACTTTCGACCACTTCGCCATTTCATTGCGCAGGAAGGTAGTGAACTCCTCGGGCGTCGACGCGATGACGTCGACGCCGATCCTCGAGAGCTTCTCCTTCACTTCGGGAGTCGACAATGCACGAACCGTCTCGGCATGCAAACGCTTCAAGGTCTGGGGTTGCATGCCGGCTGGGCCGTAAAAGCCATACCAGCCGAGTACCTCGTATCCCGGGACTCCCGATTCCGCCAGCGTCGGAACCTCCGGGAGTTCCTCGTAGCGCTTGGTCCCGGTAATGCCGATGGGCTTGATGCGCCCGGAGCGGATGGAATTGATCATCGAGCTTGCGCTGCCGAATACGAAGTCGATGTCGCCACTCATGAGCGCCGCCGTGGACGGCGCGCTTCCCTTGAATGGAACGTGTATCCACCTGATCCCGGTCATGATCTGCAATAGTTCGCCCGACAGATGGTTTATTCCGCCTGCCCCCGAGGATCCGTAAGTCAATTGCCCAGGGCGAACTCTAGCCAGCGCGATAACGTCTTTCACGGTCTTGGCCGGAACTGATGGGTGACTTGCCAGAATGAAAGTGCCTGCGCCAATCAACGATATATGCGTGAAATCCTTCAGCGCGTCATAGGGCGGCTTTTCCCTTATGACCGCATTGATGGCGAACTCCGGCGCTGATACGAATAGCGTGTATCCGTCTGCCGGGGCGCGTGCCACCGCGTCCGCGCCGATGGTTCCGCCGGCGCCGGGACGATTTTCAACCAGGACGTTGACGCCGATTTGCTCGCTGAGCTTCTGGCCAAACGTGCGGGTGAGCGTATCAACGCCGCCCGCAGGGGGGAACGGGACGATGATGCGCACTGGACGTGCCGGCCATGCCTGCCCCAGGGCGCATGCCGGGCCCAAGGCGGTCAGCGTGGCAATAGCGAGCGAAACGAGCTTCGCCTGGTTCATGGGGCTCCTCCTTGGATGGTTCAGGTTCTCTTGTTTCCAGTCCATTCCGCGCTTGACCATCAGGCCCTCGCGCGCCAGGTGCGCGCTGACCGTGCACAGGATCAGCGGTGCCAGCTCTTCGCGTTCGAGCACGCATCTGACTGATCGGCCCGTCCCATCGACCGCAGATGCTCCGGTGAATTCACATTTCGGCTGAAGTGTTCAGACCTTCCCAAGCGCGCGCAATACGCGCTCTGGAGTCAGGGGTATCTGATACACCGCCGACGCCAACGGACGGAGTGCATCGTTTACGGCATTGAGCACAGCCGCGGCGGCGCCTGTCGTCCCGGCCTCGCCGGCTCCTTTAGCACCAAGTTCAGAGGCCGAGGTCGGAGTACAAGTATGGCCAACGTCGATATCGGGCATCTCGAAGGACATGGGCACGAGATAGTCCTGCATCGAGCCGTTCAGCAGTTGCCCTTCCGCGCTATAGAGGCATTCCTCATAAAGGGCAGCACCGATACCTTGGATGACAGCACCACGGATCTGCTCGTCCACCAGAAGAGGATTGACTACTGTTCCGCAGTCATCAACCACCCAATGCTTCAAGAGCCGAACGATTCCAGTGTCGGTGTCGACTTCTAGATAGCTGGCCTGAATGCCATTCGTGAAGGTAGCTACATAGCTCTTCTGCGCGAAATGGCGGGTCACCATGAGCTCTGGTTGGAAGTCCTTGGTCGTATCGGAACGGAAGTAGGCAGTGCGAGCAACTTCTTCGAAGCTCATGATCGTCTTGCCGGTGTTGGACTCGACAACGTTTCCATCCCGAACATCCAACAGAGAGGCTTCGGATTCAGTAAGGCGTGCGACATAGCTGAGGATGTTCGCGCGCAACGCTTTGCCCGCCTGAAAGACGGCCTCCCCCGAAATGCCCGTTCCTCGCGAGCCGGTGTTTCCGCCACCGTATGGGGTTGCGTCCGTGTCACCCATCACGACCTTCACCTGCTCCGGGTGCAGGCCGAGTTGGGTTGCTGCTATCTGCGCAACGACAGCGTAAGCGCCTTGCCCGATCTCCGTCGTGCTCGTCAGCACTGTGACCTGTCCCGTCGCTGTCAGCCTGATGGTGCAGCCGTCCTGGGATCCAATGGATACGTTGCCTGCCCCAAAGTTTGCCGAGGAGGAGCTGGAACTTTCGACGAAGCTCGCAAGCCCGATTCCACGGTAGATGCCCCTGGTGCGAAGCTCTGCTTGCTCGCGGCGCAGCGCGTCGTAATCCATCATGGCGACGATGGCATCGAGCGCCTCGTGCTGCGAAAGTCTCTCGAATGTCGGACCTGTAGTGAGTGTGTACGGATACGCGGACCGCGAAATGTAGTTTCTACGGCGGATCTCGACCGGATCGACGCCAGCTGCAGCCGCGCCCATCTCCAGCAGGGCTTCGGTCGTCATGCAGGCGATCGGATGACCGACAGCGCGATACTGGCCATACATGGCCTTGTTCTGGAATACGCAGCGCATCCGGCCGCGATAGTTCCGCTGTCGGTAGGGGGCGCCAATGAGATTGACGACCTGTATGCCCTCGTTTGCGCCGCCTCGCGGATATCCGGAATACGGGCCGATGCCGTAGATGTCATCAGCCGCTATGGCAAGAATTTCGCCGTCCTCCGAGAGCGCCATTCGCGCCTCGACCCGATGGCCGCGTGCATGGAAATCGGATACGAAGGACTCGAGTCGGTCCGCAATGAACTTGACTGGTCTGCGCAATACGATGGACGCAGCAATCGTTGCCATCTCGTCACCGTAGGTATGAATCTTGAGGCCGAAGCCGCCACCCACGTCGGGTACGATCACCCGCACCCGATGTTCAGCAAGGTTGAAGTGCCGCGCGATCAGCCACTGCATCATGTGTGGCGCTTGCGTGGAATGCCAGACCGTGAGTTGGTCATCCGCAGGATCGAACTGGGCGATGATGGACCTCGGCTCGAGAGCCACCGCCGTGTGCCGTCCCGTATGGAAGGTGGCCTCCACGATATGCGCCGCTCGTGCAAACGCTGCATCGACATCCCCAGCTTCCACCACACGTTCAGCGCAGAGATTACTCCCGAGCTGGGGATGAATCAGGTAGCCATCGTGCGCCGTGGCAGCGTCAAAGTCAGTGACTGCCTGCAATTCCTCCCACTCGACCTGAATCAGGGCCAACGCATCCTCCGCTTCGGCCCGACTGGTCGCGACGACGAGCGCGACCGGTTCGCCCTGCCAGCGCGCGCGATCCACGGCGAGTGGCATCTGTGGTGCAGACTGCATGCCCTTTACATGGCCAAGCACGCCGATGTACGGGGTGCACAGGCGAGCCATGTCATGGCCAGTAAGGACGCAAAGCACGCCCTCCGCGTGTTCCGCAAGCACTTTGTCTATGCCGAGAATGCGAGCGTGCGCGTAAGGGCTTCTGAGGCACGCGGCGTGAACCATTCTGGGAAGAACGCAGTCATCGACGTAGCGCCCTCTTCCTGCCAACAGTCTTGGCGCGTTGGGTCGCGGGAGCGAGGCGCCAATGTATCCTTTGGCGCCGGGTGGGGAACGCCTCATGGCTGCCTCTCCGATTCCACCTTTTCAGCGATGGCTGCATCAACAGCATCGACGATGGCGTGATAGCCGGTGCAGCGGCAGTAATTGCCCGAAAGGTGCTCTCGTATCTCGTCACGAGTGGGTCGAACCGTCCTGGAGAGCAGGTCGGCAGCAGTGATGAGCATGCCGGGCGTACAAAATCCGCACTGAAGGGCGTTCCGGCGATGAAACGCTCGCTGCAGTACTTCAAGAGACCCGTCGTCCGAGAGTCCCTCGATGGTTTCCACAACGGAGCCTTTGCACTGCACGGCCAGCATGAGACACGCGCGTACGATCTTGCCGTCGACCCTGACCGTGCATGCGCCACATACGCCGTGCTCACAGCCGACGTGGGTGCCCGTGAGATGAAGCGCTTCCCGCAGAAAGTCTGCGAGATGTCGCCTCGCGTCCACTCGCTGCCGTGTATGGACGCCATTGACGGTCAAGACAATATCAATCTGGCTTTCAGGCTGCTGGCTCATGAACCCTTTCCACTCCAAGACGCTTGAGAACGCGCACCAACAGTACCCGCAAGAGATGGGACCTCGTAGCGGAACTGCATGAAACATCTCCGCGCGGATCGATCTCGGCCGCTATGGACTCTTGTGTCTCGTGCAGGAGGTCGTCATCCAACGTTCTCCCTTCACAGATCAACGCGGTGCGTGCCGCGAGTATCGGCGTATCGGCGACGCCGAAGCACGCCAGGCGGGTGTCGCTCATTCGCCCTGAGATGATGTTCGCGGCGGCGGCTATGCCTACCAGGGCGTAATCGCCTCTGCGCCGAGCGATCTCCTCGAACGCAAAGCGGCGCGATGGATGTGCCAGTGGAATATCGACCGCGAGGATCATTTCTTCCGGTGCCAGCGCGGTGGTGAACAGCCCCCTGAAGAAGTCTTTGGCCAGGAGCGAACGTTCTCCGTGCGCAGACGCGATCTGCAAGCGGCCATCCAGCGCGAGGATACAGGCAGGTAGCTCGGCTGCCGGGTCGGCGTGCCCGATACTGCCGCCGAAGCTCCCACGATTGCGCACGGCGGCGTGCGCGATGTGTGGCACTGCCTCATGCAGGAGCGGGCAGACGTCGCCAACCTCGGTCGAGGCGGCTACGGAGACATGTCGGGCCAACGCCCCGATACGTATACCGCTCCCCGTGCGGTGGATGGCCTCCAGGGCGTTGAGCCCGTTGATGTCAACCAACAGCCGGGGTTCAGACAGCCGCATGTTCAGAGCAGGAATGAGGCTCTGCCCTCCCGCAAGAATCTTTGCATCGTCGCCATGTTCCGCAAGGAGTGAGAGTGCCTCGGGTAGGCTGCTGGGCTTTGCGTACGCGAATGGCGGCGATTTCAGCGTCGTCCTCCAGTATCAGGTGAAGTGCATGTCTGAACAACTGAGCCGAAATGTGCGCTCAGCAAATCATCAGCGGTCGCCGCTGCGGGCAGTCACCGACCCCGCAGGCAGCGGGGGCCAAGTGTGACATTCGCTTTCTCCTCCACAGCGAGACGTGTCTTCTTGGGAACACTTGTTGTCACCGAGCGTCTACGATTCTTGCATGGTGCTGACTCGGTGCGCAAGCGTGCTTCCAGGGAAGGTTTCGACAAGTCAGCCGCAGTGATGATTCCACGCGACCATCACACACAGGATCATCCGCATGCCGACAGCAGTCGGCCTTCCCCGCGAGGGTGGCCCATGATCTTCGATGACGTGCAGCCCATCCGAACAGCCGCTCACAGCGGCAGCCTGATGCTGTTCTTCACCTCTTCCATCACTGCATAGGTGTGCGTCTGCCGCACACCCGGCAATCGCGTCAGTGATTCGCCCAGGAATTCGCGGTAGGCCGTCATGTCCTTCACGCGTGCCTTGATCAGGTAGTCGAAGCCACCGGCCACCATGTGGCACTCCTGCACTTCGGGCATGCGCTTGATCGCCTGGGCGAACGCGTCGAACACGTCCGGTGTGGTGCGGTCGAGCACGATCTCGACGAAGATCAGCAGTGCCTGGTCGAGGCGGGCCGGATCGAGAACGGCGGTGAAGCCGGTGATGTAGCCGTCGTTGCGCAGTCGCTTGATGTGCTCGAAGCAGGCCGACGGGCTCAGCCGCACCTGGCGGGCGATCGCCGCATAGCTCACCCGTCCATCGTCCTGCAGCAACTTCAGGATGCGCCGATCGATCTTGGAAAGCATCGCAGTTCCGGTCTATTTGGACGTGAATCGACGGTCAGAACGCATATGTGCGGAAGAATGCATCGATTGGAAGCCCGAAAGACGAAGCTCAATCTGCACCCGACGATGCTAGCATTTTCGGCATGTCAGACCCCGGCTTTCAATCCCTCTGCCGCGTCCCCGAACGCGAACTGGCCCTGAGCCTCGCGCAGCGCGCCCGCCTCGATGCCGCGGCCCGCGCACGGGTCGAGACCGTCGCAACGCGACTCATCGGCCAGATGCAGCAACACGCCGATGGCACGGGCTTGATCGCCCGGTTTCTCGGCGAATACCGTCTGTCGTCGGCCGAAGGCGTCGTGCTGCTGTCGCTGGCCGAGGCCTTCCTGCGCATCCCCGACACCTTCACTGCCGACCTGCTCATCCGCGACAAGCTGGGCGAAGCCGACTGGGATGCGCACCTCGGCCGGTCGTCCTCCACGCTGGTCAACGCAGCCACCGTCGCCCTGCGTGCCGGCACGGACCTGATCTCCGACACGGCCCGCCGAGGCATCCTGCACGACCTCGTCGGCCGTGCAGGGCGGCCCTTCGTTCGGCACGCCATCGGACAGGCGATGGGCGTGCTCGGCCGGCAGTTCGTGCTCGGGCGCACGATCGACGAAGCGCTGGAACGGGCGCGGGTCGCGACCAACCGCTTCCGGCATTCCTTTGACATGCTCGGCGAAGGCGCCCGTACCCAGGCCGATGCCGAGCGCTACTTCCACGCGTATGCGACGGCCATCGATGCGATCGGGGCCGCTGCCGGCGCCCGGACCGGATCGGATCGTCCGGGCATCTCGGTCAAGCTCTCGGCCCTGCATCCCCGCTTTGAACCCGCGCAGCGGGCGCGCGTGCTGCAGGAACTGGTTCCCGTCCTTGCAGCGCTCGCGCAACGGGCCTGCGCCCATGACCTCGCCTTCACCGTCGATGCCGAAGAGTCCGAGCGGCTGGAACTCACGCTCGATGTGTTCGCGGAAATCGCCGCCCTGCCGGCGCTCGACGGGTGGAACGGCCTCGGTCTCGCCGTGCAGGCCTACCAGAAGCGTGCCGGCGCGGTCATCGAGTGGCTCGATGCGCTGGCTGCCCGTACCGGCCGACGCATCCCGGTCCGACTGGTCAAGGGCGCGTACTGGGACAGCGAGATCAAGCGCACCCAGGAACGGGGCCTCGACGGCTATCCGGTGTTCACCCGCAAGGCCGCCACCGATGTGTCCTACCTCGCCTGCGCGCGCGTCCTGCTTGCCGCGCAGCACCTGATCCCCGCATTCGCGACCCACAATGCCCTCACCGTGGCGACACTGCTCGAGTGGGCCGGCGGCCGGCGCGACGTCGAGTTCCAGCGCCTGCACGGGATGGGGGCCGGCCTGTACGAGTCGCTGCTGGAAGACGACCCCGCGTTGAACTGCCGCATCTACGCCCCGGTCGGCGGCCATGACGACCTGCTCGCCTACCTGGTGCGCCGGCTGCTGGAGAACGGCGCCAACAGCTCCTTCGTCAACGCCTTGCAGGATCCGGCGACCCCGATCGATCACCTGCTCGCCGACCCGGCCGACACCGTGCTCGCGGCCGACGGCGCACCCCATCCCCGGATCGTGCTGCCCCGACACCTGTACGGTCCCGACCGGCTGAACGCCGCCGGCATCGATCTCACGGATCGCGCGGCGGTCGACCGGCTCACTGGCGCGATGCAGGAGGTCTGGTCTGCAGCATGGGACGCGCACAGCCTGATCGATGGCAAGGCTGCGGGCGAGCCGCCCGCAGCCACGTTCGATCCCGCGTGTCTCGAACGCCCGATCGGTTCGGTCCGGATGCTCGCGCCGTCCATGGCGGCTGCCGCCTGCCGGATCGGGACCGCTGCCCAGCCTGCATGGAACGCGCAATCCCGGCACTCACGTGCGCGTTGCCTGCGTACCGCCGCCGACCTGCTCGAAGCGCGTACCCCGACGTTCATAGCCATCGCGATCCGCGAGGCCGGCAAGACGATCCCCGACGCACTAGCCGAAGTCCGCGAAGCGGTGGACTTCCTGCGCTACTACGCGCAGCAGGCCGAGCAGGCCCTCGCCCCGCTCGACCTGCCCGGGCCCACCGGCGAAACCAACCGGCTCACCTACAGCGGCCGCGGCCTGATCGTCTGCATCAGCCCCTGGAACTTTCCGCTGGCGATCTTCATCGGACAGGTGTCCGCCGCCCTCGCGGCCGGCAATACGGTCATCGCCAAGCCGGCCCTGCAGACTTCGATCATCGCCCACCGGGCCGTGCACCTGTTGCATGAAGCCGGCATCCCGCCGGCCGTCCTGCAACTGGCGCTGGGCGATGCCCGTGTCGGCCAAGCACTGGTCGCTGAGCCCGATGTGAGCGGGGTCGTATTCACCGGATCGACCGCGGGCGCGAAACATATCGAGCGCGCACTGGCCGCCCGCGACGGCGCGATCGTGCCGCTGATTGCCGAAACCGGCGGCCAGAACGCGATGATCGTCGACTCCTCCGCCCTGCCCGAGCAGGTCATCGGGGACCTGATCACGTCTGCCTTCCTGAGCGCGGGCCAGCGCTGTTCGGCGGCGCGCGTGCTGCTCGTGCAGGACGAGGTCGCAGATCGTATCGTCGAGCGGCTGATCGGCGCGATGGACGAACTGCGTCTCGGCGACCCCGCTCGACTGTCGACCGACATCGGTCCGCTGATCGATGATGCGGCCCGGCAGCGCCTGCAGACGCACCTGGAAGCCATGGGCAGCCGGCTGCTCCATCAGTTGCCCGCACCGCCTGGCGGACACTTCCTCGGACCCGCCCTGGTCGCGCTGGAAGACATGTCCCTCCTGCAAGCCGAAGTGTTCGGCCCGGTCCTGCATGTCGTGCGCTGGCGCGCCGGAACGCTCGACACGGTGATCGACCAGATCAACGCCACCGGCTACGGCCTCACGCTCGGCGTCCACAGCCGCGTGGACAGCACCGTCGAACGGATCCGGCAGCGCGCACGGGCAGGCAACCTGTATGTCAACCGTTCAATGGTCGGCGCGGTGGTCGGGGTGCAGCCGTTCGGGGGCGAGGGCCTCTCCGGCACGGGGCCGAAAGCCGGCGGACCGAACTACCTGAAGCGCCTGTGCACCGAACGGGTGAGCAGCGTGGACACCACGTCCGCCGGGGGCAACGCGTCCCTGTGGACGCTCGATTGATACTGCACACACAGGTGTATACACTCTGTCCCGAGGGTCGACGGCGCACATGATTTCCGTGGCCGCAGCCCCTCGCGAAGCCTGACTGCCTGCAATGCGCGCCCTGAGCCGCGCGCCACCGGAATACCTCGCGCATGTGCTTTCTGCCCGCAGTGAGTCTGGAGTCGATGCCTTGACCGGGCCGACGGTGTCGCGCGCGCTGGTGGCCTTCATCTGCGCAGGGCGCACGCGCGACCTGCCGCCGGACACCATCCAGTCTACCCAGCGCGCGATCGCGAACTGGCTCGGCTGCGCGCTGGGTGCCGTGGATGATGACTCGGTGCAGGCGGCGCTGCGCGTTGCCGAGGCCCTCGCCGGATCGCCGCAGGCCTCGATTGTCGGACGCAACCGGCACCTCGACGTGGTGAACGCCGCGCTGATCAACGCACTGGCCGCCAACGCGCTCGACTACGACGACATGCATGTCCCGACACTGATCCACCCCACCGGGGCGGTGGTGGGCGCGGCGCTGGCGCTGGCCGAGCACACCCGTGCCTCCGGCGCACGGTTCGTGCGCGCGGTGGTGACCGGCATCGAGGTCGAGTGCCGCCTCGGCCTCCTGCTGTTTCCCCAGCACTACGATCGTGGCTGGCATATCAGCGCCACCCTCGGCACCTTCGGTGCGGCCGCCGCCGGCTGCGTGCTGCTGGGTCTGGACGCCGTGCGCACCGGCCATGCGCTCGGCCTCGCAGGCACCCAGTCGAGCGGCCTGCGCGCGATGCTGCCCAACGCCTGCAAGAGCTTCAACATCGGCAAGGCCGCCTCGGCGGGTACGCTCGCAGCCCTGCTCGCGCAGGCCGGCTTCGACAGCGAACCCGATGTGCTGGAAGCGAAGTTCGGGCTGTTCGATGTCTTCGGCTGGCCGGAAGACACCACGACCGTGCTCGCGGACCTGGGCCGCCACGACCTGGTCAATGAAGCAAGCCTGAAGCCCTATCCCTGCGGCGTGGTGATCCATCCCGTGATCGATGCCTGCCTGGCCCTGGCCGAGCGCGAATCCTTCGACCCCGCGACGGTTCGCCGCATCACGATCACCGTGCACCCGCGCACGCTCGTGCTGGCCGGGCGCCAACATCCCGAGTCCGCCCTGACCGGCCGCTTCAGCATTTTCCACGCGGCCGCGCTGGCCCTCACGCGCCGGGCGGCCGGGCTTTCCGCCTTCGACGACACCGATGTCCATGATCCGGTGCTGCACGCACTGCGCGAGTGCATGGTCGGCGTCGAGGATCCGGCGCTTGCGCCCCGCCAGGCGCACGTCACCATCGAATATCTGGACGGCCGCACGATTTCGCAGGCCATCGATCATCCCAGCGGCAGTCCGCAACGGCCGCTGTCCGATGCGCAACTGGCGGCCAAGTTCGACGAACTCGCCTCCCGCGCGCTCGCACCGGACGCCGCGGCCCGACTGTACGACGACTGCCTGCGCCTCTACCGTCTGCCCGACCTCGATGCGCTCACCGGACACTGGACGCGCCCCGGAACGGCCCGCGCCGCGCACCCGGTAAACCCGCAATGACCCTTCGACACCGGAAACAGGAGAACCCCATGAGACCGCCGCAGCGACGACTCTGCCCGACGATGCTGGGGGTGGCTCTGGGCCTCGCCGGGGCCGCAGGGCCCGCGAATGCGCAGGGTTTCCCGGTCAAGCCGATCCGCATGATCGTCGGCTTTCCGCCCGGTGGCGTGGTGGATATCGTCGCGCGCGGCATCGCGCTGCCGATGGGCGAGATGCTCGGCCAGCCGATCCTGGTCGATTCCCGGCCGGGTGCTGCCGGCACCATCGGACTGACGCTGCTCAATGCCGCGCCGCCGGATGGCTACACGATCGGCCTGGCGAGCATCAGCAACCTGGTGCTCGCGCCGCACCTCAATCCCAAGATCACCTACCACCCGGTGCGCGACTTCACGCCGATCACCAACGTCGGCCGCGTACCCTTCGTGCTGGCAGTGAACCCGACGGTGCCCGCGAAGTCCCTGAAGGAACTGGTCGCGCTCGCACGGGCCCAGCCCGGAAAGCTCAACTTCGGCTCGCCCGGCGTCGGCGGCCTGCAGCACCTGACCATCGGCATGCTGAATTTCATGGCCAAGGTCGACATCACCCATGTCGCGTACAAGGGCACCGGCCCGGCGATGGCCGATGTGCTGGGCGGGCAGATCGACGGGGTGGTGGCCGGCATCTCCGGCATGGTGGCCGCCTCCAAGGCCGGCAAGCTGCGCATCCTCGCGCTGACCGGCGACACCCGCTCCCCTGCCCTGCCCGACGTACCCACCGCGCAGGAGCAGGGGCTGCCGGGCATGGTGGTGCTCAACTGGTATTCCTTCGTCGGCCCGCCGAAGCTCAGCGGGCAACCGCTGGCGACCCTGTTTTCGACGATCGTCAAGGCGGCGCACCTGCCCGCGACCCGGGAGCGCTTCGATGCCGCCGGCATCGACATCAAGACCGACGACTCCCCCGCAGCCTTCGGCCGCTATGTCGGCGAGGAGGACGCCCGCTGGGGCCAGGTGGTGAAGACCACCGGCATCAAGATCGAGTAGCCGGGACACCCCGGACAGCCACACCCTGTAGCCACAAGACCCTACTGATGAAGGCGGAGCGCAAAGCATGAAACCAGGTGATATCAAGAATGCAGATGTGGTGATCGTCGGCGCCGGCAATGCAGCCGCCTGTGCGGCCCTCGCGGCCAGGGACGCCGGCGCCAATCCGGTGCTGCTCGAGACTGCACCCGAGTCCGAGCGCGGCGGCAACACCTTCTTCGTCGCCGGTTCCACCCGCTGGGTGTTCAACACCATCGATGACATCCGCGAAGTGCTCGACCTGTCGGAAGAGGAATTGCGTACCGTCGACTTCGGCACCTACAGCCGCGAGGACTTCCTCGACGACATGGGCCGCGTCACCCAGTACCGCTGCGATCCGGACCTGACCGAGACGCTGGTCGACAATGCCCGTCCGACGCTGGTCTGGATGCGCACCAAGGGCATCCGTTTCGAGCCGATGTACAAGGGCCAGTCGCAGAAGATCGACGGCCGCGTCAAGTTCTTCGGCGGACAGATCTGCAACTTCTGGGGCGGCGGTCCGGAACTCTCCGCCGGCCTGTTCCGCGCACTGGAGAAGGCCGGCATCCCGGTCTGCTACGACACCCGCGCCAAGTCGCTGATCTACGAACACGGCAAGGTGTGCGGCGTGGTTGCCGAGCATGACGGCGAGGACTACGCGATCCGGGCGAAGTCGGTGGTGCTCGCCTGCGGCGGCTTCCAGTCCAATGCCGAGATGCGCACCCGCTACCTGGGCCCCGGCTACGAACTGGCCAAGGTGCGCGGCACGCAGCACAACAACGGCGCCGGCATCAAGATGGCGCTCGACATCGGCGCGATGCCGTTCGGCCACTGGTCGGGCGCGCATGCGGTGGGCTGGGACCGCAACGCGACACCCTACGGCGACCGCCGGGTCGGCGACGGCTTCCAGAAGCACAGCTACATCTTCTCGATCATGGTCAACGCCAATGGCGAACGCTTCGTCGACGAGGGTGCGGACTTCCGCAACTTCACCTACGCCAAGTACGGCCACGTGGTCCAGCAGCAGCCCGGCATGTTCGCCTGGCAGATCTTCGACCAGAAGGTCGACCACCTGCTGCGCGACGAGTACCGCATCCGCGAGGTGACCAAGGTCACCGCCAACACGCTGGAGGAACTCGCCGGCAAGCTCGACGGCGTCGACCCCAAGCGCTTTCTCGACACCGTCAAGGCCTACAACGCCGCCGTGCAGCAGAAGGTGCCGTTCTCGCCGGTGGTCAAGGACGGCCGCGGCACCGACGGCCTGGCGATCCCCAAGACCAACTGGGCGAACACCATCGACACGCCGCCCTACCAGGCCTATGCGGTCACCTGTGGCGTCACCTTCACCTTCGGCGGGGTGCGGATCACGCCCGATTGCAACGTGCAGAACGTCGGCAGCCGGCCGATCCCCGGGCTGTTCGCCGCCGGCGAGATGGTCGGTGGCCTGTTCTACTTCAACTACCCGAGCGGTTCGGGCCTAGTGTCGGGCGCGGTGTTCGGCAAGATCGCCGGCACCAGCGCGGCACGCCATGCGCTGGGCCAGGGGTAGGGCCGACCGATGGGCGTGAAGGCGGCCACCCGCAGCGCACAGGGCCCGGATGTCATCTACGAACGCATCCGGACGATGGCGATGACCTTCGTCATCCATCCGGGAGAACGGGTGAACGAGGTCGAGCTGTCGAAGGCACTGAGGGTGAGCCGGACGCCGCTGCGCGAAGCGCTCAACCGGCTGATGGTCGAAGGCTTCCTGACCCGCGCCCCCAACCGCGGGTTCAGCGGCCGGCCGCTCGATGCGAAACAGGTGTACGACCTGTACGAACTGCGCCTGGCGATCGAGAAGTCGACCGCGCGCATCGCCTGCGAGCGGGCCACCGACGACGAGCTGGCGGACCTCGAACGCTTCGTGAAGGCCTCCAAGGACCGTCCCGAGGATACCGAGGCCGCGAGCCTGCTGGCCTTGGACGAGCAGTTCCACGAGCGGATCGCGGAACTCACCCGAAACCTCGAGATGGTACGGACCTTGCGCTCGATCAATGCCCGCATCCATTACGTGCGCTGGATCGACATGCGCGAAGGCCAGCGCCGGCACACCCAGCAGGAGCACCTGCAGATCGTGCGCGCGCTGCGCGACCGGGACCCGGAGCAGGCCGCCGACCTGATCGACGGCCATATCTCGATGCGCCTGGACCAGATCGTCGACGTGATCCGGGTCGGCATCGCCGAGATCTACATGCGCCCCGACGCGGCCACCGCCGCACGGAAAGCCGCAGGATGAAGCTGGCACTGATCGGTTTCGGTGGCATCGGACAGATCGTTGCCGAACACCTCGCCCGCGATGCCGGACTGCAGTTCATCGCGGTGGCCGCGCGTCCTCACCAGCACGCAGGGGTGCGTACGCTGCTGGGCCAGGTCGCCTGCGTCACGTCGCCCGAGGCCCTGATCGCCCAGGCACCGGACCTGGTGATCGAATGCGCCAGCCACGGCGCGTTTCGCGCGTATGCATCGCCGGTACTGGCCGCCGGCATCGACCTGGTCGCGGTCTCGGTCGGGGTGCTCGCCGAGGCCGCGCTGCGCAGCGAGGTCTTCGACACGGCCCGGCGCAGCGGCGCCAGCCTGCAGATCCCCGCCGGGGCGATCGGCGCGATCGACGCGATCGCCGCCGCCCGCTTCAGCGGGCTGAAGGAGGTTGCCTATGTCACCCGCAAGAATGCCGCCACCTGGGCCGGCACACCCGCCGACACCCTGATCGACCTCTCCGCGGTGCGTGAACCCACGCTGTTCTTCGACGACACCGCCGAACGGGCCGCGCTGCTCTTCACCGAGAAGGCCAACGTCACCGCGACGCTCGCGCTGGCCGGACTCGGTTTCGAACACACCCGGGTGCGCTTCTGGGTCGACCCGCAAGCCACCCGCAGCATGCATCACATCGAAGCGAGCGGCGCCTGCGGCACGCTGCAGCTCGACATGGCCAACACCGTGGCCTCCCCGACCAGCAAGGCCTCGCTGCAGACCGCGATGAGCATCGTGCAGGCCGTGCGCAACCGCACCGCGACGCTGCGCTTCTGACTCCTTCCCACAACCCCGATACAGGACATACCATGAACAAGCTCAATGGTGCCGAAGCGATGGTGCGCATGCTGCAGGCGCATGGAGTGCGGCATATCTTCGGCCTGTGCGGTGATACCAGCCTGCCGCTGTACGACGCGCTGGCCACCCTCGACCACGGCATGCAGCACATCCTTACCCGCGACGAGCGCTCGGCCGCCTACATGGCCGACGCCTATGCCCGGGTGAGCGGCCGCGTCGGCGTCTGCGAAGGACCGAGCGGCGGCGGCGCCACCTACATCCTGCCCGGCATCGTCGAAGCCAACGAAAGCTCGATCCCGGTGCTGGGCATCACCACCGACATCGCCACCACCTCGCGCGGGCGCTACACCCTGACGGAACTGGACCAGAAAGCCCTGTTCCGGCCGCTCACCAAGTGGAACGCGGTGATCGACCGTGCCGATCGCCTGCCCGAGACCGTGCGCGCTGCCTTCCGTGCGATGACCACCGGCAAACCCGGTGCCGCGCACCTGGCACTGCCGTTCGATACCCAGAAGGACGTGGCGGTCGACCCCGGGGACATCTGGGCCCAGCCCGAGCACGCGACCTACCCGGCCTGGCGCACGGCGCCGGATCCGTCGGCAGTCGAGGCTGCGGCCACCGCCATCCTGTCGGCCCGGCAGCCACTGTTCGTCTGCGGCGGCGGCGTGGTCATCGCCGGCGCGGAGACCGCACTCGCCGCCGTCGCCGAGCGCCTCGGCGCCGCGGTCGCGACCACCATCTCCGGCCAGGGATCGCTGCCGGAGGATCATCCGCTGTGCGTCGGCGTCGTCGGCAGCAATGGCGGCACCCTGCCTACGCGCGCCGTGGTCGAGCAGGCCGAACTGGTCGTGTTCATCGGCTGCCGCGCCGGCTCGGTCACCACCGAACGCTGGCGCTTCCCCACCAAGGGCACGCGTATCGTGCATATCGACGCCGATCCCCAGGTGATCGGCGCGATCTACCGGACCGAGGTCGCGCTCGTCGGGGACGCGAAGCTTGCGTTGCAGGCCCTGGACGCGCAGATCGCGGAACGGCTCCGACAATCCGCGACCCCGCGGCCGACGGGCAACGGCGCTGAACTGGTCGCGCGCGCGAAGCGCGAGAAGTTCAGTGCCTTCGACCGCCTCGCGCAGAGCAGCGAGACCCAGGTGCTTCCGGAAAAGCTTGTCTCCACGCTGCATGAGGTACTGCCGCGCGACGCGGTGGTGGTCTGCGACCCGGGCACGCCCTGCCCGTATTTCTCCGCCTACTACCCGTTCCTCGAGAGCGGCCGCCACTTCATCTCCAATCGGGCCCATGGCGCCCTCGGGTATTCGATGTCGGGCGCGATCGGCGCCCACTTCGGCCGGCCGCAGGCCAAGTGCGTGTCGGTGATGGGAGATGGCAGCTTCGGCTTCACCTCCGGTGAACTGGAGACCATCGTCCGCCTGAACCTGCCGATCATGATGATCGTGGTGTCCAACAGCGTGTTCGGCTGGATCAAGGCGGGCCAGAAGACCGGCTTCAAGGAACGCTACTTCTCGGTCGACTTCTCGCGCACCAACCACGCGCAGGTCGCCGAAGCATTCGGCGTCAAGTCCTGGCGGGTGAGTGACCCGGCGCAGCTGAAGGCCGCGTTCGCCGCCGCTGCCGAGCACGGCGGGCCGACGCTGGTAGATGTGCTCACCCAGCCTCTGCACGAAGCCAACGCGCCGGTGAGCGAATGGGTCGCCTGAGCGCCTCGACCCCGTGAATGTCCATTCCGCCATCCTGCTCGACCCTGCCTCCGGGAGTCCACGCATGCGAACGATCCTTGCCGCTGCCACCCTGCTGCTGCTGCCGACCCTCGCCCTGGCCCAGGCCTTCCCGGCCAAGCCGATCCGCATCGTCGTCGGGTTCGCCCCCGGGGGCTCCAACGACGCGGTCGCGCGGATCCTGGGCACGCGCATGGGCACCACGCTAAAGCAGTCAATCGTGATCGACAACCGCCCCGGCGCCAACGGCATTGTCGCCGCCGAACACGTGATGCGCAGCCCCGCGGACGGGTACACCGTGATCCTGACCGGGGTCAGCACCCTGGTGCTGAATCCCTTGCTCTACCCGAAGGTGCCCTACGACACCCTGACCGACCTCGCGCCGGTGACCCTGGTCGGTGCCACGCCGCAGATCCTCGTCGCGCATCCCCAGTTGCCGGTGCGCGCGCTGACCGATGTCGTCGCGCTCGCGCGCCGCAAGCCGCAGGAACTCACCACCGCCATTCCCGGTGTCGGCGGCATCTCGCACCTCACGCTGGAGATGTTCAAGTCCGGCGCCCAGATCGCGATCGAGAACGTCAACTACAAGGGCACTGGCCCAGCGCTGGTCGACGTGCTCGGCGGCCAGGTGCCGATGCTGATCAGCGACCTGCCGGCGCCGTTGCCGCATGTGAAGACCGGAAAGCTGCGCGCGGTGATGGTGACCGGGGCGCAGCGCTCGACATTGCTGCCCGACGTTGCTACCGCGCAGGAACAAGGCTTCCCCGCGCTGCAGGCTACCAACTGGCTGGGCGTGATGGCCCCGGCGCGCACGCCGGCCGAGACGATCGGCGCGCTGCACGAGGCCTTCGTCGCGGCAGTCCAGGCCGCCGATACGCGCGAACGCTATGCCACCATCGGCGTCGACCCGGCCACCTCGCCCAGCAGCGCCGCCTTCGGCACCTTCGTGCGCGAAGAGTTCGGCCGCTGGACCCAGGTGATCAAGCAGGGTGCCATCAAGCTCAACCTCTGAGGTCGCGATGAAACTCGTTCGATTCAATGCACTGGGCGAACCGGTCGCCCGCGCCCGTACCGGGGTCCTGCTGCCGGACGGCCGGGTCGGCGACCTGCGGGCTGCACTGGCCACTGCACTCGTTCAGGATGGCCGCGACGCCCTCGGCCGCGAGATCGCCGCCCTGCGCATCCCGCCCGATGTCCGGCTGATCCTGCACAACGGCCCGCCCGCGTGGGCTGCCATGGAACACGGCGCGCGCTGGCTCACCGAACGATGCGCTGCGGAACCGGATCCGATCGGTGCCGATGGCGAACCGCTGGTGCATGCGCTGGCGAAGGTCCGCCTGCACAACCCGCTCAAGCCCGGGCGACTGGTGCTGGTCGCGGGCAATCGCAAGGGACATCCTGCCCGGCCGCACCTGCTGCAGCGCGCCCCCGCCACCGTGATGGGCCCGGTGCGCGACATCGATCTGCCGGCGGGCATCCATGCCCTGCAGTACGCCACTGGACTCGCGATCGTGATCGCCCGCAACTGCCACGGCCTCACGGCAGACACCGCCCTGCAGGCCATCGCCGGCTACATGACCGCCAACGAAGTACGCAGCGCAACTGGTGCCCTGGAGGGCCTAGAGGGCGACGCAACCTTCAGCCGATACATCATCGGCCCGGCCCTGGTAAGCCCCGAGCATGTCCACGGGATCGCCACCGCGACGCTGACCACCCGCATCAACGACCAGCCCGTCCAGACCGGCTCCCTCGCAAACCTGCAGGTGCCGATCGCCGAACTGGTCGCACAGGTCTCGCGCCTGGGCCTCGAAGCCGGCGACGTGATCGTGACCGGACTGCTGGCGGAAACCACCGGGCCAGGGCTGGCCGCGGGCGACCGCATCGAGGCCACGGTCGAAGGCCTGGGCAGCACGCACAACCGCGTCGTCGCCGGGGCCTGAGCATCCCCGTGTCTCGCACCGGCACGGAAGTGGGTCCGACGGGTTGGGATCCCGTATCGACCCGTGCCGTGCTGACCCTCGACGGCCGCGCGTACCGCTACTACAGCCTCGCGGCCGCCGGCGCGACAGCCGGGCTGCCGGTGCAACGGCTGCCGTATTGCCTGAAGAGCCTGCTGGAGAACGCGCTTCGCCAGGTCGACATGCGACCCGAGGCCCGGGCCGACGCCCGTGACGCGTTCGAGACCATCGACACCCTGCGCGCCTACCTCGAGCACCCCGCCCCGTCCGGGGAACTCAGCTTCCTGCCGCAGCGGGTGATGATGGACGACACCGCCGGCCTGCCGCTGCTCGGCGACCTTGCCGCGATGCGCGATGCCGCCGTGCGGGCCGGCTTCGCACCCCAGACCATCGAACCGCAGCGCCCGATCGATTTCGTCGTCGACCATTCGATCATTGCCGAGTTCGCCGGCCGTGCGGATGCGCATGCACTGAATGCACGACGCGAGCACGAAACCAACCAGGAACGGTTCCGATTCCTGCGCTGGGCCGCCCAGGCCTTCCGCAACCTGCGCATCGTGCCCCCGGGCGGCGGCATCTGCCATCAGATCAACCTCGAGCACCTGGCCACGGTCGTCCAGACGGTCGATCCAGAGGGATCGGGAGACCCCGGTGACGCGCCCTGGCTCGTGCCCGACTCGATGGTCGGGATCGACAGCCACACGCCGATGATCAACGCACTGGGCATCGTCGGCTGGGGCGTGTCCGGCATCGAAGGGCTGGGCGCCGCACTTGGCGAGACCGTGTCCCTGCCGCTGCCGCGAGTGATCGGCCTGCACCTGACCGGCCGCCTGCGTCCGGGCATCACCGCCACCGACCTCGTGCTGACCGTGACGCAGCGGCTGCGCCAGCACGACTGCATCGGCGCCTTCATCGAGTGCTTCGGCCCCGGCCTCACCCACCTGAGCGTGCCTGCGCGCGCCACCGTAGCCAACATGGCTCCGGAGTGCGGCACGACGATGAACTACTTTCCGATCGATGCCCAGACCGTGCACTACCTGCGCCAGACCGGCCGCGACGCGGCGCATGTCGCACGGGTGGAAGGGTATGCCAAGGCCCAGGGGCTGTGGCATGACCCAGACGCCGCGCGCGCGCAGTACAGCGAGATCCTCACCCTCGACCTGGCCAGCGTCGAACCGTCGCTCGCCGGTCCCGGGCAACCGCACCACCGTGTCGGCCTGCCGGCGGTCGCCGACGCGTTCCATCGCGCCGGCACACGACCCCGTGCGGTCCGACTGGCGACGGCAGCGCCGTCACCGTCCCAGTCCCCGATCCAGGACGGCGACCTCGTGATTGCCGCGATCACCAGCTGCACCAACACCTCCAACCCCGCCAACATGATCGGCGCCGGCCTGCTCGCCCGCAACGCCCTCGCCCGCGGACTGCGCAGCAAACCGTGGGTGAAGACCTCCCTGTCCCCAGGCTCGCGCGTCGTCGCACACTACCTGGTGCAATCGGGCCTGCAGCAGAGCCTCGATGGGCTGGGCTTCCACCTGACCGGCTTCGGCTGCATGACCTGCGTCGGCTTCTCCGGCAGTCTGCCCGCACCGATCGAGGCCGCGATCGACATCCACGGCATCGCGACCGCCGCCGTGGTCTCGGGCAACCGGAACTACGACGGACGCATCCACGCCAAGGTCCACGCGAGCTTCCTCGCCTCGCCGCCGCTGGTGGTGGCCTATGCGCTGGCCGGTACCGTCCGCATCGACCTGTCCACGCAACCGATCGGCCATGATCCGCAGGGCGAGCCTGTGTACCTGCGTGAACTATGGCCCGACCCGGACGACATCGAACGGATAGCCGGCGACACCCTCGAACCCGGGCTATTCAGGCGCACCTACGCCAGCCTCTACGAAGGTACCCCCGACTGGCAGCAACTGCCCTACCCCCGTGGCGCCCGGTTTCCGTGGCAGGAAGACAGCGTCTTCATCCGACCGCCACCCGAATTCGACCGCTTCGATGAAGCATTCGATGGCGAGCGCGAACGCACCCAACCGGCCCGGATCGAGAAGGTCCGCATCCTCGCGATCTATGGCGACAACGTGACCACCGAGCACGTCTCGCCGATGGGCCCCATCCCGGCCGACTCGCTCGCTGCCGGGTACCTCGCCGCGCAGGGCGTTGCGACGCCTGCGCTCGGTACCTATGCCGCACGGCGGCTGGTGCCGCAGGTGATGGCCCGCGGCACCTACTCGAGCCCGCACCTGCACAATCGCATGACCCCGGACGCGCCCGGCGGCTTCACGCTGCACCAGCCCGGCGGCGAACGCCTGACGATCTTCGAAGCGGCCGAGCGCTACCGCGCAGCACAGATCCCGCTCGTGGTGATTGCCGGACGCAACTATGGCACCGGGTCGTCGCGCGACTGGTCGGCGAAAGGGCCACGCGAACTGGGCGTGCGTGCCATCCTCGCCGCGTCGTTCGAACGCCTGCATCGCGCGAACCTGGTCGCTGCAGGTGTGCTGCCCTTGCAGTTCGACGATCCCGACGCCGGCGCGGCCTTGACCGGCAACGAGACGCTCGTCCTGGAGGGACTCGATCGGCTATCGACACCG
This sequence comes from Betaproteobacteria bacterium, assembly GCA_021298815.1. Taxonomy (GTDB): domain Bacteria; phylum Pseudomonadota; class Gammaproteobacteria; order Burkholderiales; family CAIKXV01; genus CAIKXV01. Next base: position 7,606 of record JAJTHE010000003.1, on the reverse strand, counting down.
CGTGCAGTCGTTACATGTATCGTCCGCGGGTACGATGGACGTCTAAGCACCTTGCACCTCATTGCAGCGCTGCACACGCGACGCGAAGTGTCACAGTTCGCCGCGGGCGGTCTATACCGGTATTCGTTCGATCTGCGCGTTCGTGCGGGCAGACATCGATGACGAAGCGCAAACCATCCTGCGGGGCGCAACGAACCAGCCTTTCCAGGTGACGGGGGGTATTGAATGGAAGCGACGCAGCAGGGCACTTCGAAGGCCTGGATTTCTGCCGTTTGGCTTCTGACATTGGCGCCATGGCTCCCTGCCAACGCGCAAACGTACCCGACCCGCCCGGTGCGCCTGGTCATCCCGTTCGGCACCGGCGGCTCCGCCGACATTAGCGGCCGCCTGACCGCACAGAAGCTTTCCGAGGCGCTGGGCCAGACCTTCGTGGTGGACAACCGTGGCGGCGCCGGCGGGATACTAGGCACGGAGGTCGTCGCACGGGCGGCCCCGGACGGCTACACCCTGCTGCTCGGAAGCTTCGGCACCCACACGGCCAACCCGAGCCTCTACAAGAAGCTGCCCTACGATCCGATCGCGGACTTCGCACCGGTGAGCCTGATCGCCACGGTGCCCAACGTGCTGGTCCTGAACCCGTCCGTGCCGGCCCGCTCGGTGCCCGAGCTGGTCGCGCTGGCCAAGGCAACCCCCAAGGGGTTGATCTATGCCTCCTCCGGCGGGGGCACCGGGACCCATCTCGCCGCAGAGCTCTTCAAGTCGATCGCAGGCATCGAGATGGTCCATGTGCCGTACAAGGCCGCGGCCAACGCCATCTCCGACGTGATCAGCGGGCAGGTCCAGCTGATGTTCAGCACGCTGCCCTCCGTGCTGCCGCAGGTGAAGGCGGGCAAGCTGCGCGCGCTGGGGATCACCACCAGCCAGCGCTCGGAAGCGGCCCCGGACATCCCGCCCATCGCGGAGCTCCTCAAGGGCTACGAGGTCGGCACCTGGTTCGGCATCCTCGCGCCCCGCAAGACGCCGCGCGCGGTGGTCAATACCCTCGCGCGCGAGATCAGGCGGATGACCGAGATGCCGGATGTGCGCGCGCGGCTGCATGGCCTGGGTGCAGAACCGGTCGGAAACACCCCGGAAGTCTTCGAAGCCTATATCCGGGCCGAACTGCCGAAGTGGGCCAAGGTGATCGCCGCCGCCGGCATCACGCCAGATTGAGCGCGAGGACCATGGACAACCCTCCCCAGATCACCCGCACCCTCGCCCGCTATATCGTCGAGTCCCGATACAGCGACCTGCCGGCGAGCGTCGTGCACGATGGCCGACGGGCCCTGCTCAACTGGGTCGGATGCTCCGTCGGCGGCTCGCACCACGAGGCCGTCGACAAGGCCTTGAAGGTCCGCGCGCGGTTCGCCGGCGCGCCACAGGCGACCGTGATCGCACGCGGTCAGGCCAGCGACCTGATGTCCGCGGCCTTGATCAACGGCATCTCGTCCCATGTGCACGATTTCGACGACGGCCAGCCGCGCAACACGAACCTGAATCCGACCGCGGCCGTCGCACCCGCTCCGTTCGCGCTCGGTGAACACCTGAAGGCACATGGCCGCGAGGTGCTGCATGCGTTCATCCTGGGCATCGAGGTCGAATGCCGGATCGCGAACGCCGTCTACGTGACCGACAACGCGCGCTGGTTCACCAACAGCACGACCGGCGTGTTCGGCGCCGCCGCCGCCGCCGGCAAGTTGCTCGGCCTGGACGAGCAGCGCATGACCTGGGCGCTCGGGATCGCGGCGACCCAGTCCTCGGGACTGCGCGAGATGTTCGGCACCATGTGCAAGAGCTTCAGCTGCGGGCGGGCCGCCGAAAGCGGACTGCTCGCCGCAATGCTCGCCGAAGAGGACTTCACCAGCTCCGATCAGTCGATCGAGGCCCCGCGCGGCTTCGCCCAGGTCTACCTGCCCGGCTCCGACCCGTCACCGATCATCCACGGCCTGGGCGAGTGCTATGAACTGCCCTATGTCACGTTCAAGCCCTTTGCCTGCGGCATCGTGCTGCACGCCGCGATCGATGTCTGCATCCAGGTGCGCGAGCGCAACCTGCTCGCTTCGACGCTGATCGAACGCATCGCGATCCGGGTGCACCCGATCGTGCTGAAGATCACCGGCAATCCGTCGCCGCGAACCGGCCTGGAAGGGAAGTTCAGCGTGTATCACTGCGCCGCGGTGGCCCTGGTCGATGGGGCGGGCGGCGAACGGCAGTTCCAGGACGACCGCGTCAACGATCCGCAGGTGCTTTCGGTGCGCCAACGCATCCAGGCCGAAGCAGACCCCGCCTTCCGGCGCGACCAGGCCAGCGTGCGTGTCACCCTGACCGATGGCCGGGTGTTCGAACACACGGTCGAACACGCGATCGGCACGCTCGACAACCCGCTGAGCGACGCGGCCCTGGAAACCAAGTTCCGGGCCCTGGCCGAGGGTATCCTGCCCGACACGTCGGTCCGTGAGGCCATCTACACCTGCTGGGCCGTGGATACCCTGAGCGACTTCTCCCGGCTGCCAGCCGCGGTGGCGGGCGCCAGTACCAGGGCGGGCAAAGGCACAGGGGGATAGCATGGACGCGGCACGCGAACTGGAAGGCGCGGTCGCGCTGATCACCGGCGGCGCGCGCAACATCGGGCGCGCGATCGCGCAAGCGCTGGCCGCACAAGGCGTCCGGGTGGTCATCAACGCCAGGACGTCCGCGCAGGCGGCGCAGGAGACCGTGCAATCCATCGAAGCCGCCGGCGGCCTCGCCATGGTGGCCATGGGCGACGTGACCGATCCCGCGCAGGTCGAGCAGATGGTCGCGTCGGTGCTCGCCCGCTGGGGACGGATCGACATCCTGGTCAACAACGCGAACACCCATGGCGTGAAGGCGTTCGAGGACCTGACGCTCGAGGATTGGCGGCGCACGGTGACCGTGGCCCTGGAAGCCCCGTTCCTGTGCATGAAGGCCTGCTATCCGCTGATGATCCGCCAGGGCGGCGGCACCATCGTGAACATCGGCGGCTCGGCGGGCCACATGCCCTACGACGGGCGTGTCCCGGTCTCGGCCGCCAAGGCTGGCCTCGCCGGGATGACCCGCGCAATGGCGTACGAAGGCGCGAAGCACGGGATCACCGTCAACTGCATCGCGCCAGGCCCGGTGAATACCGTGCGTAGCGTGCCGTCGAAGTCGGATCCGAAACGGATCCCGCTGCAGCGGTTCGCCGAAGCGGACGAAGTCGCGCATCTGGTGCGCATGCTCTGCGCACCGAAGGGTCGCTACATCACCGGCCAGACGCTGCACGTGAACGGTGGCCTGTACATGAACAACTGACCGCGCTAGGGCGCCCAGCGCCCCGCGCAGCAGACGCCCCTGCTACGTCCAGAAGCGATCGAAGTCCGGTGCCCGATGTTCCCGGAACGCATCAAGCCCTTCCTGCCACTCCGCGCGCGGTACGGCCTGCAGAGAAGCAAGGACATGCGACCAGTCGATCCGGGCGTGATGCTGTACCGCCTGCTTCGCCACCGAAAGGGCGCCGGGCGGCGCCGTTCCGGCCACCGCCTGGCCGAGCGCCATCGCGCGCGCCATCAGCTGGTCTGCGGTTGCCACCTCGCTCACCAGCCCGAGTCCCAGCGCCTCCGCCGCGCCCACCCGGCGCCGGGTCAGGATCACATCCAGCGCTCGACGCAGGCCGATGATCTGCACCAGTCGCGCAACGCCCGTGTTCGGGATCACGCCCAGGCCCAGTTCAGGCAACTGGAAGAAGGCGGAGTCGACCGCCACGACGAGGTCGCAGCACAGGGTCAGTTCGAAGCCACCGCCGACCGCCGGACCTTGCACGGCCGCGATGACCACGCGCGGCGAGTCGACCAGCGCCCGGAACAGGCGGGTCGGATCCGTCTCTTCATCCGTGCCATCCAGCCAGCCCGCCTGCAGGTCGTCGATGTTGGCCCCGGCGGAGAACACGCGGCCTGTCCCGGTGATGACGATCGCACGTGCCTTGTCTTCCCGGGCCCGATCGAGCGCCGCCAGCACGCCGGAGACGATGGCCTTCGACAACGCGTTGCGCCGGCGCGGATCGTTCAGCCGGATGATCGCCAGCATGCCGTCGAGTGAATACTCGACCGCTGGTCCAGTGTCTTCATCGGCTGTCATCCATGTCACTCCGGATTCGCTGCAAGGTCGCACGGACGAAAGCGGGCGAGCTGATCGCGCACCGCATCCGGGATACGTACCGGCTTGCCGGCCGCCGCATCGAAGAACACACAGGTCGCCTCGCCGGTCGCGACACAGCCCTGAGCATCGAACAGCCCCTGCTCCACGCTGAACGACGAATTGCCAAGTGCACTCACGGCCGTGCCGACATCCACCACACCCGGGTAGAACAACTCGCGGTGGAACTCGCTCAGCATCCGCACCACCAGGATGTTCGCTCCGCTCATGTCGACTCCCGCGAACAGCTCCATGCGGCCGCACTCCATGAACGTCGCGATGGCTGCGTTGTTCACATGGCCGAACTGGTCGGTATCGCGATTGCGCAGCTTCTCCTGCGTCCAGCAGGCGAACCGGTCCTTTGGAGGCAGGCTCGCCCTCGCCCGCGGCGCCGGGGACGAAGCACTCACGGCTTCGGGATCATGTGCGCCGTCGCCTCGTGCTCGATGCGCAGGTACAGTTCATCCGCCATCGGATTGCGCATCTCCTCGAGGATGTGGCCGACCAGCCCGATCGCACGCGCGGCCACCGCGAGGCCGCGGCACACCTTCCACGGGATGTCCATCTGCGAGGCCACCGCGGCCATCGCCCCGGTGACGTTGACTGGCAACCCCCGACCGGTGACCCGCTCGGCCTCCGCGCCGATGGCGGTCATCAGCTCGGCATACGGTCCGAAGTAGCCCGTGTCCCGTGCGACCTGGAACAACGCCCCGGTGCGCGGATCCACCGGCTTGTGGAAGGGATGGCCGATGCCCGGGATGATCTGCTTCTTCTGGCGATAGGACGCGACCAGGTCCCGCGCGATCGCCGGGATGTCCCCCGGGGCCGCCTTGTCGGGAATCGCCTCCTGCAGCATCTGCGCTGCGTTGTCGAGCGATCCCACGAATACCGAGCCCAGGCCCAGCAGCCCTGCCGCGACAGCCGCCTGCACCGCTTCCGGCGCGCCGCAGTAGGTCATCCGGGTAGCCAGCGACGACGGCGTGATGCCGTGCTCGACCAGGATCACCATCATCGCGTTGAAGATCCGCCGTTCGGACTCGCTGGCCGGCAGGCGCGCAAAGATCTGGAGGAAGGCCATATCGCCGAAATCGACCTTGCCGACGATCTCGGTGCACAGGTCCAGGCCGTGGATGACTACCCGGGTCGGATCGGCCCAGGCAATATCGGAACGCACTTCCCCTCGTTTCATGACACTCCTCGTCGCAGCGTGCGATAGATGCGGAAAAAGACGGCGCGGGACTCCTCAGAGGCCCGCGAGGACCGACTGCGCCATCTCGCGCAGTCGGTTTTTCTGGATCTTGGTGCCGTTCGGTCCGACCGTCTGCGGGAAGGCTTCCACCGCGACGATACGGCCAGGTACCTTGTAGCCGGAGATGCCGCGGCGACACCACGCGGTCAACGCCGCCATGTCCAGCACGGCACCCGCCCGTGCAATCACGAAGGCCACGGCAACATCCCCTTCGCCCGGACGGTTCACGCCGACCACCTGCGCGGCTGCGATGTCGGCATGCGTGCACAGGAAGGCTTCGATCTCGCCCGGGTCCACAAGGTAGCCGTGCAGGCGCAGGCTGTCCTTGAGACGCGCCAGATAGACGAAACTCATCCCGCCGTCCTCGCTGTAGGCCAGGTCGCCGGTGGTGTACCAGCCCTCGGCATCGAGCACGGCCGCGGTGGCCTGCGGATTGTTCACGTAGCCGGTCATCACGTTGTAGCCCCGGACCTCGAGCTCGCCCTGGACCCGGTCGCCCACCGGCGACCGGGTGACCGGATCGACCACGCGAAAGGCGATGCCGGGCGATACGGGCGTGCCGCCCGCCACTGCCCGCTGAGACGCCGGTGCCTCGGTGCTGCGCATCGCCATCAGCGCGAAGCACTCCGAAGAGCCATATACAGCCACCAGCCGCGTGCCATGGGCCTGTTCGGCCTGGTCCACGACCGCGCGGCCGAGCCCGGCGAACTCGGCGAACCCGCCGAAGCGCCAATGGTCGTAGCGCGCGGGCGCCCCTTCGAGCACCGGTGCGAACAGTCCATCCGAGCCGAAATAGTGGGTAACCCGATGGCGAACCATCGCATCGATCGCGTCCTGCGGCTTGAATACCGGCAGGAAGACGCAGGCGGCGGCGCCCGCCAGGGCCGCCATCGCCTGGTTGAAGCCGAGCACCCCGTACAATGACAGCGCGCACAGCATCCGGTCACCGACACGAACCTCCGCCCGCGCGGCGATGGTCAGCGCATGGATCGCGATGCCTCGCTGGTCGTGCATCGCGAGCTTCGGCAACCCGGTCGTGCCGGAGGTGCTGAAGGTACACAACGGATCTTCCGGCTGGCCAGTGTACGGTGCAGGGGCGAGCGCAGGATCCACCGGGATGAACCCGCGTTGCGTATCGACGACGAACACCTCGGGGGGCACCGGGATCGATTCGCACAGTGCACGCGCCTCGCCGGCATAGTCGTAGGTGAGGAAGGCCTCGGGCACGAGCAGGAGCTTCGGGCGCGAAGTCACCACCACATGGCGTGCCTCGTCGCGGCGATAGCGGGTGCTGATCGGCACCACCAGCACGCCCAGCTGTGCCGCGCCGAACAGGCACTGCAGCCACGCCGCGCCGTCGGGCAACCAGACGTTGATCACATCCCCGCGGCCGATCCCGCGTGCATGCAACAGCGCGGCGAACGCCCGCCCAGCCGCGAGCAATGCGCCCCGCGAGGCCTCGCTGTCGCCCAGGATCAGGGCCACACGTTCGGGTTCTGCCGCGATCAGCGACTCGAAGCGCCCGTCGAACGAGGGTCGCTCCGGATCGAAGGCTGAAGGTTCAGGCACGGTCATGTCCGGTCAGGCCGAGGCCAGCGCACTGCGCGCGATCTGGATGCGCTGCATCTCCGACGTCCCTTCGCCGATGCGGAAGGCCCGCGCATCGCGATAGAAACGCTCCAGCGGAAGCTCGCTCATGTAGCCCATGCCGCCGAAGATCTGAAGTGCGCGATCCGCCACCCGGCAACCCATTTCGCTGGCATAGAGCTTCGCGCGCGCCGCGGCGATGCGCGCGCTCGCCTCGTTACGGTCGATGCAGCGCGCACCCTCCGCGATCAGCAGTCGTGCAGCCTCGATCTCCACGTCATTGTCCGCGATCATCATCTGCAGGGCCTGGTGCTCGGCGAGCAGCGAACCGAACGCGCGCCGCTCCTTCGCATATGCACAGGACAACGCGTGCGCACGACGGGCGAGGCCCAGAGACCGGCTGGCCGAGAAGATTCGGTCGTGATTGATCGATTCCATCATCACGGCGAAGCCCTGCCCCGGCGCGCCCAGGAGGTCTTCTTCGGGCACGAAGCAGTTCTCCAGCGAGAAGCCGTTCAGGTGATAGCCGCGCCAGCCCAT
>JAJTHE010000144.1 GCA_021298815.1 Betaproteobacteria bacterium | reverse complement strand
GTACGGCACGTGCAGGATGTCGGTGCCCGAGAGCATCTTGAACAACTCGAGCGCGAGGTGGCTGCTGCCGCCCGTGCCCGAGGATCCGCCCGAAAGCTGGCCCGGCTTCGCGCGGGCGATCGCGATCAGCTCGTTCATGTTCGTCGCCGGGAACGCCGCGCTGGTCAGCAGCATGATCGGCGACCAGCCGAGCAGCGTCACCGAAGCGAAGTCCTCCGGCCGGTAAGGGGTCTTCGCGCGCAGCGCGAAGTTGATCGCATTGGAGCCCGGGTTGGTCATCAGCAGCGTGTAGCCGTCTGGAATGGACCGCGCGACGATCTCGGCACCCACGAGGCCCCCCGCGCCGCTGCGGTTGTCGATCACCAGCTGCTGGCCCCAGGCCTCGGACAGCTTCTGCCCGAGCAGCCGCGCGACGATGTCGTTGGATGCGCCGGGCGGATACGGGACGACGAGCCGCACGGCACGCACCGGAAAGCCGATGGCCTTCTGCTGGGCGTGCGCGGGCGCGACAGGCAGCAGCATGGAAAGCAGCACGGCGGCCACCGCGGATTCGAGCCTCATGTTCTCCTCCTCCGAAAGCGATTCGGTTTCTTCGACCGGGATCACATGATAGACGTTGATGCGGCGCCGCGGGCCGCGTCCGGCGCCCGACGGCGGGGTGCCGCGTGCTGGCTTACACTTGCCGCCACACACCACGGACGGGCACCGAGATGGCAGACGACACTCCGCGCGGCATGAAGAAGGGCCTGACGGCTTATGGCGACCAGGGCTTCTCGCTGTTCCTGCGCAAGGCCTTCATCAAGGCGATGGGCTACACGGAAGATTCGCTGAACCGCCCGATCATCGGCATCACCAACACCTTCTCAGGCTACAACGCCTGCCATCGCAACGTGCCCGACCTGATCGAGGGCATCAAGCGCGGCGTGATGCTCGCCGGCGGCCTGCCGATCGAGTTCCCGGTGGTGTCGCTGCACGAATCGTTCGCGCACCCGACCAGCATGTACCTGCGCAACCTGATGGCGATCGACACGGAAGAGATGATCCGTGCGCAGCCGATGGACGCCTGCGTGCTGATCGGCGGCTGCGACAAGACGGTGCCGGCGCTGCTGATGGGTGCGGCCAGCGCAAACGTGCCCGCGGTGCTGATGGTGACCGGGCCGATGATGACCGGCGACCACAAGGGCGAGCGGCTGGGCGCCTGCACCGACTGCCGCCGTTTCTGGGGCAAGTACCGCGGCAACGAGATCGATGCGCGCGAGATCGGCGAGATCGAGGAGAAGCTGTGCCCGACCGCCGGCACCTGCATGGTGATGGGCACTGCCAGCACGATGGCCTGCTGCGCCGAGGCAATGGGCATGATGATCCCGGGCGGCGCGGCGATCCCGGCGGTGATGGCCGACCGCATCCGCAATGCCGAAGAGACCGGCGCGCGCGCGGTGGCGATCGCCGCCGAGGGCCTCACGCCGGACAAGGTGATGACCCAGGCTGCGTTCGAGAACGCGCTGACCATGCTGCTGGCGGTCGGTGGCTCGACCAATGCGCTGATCCACATGGCCGCGATCGCCGCGCGGCTGGGCTTCGAGCTCGACCTGGAGGGCTTCGACCGCATGGGACGCAAGACGCCGGTGCTGGTCGACCTGAAGCCGACCGGGCAGGGCTACATGGAAGACCTGTACCGCGCCGGTGGTGCGACGACGATCATGCGCCAGCTGAAGCCCCTGCTGAACCTGGATGCAATGACGGTCACCGGCCGCACGCTGGGCGAGAACCTCGATGCCGCGCCGCCCGGATGGGACCAGAAGGTGGTGCATGCGTTCGACGACCCGGTCTACAAGGACGGTGCGATGGTCGTGCTGCGCGGCAACCTCGCGCCCAATGGCGCGATCATCAAGCAGTGCGCGGCCTCGCAGCCGCTGCTGCAGCACGAGGGCCGGGCGGTGGTGTTCTCGTCGCTGGCCGACCTCGCCAACCGCATCGACGATCCGGCACTGGACGTGACCGCGGACGACATCCTGGTGCTGCAGAACTCCGGGCCGAAGGGCGTGCCCGGCATGCCCGAGTCCGGCTACCTGCCGATCCCGAAGAAGCTCGCCGAGAAGGGCGTGAAGGATATGGTGCGCGTGTCGGACGCGCGGATGAGCGGCACCGCGTTCGGCACCATCGTGCTGCATGTGTCGCCGGAGTCGGCGGTCGGCGGGCCGCTGGCGCTGGTGAGGAATGGCGATCGTATCCGGCTGGATACCGCGGGCAGGCGCATCGACCTGCTGGTGAGCGACGAGGAACTCGCCGCGCGGCGTGCCGCCTGGGTCGCGCCGGCGCCGAAGCCGGAAGACCGGCGTGGCTACCGCAAGCTGTACATGGAAGACATCGAGCAGGCCGAGCGCGGGGTGGACTTTGCGTTCATGCGGGCGCCGACGCGGGGGGTGGTGCCGAGGGCGTGAGGCGAGGCGAAGGTGCTACCTTCGGGCGGTCCGCGTAAGTGGGAGCAATCGTGCCGAAATCCAGCCTGTCCATGAAGCAGCCAGGCGCCTTGAAGACTCGCGCTGCCATGCGCCGATCATTCCTGTCGGAGGCGATGGCTGCCGCGGATGCCATCGATGCGGGCGGTGCGGTATACGCATCGGAAGACGTGCATGCATACATCGCCAAACGCGCGGCGGGGCTTCCTGTTCGGCGTCCCTTGCCCGCGCCGACGCGGTAGCGCAGTCTCAGGTGCGCCTTTCAGGCCACCGCCTTCATCCGCGCGTCGATCGTGCCCAGAAGTTCATGCCAGGACTTGACGAACGCGGCCGCCCCGTCCTGCTGCAGCTTCAGCGCCAGCGCATCGAGGTCCACGCCGGCGGCCTTGATCGCGGCCAGTGTCGCCGCCGGTTCGCCATCGCGACCGGCGCCGATCGCGCCTTCCACCTTGCCGTGGTCGGCGAAAGCGAGCAGCGTCTTTTCCGGCATCGTGTTCACGGTGTCGGGTGCGGCCAGCGTTTCGATGTACAGGGTATCCGGCGCCGCCGGATCCTTGGTGCCGGTGCTGGCCCAGAGCAGCCGCTGCGGGCGTGCGCCGGCAGCCATCACCCGCTTCCACGCGGCCGACGCGAGCAGACCGCGATAGGCGAGGTAGGCCTGCTGGCCGACCGCGATGCCCAGCCGGTTGTTCATCGCTGCGGGGACCTTGCCGACGACCGCGGCATCCCAGCGGCTGATGAACAGCGATGCGACCGAATCGACGCGCGGGTCCAGCCCGGCGTCGATCCGGCGCTCGATGCCGCGCAGCCAGGCATCGGCAGCCGCCTCGTACTGGGCGCACGAGAACAGCAGCGTCACGTTGACCGGCACGCCGGCGAAGATCGCTTCCTCGATGGCGGGCAGCCCCTCGGGCGTGCCCGGGATCTTCACGAACAGGTTCGGCCGGTCGGCCTGCTTGTGTATCTGCAGCGCCTCGGCGATCGTGCCCGCGGTGTCGCTCGCCAGCAGCGGCGACACTTCCATCGACACCCAGCCGTCGACGCCGGCGGTGCGGTCGAACTCGGGACGGAACAGGTCGGCCGCCCGGCGCAGGTCTTCCAGCGCCAGCTCGACGAACAGCGCCTCGTTGGTCAAGCCGGCCTTCGTCTTCGCGGCGATGCCCGCGTCGTAGGCCTTGCTGCCGCCGATCGCGCCGGCGAAGATCGTCGGATTAGACGTGAGCCCGGTCACCGACAGCTCGGCGATGTAGCGTGCGAGCGTGCCGTTATCGAGCAGGTCGCGGGTGATGTTGTCCAGCCAGAGGCTCTGGCCGAGGTCGTGCAGGGCGCGGGTGGCGGTGTTCATCGGAGTGGATCGTCTGAGACGAAGGACTGTGCAGGATTCTCCATGGTACCGCCGCCGCGTGACAGGACGGATTTCTCCGTCCCGTCGTGGCCTAGAGCACGCCGGACAGGCCGCCGTCCACGTTGACGCAGGTGCCGGTGATGTAACCGGCAGCATCCGAGACCAGGAAGGTGATCGCGTTGCCCATGTCCTCCGGCTCGCCCATGCGCTGCAGCGGCACCGACTTCGCGTTGCGCGCGAAGTGCTCCTCGACGGTCAGGTTGTTGCGCTTGGCGCCGCGCGCCTGCTGCGGCGTCTTGATCTTGCCGACGCAGACCACGTTGACGCGGATGTTGTGCGGGCCGAGTTCCTTCGACAGCGCCTTGGCCAGCGTCGCGCCGGCCTGGCGGCTCACCACCGTCGGCAGCTGGTTCGCGCCCGGCGTTGCCGCGGCGGCCATCGTCAGGTTGATGATCGAGCCGGACTTCTGCGCCTTCATGTACGGCAGCACCAGCCTGATCAGGCGCATCGGCGCGAACAGCTTGACAGAGACGTCTTCCTGCCAGCGCGCCTCGTCGATCTCGTCGAACGACAGCTGGCCCGAGCCGCCGCCGCTGTTGACCAGGATGTCGATGTGGCCGAACCTGTCGTGGACCTGCTTGACCCACTGCTGCATCTGCTCGCCGTTGGTCGCATCGCCCTGAAAGGCGAACACGGTGGCGCCGGTGGCGAGCAGTTCCTTCTCGACGGCCGCCAGCGGTTCGGCGCGGCGGGCGCAGACCGAGACGATCGCGCCTTCCTTCGCGAGGCAGAGTGCAGTGGCGCGGCCGATGCCTTCGCTGCCGCCGGTGATCAGGGCGACCTTGCCTTTGAGTCCGAGTTCCATGGTGTGCTTTCAGGGTGTGTGGGGGCTGGGCGGATTCTAGCGCGAGGCGTACGCGTTCAGTCCTCCGGCCCCGCGTACTTGCCGGCCGTCCGCGGGAACAGCGACTTGATGATCTTCATCTTCGAGATGTCCACCGTGGCGTCCATGTGCAGGAAGATCGCCGCGTCGCGGAACAGCTTCTCGATGCCGAAGTCGAGCATCATGCCGTTGCCGCCGTGCAGTTCGACGGCGTGCTGCGTGACCTTGAAGATCTCCTCCGAGGCAAACACCTTCACCATGTTGCAGAGCGCATCGGCATCCGGCGCGCCGGCATCCACCGCGGCCGAGGCCTCGCGCAGCAACGCGCGCACCGCGGCGAGCTTTGTCGCCATGTCGGCCAGGCGCAGCGCCACCGCCTGGTGCTTGATCAGGATGCGTCCGCCCTGCACGTAGTTCTGCACGTACTCGGCCGTGCGTTCGAAGGCGGCCACGCCCACGCCGAGGTTCTTCGATGCCTGGATGATCTTGCCCGGGCGGAAATAGATGCCGGCCTTGGCCAGGGACTCGTCCTTCACCAGCAGGTGGTCGGCGGGGACGCGGCAATCCTCGAACACCAGCTCGCCGTTGTTCATGAAGCGGCAGCCGAGGGTCTCGTTGCAGCGGGCGACGGTCAGGCCGGGCGTGTCCCGCGGCACGAGGAAGCTGGAGGTGCCCTGCTGCATCCCCACCTTCGTGTTCGTGTTCGCATAGACGACGTACAGCCCGGCATCGTAGCCGTTGCTGATGAACTGCTTGCGTCCGTTGAGCACCCAGTGGTCGCCATCCAGGTGCGCCCGGGTCTGCATCGCCGCCTCGGGCACGTTGTACGGCAGCCATCGGTCCGACGCGCCACGGGGCTCGGTCAGGCAGTGCGCGAGCAGGAACTGCGGGTCCTCGACCAGCCGCGGGAACCACTTCTCCTGCAGGTGCCGCGGGGCGACGTTGCGCAGGAGCACCGACACCTTCCAGTTCTGCACCAGCTTGTCGGCCAGCCCCGAATCGCCGCGCGCGATCTCCTCCGAGATCAGCGCGAAGGTCTGCACTTCGGTGGCGGGGTCGAGCTCGATCCCGCCGAAGGCCTCCGGTACCCCGAGGGTACGGATGCCGATGCGGTCGGCCTCGACGAGTATGGAAGACGGCAGTCGTTCGCCGGGCTCCATGCTCCACTCCCGCTTCCAGTTCTGGTGGATGAACGGCGTGACGTGCGCGTCCACGAAGGCACGACAGGCGTCGCGCATCATGCGCTGTTCTTCGGAAAGTCCACGGTCCTGCTGCTGCAGCATGCTGCCTCCCTGGGTGCTTGATGGCCTGTCCGGCCCGCCGTGATGTCATCCGGCCCTGTGCGGCATCCGGCACAGGGTCACATCGTCGCGTGCAGCTCCTTGATCTGCGCCAGCGGCGCGCCGATCTCGCGCAGCACGTTCTCCGGTCCCGGCGGCATCATGTTCGCCGGATGCAGGTGCTTCGGCTTGCCATGCCATTGGACGTAGCCGCCGACCCAGCGCGACCGTTCGACCACCTTGCTGCCGAAGTTGCGGCGGCGCATGTCGTACTTCGCCAGCGCGCCGGGCACGTCGCCCGGTGCGGCGTCGATCTGGTTCACCAGGTCCAGTGCATCCAGCGCGGCCTTGCTCACGCCGGCGCCGATGTGCGGGCGGGCGACGAAGGCGGCATCGCCGAGCAGCGCGACCCGGCCCTTCCCGACGGTGGTCGATTCGAGGTCGTAGATCGCCTGGAAGAACGGCTGTTCGGTCAGTTCGAACGCCTCCGCGATCTGCGGCGCGAGCACCTCGCGGGCGGTCTTCTTGATCGAACGGATGACTTCAGGACGGATCAGCGGCGGTGCGATCGACTGGCCATGGCAGCGGCCGTTGGCGTCGGTGCACAGGTCCGGCAGCTGCGTGTGCTCGTCGGTCGGGCGATACCAGACGAAGTTGTAGCCGCGATGGCCGGGGCGCACGTCGTCGCCCTTTCCGGGCACCGGATAGGCCAGCATCATCTCGCCTTCGGGCAGGCCGAACGCGTAGTTGGGCATCAGCTGCGCATGCAGCGCCGGCGGCATCGCGCTCTCCTGCATCACGCCGCGCCAGGCGATGTAGCCGACGTACACCGGCTGCGCCGCGGGTTGCCAGATCGAACGCAGCGTCGAGCGGATGCCGTCGGCGCCGATCAGCAGGTCGCATTCGTCGCGGGTGCCGTCGGACAGTTCGACCACCACCCGGTCGGCATGCTCGGTGAAGCCGGTCAGCGCGGTGCCGGGCCGGTAGCAGCGGTCGGGCAGCATCGCCTTCAGCGGGCGGTAGACGCGCGCCCAGGCGCTCATGATCTGCGGCACGGCCAGTTCGTACACCAGCGAGCCGTCCAGCGCGAGGCACATGCGGCGGTTGACCGCGACGCCGATGGTCTCGTCGATGGTGATGCCCAGTTCGCGCATCACGGCGAACAGCTCTTCGTGCGTGCCGATGCCGGCGCCGCGGGTGGCGAGGTCGTCGCTTGCGCGTTCGTAGACCTTCACGTCCCAGCCGCGGGCGAGCAGCAGGTTGGCGCAGAACAGCCCCCCGAGCGAACCGCCGATGACGATCGCGCGTCCCTTGCCCGCAGTTTTCCCATCCGGTTGCCGAGCCATCAGGCCTGTCCTTCCCCGAGCAGTTCGAGCGCGTCCGTTCCGTGGATATGGCCGCGCTGCTGGTTGGTGAGCCCGGTCAGCTGTTGCAGCATCCCGGGCGGATTCTGTTCGCCCATGTCGCAGGGCGCATCGGTGCCGATCACGAAATCCGTGTCTGACCCGGATTTTCGCCCTGCACGGGGCGGCCTTCGCGCAGCGATCGCGCGACGGCTTCCACGGCTGCAATGGTACCGAGCATTTCGGCAGGGGGGATCGGCCAGGCGGTGGCTGCGGCGCGTGCGGCGACGGCGGCGGCGAAGGCTTCCATCTGCAGGCGCAGGCCGTTCACCGGCGGCAGGTCGAGGCGCTGCACCGGCTTGCCGGTCAGGCGGATCACGACTTCACGGTCGCCGATGGCTTCGACCGAGCCGTCGCGGCCGAACACGTGCAGGCGCCAGAACAGCGGGGTGGGGCGCACGCCGCACAGCACGGCGGACATCGGGCGCTCGAATGTGTAGACCATGGTCAGCGCATCCAGGGCCTCGTCCGGCGGCGGCTGCGAGACGGTGGTCGCGCTGACCCGGGCCACCGGCCCGAACAGGCGGATCATGCCGTCCAGCACATGGATGCCGGTTGCGGTCAGGCTCGACGCGGGCGCTTCCTCCGGTCGCTCGCGCCAGCTGGTGAAGAAGTTCTTCTGGTTCTCGTTGCTGAAATGGCCCTCGGCATGCAGCACCGGGCCGAGCACGCCGCTGGCGACCACCTTGCCCAGTTCGCGCATCGACGGCCAGTGCCGCTTGTCCTGGCCGACGGTCAGCACGACGCCGGCATCGATGCAGGCCTGCACGGCGCTGCGTGCGTCGTCGAGCGACAGCGCGAGCGGCTTCTCGCTCAGCACCGACTTGCCGGCCGCGGCGCAGGCACGCACCTGTCCGGCATGCTGGGAGTTCGGCGTGGCCAGCACCACCGCGTCGATCGACGGGTCGGCCAGCACCGCGTCGAAGTCGGTGCCCAGTTCAAGTCCGTGCTCGCGCGCGAACCCGGCCGACTTCTCCGGCGTCTGCACCACCGCGCTCACGAAACGGACCTGCGCGCTGGGCTCGGCATCGCCGCCCTGAACCGAGCGCACATGGTTCCGGCCCCAGCGGCCGAGCCCGATCACCGCGGCACGGATCATCGCGTGTGCTCCTGCGCCGCCCGGCCCGGCACGATCCTAGTGCCCGGTCTTCGCCGCGTCCGGATGTTCCTCGCCGAACTTTTCCTCGATCGCGCGCCAGCGGTCGATGCCGACCACCTTCAGGTAGTCGTCGAAGTTCGCCCCGGTGCCGACCAGCTTCAGCTCGTCGCTGCGCAGGTCTGCCAGCGCGAGCTGCATCGTCTTCACCACGCGCAGCAGCAGGGTGATGCCGTAGAGCGCGATGCCATAGCCCATCTCGCCCAGCACCGAAGGCTTGACGATCGGCGACAGCCCGCCTTCGAGCATGTTGGCCACGTGCACGGTGTCGATTTCGCGCACCGCGCGTGCCATCTCTTCCTCGTTCAGCATCGACTCGATGAACACGCCGTCGGCCCCGGCACGCACATAGCGTTCCGCGCGGCGCAGCGCTTCGTCGAGCCCGTGGATCGCACGGGCGTCGGTGCGGGCGACGATGAAGGTCTCCGGGTCCATCCGGTTCGCGCTCATCGCGCGCAGCTTGGCTTCCATTTCCTCGGTCGGCACCACCCGCTTGCCAGCCATGTGCCCGCAGCGCTTCGGTGCCACCTGGTCCTCGATGAACAGCGCCGAGATGCCCATGCGCTCGTAGCTGTTGAGCAGGTGGACGCAGTTCTTCACGTCGCCATAGCCGTTGTCGGCATCGACCAGCACCGGCAGGTCGCAGGCGTTCACCATGTCGCGGAACGCCGCACCGAACTCGCCGAGCTGGCAGAGGCCGATGTCGGGCAGCCCGTGGCGCGCACCGGCAGTCTGGAAGCCGCCGATGAAGAAGCCCTTGAAGCCGGCCTGCTTGATCAGCAGCGCGGACAGCGCGTCGTGCGCCCCCGGCAGCACCAGCGGTTTCTCTTCCTTGAGCAAGCTGCGGATGGTCTTCCTGGCCACGGTGTTTCCTTCGATCTGTGCGGGGGAGGTCGAGCGGCTGGCGCGCAGGGGCGGGACTACTCGCCCTTGATGCCGGCGTCGCGGATCACCCTGCCGTAGCGTACGGCCTCGCTGCGGATGAAGTCGGCGAACTGTTCCGGCGTACTGGTGCGCGATTCGATGCCCGACGCAGCCAGCTTGTCGCGCAGGTCGGGCGAGGCGAGCGCCTTTACGATCTCTGCATTGAGCCGGTTGATCAGGTCGCGCGGCGTGCCCGACGGCGAGAGCATGCCGTACCAGATCGGCACCTCGAAGCCGGCGACGCCGGATTCGGCCGCGGTCGGCACGTTGGGCAGGTTCGCGACCCGCTTCTCGGCGAGCAGCGCGATCGCCTTAACCTTGCCACCGGCGATCTGTGGGGCCGCGACCGCCGCGGCCATGATCAGCATGTCGGTCTCGCCCGACATCAGCCCGACCAGCGCCTGGCCAGAGCCCTTGTAGGGCACGTGCACCGTGCGGATCTTCATCAGGCTGTTCAGCAGTTCGGCGGCGAGATGGCCGGTGGTGCCGACGCCGCCGGAGCTGTAGTTGAGCCGGCCCGGGTTGGCGCGCGCGATCTTCACCAGGTCGCCCAGGGTCTTCGCCGGCACCGACGGATGCACGATCAGGATGTTCTGGATCACTGCCACCAGCGAGATCGGCGAGAGGTCCTTCATCGGGTCGTAGTTCAGCTTCGTATACAGCGACGGGCTGATGGAGATCAGCGGCGAGGACAGCACCATCGTGTAGCCGTCGGCGGGGGCCTTGGATGCCACCTCGAGCCCCAGGTTGCCGCCGGCACCCGGACGGTTGTCGACGGTGACCGGCTGGCCGACCTGTTCCGACAGCTTCGCCGCGATGCTGCGGCCGAGCAGGTCGGTCGGGCCGCCGGGCGGGAACGGCAGGATCATGCGCATCGGCTTGGCGGGGAAGGCCTGGGCCTGCGCCGGGGGCATCGCGGCGCCGGACAGCAGGGCGAGCCCTGCCGCGCCGATCCCGGAAAGCAGCGCGCAGCGGCGCAGTGCGGACGGTGATTGCAGCATCGTGTGTGTCCTCCGTTGGGCCGCCCGCAGGCGGCGCCGTGGTTGCGCGGTGCCGCCTCCCGGCGGCATCGTCGTCCCGGGGGCCGGCGCATGCGCTTGTCCCGCGCATGTCGTGCACACGACCCTCCCGTGCTTCGAGGTCGAGCTTATCAGCATGCCGGCGGCGGCCGCAAACGGCGTGCGTCCGGTCGCGATCGCGGCGCGCGGCCGGGGTGCGCGCCGGCCGCGCTCAGGCGATCGTGTGCTGCAGGTGGTACCCCGCCCCCGCGTCCTGACCGAGCAGCCGCACCAGCGCGGGCATCGCGTCCGCCAGCATCGCCGGCAGCGTCCACGGTGGATTGAACACGACAAGCCCGCTGCCGTGCATGCCGATGCCGTCTTCCGCCGGTGCCTTCACCTGCAACTCGACCTGCAGCCAGTCGCGCTCGCGCAGGGCAGTGAGCGCAGCGGGCAGGCGCACCGATTCGCGCTTCGACAGCAGCGGATACCAGACCATGTACACGCCGGTCGCGAAGCGGCGCAGTGCGTCCTCGGTCGCATGGACCACCTCGCGATAGTCCTGCCGGTCTTCATAGGACGGATCGACCAGCACCAGCGCGCGCCGCGGCTGCGGCGGCAGCAGGGCCTTCAGGCCGGAATACCCGTCTCCGGCCTGTGCGCGGATGCGCCGGTCGCCGTCGTACTGCTTCTGCAGCAGGCGGCTGTCGGTGCTGTGCAGGTCGAACAGGTGCAGGCGGTCGGTCGGCCGCAGCAACTGCAGTGCGATCTGCGGCGAACCGGGGTAGCGCAGCAGCTTCCCGGTCCGGTTCAGCTGCCGGACCTGGTCGACATAGGCCTGCACCGGTGCCGGCAGGCCGGTCTCCGTCCACAGCCGGCCGATGCCGTCCCGGAATTCGGCGGTCTTCAGGGCCGTCGGCGTGTCCAGCGCATACAGGCCGGCACCGGCATGGGTGTCGATGTACCAGAACGGCTTGTCCTTCTGCTTGAGGTAGCCGATCAGGTCGACCAGCACCATGTGCTTGAGGACATCGGCATGGTTGCCGGCGTGGAAGGCGTGGCGGTAGCTGAGCATCGCCGCAGTATAGGGCCGGTGCAGCGCAGCGTTGACAACGGCGCGGCCGGCGGAATAGGGTTGCCGCCTCGCGCCGAAGACTGCCGGAGCCATGCATGGCCTTCCACCGTTTCGAAGACCTCGAGTCGCACCACCTCAACCCGCACCTGTCCACCGCCGAAGGTCCGGTGATCGAGGGCCGGTACCTGTACTTCCGCCTGGTGCACAAGCGCGCCGGGACGGGTTCGGAGCTGCACTATCATCCGAACGAGCTGATGGCCTTTCCGCTCAGGGGCAGCATCAACTGCATGGTCGGCCGCGACCGCCGGATCGTGCCTCCCGGAACCTTCGTGCACATCCCGCCGTTCGCAAGGCACGGATTCAAGGCGACCGAAGCGGAGGACCTGCATTACCTCTACATCAAGGACCGCACCTGGACCTTGATCGGTGCCGCGGCAGACGAGGGCCTGCCCGACGAGGCGCTGTCTGCGGTGGAGGTCCGGCGCGAGTTCGAGGCCGGTCGCTATCCGGGGCGGGAGAAGGCGCCCGAGCAGTCGAAGGCCATCCTCGACGGGCTGGGGAACTGCTACTACCCGATGCTGGACGGCCTGGATGCGCCTGCCTCCTCGGGCCACACCGAACACTGGGTGGAAGGAACCTACCTCGGGTTCGGGTTCGTCGAATCGGTTCCGGGACACGCGTCGGGCGAACCGAAGGCCGCGCACGAGCTGTTCGTGTACCTGATCGCGGGCCTGCTCGATACCGAGGTCGGTGGCGAGTCGCGGCAGGCGCGCCCGGGCGACGTCGTGCAGGTGCCCAAGGGCGAGGCGTACCGGTTCAGCGTGCCGGCGGCCGCCGGCAACGTGCGCTACGCGGCGGTGCGCTCGCTGGCCTCGCTGGAGGCCTATGTCGACGAGCACGGCGCGGCGGACAACTGGCGCGGCTGATCCACCCGCAGCCTGCCGGCCGCA
This sequence comes from Betaproteobacteria bacterium, assembly GCA_021298815.1. Taxonomy (GTDB): domain Bacteria; phylum Pseudomonadota; class Gammaproteobacteria; order Burkholderiales; family CAIKXV01; genus CAIKXV01. Next base: position 18,859 of record JAJTHE010000144.1, on the reverse strand, counting down.
GTCGTCCGCGGTCGGCCGCGTTCAATTGTCCGAACTGAGGCCTGCCACCTTCACCAGGCGTCCCATGCGCTCGAGGTCCTTGCGGATCAGCGCGGCGAACTCGGCCGGGGTCGTATAGGCCGGTTCCTCTCCCTGCGCGAGGTACAGCGCGCGCAGTTCGGCCGAGGCGAGCTGGTCGCGCATGGACTCGTTCAGCCGGGTGATGATCGCCGGGGCCACGCCACGCGGAGCGAACACGCCGTTCCAGCCGGTGAACAGGTAGCCGGGCACGCCGCTCTCGGCGATCGTCGGAAGCTCCGGCATGGCGACCGAACGCCGGTCGCCCCCGGTCGCGATGCAGCGTATCCGGCCTGCCTTCACATGCGCCACGGCAGCACCCAGCGGGCCGAGCGTCCACTGGGCCTCTCCCTGGGCGACGGCGACCATGGATGGCCCGCCGCCCTTGTAGGGTACGTGGTTGCCTTCGATCTTCGCGAGCGTGGTGAAGAGCAGTCCGCCGAGATGGCTGGTGGAGCCGACCCCCGCCGACGACATGTTCAGCTGGCCGGGTTTCGCCCGGGCCAGCTCGACGAACTCGGCGACCGTCCTGGCCGGCAGCTGCGCGTTCACGCAGAGCGCGGTCTGCGTGTTGACGAAGAGGGAAACCGGTGCGATGTCGCGGGTCGGGTCGAAGCCCAGCTTGCGGTGGACGTGCGGCAGCACGGTAAGTGCCGCGGCGGTGGCCGTGGTCAGCGTGGTGCCGTCGGGTACTGCCCGCACGCCCAGTTCGACACCGAGCATGCCGCCGGCCCCGGGGCGGTTGTCGACCACGATGGTCTGCCCAAGCTGTTCGGCCATGCGCGCGAACAGGATGCGGCCGAACACGTCGCTGATGCTGCCGGGCGCGTTCGCCACGATCATCCGGATCGGTCGCTGCTGCGCAGTCGACTGCGCCTGCAGGTCGCCTGCGAAGACGGCAGCCATCGCGAGCGGTAGAACGGCATTCGCGCGCATCGGGTCTCCTCCGTGGTCTTCGGTCCGTCCCGACAGCCCCTCGTGCCGGGGGCCTCGTGTCGCGACGGCTGCTTCCTGGCTGGCGGATCAGCCGTTCACGCCGATGTTCCAGGGCAGGAACGCGTGGTCGCCTGGCCAGCGCAGTCCGCGCCTGGTGCGTTCGCCCGGGAGTTCGTGCAAGCGGACCTCCCAAGCTTCGATGACCAGCTTATCAGCATGCCGGCGGCGGCCGCAAACGGTCTGGGTCCGGTCGCGATCGAGGCGCGCAGCCCGGACGCACCTCGTTGCATGTCCGGTACGGGACGCCTACCATCCTCGAGCGGGCATGGCCGGCGGCAGATCGGGCAGCCCCGAACCGGAGGATGCCCGATGTCGATTCCGCAGGCGCGAAGCGCCGCACCGTTCGCACTGCCGGCACTGGTGGCCCTCGCTGCGCTCATGCTGCCGCAGGCCGACGCCGTCCACGCGGCCGAGGCCTGGCCCGCGCGCCCGATCCGCATGGTGCTGCCGTTCCCGCCCGGCGGTGCCACCGACACGGTCGGACGCATCGCCGCGCAGAAGATCGGCGAGAACCTCGGCCAGCCGGTGGTCACCGACAACCGCCCGGGCGCGGCCGGCGCGATCGGCTTCGAACTCGCCGCGAAGTCACGGCCCGATGGCTACACGCTGGTGGTCGCCGGCCAGCCGCTGGTGGTGCTGCCGGTGCTCTACCGCAAGCTGCCGTTCGACATGGTGCGCGACTTCACGCCGATCACCCTGCTCGGGCAGACGCCGCAGGTGCTGGTGGGCCGCGCCGCGCTGCCGGTGCGCAACCTGAAGGAACTGATCGACCATGCGCGGGCCCATCCACGCAAGGTCAGCTACGGCTCTGGCGGCGTCGGCACCGGCAACCACCTGGGCGGCGAGATGCTGCAGCACCTGGCGAAGATCGACCTGCTGCATGTGCCGTACAAGGGCGCCGGCCAGGCGTTCGTCGCCGTGATGGCAGGCGAGGTAGACCTCGTGACGATCGGCATGACCACGGCGCTGACGCAGATCCAGTCTGGCAAGGTGCGGGCGCTGGCCGCCCTGACGCCGAAGCGCTCGGCTGCGCTGCCCGACCTGGCGACGTCCGCCGAGTCCGGGTATCCCGACTTCCGGGTCAACTCGTTCCACGCGCTGCTCGCGCCCACCGGCACGCCGCGCACGATCATCGACCGGCTGAACGGCATCTGGGCGAAGGCGGTGTCGACGGCCGACACGCGTGAGCGGATGGAGAAGGCCGAGGTGGAGCCCGTCTCGACCACGCCGGAGGAATTCCGGCGCTTCCAGATGGACGAGATCGCGCGCTGGACGACACTGCTGAAGGGCACCAACCTCAGGCTGGACTGAGCCCTCGAAGGCCGGTGCCCGCGTGACGCCGCTTCAGCCGGTCACGCCGATGTTCCACGGCACGAACTCGTGGTCGCCCAGGCCGAGCAGTTCGCTCTTGGTCTGTTCCCCCGAGCAGGTGCGCAGGATGTGCTCGAAGATCTCCTGGCCCATCTCCTGCAGCGTGTGGCTTCCGTCGAGGATGCCGCCGCAGTTGATGTCCATGTCCTCGGTCAGCCGCTTGTACATCGGGGTGTTGGTGGCGAGCTTGATCGACGGCACCGGCTTGGCGCCGAACATCGAGCCGCGGCCGGTGGTGAAGCAGATCACGTTCGCGCCGCCGGCGATCTGGCCGGTGGCCGAGACCGGGTCGAAGCCGGGCGTGTCCATGAACACGAAGCCCTTCTGGGTCACCGGTTCGGCGTAGCGGTAGACCTCCATCAGCGGCCCGGTGCCGCCCTTCATCGAGGAACCGAGCGACTTCTCGAAGATGTTGGCGAGGCCACCCGACTGGTTGCCCGGGCTGACCACGCCGTTGATCTGCGTGTCGCGGCCGGGCGTGTATTCGTCCTTCCACCAGCGGATGCGTTCGATCAGCTTCTCGCCGATCTCCTTCGACCGTGCACGTGCGGTCAGCGTGTGCTCGACGCCGTAGATCTCCGGCGTCTCGGACAGGATGGCGGTTCCGCCATGGCGCACCAGCAGGTCCATCGCCGCGCCCAGTGCAGGGTTGGCGGTGATCGACGAGAAGCCGTCCGAGCCACCGCACTGCAGGCCGACCGTGATGTGGCTGGCGGGCACCTTCGTGCGCCTGACCTTGTTCGCCTCCGGCAGCATCGACTTCACCGCGGCGATGCCGGCTGCGATCGTCTTCGTGGTGCCACCCTCGTCCTGCATCACGAAGGTATGCAGCCGGGCACCCGCGTTGAGCTTCTGCTCGGACAGCAGCTTGCTCACCTGGTTGCGCTCGCAGCCCAGGCCGACGATCAGCGCGCCCGCCAGGTTCGCATGCAGCGCATAGCCGGCCATCGTCCGGCGCAGCAGGTCCATCGGCTCGCCGGTGAGTTCCATGCCGCAACCGGTGCCGTGCGCGAAGGCGACCACGCCGTCCACGTTCGGGTATTCCGCCAGGCGCTCGGGCGTGAAGTATTCGGCGATCTTGTGCGCCACCGTCGCCGAGCAATTCACCGTCGACAGCACGCCGATGAAGTTGCGGGTGGCGACCTGGCCGTTCTCGCGCACGATGCCCATGAACGTCGCGCGTTCGGCTTCCGGGATCATCTCGACCGGCTTGTAGTCGCGGCTGTAGGCGTAGTCGCGCTGGTATTCGCGGAACTCCATGTTGTGCGAGTGGACATAGGCGCCGGCGGGGATGTCCGCCGAGGCGAAGCCGATGGTGACGTTGTACTTGCGGATCGGCTCGTCCTTGGCGATCGCGCGTGCGGCGATCTTGTGTCCGGCGGGCACCTGGCCGCGGCTGGTCAGGCCACCGTCGAGCTTCGCACCCAGTTCGATCAGCGTGCGTGCGATCAGCACGTTGTCGTCCGGATGCAGGCGGATGGTCGGGCCGGCGGCGGGGCGCTGGTTGATTTCGATCATGGCGGATCCTCTGGCGGAGTCTGGGGCAGGAATCTAACATGGCTCGCGCCTGCGCCCGGGGGGGCTTTCACACGGGAACGATCACCGATGGCGTGAGCCCCATCCGGCGCGCCAGGCGCGCGAACTTCCGGTCGTCGAACGAGGCGATCGCGCTGCAGGTGCGATAGCTCGCGTGATGCAGCGCATCGGCGAATTCCAGGCCTGCATCCAGGTTGGCGACGGCCTGCGTGACTGCGGCGCGATCTTCGATGTCGGCCTGCGGCAACTCGAGCAGGTGCCCGAAAACGGCGCGGATGTCCTCGACCGCAAATCGATAGTAGCCTCGCATCAGCCATTCCAGCTCGAGCAGCACGGTCTTGCTGACCATCAGGGGCTGGCCCGACTCGATCAGTCGGCGCGCGGCCTCACGCTGGGGTTCGGCCTCGACATCGGTCGCGTCCTCGATGTAGTAGCGCGCCAGGACGTTCGTATCCAGCCCGATCATCGTTCCAGCAGCATGGCGGGATCGAGGTCGGTCGGGACAGGCGCCTTCGAGCTCTTCAACAGGCCGAATCCGCTGCCTGCAGCGCGGGCGGGCGTGCTCTTGACCCGGATTTCCACGCGGCCGTCCACGCAGACGAATTCGATCCGGCTGCCCTGGCGGATGCCGAGCTGGCGCCTGATTTCCTTGGGGATCGTGACCTGCCCCTTGCTCGTGACTGACGTGGTATCCATCGGCGTGTCCAAAAGTATTACTTGGTAATACTAGCTCCGCCCGGCGCCTCGTACAACGCCGGAAAATATCGTCCAGCGCCGGATTCCGGGGTTTCGTGCGTCATACCACGACCGCAGCAATGAGCATTACCAGCAATCCGCCCGACAGCTTCAATCGCAGCCCGGGCGCGAGCCCGCGCAGCGCATAGTGCAGCGCACCCATCGTCGCCGCAGCGATCGCCGGCCAGGCCAGCCCGTAGAGCAGCACGGCGGCCACGATCGCGGACGGGTCTGCCGGGACGGTCGCGGCGGCACCGGCACCAGCGGTGTCCGGGGCCGAGCCACCGGCGGCGTGCGCAGCGATCCACGGCCACGCGTTCCAGCAGAGCAGCCCGGACAGCAGGAAGCCGATCACCGCCTCGACCGCGACCGGCGGATCGAGCAGCGGGGCGCGGGCGGAGGCGGGCTCCGCCGGTCCATCGCGGTCGTCGCGGTCGTCGAGGGGCTGCTGCGGGCTGTCGTTCATCGGCAGTCGTTCATCGTCATCCGTCCATGCGGGCAGGCGCGATCATGCGCCGTCGTTCAGGTGGCATGCCGACCTGCGTCCCGGCGCGATCTCGCGCAGCGCCGGCACCTCGACCGCGCAGCGCGGCATCGCATGCGGGCAGCGCGGATGGAAATGGCAGCCCGGCGGCGGGGCGAGCGGCGAGGGGATCTCGCCGCGCACCGGCTGGTACTGGCGACGGCGCAGCGCGAGCGTCGGCACTTCCGACAGCAGTGCCTGCGTGTAGGGATGGTTCGGCGCCGCGAACAGTTCTTCCGCGGGGGCCGACTCGACGATGCGGCCGAGGTACATGATCAGCACCCGGTCGGCGAGGTGCCGGATCACGCCGAGGTCGTGGCTGATGAACAGGTAGGTGAGGCCGAGGTCGGCGCGCAACTGCATGAACAGGTTCAGCACCTGCGCCTGGATCGACACGTCGAGCGCGGCCACCGCCTCGTCGCAGACCAGCAGCTCGGGCTGCACCGCGAGCGCGCGTGCGATGCCTATCCGGCTGCGCTGGCCGCCGGAGAACTGGTGCGGCCAGCGCCGCCTGGCCGCCGGGTCGAGCCCGACCTGGCGCAGCAGCGTGTCGACCCGCTCGTCCTTCTGCCCGCGCTCGATCAGCCGGTGCGCGAGCGGGGCCTCGGCGATGAGGTCGTCCACGCGCATGCGCGGATCGAGCGAGGCGAACGCATCCTGGAAGATCATCTGCACCTTGAGTTCGGTGGCGGTCTTCTCGGCGGCGGGCATCGCGGCGATCGACCGTCCCTGCCAGAGGCGCTCCCCCCGGCCCGGTTCGAGGATGCCGGCGGCGATGCGTGCCAGCGTCGACTTGCCGCAGCCGGATTCACCGGCCAGGCCGACCACCTCGCCTCGCGCGAGCGCGAGGTCGACGCCATCGACCGCATGCACGACCTGCGCAGCCATGCCGGCGCCGAAGCGGTTCGCGATGCGCGCGGCGAGGTCGAGCGGGCGCTCGAAGCGGCGTTCGATGCCGCGCAGTTCGAGCAGCGGGGCGCCGCTCATCGACTGCCCTGCGCCGGCAGCGGCACCGGGTTCCAGCAGCGCACCGTTCGTGCGCGTGTCCCATCGCCCCCGCCGCCGCCCTCGTCGGCCGGCGCTTCCAGCGGCGGCATGTCGCCGCAGCGTTCGATCGCCCGCGAGCACCTCGCCCGGAACGTGCAACCGGGCGGCAGGTCGACCGGCGAGGGCGCGTTGCCCGGGATCTGCGCCAGCGGCCGGCCGCGCGGGTTCATCGCCGGCACCGAATCGATCAGGCCGCGCGTGTACGGATGGCGCGGTGCGTCCAGCACCGCATCCACCGGTCCGGATTCGACGATCCGCCCGGCATACATCACGCATACCCGGTCGGCCAGCCCGGCCACCACCGACAGGTCATGGGTGATCCAGACGAGCGCCGTGCCCGACTCGCGCACCAGCGCCTGCATCTCGTGCAGGATCTGGCCCTGGATGGTGACGTCGAGCGCGGTGGTCGGCTCGTCGGCGATGATCACGTCCGGCCGGTTGACCAGTGCGATCGCGATCGCCACCCGCTGGCGCATGCCGCCCGAGAGCTGATGGGGATAAGCGAGCAGGCGTTCGTCCGGTGCGGCGATGCCGACCTGCACCAGCGCCGCACGCGCCCGCTCGCGGGCCTGCGCGGTGCCGGTCGCTTCATGCGCGGTGACCGCCTCGATCATCTGGGTGTCGATGCGCAGCACCGGGTTGAGCGTCATCATCGGATCCTGGAAGATCATCGCGATGCGCTTGCCGCGGATCGCGCGCCGGGCGGGCTCGTCGAGCGCGGCGAGGTCGACGCCATCGAGCAGCACCCGGCCGCCGAGGATGCGCCCCGGCGGATCGACCAGCCCGAGGATCGAGAAGCCGGTCACGCTCTTGCCCGATCCCGACTCGCCGACCAGACCGAGGATCTCGCCGCGGTCGAGGCTGAAGTCGACGCCATCGACCGCATGCAGCATGCCGGCGCGCGACGGGAAGCCGGTGCACAGGCCTTCGACCCGCAGCAGCGGCGGGCGACCGGACGCAGCGGCGGCAGTCATCGCGACAGCCTCGGGTTGAGCACGTCGCGCAGGTGGTCGCCGACCAGGTTGATCGCGACGATGGTCAGCACCAGCGCGACGCCCGGGAAGAAGCTGATCCAGTACTTGCCCGACAGCAGCTGGGTGTAGCCGTTGGCGATCAGAAGCCCGAGGGAGGGCGAGGTGATCGGCATGCCCAGGCCGAGGAAGGACAGCGTGGCTTCCAGCGCGATCGCATGCGCGACCTGCACGGGGGCGATCACGATCAGCGGCGGCAGGCAGTTGGGCAGCAGGTGGCGCAGCACGATGCGCGCCGGCGACAGCGCCAGGCAGCGCGCCGCCTCGATGTATTCCCGGTTGCGTTCGACCAGCGCGCTGCCGCGCACCGTGCGCGCGTAGTAGGCCCATTGCACGATGACCAGCGCCAGTACCACCTTGTCCACGCCCTGGCCGAGCACCGCCAGCAGCACCAGCGCGACCAGAATCGCCGGGAACGACAGCTGCAGGTCGACGATGCGCATCATCAGCGCATCGAAGCGGCCGCCGATCCAGGCCGAGGCGAGGCCGACGAGCGTGCCCAAGGCCATCGCCACCACCGTGGCCAGCACGCCGACGCCGAGGCTGATGCGCAGGCCGTACAGGATCGCGCTCCACAGGTCGCGCCCCTGTTCGTCCGAGCCGAGCACGAAGGTGTTGCCCGCCGCACCCTTCGCGCCGGGCTCCAGCTTCGAATCCATGATGTCGAGCTGCGCCAGGTCGTACGGGTCCTGCGGCGAGAGCAGCGGCGCGAACAGCGCGGCGAACAGGATGGCGGCGAGCAGCACGGCTGCGCCCAGCGCGACGCGGCTCGCGGCGAAGTCGGCGAGGAAGCGGCGCAGCGGGGACTGCACCCCGGGCACCGGCGCCACTGCCGGCCCGGGGGAGGCGGGCTGCGCGCTCATCGCGTGCCGCCCGAATCGGCCAGCCGGATGCGCGGGTCGAGCAGCGAATACAGCACGTCGACCACCAGGTTGATCAGCACGAACATCAGCACGATCAGCAGCACGTAGGCGACGATCACCGGCCGGTCGAGCTGGTTGATGGAATCGATCAGCAGCTTGCCCATGCCCGGCCAGGCGAAGATGCTCTCGGTGACCACCGCGAACGCGATCACCGAACCGAACTCCAGCCCGACGATGGTGACGATCGGGATCATGATGTTCTTCAGCACGTGCACGCCGATGATCCGGGAATCGGACAGCCCCTTGGCGCGGGCGAAGCGGATGTAGTCCTGCACCATCACCTCGCGCGTGCCGGCCCGGGTCAGGCGGATCAGCAGCGCCAGGTTGAACAGCGCGAGGTTGGTCGCGGGCAGCAGCAGGTGGGTCCAGCCATCCAGCGTGAGGAAGGACACCGGCACGCCGAACAGGTCGACCGTGTCGCCGCGGCCGGTCGGCGGCAGCCAGCCGAGCCAGACCGAGAACACCATGATCAGCATCAGGCCGACCCAGAAGGTGGGCAGGCTGAAGCCCAGGATGGAGCCGGCCATGATGCCCTTCGCGAGCTTCGACTCGGGGCGCAGCCCGGCATACAGCCCGAGCGGGATGCCGAACACGATGGCGATCGCCATCGACGCGGCCGCCAGTTCCAGCGTCGCCGGCATGCGCTGGAAGATCAGCTCCAGCGCCGGGATGCCGGTCGAGAACGAGCGGCCGAGGTCGCCCGACAGGGCGCTGGTGAGGAAGTGCCAGTACTGCAGGTAAAGCGGCTGGTCCAGGCCGAGTTCGGCGATCGCGCGCGCGATGTCCTGCTGGTCGGCGTTCGGGTTGACCAGGATGTCGACCGGGTTGCCGATCGCGTACACGCCGAAGAACACCAGCAGCGACATCACGAACAGCACGCCGGTGCTCTGCATCAGGCGGCGCAGGATGAAGGCGAGCACGGGCGTGCGGCTACTTCTCGAGCCTGAACTCGTGTGCCCAGGTCGCCTCGTCGGTGCGCGCGGTGTAGCCCAGGCCCCGGCGCATCCCCCAGACCCCGACCTGGTGGTAGAGCGGGATCAGCCCGACGTCGGCGATCGCCGCCTCGGTCGCCGCCTGGAACAGCTTCTCGCGTGCCGGGTCGTTCAGCGTCGCCAGCCCCTTCTCGGTGAGCTGGTCGACCTTCGGATTCGAGTAGCGGCCGCGGTTGGACACGCCCATGCCCTTCTCCTTGTCGAAGGTGGCCAGCAGCGAGCGCAGCGACGAGGAGGCCTCGCCGGTGGCCGCCGCCCAGCCGGCGAGCAGGAAGCTGAACTCGAGGTTGTTCGCGCGGCTGAAGAACACCGCCGAGGGCATCGCCTCGACCCGGGTGCGGATGCCGACCTTCGACAGCATGCCGGCCACCGCCTGCGCCACCTGCTCGTCGTTCACGTAGCGGTCGTTCGGCGCGTGCAGGGTGATCGTGAAGCCGTCCGGGTAACCGGCCTCGGCGAGCAGCTTGCGTGCGCCCTCGGGATCCCAGGCCGGCGGACGGATGCCCGGCACGTAGCCGAAGAGGCCTGGCGGCAGCAGCTGGCCGGTGGGCACGGCTGCGCCTTCCATCACCTTGTCGGCGATCGCCTGCCGGTTCACCGCCATCGACATCGCGCGCCGCACGCGGACATCCTTCAGCGGGTTCTTCTCCAGCGGCTTGCCGGCGGCATCGGCGACGAACGGCGAGCGGTCGCGCGCATGGTCCATGTGCAGGTAGATGAACCGGTTGGAGATGCCGCGCGCGAGCGTCAGTTCCTTGTTGAGCGACAGGCGGGCGATGTCGGCGGTGGGCACGTTCTCGATCGCGCGCACGTCCCCGGCGAGCAGCGCCGCGACCCGGGTCGGGTCCTTGGCGATGATGCGCAGCGTCGCGCGCTCCCAGGCGGGCTTCGGTCCCCAGTAGGCGTCGTTGCGCGCGAGCTCGATGCGGTCGTCGAGCTGCCAGCGCACGAAGCGCCACGGGCCGGTGCCGTTCACCGCGCGGCCGGCGTTGAAGTCTTCGGTGCTCGCCTTCTCGTGCTTCGCGGAGATCACGTAGATGGTCGACAGGTCGTTCGGCAGCAGCGGATAGGGCGTCTTCGTGCGCACCCGGATCGTGTACGGATCGACCACCTGCACGTCGGCGATCTGCCGGGTATAGATGGCGAACGAGGACGGGCTCTTCGGCACGCTGGGTGCGCGGCGCAGCGAGGCGACCACGTCGGCGGCGGTGAACTCGGAGCCGTCGTGGAAGCGCACGCCCTTGCGCAGCCGGAATTCCCAGGTCAGGTCGTCGATCGTGCGCCAGGATTCGGCCAGGCCCGGCCGCAACCGGTAGCTGCCGTCCTTCGCGACCAGCGTCTCGTAGAGATGCTCCATCACGTTGTTGTTCGGCGACAGGTTGTGGAAATGCGGATCCATCGAGGTGATCGCCGAGGACAGGCCGATCGACAGCTCCTGCGCGCGCGCAGGCGCCGGCGGCCAGGCAACGGTGGCGGTGGCTGCGGCCAGCAGCAGGGCGGCAATGGCGGTCACGCGGCGCATCGATGGCATCGGTCGGGTCCCCTGGTGTCGACAGCGGCAGGATAGCCGAACGACCGCCGCAACCGAAGCCCGGCGCGCCTGGGTGCGCGCCATGGCGGCCGGGGGCCGGTCACCCGGGGCCGGTTTGACAGCCGCGCCGGCGGCTGCCTATGCTGTTCGAAGATACCGGAGTGACACCCATGACTGCCCAACCCTCGCGCCCATCGGACGCGTCGATCGAGATGATCCGCCAGCTCATCGGCTTCCCGACCACCAGCCGCGACTCGAACCTGGAACTGATCCACTACGTGCGCGACTACCTGAAGTTCAACGGGGTCGAAGATGTGCGCCTCACCTTCGACGACGACCGGCGCAAGGCCAACCTGTTCGCCACCCTCGGCCCGCGCGCACCGGGCGGACGCGGCGGACTGGTGCTGTCGGGCCATACCGACGTGGTGCCGGTCGAGGGACAGCCCTGGGATACCGATCCGTTCTCGATGGTCGAGCGCGACGGCCGCCTGTTCGGCCGCGGGGCATCCGACATGAAGGGCTTCGTCGGCGTCGTGCTGTCGAAGCTGCCCGCGTTCATGAAGCGCGACCTGAAGACGCCGGTGCACTTCGCCTTCTCCTACGACGAGGAGATCGGCTGCATCGGCGTGCGCCGGCTGATCGCCGACCTCGCCGACGCCGGCGTGAAGCCCGCCGCCTGCATGGTCGGCGAACCCACGCTGATGCGCCCGATCGTCGCGCACAAGGGCAAGCACTCGTGGCGCTGCAAGGTGCATGGCCATGCGTCGCACTCCGCCTATGCGCCGCAGGGCGTCAATGCGGTCGAGGCCGCCTGCGAGATCGTCGCCTTCCTGAAGGCACTGCAGCGCAAGTTCCGCGACGAGGGTCCCTACCTGCCCGAGTTCGACGTGCCGCACACCACGGTGCACACCGGCGTCATCCGCGGTGGCACCCAACTCAACATCGTGCCGCACGAATGCACGTTCGACTTCGAGTTCCGCTTCCTGCCCGGCGCCGATCCCGATGCGCTGTTCGAGGCGGTGAAGGGCTATGCCGAAGGCACGCTGCTGCCCGAGATGCACCGGGTACAGCCCGGTACCGGCTTCACCTGGGAACTGCTGTCCTCGATGCCCGGGCTGAACGTCGATCCCGACGACGAGATCGTGAAGCTTGCCCGCGCCTTGTCCGGCTTGTCCGATACCGGGCGCGTCTCATACGGCACCGAGGCCGGACTGTTCGAACAGGCGGGCATTCCTTCGGTGATCTGCGGTCCCGGCAGCATCGAGCAGGCTCACAAGCCGAACGAATGGGTCACGCTCGACCAGATCGCCCAGTGCGAGAAATTCGTCGATGGCGTGATCGACCGCGTGTCTGCATGAGTCAGTTGAGCGACATCCTTGACACGGCCCTCTCCGGGCGGCACGGCAATTGCATTCCCGCGCGATAATCCAGTGGGGAATGGCGGTGTAACGCGGGCCGTCGTTCCTCCAAGGACGATCAACGCCCCGCCAGAGGGCGTGAAGAACACTGGCATGCACCCGCTCGATGCGCGCGGGCACCACCGCCGCGAGCCCACCCATCTTTCGCCCGGAGATTCCATGTCGCACCGTATCGTCCACTCTAGCGTCCATTCCTCGCCCCGTCCCGATGCCAGCCGCCGCCGCCTGGTGGCCGGTGCCGCCGCCGCCGGCGCTACCGCGCTGGTCTCGCCGTTCGCGAACGTCCATGCCCAGACGCCGCGCAAGGTCGCGATGACGTTGCCCTGGATCATCAACGGCTCCAACTTCTGGCCGGTGATCGGACGCAACCGTGGCTACTTCAAGAGCCGCGGCATCGAACTCGAGGTCTCGCGCGGCTTCGGATCGCCGGCGGCGACCCAGTCGGTGGCCAACGGCAAGTTCGACTTCGGCTTCGTGTTCACCCCGGGCATCGTGGTCAACGCGGCGCGCGGCCTGTTCACCACCGCGGTCGCGACCGTCGGCTACGACTCGCTGATGGGCGTGGCGGTGGCCGAGAACTCGCCGATCCGCAAGCCGGCCGACCTCGAGGGCAAGACCGTCGGCATGGTGCTCACCTCGGCCGAGGCACCGTTCTTCAACGCCTGGCTCGACCGCAACAAGGTCGATGGCAAGAAGATCACCCGGCAGACGCTGGACAGCCAGCTGATCGAGCGCGCGCTGATCAACAAGCAGGTCGACGCGATCACCTGCATCGGCACCTCCAGCCTGCCGCTGTTCCAGTCGCTGGGCTTCGATTCGCGCTTCATGGGATGGGCCCAGACCGGGCTCGACTTCTACTCGGGACAGCTGATCTGCCGGCCGGAGATGGTCGAGAAGGATGCGCCGTTCGTGCAGGCGATGGTCGATGCGTTCATCGAGTCGGTGGTGTTCACGCTGCGCAACCCCGAGGAAGCGATCGACATCATCGTGCGCGAGCAGCCCGAGATCGCGGCGGTGAAGAACGGACGCGAGAACTTCGCGCTCGCACAGGCGCTGGCCCACCACACGATGGTCGCCGACGAGGCGATCAAGGGCGGGCTCGGCTTCGCCGACATGAAGAAGGTGCAGGGGATGGTCGATGCGACGCTGAAGTTCGCGCTGAGCGACGGCAAGCCGTTCACCGCCGAGCAGGTGGTGACCAACCGCTTCGCCGGGCGCACGAAGCTGTCCGGCACCGAGTGGGATGCGATCCGGCGCAATACCGAGAAAGTCCGCAAGCTGCTGACCTCCTGAGCCGCCGATGCAGACGGCCACCGTGGTGAATGCACCGGCCGGCGCCGCCCTGGCGCCGGCAGACCCGGGCGGTTCCGCGGCGGCCGCGAGCCGCCGCGCGAACCTGCTGCTGCTGCGCCGGCTGGCGCTGCCCGTGCTCGCGGCGGCGCTGGTGCTGGCGGTGTGGGAGGTCGGTACCCGCTGGGCGCAGGTGCCCGAGGTGCTGCTGCCGCCGCCGTCGGCCGTGGTGGACCGGCTGGTGAACGCATTCCCGCTGCTGATGAAGCACGCCTGGCCGACGATCTGGCAGAGCCTTGCCGGCTTCGCCATCGCCACCGTGCTCGGCATCAGCCTCGCCACGCTGCTGTCGGCGTCGACCATCATCCGCGAGACGCTGTATCCGAACGTCGTGTTCTTCCAGCTGATCCCCAAGATCGCGCTGGCACCGCTGTTCGTGGTCTGGTTCGGGCTCGGGCCGGAGGCGCGGCTGTCGTTCTCGGTGTTCGTGAGCTTCTTCCCGGTGGTGATCGCCACCCTGGCCGGGCTCGACAACGTCGAGCGCGACCTGCTGCGCCTGTGCCGGGCGCTCACCGCGTCGAACTGGCAGACCTTCGTCTCGGTGCGCCTGCCGCATGCGATGCCCTACATCTTCAGCGGCATGAAGATCGCGTCGACGTTCGCGATCATCGGCGTGATCGTCGGCGAGTTCATCACCTCGCGGGCCGGGCTCGGCTACCTGATCCTGTTCGCCTCGGCGCAGGCCGAGACCGCGCTGATCCTCGCCGCGATCAGCGTGCTGTGCGTGTTCGGCCTTGCCTTCTACGGCGTGGTCGCCCTGTGCGAACGCTGGACGATCGAACGCTTCGGCGACCGGCCGCGCTGATGGAGACCGCGATGAACGTGACAGCAGAGCCCCGGGCGCCGGCAGGCGAGGACCCCGCCGCAGCCTGGCGCCATCCGGCGCCGGTCGCGGCCGACCGCGACGCCGCCTATCTTTCGCTGCGCCACGCGCGCAAGGTCTACCAGACCCGCACTGGCGACGTCGAGGCAGTGGGCATGGCCAACCTCGACATCGCCGCGGGCGAGTTCGTGTCCATCCTCGGTCCGAGCGGTTGCGGCAAGAGCACGCTGCTGTCGATGGTCGGCGGGCTCGAGACCGTGACCGAGGGCGAGATCTGGATCGAGGGTGCCCAGGTGACCGGGCCGCGGCGCGACTTCGGCTACATCTTCCAGGACCCGACGCTGCTGCCCTGGAAGAGCGTGCTCGACAACGTCCTGTTCCCGATCCGCACCCAGAAGCGGCCGGTCGCGGACTACGAAGCGGAGGCGCACCGGCTGCTGGAGCGGGTGGGCCTGGGTGAGTTCAAGGCGAAGCGCCCGCGCGAGCTCTCCGGCGGCATGCGCCAGCGCGTGGCGCTCTGCCGCGGCCTGATCAACGACCCGCGGCTGATGCTGATGGACGAGCCGTTCAGCGCGCTGGACGCGATCTCGCGCGACGACATGAACCTCGCGCTTGTGCGGCTGTGGGACAGCTACCACAAGACCGCGCTGTTCGTGACCCACTCTATCCGCGAGGCGGTGTTCCTTGCCGATCGCGTGCTGGTGATGACCGCGCGTCCGTCGCGCATCGTCGCCGACCTGCGCCTGCCGTTCGCGCGGCCGCGCGACGTGACGGTCCAGGACACGCCGGAGTTCAACCGCATCTGTGCCTGGCTGCGCGACCAGATACAGGCGGGCTACGGGCGTGCCGCGCCGGGAACCGGCGGATGACCGGCACCGCCTGATGGGCGAGGCACCGGCGACGATCGAGGATGCCGCGCGCTTCCTGCACCCGACCACCGGCTGCTGGCAGCGCCTGCTGGAGCCGGGCGGACTCACCGTCGCGTGCGAGGCGCCGTATCGCTGGCGCTACCCGGTGCGCGTCGCCGACGACCGCTGGCTGGAGCTGCCGATCCGCGCGCTCGGCTCCGACCCGCAGCGCGCGGTGGCCTCGCTGATCCCCAACCAGGCGTCGTTCCCGGTCGTGCGCGCGCTGGCCGAGGCGATGACCCGCCTGGCACGCCCGCTCGATGCGCAGGCGGTGGTGGGGCCGCCGACGCTGGGCATGGCCCTGTCGCCGCTGGTGGCCGAGGCGCTGGGCTTCGAGCGCTACATCCCGCTCGGATACTCGCGCAAGTTCTGGTATCGCGACGCGCTCGCCCAGGACGTGCGCTCGCTCACCACCCCGGGCGAAGGCAAGAAGGTGTACCTCGATCCGAACCAGGTGCCGCTGGTGGCCGGGCGGCGCGTAGTGGTGGTCGACGATACGGTGTCCAACGGCACCACCCTGGCGGCGGTCGCGCGCCTGCTCGCCGCTGCCGGCGCGGACCTGTGCGGCGTGGTGGTCGCGATGCGCCAGGGCACCGGATGGCAGTCGGTGGCGAAGTCCCTGCGCGTGCCGGTGCTGGGCGTGTTCGATACGCCCAGGCTGTGCTGGGGCGGGGATGGCTGGTATCCGGAAAGGTAGGTTGGTCGCGCGTGGACACCGGGATCGGGGTGCCCCTTCCGCTCGTGTCCCCCGCCTCCGGGCGCTGCTGCGCCCGAAGGCTCCTCCTTTACCTCGCTCCAGGGGCACCCCGATCCCGGCGTCCACGCTCGCATCGTGCTGTGGTGGTGGTCGGGGCTCGCACCGACGATGCGCCGTGTTCGTCCATTGCACGGTGCGCGGGTTTCCTCCGCTACCTCGATCCCCAGGCCGCGCCGACAACCCCTACTTCAGGATGCGGAACAGGTTGTGGTGCGAGTCCGTGAACGTCGGCAGGTCCTTGCGGTCCATGATCTGCTCCGCCCCGGCCAGCCGCGCATGGGCGAGCAGCGCCTTGTTCTTCGTGACGATCACCTGGTCGGTCGACGAACTCCAGTAGCTCGCCCCGCCCGCGTTGACCGGGTTGTCCGAGACCAGCACCGCTTCCATCCCGAACTCGGTGGCGAGGCGCTTGATCACCGGCATCAGGTCGATGTAGCGGTTGGTGGCCTGGAACATGATCACCCCGTCCGGGGCGAGGTGGCGCACGTACAGCGCCATCGCCTCGCGCGTGATCAGGTGCATCGGAATCGAATCGCCGGAGAAGGCATCGATGCCCAGCACATGGTAGCCGCGCGGCTTCTCGCGCTCGAGCGAAAGCCGGCCGTCGCCGATGATCACCGAGGTGGTGGCCGGGGTGTCCCTGAGGAAGCTGAACTCGCGCTTCTCGATCTCGATCACCTTCGGGCTGATCTCGTAGAACACGATGTCGTCGCCCTTGCGTCCATAGGCCGCCACCACGCCCGCCCCCAGGCCGATCACCCCGATGCGGCGCGGGCCGGGTGCGATCTCGTTCATCGCCGCGAACATCCGGCCGTAACCGGAGGTGGCGCTGAAGTAGTCGCTCGGCACCCCCTTGAACTTCTCGCCCAGCAACTGGCCGCCGTGGATGATGCTGCCGTGGAGCATCGCCCGGTAGGTGGTGCCGTCGAACTCGCGGTCGCGGATGCGCACCACGCCGTAGAAGTCGCGCTCCATCACGCGCATGTCCTCCGAGTACTCCTGCGCGCCCTTGGTCGCGTACCAGGAGGTGGCGAACACCACGGCGATGCCGAGCAGCAACTGCTTGCCCTCGAGCTGGAGCATCAGCAGCAGCGCCAGCGCGACCAGCGAGATGTTGAGTTCGAAGTAGCCGTTCAGCGTGAGCGGTGCGACGATCGCGATCAGCACCGCACCCAGCGCGCCGCCCACCGACATCATCAGGTAGAAGCGCGTCAGGTGGCGCGGATCCGGCTTCAGGCGCGCCAGTTCGCCGTGGCAGAACATGCAGGCCACGAACAGGCCGGCCAGGTACAGGGGTGCTGCGACCGACAGCGACAGCGACGGGATCTTCCAGGCCATGAGCGGAAGGCCCGGGATCAGCAGCCCGATGTACAGCCAGCGCAGGTACCAGCGCGGATGGTCGAAGCACAGGATGAAGGTGATCAGGTACAGCGACAGCGGCACCACCCACATGAACGGCACGCTGGCGATGTTCTGGGTGATGTGGTTGCTGACCGCGAGCAGCATCACCGAGCCCATGGCCGACAGCGACAGCCACTGCACCTGCGTGCCGATCGATGGCTTGCTCGAGGCGGCTTCGGTCTCTTCGGCTGCGGTCGGCGCCGGCATCGGGTTGTCGCGCGCGGCCTTGATCGAGATCCAGCCGGTGGTCGCGCAGACCACGACGAAGCCGGCGTAGATCACCGACCAGCCCCAGCCCAGCGCGTTCAGGTTGAGCCACGGTTCGAACAGCACGGGGAAGCCGAGCAGCGCCAGCAGCGAGGCGAAGTTCGACAGCGCGAACAGCCGGTACGGCACACCGGTGCGGAAGCGCTGCCAGTACCACGTCTGCAGAAGCGGCGTGGTGGTCGACAGCAGGAAGTAGGGCAGGCCGATGGTCAGCGTGAGCAGCAGCAGGATGCGCAGGATCGGCTCTTCGTCGCCGATCGGCTTCCAGGCTTCGGAGGCGAGGATCGGCAGGGTGACGATCGACAGCACCATCAGCCCGATATGGAGCCAGGTCTGCCGCTTCTGGCCGAGGCGGGTGGTCAGGTCAGCGTAGGCGTAGCCGGCGAGCAGGGTGCTCTGGAAGAACACCAGGCAGGTGGTCCAGACCGCCGCCGATCCGCCGAACCAGGGCAGGATCTGCTTGGCGATGATCGGCTGCACCAGGAACAGCAGGAAGGCCGACAGGAAGATGGTGCCGGCGTAGGGGAGGATCGCGGACGCGGACAGCGATTGCGCGGACAGGGCGGGCTGGGCAGGGGCGGACATCGGCGGCTCGGTTGTGGCGCGGCAACGCCGCAGGGGGCACGGCAAAGCCGCGGATTATCCGCGAAACGCGGCTGGGACGGATACGTTGACTGCGCGGGGCTGGTCGGCTTGTGCCGGATCGAGGGGACGGGGTGCCCTGCGCTGCTCGTGTCCCCCGCCCCCGGGCGCGTGGCCGCGCCCGGGGGCTCCTCCTTTACCTCGCCGCGCAGGGCACCCCGTCCCCTCGATCAGCGCAGGTGCGGTGCGCAGGTCGCAATGCGCAACCCGTTGTCGTCTGCATGAAGCCATGCCGGTGCACAGGCCGAAACCTCGTCGCAGGGCACACGGAGGGATTGGACGCGAGCATCGGGTTGCCGCCGCGGCGAGGTAAAGGAGGAGCCTCAGGGCGCGGATACGCGCCCTGAGGCGGGGGACACGAGCAGCGGCGGCAACCCGGTGATCGCGTCCCCGCACCGAGCAGGCACCGAGGGCATCCGATGCTCGCGCCCCCGCACGGACGAAGCCCCTAGTGCTGCAGGATCTTCGCCAGGAAATGCTGCGCCCGCTCCGAGCGCGGGCTGCCGAAGAAGGCTTCCTTCGTCGCGTCCTCGACGATCTCGCCGCGGTCC
>JAJTHE010000146.1 GCA_021298815.1 Betaproteobacteria bacterium | reverse complement strand
GAGATCGTGCATCCGTCGAAGCTCGACGAACTGCTGCCGAAGACCGACTGGCTGATGCTCTGCTGCCCGCTGAGCGACGAGACGCGCGGCATGATCGATGCACGCCGGCTGGCGCTGCTGCCGAAAGGCGCGCACCTGATCAACGTCGCGCGCGGCCCGGTGGTGGTCGAGCAGGACCTGATTGCCGCGCTGCGCGCCGGCCACCTCGGCGGCGCCTACCTCGACGTTTTCGAGACCGAGCCGCTGCAGGCCGACTCGCCGCTGTGGGACATGCCCAACGTGATCTGCACGCCGCACAACTCTTCGACGTCCGACGGCAACGAGGCGCGCGTGTCGGCGATCTTCCTCGAGAACCTGGACCGCTGGTGCAAGGGCCAGCCGCTCATCAACGAAGTGAAGGCCTGAGACCGACATGGCGACGCTCGACATCATCAGTGCAGGCGCGATGCAGGCGGTGGTCACCACGCTGGCACCCGTGTTCGAAAAGGCATCCGGCGCCACCGTGGCGGCCACCTTCGGGGCGGTCGGGCAGCAGAAGGCGCGCGTGCTCGCGGGCGAGCCGGCGGACGTGATCCTGCTCACGCCGGAAATGCTGGACGACCTCGCGGCCACCGGCTGGGCGGTGCCCGGTTCGCCGCGCACGCTGGGCAAGGTCGGCATGGGCGTGGTGGTGCCGAAGGGCCATCCGCCGGTCGACGTGTCCACGCCGGACGCCCTGCGCGCGACCATGCTCGCCGCCACGCTGGTCGTGTATCCCGATCCGCAGATCGCATCCGCCGGGCGCAACTTCGACAACGCGCTGACCAGCCTGGGCATCCGCGACGCCCTCGCCGACCGCATCCGCCATTTTCCGAACGGCAACGTGTCGATGACCTGGCTCGGCGAGCAGCGCATCCCGGGCTCGATCGGCGTCACCCAGGTGAGCGAGATCAAGCCGATCCCGACCATCCACCTGCTGGCGGAGATCCCGGGCGAGCTGCAGGTGGTCACCGCCTATGGTGTCGCGCGCGCGGCGAAGTCGGCGCAGCCCGCGCTAGGACAGGCCTTCTTCGACCTGCTCCTGTCCGCACGGGGCCGCGCCGTGATCGTCGACGCCGGGTTCACGCCGGTCGACTGAGCACGCCGCACGCGGCGTGCATCGACCTTCCGGAAGGGTTAGAGTCCCTGTCGAACAAGGACGATCCTCCGGAGGAGCAGAAATGACATCGACCGTCGCACGGCACGGTTCCGGGCGCTTGCTGGCGATCCTCGGCGCATGCGCAGCCCTGCTCGCCCCCCTGGCGGCCGCGGCCCAGCCGGCATTCCCGGTCAAGCCCATCCGCCTGATCTGCCCGTTCACCCCGGGCGGCCCGACCGACCAGACCGCGCGGCTGCTGGCACAGAAGGTGACCGAGGCGTGGGGCCAGCAGGTCTTGGTCGAGAACCGCGGCGGTGCCAACGGCAACATCGGCATGGAACTGGCGGTGAAGTCCCCGCCCGACGGCTACACCTGGGTTATCGCGACGGTCGGCACGATCGCGGTAAATCCGTCGCTCTACAAGCTGCCGTTCGACATGCTGAAGGACTTCGCGCCGGTGATCCACCTGACCAGTTCTCCGGCGGTGCTGGTGGTCAACCCGTCGCTGCCGGTGAAGTCGGTGAAGGAACTGATCGCGCTGGCGAGGAAGCGCCCCGGCGAACTCACCTTCGGCTCGTCCGGCTCGGGCGGGCTCGGGCACATCTCCGGCGAGATGTTCAAGCAGCTGGCCGGGCTCGACATGGTGCACGTACCCTACAAGAGCTCCGCCCCGGCGCTGATGGACCTGCTCGGCGGCCAGACCTCGATGCAGTTCGAGAACACGATCAGCGCCACGCCGCACATCCGCAGCGGCCGGCTGCGCGCGCTGGCAGTCACCACCGAGACGCGCTCCCCGGTGCTGCCGGGCGTGCCGACGGTGGCCGAATCCGGGCTGCCCGGGTACGCGAACAACTCCTGGAACGGCATACTGGTGCCGGCCGGGGTGCCGCGCGAGATCGTCGGCCGGATCAACGCCGAACTGGTGCGCATCCTGAAGGAACCGGACGTGCGCGAACGCCTGACCGGCGTCGGCGCCGAGATCGCCGGCAGCACGCCCGAGGCATTCGGCGCGATGATCCGCTCGGAGATCGAGAAGCTGGCGAAGGTGGTGAAGACCGCGAAGGTCCGGATCGACTGAGCGGCGCCCCGGGAGTAAACTGCAGAGGTAGCCGGAACACCATCCAACCGCGGCCGGACGCAGACGCCCACGTCGACGTCGCCGCGATCCCGAGGAGACAGACATGACCCAGTCCCAATCCAGGTCGCGCGTTCCCGTGCATCACATCAACATCGGTTGCCGCCGTTCGGACCTGCCCAAGATCGAGACGTTCTACGAAGGGCTGCTGGGCCTGAAGGTCGGCTATCGCCCGCCGTTCCCGTCCGAGGGCATCTGGATGTACGACGGCGACCATCCGCTGCTGCATGTCGTCGTGCGCTTCCCCGAGGACTGGGCCGGCATCGACGAGGCGCATTCGGGCTACGACCACACCGCCTACCACTGCGTCGGCATCGACGAGTACCGGTCGCGCCTGAAGACGCTCGGCCTAGAGTACGAAGAGCAGCTGGTGTCGACCAATGCCTATCAGGTGTTCACCAAGGACCCGGTCGGCAACAAGGTCGAGCTGATCTTCCCGGACGAGACGGTGGCCAACGGGGTCGCCGAAGGCACCCTGTCGTCCTCCCAGTTCGGCACCCGGACGAAGATGCCCGAGACCGTCTGATTCGCATCCGGGACGCGCATCCGGCGCGCACCCGGCAGTACCCCGGAGCCGCGGTTCGGTAGAATCGCGGCTTTTTCACGCCCGTCGCGCGCCGCTGCGTGCGCGCCACGTGGCATCCGCCTGCCAGGAGCCGCACATGGAAGAAGTCACCCGAATCCTCGCCCGCTATGTCGTCGAATCGCGTTTCGACGCGATCCCTGCGGCGACCCGGCATCACGCGACGCGCACCTTCGTCAACTGGCTCGGCTGCGCGATCGGCGGCTCGCACCATGAAGGCATGGACATCGCCCTGGCCGCGCTGGCGCCGATGGCCGGTCCGGCCCAGGCCTCGGTGCTCGGCCGTGCCGAGCGGCTGGACATCCTGCATGCCGCGCTGCTCAACGGCATCAGCTCGCACATGTTCGACTTCGACGACACCCACCTGAAGACGGTGATCCATCCGGCCGGCCCGGTGTGCTCGGCAATCCTGGCCCTGGCCGAGCACCGTCCGGTCAGTGGCGAAGACTTCGTGCACGCGCTCGTGCTGGGCGTCGAGGTCGAGTGCCGGATCGGCAACTCGGTCTATCCGAACCACTACGACACCGGCTGGCACATCACCGGCACCGCTGGCGTGATGGGTGCGGCCGCCGCCTGCGGCAAGCTGCTCGGCCTGAACGAGCAGCAGATGGTCTGGGCCCTGGGCATCGCCGCCACCCAGTCCTCCGGCCTGCGCGAGATGTTCGGCACCATGTGCAAGCCGTTCCATCCGGGCAATGCCGCGAAGAACGGCCTGATGTCGGCGCTGCTTGCCGAGAAGAACTTCACCAGTTCGAACCGCGGCATCGAGGCGCCGCGCGGCTTCGCCCATGTGCTGTCGACGAAGTTCGATCCGTCGGAGATCATCGACGGCCTGGGCAAGACCTTCGAGATCGACCTCAACACCTACAAGCCGTTCGCCTGTGGCATCGTGATCCACCCGATCATCGATGCCTGCGTGCAGTTGCGTAACGAACACAAGCTGGCCGGCGACGAGATCGAGTCGGTGCTGGCCAAGGTGCATCCGCTGGTGCTCGAACTCACCGGCAAGAAGACGCCGCAGACCGGCCTCGAAGGCAAGTTCAGCGTCTACCACTCCGCTGCGGCCGGCTTCATCTACGGTGCGGCCGGCGAGCGCGAGTACAGCGACGCGGTGGTGCGCGATGCGAAGGTGGTCGCGCTGCGCGATAAGGTCACTGCGGTCGTCGACGCCACGATGCACGAGGACCAGACCCTGGTCGAGGTGAAGCTGAAGGACGGTCGTACGCTCAGCAAGTACGTGGAAGCGGCCATCGGCAGCCTGAAGCGGCCGCAGACCGATGCCGACCTGGAGGCGAAGTTCCGCGGGCTGGCCGAAGACGTGCTGCCGAAGGCGCAGGTGGACAAGGTGCTGGGCCTGGCGTGGAAGGTCGGCGCGCTGGCCAGCGCCGGGGACGTGGCCGCAGCGGCGCGCAAGTAGGGCGAGAGGCAGACCCTCCCCCGGGCAATCGCTGTCGTCCGGGGCAGAGAAGCGACGGCAGGAACCGGGCGGCGCACGCGCCGGCCGGTGCCGCGTCGTCAGGCGGGCCGGCGCGGCACCAGCACGTTGGCGACCAGTTCCTGCATCACCTCGCGCTTCTGGTTGTAGGTCAGCGTGCGCAGCTTGACGATCCCGCGATCCGGCCGCGAGCCCGACGGACGCGCCTCCAGGATCTCGGTGACAGCGGTCAGCACGTCACCCGGGCGGGTCGGCGTCGGCCAGCGCAACAGTTCGATGCCCAAACCAACGCGCCCGCGATCGTCCGAGCGCATGTCGCCCCCGATCACCAGCTTCATCGTCAGGGCGGCGGTATACCAGCCGCTGCCGATCAGGCCACCAAAGATCGACGCACGCCCAGCCTCGGGATCGGTGTGCATGGGCTGCGGATCGAACGCCTGCGCGAAGCGGATCATCTCCGCCTCCTCCATCGTTACCGTGCCGGTATTGAAGTGCCGGCCGACCGTCATGTCCTCGAAGTAGATGGCCCCGTCCGGGGCACCTGTGGTCTCGTCGTTCAAATCGCACTCCTGTCTGCATTCATCGCATGCATCGCGGCGGCTCGCGCCGGCTGTTCCGGTAGCTGCCGTTCCTATTGCATGTGCCAGCCATGGCTGACGATCACCGACTGCCCGGTCAGCGCAGCGCTCGGAAACGCGGCCAGGAACAGCGCGGTCTGCGCGACGTCCTCGACCGTGGTGAACACCCCGTCGACCGTGTCCTTCAGCATGATCGTACGCACCACTTCGTCCTCGCTGATGCCGTGGCGCCGCGCGAGCTCGGGAATCTGCGCGATCACCAGCGGCGTCTTCACGAAGCCGGGGCAGATCACGTTGGTGCGCACGCCCTGCGGACCGCCTTCCTTGGCTACCGCCTTCGCCAGGCCGACCAGCGCGTGCTTGGCCGACACATAGGGCGCCTTCAGCGCCGAGGCTTCCCTGGAATGCACCGAGCCCATGTACAGCAGGCAGCCACCGCGCCCGGCTGCGTACATCCGGCGCAGCGCGGCGCGCGTGCAGAGGAATGCGCCGTCGAGGTGGATGCCGATCATCCGGCGCCATTCGTCGAAGGTGAAGTCCTGTACCGGCTTGACCATCTGGATGCCGGCGTTGGAGACCACGATGTCGATGCCGCCGAAGGCGGCCGTACAGGCATCGAACCCGGCCTCGACCTGCAGTTCGTCGGTCACGTCCATCGCGACGGCGATCGCCCGGCCGCCGGCTGCGTTGATCGCGGCGGCGGCCGCCTCGGCGCCTGGCCCGTTCAGATCGGCCAGCGCCACCGCGCAGCCCGCCTCCGCGTACACCCCGGCGATCGCGCGGCCGATGCCGCTGGCTGAACCGGTCACCAGCGCAGTCTTCCCGTCGAGCCGCTGCCCGCCGCTCATGCCCGGCCCTCCCTGCGCAGCACGCGTCCGGGCCGCTCACCGGTCGCGCATCCGTCGCGCCACACAGGCGTGCCGTTCACCATCACCGTGTGGATGCCGGCGGCCGGTTGCACCGGCGCATCGAAGGTGGCGCTGTCGATCACGGTTGCAGGGTCGAACAGCACGAGGTCGGCGAACGCCCCCGGTGCCACCCGGCCGCGGCCGTGCAACCCGAAGCGCGCGGCCGGCAGCCCGGTCATCTTGTGCACCGCGACCTCCAGCGGGAACAACCCGAGGTCGCGGCTGTAATGGCCCAGCACGCG
>JAJTHE010000025.1 GCA_021298815.1 Betaproteobacteria bacterium | reverse complement strand
CCTGCCGGTCTACAACACGGTCGCCGCTGCGCTGGCCGAACACCCGATCGACGCGACGCTGGTGTACGCGCCCCCGTTCGCGGTGCGCGACGCGGTGCTCGAGAGCCTCGCGGCCGGCATCCGGCTGGCGGTGGTCCTGGCCGAGAACGTGCCGGTGCACGACACCGTCGCCATCCGTGCCGCGGCCGAACGCGCCGGTGCGCTGGTGGTCGGCTGCAACACCAACGGCATCATCTCGCCCGGACGCTGCAAGCTCGGCGGCATCGGTGGCGACCTGCCGGCACGCGTGTTCCTGCCCGGCACGGTGGGCATCGTCTCGCGCTCGGGCGGGATGTCGGCCGAACTCGCGCTGACCCTCAAGGCCGCCGGCTACGGCGTATCGACCGCGATCTCGATGGGCGGTGATGCCGTGCCCTGTACCCCGATGGTCCGCTACCTGCAGCTGTTCGACGCGGATCCCGGCACCGAAGCGATCCTGCTGTTCGGGGAGCCGGGCACGCCCAACGAGCAGGAGGTCGCCCGCTGGCTCGGGGCGCGCGGGCCGGGCAAGCCGGTGGTCGCAGTGCTCGCCGGCGAGTTCCAGGAACGCTACCCGGCCGGTGCCAGCTTCGGCCATGCCGCGGCGATGATCCAGGATGCCGGCGACACCGTGTCCGCGAAGCGCGCGATGCTCGCGGCGGTCGGCGTGCACGTGGTGCACCGGCTCGGCGAACTCGGCCCGCTGCTGGCGCGCCTGGATGTCACTCGCACCCCGGAGAAGACCTGATGAACGATCACCAGTCGCCCGTGCCACCGTCCCCGCCGGCACCCGCGTCCCCTGCGCCCGCCGTGGCTCCAGCGGATTCCCAGTGGGGCCCCGAACTGGCGGAACTCGCCGAGCGGCGCCGCATGGCGAAGGCGATGGGCGGCGAGGCCGCGATCGCGCGGCACAAGGCGCGCGGGCGGATGACGGCGCGCGAGCGGATCGAGGCGCTGCTCGACGCGGGCACCTTCCGCGAGCTCGGGCAGATCACCGGCAAGGGCAGCTACGACGCGCAGGGCAACCTGGTCGAACTGACCCCGGTCAACGCGATCATCGGCACCGGTCGCGTCGATGGCAACAAGGTGACGATCTCGGCCGATGACTACACGATCCGCGCGGGATCGTCCGAGGCCACCATCTCCGACAAGTGGGTGTATGCGGAACGGCTGGCGCATTCGCTGCAGATGCCGCTGGTGCGCCTGGTCGACTCGGCCGGGGGCAGCGTCAAGCTGCTTAAGAAGATGGGCCACACGAAGATCCCGGGCTATCCGACCTGGCCGGTGGTCGACCTGATGTCCACGGTGCCCGTGGTGGGCGTGGCACTGGGCAGCTGCGCCGGGCTTGGCGCGATCAAGGTGCTGATGTCGCATTTCTCGGTGATGGTGCGCGACCAGGCCCAGGTGTTCGCCGCCGGCCCGCCGGTGGTCAAGCAGGCCTACGGCATCGACATCGACAAGAACGAGCTCGGCGGGCACAAGGTCCACCGCAAGAGCGCGCTGGTGCACAACGAGGCGGTGGACGAGGCCGACGCGCTGGCACAGGTGCGGCGCTTCCTGTCCTACCTGCCGCGCAGCGTGAACCATCGCGCGCCGCGCACGGTGTGCACCGACGACCCGGCGCGCGCCGACCCGTGGCTCGCCGACGCGATCCCGCGCAACCGGCGCCAGGTGTACGACCCGCGCAAGATCATCGCCGCGGTGTTCGACCGCGACTCGGTGTTCGAGATCGGACGCCACCAGGGCGGCGCGACCATCACGGCGCTGGCGCGCCTGGACGGGTATCCGGTCGGGGTGCTGTGCAGCGACCCGCGCGTCTCGGGCGGGGCGATGACCCTGGCCGCGGCCTGGAAGACCGAGCGCCACGTGAAGCTGTGCGATACCTTCGGCCTGCCCGTGGTGAACCTGGTCGACCAGCCGGGAAACGCGACCGGGCCCGAGGCGGAACTCGCCGGAACGCTGCTCGGCGCGGTACGCGTGCTCGCCACCATCGAGCAGGCGAAGGTGCCGTGGGTGTCGATCATCCTGCGCCGCGCGTTCGGCATGGCCGGAGGCCTGCATGCACCCAAGCATTTCCCGGCCCTCAACCACCGCTTCGCCTGGCCGTCCGCGCGCTGGGGTTCGATCCCGATCGAAGGGGGCGTGTACGCCGCGCACCGGCAGGAGATCGACGGCTCGGCCGATCCGCAGGCCACGCGCGATGCGATCGAGGCGGAGTACCACGCGATCAGTTCGCCGTTCCGCACGGCGGAGGTGTTCTCGATCCTCGACGTGATCGATCCGCGCGAGACCAGGGGCGTGCTGTGCGACTGGGTCGAGGATGCATGGGCAGTCATCGAGGGCGATCGCGGCGCCAGACCGCGACAGTCCTGAACAACCGCGAGGAGGAAGCATGCAGGCTGCGATGGAGAGGATGGCAGGTCTTTCGTCACGGATCGTCGCGTCGATGCTGCTCGCCGCTGCGTTCCTGGGTCCGGTGCAGGTGCTGGCCCAGGCGGGGGAATGGAGGCCCACGCGCAGCCTCGAATGGATCGTGCCGTCCGGCCCGGGTGCGGCGCTCGACATGGCGGCCCGGCAGATCAAGGAGGCGGCCGACCGCTCCGGAAAGCTCGAACACCCGTTCCTCGTGCACAACCGCCCCGGTGGCTCGAACCTGATCGCGCTCAACACCCTGATCCAGAATCCGGGCAACGGGCACTTCGTGGCGACGTTCAACCACGGCCAGATCAACAACCGGCTGCTCGGCGCGCTGCCGGTCGGATACACTGACTTCACGCCGATCGCCATCCTGCTCGAGGAGACGCTGGTCGTCGCGGTGCGCGAGGACTCGCCGATCCGCACCGCGAAAGACCTGGTGGAGCGCCTGCGCAAGGATCCGGGCGGCCTGTCGATCGGCATCGCCACCAGCGCCGGCAACCATATCCACGTGGCCATCGCGCTGCCGTTGCGCAAGGCCGGCGTCGATGTCTCGCAGCTGCGCATCGTGCCCTACAAGTCCTCGGCCGCGTCGATGACCGACCTGCTGGGTGGCCATATCGACATCGTTTCCGCTTCCACGCCGAACGTGGTGGCGCTGCACCAGGCCGGCCGCATCCGCCTGCTCGCGGTGCCGACCGCGGAGCGGCTCGGGGGGGCGCTGGCCTCCGTGCCGACCTGGCGCGAGCAGGGCGTCGATGCGGTCTATCATTCCGCGCAGGGGGTGCTCGGTCCGCGCGGGATGGCGCCCGAGCAGATCCGGTTCTGGGAGAACCTGCTGCGCGAGGCCACGAAGAGCGAGGGCTGGGAGAAGCTGGTGGCGCGCAACCACTGGCGCCCCACCTTCCTGACCGGTGCCGAGGCGCGCGCCTACATGGACGCGCAGAACGAGGAAGCGCGCGCCGTGCTCGGCGCGATCGGCCTGCTGAAGAAGTGACACCGCCCGTGAACCGCGGGCTGCGAAGGGAAAGCCAATGAAGATCACCCGCATCAAGCACTACGCCGTCCATCCGGGCTGGCGCAAGAACCTCATCTTCGTGAAGGTCGAGACCGACGAAGGCATCCACGGCTGGGGCGAGGCGTACTCGCAGTACGACCGCGACAAGGCGGTCTGCGCGCAGCTCGATTCGCTGTCGCCCTACCTGATCGGCCGCAACCCGTTCGACATCAAGCACTTCACCAAGTTCGCGTTCGACGACTACGCGGCCCGCCGCGGTTCGGTCGAGGTGTTCTGCGCGATCAGCGGCATCGAGCAGGCGCTGTGGGACATCGTCGGCAAGGCCTGCAACCAGCCGGTCTACAACCTGCTCGGCGGCCGGGTGCGCGAGAAGATCCGCGTCTATGCCAACGGCTGGAGCTACGGCATGGACCAGCCGTCCGACTATGCACGCGCGGCCGAGAAGATCGTCGCCGACGGCTGGACGGCGCTGAAGTTCGATCCGCTGCCCAAGCCGTGGCGCAACTGGATCCCGCGCGAGCACGAGGAGCGGGCGGTCGCGGTTACCAGGGCGATCCGCGACGCGGTCGGACCGGACGTCGACCTGCTGATCGACCAGCACCGCCGCCTGGCGCCGATGCATGCGATCCGCCTCGACAAGCGGCTGGCCGAATACAACATGTACTGGATGGAGGAGTCCTGCCAGGCCGAGTACCCGGACGAGCTCGCCGAGATCCGCCGCAACATCGGCATCCCGGTGTGCATCGGCGAGGCGACCTACACCAAGGCCGGCTTCCGGCCGCTGCTCGAGAAGCGCGCGGCCGACATCCTGAACCCGGACGTGGCCTGCGTCGGCGGCATCCTCGAGCTGAAGGAGATCGCCGCGATGGCCGAGACCTTCCTGGTTGCGATGTCGCCGCACAACTACAACTCGACCACCGTGGCCACCGCCTCGACGCTGCATGCGTCGGCGACGATGCCCAACTTCATCATCACCGAGTACTTCCTGCCGTTCGTCGAGTTCGGAAACCGCATCTGCCTGAACCCGCCGCAGCCGAAGAACGGCTACATCGAACTGTCCACCGCTCCCGGCCTGGGCATCGAGATGGACGAGAAGGCGCTGCAGGAGATCCCGGCGCAGGTCTACAAGATGCGCAAGCTGCCGCAGGTGTCGGACGAGGGTCCGTGAGCATGGCCCACGAGAAGATGCTCGAGGAACTGGCCGCCCGGAAGGCGAAGGCGCTGGGCATGGGCGGCCCGGACAAGCTCGCGAAGCGTGCTGCGCAGGGCGTGCTCGATGCGCGCTCGCGGCTCGACCTGCTGCTCGACGAGGGCAGCTTCGTCGAGTCGGGGCTGTTCGCGACCTCGTTCCGCGCCGAGGACCGCGAGCGCACGCCGGCCGACGGCAAGGTGGCCGGCTTCGGCCGCATCGACGGCCGCGAGGTCGGCGTGGTGTCGAACGACTTCACCGTGCTCGGGGCCTCGAGCAGCCAGATCAACGGCAAGAAGATCAAGCATGTGAAGGACATCGCCAACGCCAAGGGCCTGCCCATGGTGTTCCTCGGCGAATCGGCCGGTGCGCGCATCCCCGACCGCATGGGCTCGGCCGGCCGCGCGATCCTCGGCCAGGATCCGACCGAGTACCAGCGCATCCGCACCTCGCCCTGGGTGTCGGCGCAGCTCGGCGCCTGCTTCGGCTCGTCGACCTGGTATGGCTGCATGTCCGACTTCGTCGTGATGCGCAAGGGCGCGCTGATG
The DNA here is from genome assembly GCA_021298815.1 of Betaproteobacteria bacterium. Taxonomy (GTDB): domain Bacteria; phylum Pseudomonadota; class Gammaproteobacteria; order Burkholderiales; family CAIKXV01; genus CAIKXV01. The sequence continues at coordinate 3,703 of JAJTHE010000025.1, read as the reverse complement.
GCGGTGGCCAGCCACCGGGTGACGTCGTCGGCGATCAGCCAGGAGGTCGATCCCGAGGAGCTCGGCGGCTGGAAGCTGCTGACCGGCGTGTCCGGGCTGGTCGACGTCGCGGTGGACACCGATGCCGAGGCGATAGACACGGTGAAGCGCTTCCTGTCCTACCTGCCGTCGAACTGCAACGAGGCTCCGCCGGTGCTCGATGCCTCGAAGGTGGCGGCGCACGACCAGGGCCGGCTGCTCGAGATCCTGCCGGAGCTGCGCACCAAGGTCTACGACGCACGCAAGCTGGCCGAGGTGATCGTAGACGTCGACAGCCTGTTCGAGATGAAGCCGAAGTTCGGCCGTTCGATCGTCACTGCGCTGGCGCGCATCGAGGGCCGCACGATGGGCATCATCGCCAACAACCCGATGTTCAAGGGCGGTGCGATCGACGTCGATGCCTGCAACAAGGCGACCAGCTTCCTGGTGTTCTGCGACTCGTTCAACGTGCCGATCATCCTGATGGTCGACCAGCCCGGCTTCCTGATCGGCCTCGAAGGCGAGAAGCGCGGTGCGGCCGGCAGGATCATCAACTGGATGAACGCGCTGGCGCTGGTCACCGTGCCCAAGCTCTCGATCATCGTGCGCAAGAGCTACGGCCAGGCCTACCTCAACATGGGCGGCGGGCGCAACTCCGACGAAGTCGCGGCCTGGCCGACGGCCGACCTCGGCTTCATGGATCCGAAGGTGGGTGCCAGCGTGCTCGCGCGCGAGGGCGAGACGACCGAGGCGACGAAGTCGATGAGCGACTCCCTGGTGCGCGACACCACTGCCTGGGGTCTGGCCTCGCTGTACGAGGCGCACACGGTGCTCGACCCGCGCGACACGCGCGGCTGGCTGGCGGCGATGCTCGCCGTCCATCGCTCGAAGCTGACCCGCGGCGTGGGCCAGCATCGCCTGGCCAACTGGCCGACCAGCTACTGACGAAGGCTGCCATGATCATCGATTGCGATACCCACATCCTGCCGCGGGACAGCTACCAGCATGTCGACGGGCCGCTCGCCGCGCTGATGCCGCGGTTCACCGTGGATGCAGACGGCTTCGTCAACGGCACCGAGTTCCCGGGCGCGCCCCGGCCGGTCCCGGGCTCCACGCCGCTGCCCTCGCCGGGCTCGGGCTGCCGCTATCCCGGCATGTACCCCGGGCCGGAGCGGGCGAAGTTCTTCGCCGAGCAGGGCATCGACCGCGAGCTGGTCCTGCCGCAGTTCTCGGCGATGCTGTTCTCCTACCTCGTCGATGCGCCGCTCGCCACCGCGATGGCGCACTCCTACAACCTGTCGATCCTCGCGGCGATGAAGGCCGAGCCTTCGCGCATCATCGGCGCGGCGCTGGTCGCGCTGCAGGACGTGGAGGGCGCGATCGCCGAGATCGAGTGGGCGCATGCGAACGGCTTCAAGGCGATCGCGATCGACAAGGTGTACCCGGTGCATGCGCATCCGTACTCCGAGACCCTGGGCAGCCACCGCGAGCTCTGGCCGTTCTTCGCGCGTGCCGCGCAGCTGAAGATGCCGCTGATGATGCATTCCATCCAGCACGGGCACCGGCTGAGCAACCAGATGTTCTTCCAGTCCGACGGCCTCGAGCTGTTCGCGCCGGCCGAGGGGCACCTGAGCCTGGTGTCGCTGATCACCAGCGGGTTGCTGGACGACCATCCCGACCTGAGGTTCGTCTACACCGAGGCCGGCACGGCGTTCATCCGGCCGCTGGTGCAGAAGCTCGACGCCGCGCTGGAGAAGCCGCCGGTCAACTACGACGACGAGGATGCGTCGGCGCGCTTTCACCGCCGGATCGTTCCGGGCACCGAACGGTCCTCCGCCGGCAAGCGGCTGACCGCAGCCGACGTCTACGAGGTGAAGAACCGCAAGCCGGCGAGCCACTATTTCCGCACCAACCTGTTCTTCACCATCGAGACCGAGGAGCCCGGGTTCGGCGAGGCGGTCGAGTTCCTGGGTGCCTCGCAGTTCCTGTTCGCCACCGACTATCCGCATGACGACCCGGGCGGCCGGATGAAGATGAAGGACGTGCAGCTGCTGCGCGACCACCCGGGCATCCCGGAAGACGCCAAGGAGATGATCCGCAGCCGCAACGCGATCGCCCTGCTGGGCCTCGGACGCTGAGCGCGTCGTCGTGACCCGGATCATCCAGCGCAACGGACGCAGCGACATGCCGGTGGCCGTCGGCGGCGAGGGCTGCTGGGTGGTCGACCGCGAAGGGCGGCGCTACCTGGATGCCTCGGGCGGCGCCGCGGTGTCCTGCCTCGGCCATGGCCATCCGGAGGTGGTCGAGGCGATCCGCGAGCAGGCCGGACGCCTCGCCTATGCGCACACCAGCTTCTTCAGCAGCGAGCCGGCGGAGGCGCTGGCCGACCACCTGGTCGAGCATGCGCCGGCCGGCATCGAGCATGTGTACTTCGTGTCCGGCGGCTCCGAGGCGGTCGAGACGGCAATGAAGCTCGCGCGCCAGTACTTCGTCGAGATCGGCCAGCCGCAGCGCAGGCACTTCATCGCGCGCCGGCAGAGCTATCACGGTAACACGCTCGGCGCGATGTCGGTCGGGCAGCGCGAGTCCGCGCGCCGGCTGTTCGAGCCGATCCTGCTGCCGGTCACGCACGTGTCTCCGTGCTTCCCGTATCGCTACCGCGCGACCGGGGAGTCCGACGACGCGTACGGCACGCGGCTCGCCGACGAACTCGAACAGGCGATCCTGCGCCTCGGGCCCGACAGCGTGATCGGCTTCCTCGCCGAGACCGTCGGCGGTGCTACGGCGGGCACGGTGCCGCCCGTGCCCGGCTACTTCGAGAAGGTGCGCGCGGTCTGCGACCGCTACGGCGTGCTGCTGATCCTGGACGAGGTGATGTGCGGGATGGGCCGTACCGGTACCCTGCACGCCTGCGAGCAGGAGGGCGTGCTGCCCGACCTGATGGTGGTGGCCAAGGGGCTTGGTGCAGGCTACCAGCCGATCGGTGCCGCGCTGGCGAGCGCGAAGGTGTACCAGCCGATCCTCGAGGGTTCCGGTTCGTTCTCGCACGGCCATACCTACATCGGGCATCCGGTCGCCTGCGCCGCGGCACTGGCGGTGCAGACGGTCGTCCAGCGCGACCGCCTGCTGCCCCGGGTTCGCGCGCAGGGCGAGAGGCTGCGGGCCGCGCTGCTCGACCAGTTCCGCGAGCATGCGCATGTCGGCGACGTGCGCGGACGCGGCCTGTTCTGGTCGATCGAACTGGTGGCCGACCGTGCCGACGACGCGCCTTTCGACCCGTCGTGGCGCATGCATGCGCGGGTGAAGGCCGAGGCGATGCGCCATGGGCTGTGCGTCTACTCGATGGGCGGCACGATCGACGGCGAACGCGGCGACCATGTGCTGCTGGCCCCGCCGTTCGTCGTCGGCGACGACGAGGTGGTCGAGATCGCGCGCCGGCTGCGGGCGGCGGTGGACGCGGCGGTGCGGGCGCCGTGAGGGCCGCCGGCGGCGCGACCGTGAAGGGATTCACGCACGCAGGGTGACCTGCTGCCGCGCGCCGCCCCGGGGTGCCCGCTATCGTTCGGCCACCCTTGCAGTGATTGGCAGGGCCAGCGCGCCAGCGGAAGCAACGGTTCCGGTGTCACAGCCGGCGCTGCCGAGGCGGTCCATCGAAAGACGGACCGCCGTTTTTTTTCGCCGCATG
>JAJTHE010000038.1 GCA_021298815.1 Betaproteobacteria bacterium | reverse complement strand
TGATCGCGATCGCCCGCGCGAAGCCGGGCCAGCTTTCGGGCGGATCCTCGGGCACGGGCGGCAGCAGCCACCTCGCGCTCGAGTTGTTCAAGATGCTCTCGGGCACCGACATCCTGCACGTGCCGTACAAGGGCGCCGCGCCTGCGATCGCCGACATGATCGCAGGGCAGGTAAGCATCATCTTCACCACGCCGGTCACCGCGCAGGGGATGATCCGCGCGGGCAAGATCAAGGCACTCGCCGTCGCAGGCAACCGTCGGCTCGACGTCTTCCCCGACGTGCCGACCACCAGCGAACAGGGGATGAAGGGCTACGACGTCAACATCTGGTTCGGCATCTCCGCGCCCGCCGGCACGCCGCGCCCGGTCATACTGCGGATCGCCCGCGACCTGCATGCGGCCGTCGCCTCGGCCGACGTGAAGGAACGTTTCGCCGGGCTGGGCCTGGAGCCGCAGGTCGGCACGCCCGAGGCATTCGACCGCATCATCCGCGAGGACATCGAGCGGTGGAGCAAGGTCGTGAAGGCGGCGAAGCTCGCGCCGTGAGCGGATTGCCCGCGCACGGCCCTCGTCCACGATAGAGGCGCCTCGCTGCGATCGTCGGGCCGGTCGGCGAGCGTGCCCGCCGCCGGGGCTCCGCCTGATCGAGGGGTCAGGCAGCCGCTGGAGGAATGCGTTCGGCCCTGAAGCCAGGCACGCCCATCGAGACCCAGTTCGCCGAGGCAACCGCGGCGAGCAGTTCGACGAAGACGAGCGGCAGCGAAAGCTCCGGCCGGGCACTGGCAAGCACGAGGCACAGCAGCGCAACCACCGGGATCGGGACCAGTCTCGTCGCGGCAAACCTGTTGAACCCCGCACGGTCTGCGATGGTGCGGTAGTCGATGAACGAGAGGACTGGCGTCCTGCCCGCCCGCCAGACGAACAGCGTCAGGGCAACCGTGAGTACGAAGATCACGAGGTGAAGCTTGCTCATTCGGGGAACCTCCAGGCTGGATCGAGGGTCAGGGGCGCTGGATACCCGTCGGTCGATGCAGGACGGCTCCGGCGGGCAGTTCAACGCGCTGCTTGGGCTCCTCTCCGAGGAACAGTGCCTGGTTCGGCGCTCCTCCAGCGACGGCCCGGGGAGGATCATATCCTCGACTCGGATCCGGCGTGCACCCGCGACCGCGGATGGGGCTTCCGTCCTGCCGCAGGCCTCGGGGATGCAGACGCGATCGGCCGGCGCGGACATGGCCACGGGCGTGCAGCCCGCGACCAGTCGTTCCTGCTGTTACGCGGTGCGACGCTTCCTGCGCAGCAGGCCGAACAGCGCCAGCCCGCTGACGGTGAGCAACGCGCCGCCGGGCACCGGAATGGTGGTGATGATGCCTTCGGTGACCACGCCCTCGACCGTCGTCTGTCCGAGGACTGCCCCCGAGTTCGGCGCGACGATGCCGGTGAACGCGTTCAGGCTGAAGGTGGACACGCCGAACGTACCGCTCGACGCGCCAGTCGTGCCCGGCCCGATGGAGGTCGGCGACCAGTTGAGGACGATCGAGCTGACATCGCTGAAGATCGTCCCGCCGGCGGACGATCCGACGAACTTGCCGAGGCCACCCTCATTGACGTCCTGGAGGACCAGGTCGAAGGTGAACGCACTGAACGAGGCGCCGGTACCCAGCGCCTGGGTGGAGCAGCCTGCGCAGGCGAGCGTGAAGTTTCCGAAGTTCACGTTCGAGGGGGTGCCGGTGGTGGTGGTAGGCGCCGCGATGTATGTCAGCGTGGCAGCGGCGCCCGATGAACTGTTCAGCGTCAGGCTGGTGCCGCCGAAGCCGGTTCCGACGGTGTTCGTGTTGAAGGTGACGGTGGCGGCAGTGGCAGAACCGGCAAATGCAGCGGCTACGGCGCCTGCGATGGACAGGGCGCGGGTCAGCAGGGGTTTGGATCGCATCTCGTGGGGCTCCAGATGTTTTCCGTGAGGTCATCGATCGGTGGTCAGCCGGGACGTACACAGTGCGTCCTGATCCAAACGGCGTTTCAGACCCCACGCACTGCGCATCGATCGAGCCCGCCTGCCGTGCGGTCAGTCGCTTCGGTTCGCCGTCACTACCCCGTCGTGCATCAGCCCCCAGCGCATCCAGGCTGAACCGGAGGACCTTCGATTTCCTCGTCCTCACCAGTGCGCCGCTGTTCAGAGAAGCTCTGGATGCCGATCATCCGCAAGGGCAACTTCAACGGATGGGTTGATCCAGGTCAACACGCCAGGGCGCCGCGCGGCCGACCATCCGGTCTCATGTTCCGACCATCGGGAGAGCGCCATGATGCAGTCCGTGGTCCGATTGACCGGTTGCCTGTGCGTCGCGCTGGCAGGTGTCGCGTCCAGCCCCGCTGCAGCAACCAGCGTGAGTTACGTGATGGATACGGCGAACGTCCCCCTGCTGCCGGGGTTCTACCGTAACGGCTCGCTCACCTTGACCGAAACCGGCGCGGATAGCGTGCTGTTCACGGCGACCGTCGGCGACTTCCTCAACAGGCCATCGACCCAGCGGGATTTCGCCGTCGCCGGGGTGTGGTTCAACGTCACAGGCGGACAGCCCCCGGTGTTCAGCGTGCCTGGCTACATCCTGAGCCTGGGAGACGTCGGCGGCTTCGGCGAATTCACCTTCAACGTCGTCCCGTACCCGGGGCCGTTCGCGGTGCCGCAGTTCCAGTTCAGCCTGTCGCGTCCCGGCCTCACCCTGGCGGATGTCACGTTCGACAATTCGGATGGCTGGGGTGCGGCCATGCGCATCGTCGAATTCGCCGACGTGCCCCCCGACCCGCTCGGCAACAGACCGGTCGTGTTCGACGCGATCTTCGCCGCACCGACGCCGGTGGTTCCGCTCCCGGCGCCGCTCCTGCTGCTGCTGTCCGGCCTGGCTGGCCTCGGTGCAGCGGCGCGGGGGGCCTCGTCGGCGCCGAGATCGTCGCGCAGGCCAGTCCCGACAGCTACACGCTGCTGATGCCCAACCCGGGCTCCAGTGCGATCAACTTGGCGCTGCGCGCGAAGACCCCCTGCCGCCCCGAGGACTTCGCTTCGGTGACGCTGCTCGGCTGGTCGCCGATCATGTTGCTGACCAGCGCGACGTTGCCGGCCGCGAACCTGAACGAACTGATGGCGATCGCCAGGGCGAAGCCGGGCCAGCTCCCAGGCTGATCTTCCGGCGCGGGCGGCAGCAGCCACCTCGCACTCGAGTTCTTCAAGATGCTCTCGGGCACCGACATCCTGCACGTGCCGTGCAAGGGTGCCGCGCAGGCGATGATCCGCGCGGGCGAGATCAAGGCTCTCGCAGTCGCGGGCGACCGGCGGCTCGACATGTTCCCCGACGTGCCGATCACCCGCGAACAGGGGATGAAGGGCCATGACGTCAACATCTGGTTCGGCATCTCCGCGCCCGCCGGCACGCCGCGCCCGCTGATATTGCGCATCGCCCGCGACCTGCACGCAGCCGTCGCCTCGACAGACGTGAAGGAGCGTTTCGCCCGACTGGGCCTGGAGCCGCAGGTCGGCACGCCCGAGGCCTTCGACCGCATCATCCGCGAGGACATAGAGCGGTGGAGCAAGGTCGTGAAGGCGGCGAAGCTCGCGCCGTGAGCGGTTGTCCGCGGGCGGCTCGACGCTCGTACAGGCGCCTCCTCCGGACGCTGCCAGGCGGTACTGGATGCCGTGCAAGAACCATCCCGCCAGAGGCAGTGTGGCGCAGTGCAATCGCGGTCTTGTGCAGCGCCTGACTGAGCGATCCTTCGATGGCGCTTCCGAACGGTCCGAGTGCGGCGCACACGGCCGGTTGCCTCAACGCTGGGCGAAGACCCAGGCCACCAGCGAACGCAGTTCGGCGTCGTTGATCGCCGGATGGGGCGGCATCGGGATCGATCCCCAGTCCCCGGCTCCCCCTTCGCGAATGCGCCGTGCGACCCGGTCATCCCCGCCCGCCTCGCTGCCGAACCGGCGGGCCACCTCCCGGAAGCTGGGGCCCACCAGCTTGGCATCGACGGCGTGGCATCCGGTGCAGCCGTAGGTGGCGAGCAGCGCCTGCACGTCGCGCGCTCCGCCGGCTGCCGGCGCGACAGGCGCAGCCGCCGCGGCCGCGCCAGCCGGCCGCGGGCGCGGACTGCCGTCGTCGTTGCGCCCGTAGTAGGTGAACAGGTACTCCACGATCGGCGCGACCTCGCCGGCTGCCACCGGCGCGCCGCGCTTGATCATCAGCTCGGTGTTCTCCAGCCACTCGGCGCGCGTCAGGCGCGAACGGGTGATGTGCTGTGCCTCATGGCAGATCACGCAACGCTGCATGGTGAGTTCCATGCCCGGGCCGGGCACCAGCGTGGGCTCGGGCGTGGCCGGGGCCTGTGCGCCGATCGGGGCGCTGGCAAGCAGGACTGCGGTGAGCATCGAACCCAGGAAGGCCGGGGCGTGCACGCCCCGGCGGACAGAGCATCCCGGCATTGCTCAGGCCTCCACCGTGAAACCGACGCGATGCACGCCGTTCCAGTAGTAGCCCAGCGGATTCCACGCCGGCAGGAACGGCTGGGCGTTGCCGCGATCATCGGTGGCACGCGCCAGCACCGTCTGGTAGCCACTCTTCTCGGGGAAGTAGTCGAGGCTGAAGCGGCGCCAGGCGTAGCGATCGCCTCGCCGGTCGAGGGATGCACGCTGCCAGGTCACGCCTTCGTCGAACGAGAGATCGACGCGGCGGATCGACGACTCCCCCACCCAGGCCCGACCCTCGATCGGCACGACCTGGCCCCGGCGGTACCGGGCGTTCGGCCCGGGGAAGGTGATCATCGACTTGACCGGCCAGTCCTCGGTGCTGAGCGCATCGGCCGGCATCTTCTCGCCCGGCGCGACCGGGATACCCGGGATGCGGTAGCTGTCGTCCATGTAGGTGCCCTTGAACGGCGCAGGCAGCACCTCGATCGCCGTCACCCACTTGATCGACGCGGAGCCGACCCAGCCGGGAACCAGGCTGCGCATCGGCGCCCCGTGCACCGGAGTGAGCGTCTCGCCGTTCATGCCAGTGGCGATCATCGTGTGGCGTTCCATCGCCTTGGCCATCGGGATCGACCGTACCACCGGCGGGATGGTGGGCAGCGGGCCACGGTCCATACCCAGGAACGCCACATGCACCGCGCCGTTGCGAACGCCAGCCATGCGCAGGATTTCAGCCAGGCTGACGCCCGTCCATTTCGGACAGCCCATGCCGCCCGTCTCCGACCACGGCGTTCCGCGTGGCGTGGGACGGAACGCGGTGCGCCCGGCGCCGGCGCACTCGAGCATCGCCTGCTGCTCCCAGACGTTCATCTTGCGCAGGTCGTCCAGCGTGAGGGTCAGTTCGCGATCGACCAGCCCGCGCACGGTCAGCACATGCTTCGACGCGTCGAGCTCGGGCGTGTTGAGGTTGTTGCGCACGAACATGCGCCGCGTCGGCGTCACCAGGAAGTTGTGGTGCTCGGCAGGTACGCTCGCGGTCAGCGGACGCTCGGAGTGGATCGCGAGCACCGAGTCCTTGCCAGCCAGGACCGCGGCGTTCGGGATGCCGGCCCCGGCATCGGCGGGCGCCTGCGCCACTGCCGAGCCGGCAATCGCGCTGCCACCGAGCACTGCGCTCGCCTGTGCGACGCGGGTGAGGAACTCGCGACGGCTGGCGTGCAGGCGCTCGAGGGGTGCGCTGGCACGAGGGGGGGTCTGGTCCATGGTCGATCCTCCGGGTTGATCGCGGGTCTTGTCCGAACGGGCGTGCCTCACTGGCGAGCCCTGCCGCTGTGTCTTCACTCTACACAGGCTCGTGCGGATGAATGCCATCCGCTGACAAAATTGTACCCATAACCGGCTGCGACCCGTTGCTGGCGAAACCCTCGGTTACACCGATCTCATCGACGCTCGGTGCACGGTTCGACGGCCTGCCACTTCAACGTCCACCATCTGACGGGCGTGTTGAACGCGACCGCGCACGGGAGGATCCCGGCCTCGGCACGAATCCGCTGCACGCAGCCCGCTATCGGCTCACTCCACCCGGATGTTGCCGGCCTTCACGACCCGCGCCCACAACGCGGTCTCCTCGGCCATGGTCCGTCCGAAATCCTCCGGGCTGCCGTGAGCCGGCTCGAAGCCGTCGGCGCGCAGCCGCTCCTGCAGTTCGGGGATGCGCACGATGCGCCCGAGCGCCTGGTTCACGCGGTTGACGGTGTCCCGGCGCACGGCCGCCGCCGTCCACATACCGAACCACTGGGTCACGTCGTAGCCGGGCACCGTCTCCCCGATGGCCGGCAACTCGGGCGCGGCGGGCGAGCGCTTTGCGCTGGTGACGCCCAGCGCGCGCACCTTGCCCGCACGGGCCTGCGGCAGCATCACGATCGCCGAGGCGAACAGCACCTGGATATGTCCGCCGACCAGATCGTTCAACGCCGGGGCCTCGCTCTTGTAGGGCACGTGAGACATGCTCACCCGCGCGACCTGGAGGAAAAGCTCGCCGGCCAGATGCAGGGATCCGCCCGTGCCGGCCGATCCGAAGTTGATGGATCCTGGCTTCGCCCGGGCGAGTTCGATCAGGTCGCGGACGCTGCCAGCCTTCACGCCGGGATGCACCCCGAGCACCAGCGGCCCGGTGGCCACGATGCCGATGGGAGCCACCGCCCGCGCCGGATCCCAGCTCAACTTGTAGAGGGCGAGCGAGGCTGCGTAAGCGGACGGCACGAAGGCGAGCGTGTAGCCGTCGGGCGCGGCCCTGACCACGATCTCGGCGCCGATCGTGCCCGCAGCACCCGGTCGGTTGTCGATCACGAACGGCTGGCCGAGCGCCTCCGCGAGACGCGCCCCGAACAGCCGGCCGAGCACGTCGGTCGCACCACCCGCCGCGTAGGGCACGACCATGCGTACCGGTCGCGAGGGCCAGGCCTCCGGCGACGACTGAGCCCAGGCGGACCCGGTCAGCGCCATGCAGGCGGCCAGGGCCGACACACTGCGGCCCCTGGGTGCCTGCCGGCGCCGGTTGCCCGCCCGTGACTGCGCTTCGAACGCTACCTGCTCCATGCTCATGCTCTCCTGGCGGGCACCACTGCGGAGGGCAAAGCGTACTTTCAAACGCCCATTCGAGTCCACTCGAAGCACTGACGGCCGGCCCCTTCAGCGTCTACCATGAAGCATCGGTCGAAGAAACCGGATCGCTTTGCCAGGTGACGCTCGCGACGTTCCGGTGCACAAGAAGGAGGAGAACATGAGGCTCGAATACGCGCTGGCCGCCGTGCTGCTTTCCGTGCTGCTGCCTGTCGCGCCCGCGCTCGCCCAGCCGAAGGCCGGTGACTTTCCGGTGCGTGCCGTGCGGCTCGTCGTCCCCTATCCGCCTGGCGCATCGAACGACATCGTCGCGCGGTCCATTCCCGACGGCTACACGCTGCTGATGACCAGCGCGGCGTTCCCGGCGGCAAACATGAACGAGCTGATCGCGATCGCCCGCGCGAAGCCGGGCCAGCTTTCGGGCGGATCCTCGGGCACGGGCGGCAGCAGCCACCTCGCGCTCGAGTTGTTCAAGATGCTCTCGGGCACCGACATCCTGCACGTGCCGTAC
>JAJTHE010000106.1 GCA_021298815.1 Betaproteobacteria bacterium | reverse complement strand
TACCGTTGATCACGAACGAGCCGGTGTCGGTCATGAGCGGGATCTCGCCCATGTAGACCTCCTGCTCCTTCACTTCCTTGACCGGGAAGCCTTCGGTGCCGTCCTTGCCTTTGACCTTGGGCGCTTCCTTGTCCATGATCGTCAGGCGAACCTTCGCGCGCAGCGGCGCGGCGAAGGTCAGTCCACGCTGCTGGCACTCCTTGACGTCGAACGGCGGCGTGCTGAGCGAGTAGCTGACGAAGTCCAGGCGGGCATTGCCCGAATGGCTGGTGATCGGGAAGATCGACTGGAACGCAGCCTGCAGCCCGGCCTCGCCGGTGCGTGCGTCGGCCTGCAGGTCGGCTTGCAGGAAGTGACGATAGGACTCGAGCTGGGTGGCGAGCAGAAACGGAACCGGCAGCACGCTGGCACGCTTGGCGAAGCTCTTGCGGATGCGTTTCTTCTCGGTGAATGAATAGCTCATCGTTGACTCCTGCAGGCGACGGATAGACTGGGGTGGAGCGGTGTACGGCTGCCGCTGCGGCAGCGGGCGAAACGGTGCGACTGGAACGCTACGACTGGAACGCTACGACTGGAAAAGCGACTGCGGGCCGGCGGTCACCCGCCAGCCCGTGGTCGTCACGACAAGGCTGCTACCTGCCCGGCAGGGCAACCGCCGATTGCTCGGCTGCCCTTCCGGCCGGGGACGAACCCCGGGACTGGCTTGACGGGACCGGATCTCGTCACTTCAGCTCGACCGCTGCGCCCGCATCGGTCAGCTGCTTCATGATCGCGTCCGCGTCGGCCTTCGAAACGCCTTCCTTCACCGGCTTCGGCGCGCCGTCGACCAGGTCCTTCGCTTCCTTCAGGCCCAGCGCGGTGATCGCACGCACGGCCTTGATGACCTCGACCTTCTTCTCGCCGGCCGACTTCAGGATGACCGTGAACTCGGTCTTCTCTTCGGCCGGGGCGGCGCCGCCACCGGCTGCCGGGGCGGCCACTGCCACCGAGGCGGCGGCGGCGGAGACGCCGAACTTCTCTTCCATTTCCTTGATGAGTTCGGACAGCTCCAGCACGGTAAGGCCGGCGATTGCGTCGAGGATTTCTGCTTTTGCGACTGCCATTTCAATTGCTCCCGATGTTGCTGATGTCGATTGGATGGATTGTTGTCACCGCGCGGTGAGGCGGGAATGAATCCGCCCCGTGCCGCCTGGGGGAAACCGCTTCCTCAGGCCGCCGCTTCGGCGGGCGCTTGCGCGCCCTGCTTCTGGTCGCGCACGGCCGCGGCCGTACGCACGAAGCGCGCAGGAACTTCGTTGAGCGTCTGGACGAACTTGGCCACGGGGGCCTGCATCGTTCCCATCAGCCTGGAGAGCAGTTCTTCGCGCGACGGCAGTCGCGCCAGCCCCTGGATCTCCTTGGCCGACAGCACCTGGTCGGGCAATGCACCGCCCCGGATGACCAGCTTGTCGTTGCCCTTCGCGAACTCGTCGAGCACCTTCGCTGCCTTGACCGGATCGGCCGAGATCCCGTAGGCGAGCGGGCCGACCAGCTGGTCGGCGAGCGCCTTGAACGGGGTCCCGTCGACCGCACGGCGGGCGAGGGTGTTCTTGAGCACCTTCAGGTAGACGCCTTCTGCGCGAGCCTTGCGCCGGAGTTCGGTCATCGCACCGACGCCCATGCCGCGGTATTCCGCGATCACGACCGACTGTGCCTTGCCGAGTTCCGCACTCAGTTCGGCGACAACTGCCTGTTTGTCCTGCAGACTCAAACTCAAGGTGCACCTCCTTAACTGAACCGCACCACCTGCGCCGACGCGGGCACCGCCGGGAAACCGATCCGGCCGCTACCGCCCCGGCTGGGGTGGAAAGCACAACACGGCGACCTTGATCCAGGAAATCGACATTGCAACCGCTCCTGTTTCGGGGGTACGCCATCTGCGTAGGGCGCCTTCCTCGGGTGTGCACCAGCCCCACCGTCGTCCGGCATTAAGTTCCGGGGAACGCCTACGGTCTTTGACAACCCCGCCGGGGCGGCAGCACTACGCTGCTGCCACCCCGGCGGGCCCAAAGTTCTGTATTCCGATGAAGCCCGCCGACGGCAGGCTTCCGGCAAAGACGCCGCCTACGCTGCCTCGCGCGAGGCGACCAGGCTGCCCTGGTCGACCCGGACGCCGGCACCCATCGTGGACGACAGGCTCACCCGGCGGACATAGATGCCCTTCGCGCCGGCCGGCTTGGCCCGGTTGAGCGCATCGATCAGCGCGCCGAGGTTCTCCTGCAGCGCCTCGACCGTGAACGACGCACGGCCGATGGTGCACTGGACGATCCCCGCCTTGTCGGTGCGGTACTGCACCTGGCCCGCCTTGGCGTTCTTCACCGCGGTGGTGACGTCGGCGGTGACGGTGCCGACCCGGGGGTTCGGCATCAGGCCGCGCGGGCCGAGGATCTGGCCGAGCTGGCCGACCACGCGCATCGAGTCGGGCGTGGCGATGGCGATGTCGAAGTTGATGTTGCCGGCCTTCACCTGTTCGGCCAGGTCGTCGAAGCCGACCACGTCGGCACCGGCGGCCAGGGCGTCCCTGGCCTTGTCGCCCTGGGCGAACACCGCGACGCGCTTGGTCTTGCCGGTGCCCTGCGGCAGCACCAGCGAGCCACGCACCACCTGGTCGGACTTCTTCGCGTCCACGCCCAGGTTGATCGCGACATCGATCGATTCGTTGAACTTGGCAGTGGCGTTGTCCTTGACCAGCTTCAGGGCTTCGGCCAGCGGGTACAGCTTCTCGCGATCGACGCTCTTGCGGACGGCGGTATAGCGCTTGGAGACGTGTGCCATGTCAGAGTCCCTCCACTTCGACGCCCATGCTGCGGGCGCTGCCGGCCACCGTGCGCATGGCTGCCTCGAGATCGGCGGCAGTCAGGTCGGGTTGCTTGGCCTTGGCGATCTGCTCGCACTGCGCGCGCGAGAGCTTGCCGACCTTGTCGGTATGGGGCGTCTTGCTGCCCTTGGTGATGCCCAGCGCCTTCATGATGAGCACCGTCACCGGCGGCGTCTTCATGATGAAGGTGAAGGTCTTGTCCGCGTAGGCGGTGATCACCACCGGCGTGGGCAGGCCCGGCTCCATCTTCTGCGTGGCGGCATTGAATGCCTTGCAGAATTCCATGATGTTCAGGCCGCGCTGGCCCAGCGCCGGGCCGATCGGCGGGCTGGGGTTGGCCTTGCCTGCAGGGACCTGCAGCTTGATGTAACCGACGACTTTCTTTGCCACGACTCGTGCTCCTTCTATGGCGGGTCGAACGAGCGCCCTGCGCTCTCCCCGGGATGGCCTGCCGGTCGACCTCGTGGGTCAACCGGCCTGCCGGATTGGATGCTGAGGGGTTGCTGCGGTTTGCCGCTGTGCTGCTGGATCAGGTGCATCCCGGCGGCATGCCGGGCGGGTTTCGAACGGGTTCCGGACGGGCCTGAGGCCAGCCTCAGGCCTTCTCCACCTGGGAGAAGTCCAGTTCGACCGGGGTCGAACGGCCGAAGATCGACACGGCGACCCGCAGCTTGTTCTTCTCGTAGTTCACGGCCTCGACCGTGCCGTTGAAATCGGTGAACGGGCCTTCCTTCACGCGGACCATCTCGCCGCTCTCGAAAAGCACCTTCGGCTTCGGCTTCTCGACGCCTTCCTGGATCTGGTGCAGGATGTTGTCGACTTCCTTCTGGCTGATCGGCGTCGGCTTGGTGGCCGTGCCGCCGATGAAACCGGTGACCTTCGGCGTGCTCTTGATCAGGTGCCAGGTGTCGTCGGTCATCTCCATCTCGACCAGCACGTAGCCCGGGAAGAACTTGCGCTCGCTGATCGACTTCTGGCCGGACTTCATCTCGACCACTTCCTCGACCGGCACCAGCACCTGGCCGAACTTGTCCTGCATCCCGGTGCGCTGGATACGGTCGAGCAGCGTGCGCTGCACGCTCTTCTCGAACCCCGAGTACGCATGAACGACATACCAGCGTTTGCCACTCATCACTCAGTCCGCCCCATCAAGAGTTGCACCAGGTAAAGCAGGCTGGCGTCGACGATCCACAGGAAAATCGCGGTGACCACGCAGAACGCGAACACGATGCCCGTGGTCTGCAGTGTTTCCTTGCGCGACGGCCAGACCACCTTCTTGGTCTCTTCGATCGATTGCAGCGCGAATGCACGGAACCGCGAACCCTGCACGGTCGTCCACATCGCGCCCGTGGCGACGATCAGGCCGCCGAGCACGCAGACCACGCGCACCACGGTCGGGCTCTGGTCGAAGTGGTAGAAGCCGTAGAGTCCGGCGATCACCGCTACTGCTGCCAGGACTATCTTCGCTGTATCCATTTACCCGTCTGTTCTCGGTGGTGGCATCGGATGGCAGGCCAGGAGGGTGTCGAACCCCCAACCTTCGGTTTTGGAGACCGACGCTCTGCCAATTGAGCTACTGGCCTTCCGACGACACCGAACTGCGGGGGCCGGGATGCAGCCCCCGAAAAGCAGTCCCTTCTTGCAGAAACCTAGGCGATCACCTTGGCGACGACACCCGCGCCAACGGTCTTGCCGCCTTCGCGGATCGCGAAGCGCAGCCCCTCTTCCATCGCGATCGGCTGGATCAGCGTGACCGTGATCGAAATGTTGTCCCCCGGCATCACCATCTCGGTGCCTTCCGGCAGGTCGATCGAGCCGGTCACATCCGTCGTGCGGAAGTAGAACTGCGGACGGTATCCGTTGAAGAACGGCGTGTGGCGGCCGCCCTCTTCCTTGC